>NZ_JBEZFZ010000005.1:232440-782228 GCF_040649735.1 Nonomuraea sp. NPDC048892 | reverse complement strand
CGACAGCCGGGCACCCACGCTGACCACAGCGAGGAAATCGACCTCCAGCCGAAGACTTCAGCCGACCAACTCAAGGTCGAGAAAGATCGAGGCTAAGCAATGCTACGAAATCGTGCTAAGAAAATCTGCCTTGTGCTTTATGAATGAGGCGGGCATGGTGACGGCATGAACAGCGAGAAATTTCTGATCGGTGGCGACCTGCCCGTTCATCGAATCGGTTTCGGGGCGATGCGGTTGACGGAATGGGACCCGCCTCAGGATCCGGCGCCGGCCATCCAGGTCGTACGGCGAGCCCTAGAACTCGGCGTCACCCTCATCGACACGGCCGACGCCTATGCCCTCGGCGCCAACGAGGAATTGCTCGCCGAGGCGCTGCATCCCTACCCGCAAGGGCTGGTCATCGCCACCAAGGCGGGGCAGAGCCGCCCGGGCCGCGGACAGTGGAAACCCCTGGGACGGCCCGAATACCTCATCCAGCAGGCGGAGCTCAGCCTGCGCCGGCTCCGGGTGGAGTGCATCGAGCTGTTTCAGCTGCATCGGGTCGATCCGCAGGTGCCGTTCGCCGATCAGATCGGCGCTCTCAAGCAACTGAGGGATGAGGGAAAGATTCGCCATGTCGGATTGTCGCAAGTCGGCGTCGATCAGATAGAAGAAGCTCGCCGCATTGTGCCGATCGCGAGCGTACAGAATCTCTACAACGTGAGCGATCGGCGGTATGAGGAGGTGCTCGACTATTGCACCGCCGCGCAAATCGCGTTCATTCCTTGGTATCCCATGGGCGGCGGTGCACATGCCGCGGCCGATGGGGCTCTGGCGCGGGTCGCGAAAGAGGTCGGCGGGACTCCGGCGCAGGTGGCGCTCGCCTGGTTGCTCGCTCGGTCAGACGTCGTCGTCCCCATTCCGGGAACCAGCTCCTCCATTCACTTGGAGGAGAACATGGCGGCGGCGGACATCGAGCTGACACCGGAGCAGTTCCAGCGGATCGCGTTCCCTTGAAGGTCAGGGGGATGTCAGTCGTGAGACGCCGCCGTGCGGAACACGTACCGTCCTTCGTCGAAGTCCAGCGTCCAGGCGTACGCCTTGAGGAAGCCGTGTGTCAGTACGCCGTCGACGCGTACGCCGCCGAAGGAGCGCCACGGCGTCGTCCTGGAGCTCGCGACGGCCACGAGCGGGGCCTGGTGGGTGAGCGGGCCGAGTGACACCGGCTCGGGGCTGTCGAAGTGCGGGCGGGTGGTCAGGTGGCGCGGGACGCCCCAGGCGCGGTAGCGGCGGGACGTGGCCAGCAGGCCGGCCTGGCGTGGGGGATCCACGGCGTCGTCCACGTGGACCAGGCCCGAGTCGATGAAGAAGGTGAGGTCGTCGCGCGGGCCGAAGCCGCCGCGCGCGAACATGTAGTGATCCGCCCAGAGGTGGAAGGCGAACTCCGCCGCCACGGGGCTGTCCGCGAGGAGGCGGGAGTGTTCGGCGGCGGCGCCGGGGTGGCGTCTCGGGGAGAGGATGAGGCGGTGGCGGGGGTGGTCGAGGGTGGACAGGAACTGTTCCAGCACGTTGGTGCCGATGATCACCAGGTCCTGGGGGCCGACGAGGGTGGAGAGCACCTGGACCGGCACGTTCATCAGCGACGCGGCGCCCAGGCGCAGCTCGGCGATGGTGCCGTGACGCAGCTCGGTGCGATGTGACCCGTGGGAGCCGGTGCCGCTCGTGGTGGTCACCACGCCTGTCTCCGCGGCGCGCCGTGGTCCCATGACGACGAAGGGGGCGCCGGTGTCGAGATGTGCCCGTACGTCCACGCCGTCGATGGTCGCCGCCACGGCCGGGAGGTAGGGCGCGAGCTCGTGGTCGGCGAACGGAAGCGTGGTGGTGCCGTCGAGTCGTACCCCCAGCGGGCGTCGCAGTCTCGCATCGAGCAGGCGCAGTGTCTGCTCGACGGCCCGTGGCCGGGCGAAATGCCGCCGTCGTACGTGCTCGACCGCCCGGTCGGGGCGGCCCAGGTGCAGCCAGGCCTCGACGACCGGCTCGTCCAGCGCTCTCGGCGCGCGACCGGCCGCGGCGAGGGCGTCGTAGTGGGACAAAGCCTTCTCGTACGACTGCCGTACGGAGTGGCAGAGGAAGAGCAGGTGGTCCCGGGTAGGACCGGACAGGGTCTCGGCGTGACGTGCGCAGCCCGCCACGTCGCCCTTCGACCAGGCTCGCCAGGCCGGCCGTGAACGGGCGTCGAGTAAGCCGCCAAGAGCGCTTCTCATTCGGCCTCCTCCTGGGGCGACTCGGTGGCGCCGAGATCCATGGCGACGGCGACGATCGTCAACAGCGGCACCACGGCGTGGGGCGCGATCGCGTACTCGCCGCGCCGGGGCTGGATGAGCAGGCCCGCGCTCTGCAGGTCCTTGAGGTGGTGGTACAGGTGGCCGGTGGACGTCTCGCCGAGCGTCTCCTGAAGCTCCCTGCGGGTCCGCGGTTCCTTGAGGAGGGCGGCGAGCAGGGCCAGACGCGGCCCGCTGCCGAGGCGTTCGAACAGGGTCGCGGCCCGTGCCCAGTTCGCGTCGGCCACCTCGCCGGCCGCGTGTTCCATCGCCCACATGTAGTGGCGGTCCTCGAAGGTCACCGCGCCGCCGTACATGACCGTGTCCGGGCGGGTCTCCCCTTCGGCCCTGGACCTGATCAGATCGACCAGGTCGAGCGGCGGCGCTTGGGTGACGACGGGGCGTGGTGGCGCGTCCGCGGGCGGCTCTTCCAGGCGGGCGACCCGGCGTTCGAGCTCCGCGATCCGGTCTTCGATCGGTCCCATGGGCACCCCTCGTTCCCAATATTTCCGCATTTCCGGAATAACGGAACTATAGCGCCGCCGCCTGGGTTAGGAGGTCAGGGCGGACAAAAACGTGCGGACGTCGGCGGGGGCGGCGCGGGTGAGTTCGCCGCCCATGCCGACCGCGACCGCCCCCGCCGCGATCCAGTCGGGCGCCGTACGCATGGTGACCCCGCCCGTCGGGACGAGGGGCGCGTGGGGCAGAGCCTGGCGGACGTCTCGCAGCACCTGGGGCGAGCACGGCGGCGTCGAAGGACGAGGTGCGCGTAGCCGGCGCACGCCCAGAGCCGTTTCTCGTGCGGTACGCCGCGCGCCCCGGAACACACCGCTGAATCGGCCTGCCACAGAATCGAGATGTGCGGTAGACCTGGAGCCGTGGGCATCGGCAGGGGGCTGCGGTTCAGTGTGCTTGGGCCGTTACGGGTGGCAGGCGGCGATCGGCCGATCACGATCACCGCGGGGAAGCAGCGGGTGGTGCTGGCCACGCTGCTCCTCCACGCGGGACAGGAGATCTCCTACGACCAGTTGACGGATCGGGTGTGGGATCGCGACGCTCCGGACGACCCGCGTAGTGCCCTGTTCATCCACGTGACGCGATTACGCCGGGTGCTGGGCGACCGGGGCAAGGAGCCCCGGCTGATCCGTACGCACGGACACGGATACGCCATCGACGTCGAAGACGACTGGTTGGATCTGACCCGGTTTCGCCGGCTGGCCCGGCGGGCCGAGCGGGCGGCGGGAGAAGGTGACCTCTCCGGGGAGGCGGACCTGCTGGAGCAGGCACTGGGGCTGTGGCAGGAGCCGGTTCTGGGCAACGTACCGTCGGAAGTGGTGCATCGCGACGACGTCCCGCAGCTCGTCGAGGAGCGGATGCGGACGCTGGAGCGGTGGTTCGACGTCAGCCTGACGCTCGGCCGGCACGGTCAGATCGTCGGGGAACTGCTGGTGGCGGCGGAGGCCCACCCGCTGCGCGAAGGGCTGCGGGCGCAGCTGATGGTGGCGCTGTACCGGTCCGGCCGCCAGGCCGAGGCGCTCAAGGCGTACCAGGACCTGGCGACGCTGCTGCGCGAGGAGCTGGGCGTGGATCCCGGCAAGGAGTTGCGGGCGTTGCGGCACGCCATTCTGAACGACGACGCCGAACTCGCCACCCCTGGGATGGCCGGTCAGCGGGTGCACGCGCGGGTGGTGCCCCGGCAGTTGCCCGCTCCGCCCGCGCCGTTCGTCGGACGCCACGACGAGCTGGCGCGACTGGACGACGCCCGCGCCGCGGGCGGACCCGTGGTGATCTCGGCCATCGCCGGCGGCGGCGGGATGGGCAAGACCTGGCTGGCGCTGCACTGGGCGCACCGCAACCTCGACCGGTTCCCGGACGGGCAGCTGTTCGTGGATCTGCGCGGGTTCAGCCCGGACGAGGCGCCGATGGCGCCGGAGGTCGCGGTGCGGGGGTTCCTGCACGCGCTCGGCGTCGCACCGGGCCAGGTGCCGGATCAGCCGCACGCCCAGGCGTCGCTGTTCCGCAGCCTGGTGGCGACCAAGCGGATGCTGCTGGTGCTGGACAACGCGGTGGACACCGCCCAGGTCGCTCCGCTGCTGCCGGGCGGCGGGACGTGCGCGGTCGTGGTGACGAGCCGCAGCTGGCTGTCCGGCGTGACCGCCCGGCACGGCGCGCGCCACCTGGCGCTCGACACCCTCTGCGACGACGAGGCCCATGCGCTGCTGACCCGCAGGATCGGCGCGTCGCGGGTGGCCGCCGAGAGCGCGGCCGTCACGGAGTTCGTCGCGTTGTGCAAGGGCCTGCCGCTCGCGTTGAGCATCATCGCCGCCCGAGCGGCGGCCCAGCCGCGCCAGCCGCTGATGGAGCTGGTCGCCGAACTGCGTGACGAAGGACTCGGCGCGCTCGACGACGACGATCCGTCGGCCAGCCTGCCGGCCGTCCTGTCGTGGTCACTGCGGGCACTCACCGCCGAGCAGGCCCGGGTGTTCGCGCTGCTGGCGATCGCGCCCGGTCCCGACCTCGGTCCGTACGCCGCCGCCGACCTCACCGGGTTGCCCCTCGGCCGGACCAGGACGGTCCTGCGCCAGCTTGAGCAGGCCTCGCTGCTGAGCCGGGACGCGCACGCCCGGTACCGGATGCACGACCTGGTCCGCCGCTACGCCGCCGAACGCGGACCGGCGGACACCGCGGCGTTGCGCCGGGTCGTCGGCTTCTACCTGCGCACGATGAGGACGGTCGACATGGTGGTGCACCCGGCCGCCCCGGTCGTCGAGCTCGACCTGCCCGCGACCGGCGCCGACCCCGCTCCGCCGCACGACATCGCGGCGGCGCTGTCGTGGTTCGACAGCGAGTACCCCTGCCTGCTCGCCGCCCAGAAGACGGCCGCGGACCATGGCATGCACGTCCCGGTGTGGGCGATCGCCTGGTATCTGAACAACTACCAGGAGCGGCGGGGACTGCTCCGCGACCAGCTCGCGGTCGTTCAGGCCGGTCTGGACGCCGCCGCGCGCCTGGGCGACCCGGCCGCCGAAGCCCGCATGCGCAGGCTGCTCGGGAACGTGTCCGCCAAGCTCGGCCGGTACGACCAGGCGATGGAGCACCTGACCCACGCACTGAGGCTGGCCCGCGAAACCGGCGACCGGCTCGCCGAGGCCCGCGCCTACCGGGCGATCGCGGTGGTCTTGATGCACCAGGAGGACTACGAGTCGGCACTCGACCAGGTCACCCGAGCTCAGCAGCTCTTCCACGCCCTCGACGATCCGGTCGCGGAAGGCGACGCGCTCAACGACGGGGCCTGGTACGCCGCCAAACTCGGCCGCTACGACGTCGCCCGCGAGGGTGCCGAGGCCGCGCTGCTGCTGGCCCGCCGCACAGGAAGTCCTGGCGTCGAGGGAACCACGCTCGACACCCTGGGGTACGTCAACCATCTCAGTGGCGACCATGCTCGGGCGGTTCAGCGCTACCGCGAGGCGCTGGAGATCCAGACCGAGATCGGCACCCTCTACTTCGTCGCCAACACGCTGGTACGGCTCGGTGACGCGTACGCCATGCTCGGCGACCACGACGAAGCCCGTGCCGCGTGGCAGCGGGCCCTCTCGATGTACCAGCAGCAGGGGCGCGCCCAGGACGTCGCCCGCGTGCGCCGCCTTCTTGGTCAGGACCCGAGCCGATAGTGCGCCGGCGACCTCACGGAAGATTCACGGAAGATTCACGGTGCGAGCGGACCGGTGACGCGCGTACGCCTGCCGGATCTCCGGCCCCGGGTCGAGGCCGAGCTCCGCACGCAGCAGCTCACGGACCGTCCGGTACGTCTCCCGCGCCTCTGCCGGACGTCCCACGAGGGACAGCGCGAGGATCAACTGGGCCCAGAGCCGTTCGTGCGTGGGGTGCGCGTCCACGGCCGCCCGCAGGTCGGGGATCACCTCGGCGGGCTCGCCCAGTCTGATGCACGCCTCGAACCAGCGTTCCTGCGCGCGCAGCCGCTCCTCCTCCAGGAGCGGCGCCACCTCGCGGTGCAGGGATTCCGAGGTGATGTCGGCGAGCACGGGCCCGCGCCACAGCGCCAGCGCCTCACGCAGCAGCCGCGCCTCCTGCCCGGTGTCGTCCCGCGACCTCGCCGCCGCGGCCGACCCGGCGAGCCGGCGGAACCGCAGCACGTCGAGCGTCTCGGCACCGGCCTGGATCGAGTAGCCCAGGTCGTGGGTCCTGATCAGATTCCGGCCGGTCCGCAGAGAACGCCGGAGCCGGGCGATATGCGTGTGCAAGGAAGCCGGCGGGTCGGCGGGAAGGTCGTCCGCCCAGATCCGGTCGATCAGCTCATCCCTGGTGACCAGGTTGCCGGCCTGCAGGAGCAGCGTGACCAGGGCCACGCGTTGTTTGGCCGCCGCGATGACCACCGGCACTCCCCCTCCGACGATCTCCAGCTGGCCGAGCACGCCGAAACGCAGCTCATCGCCTGTCTGCTCCATCGCGCCGGAACACCCCCTCATCCCCTGGATCCCGCTCCGTCGACGGCAGGTGGTCCCCGCTCGTCAGCCCCAGGTGACAGGGCTCGATCGGCTGCCGGCGCAGGATCAGCGCCTGCACCTGCCGCATCTCCTCGCTCGGCTCCAGGCCGAGCTCCGCGCGGAGCCTGCCGCGTACCGCCTCGTACGTCTCCAGCGCCTCCGCCGGACGGCCCGACTGGTAGAGGCAGAGCATGAGCCGCGCGCACAAGCGCTCGCTCAGCGGGAAGGCGCTCAGTGCCGCCCGCGCCTCGCCGATGACCTGCGCGCCCTGGCCGGAGCGCAACGCGAGGTCGAACCAGCACTCCTGTACGCCCAGGCGCTCCGCGGCCAGAGCGGGCACCTCTTCGCGGTGCAGCACGTCGGACGGCACGTCGCCGAGCAACGCTCCCCGCCACAACCCGAGCGCCTCGCGCAGCAGCCCTTCGGCCCGGCCGTGGTCCCGGGCCGCCTCGGACACCAACTGCCGGAATCTCAGTAAGTCCAGCGATTGCGGGCATGCCCGCAGGAGATAGCCGCCCTGGCCGGTCTCGATCAGGGCCGGTCCTGGCCGGCCGTCGTCCAGCGCGTGCCGCAGCCGGGCCAGGTGCGTGTGCAGCGAGGAACGCGGATCGGCCGGGCCCTCGTCGTACCAGAGCCGGTCGATCAGCCGCTCCATCGACACCTGTCGATTGGCGTGCAGCAGCAGCGTCGCCAACAGGATCCGCTGCTTGCTCGCGGTGATCGCGAGCGCGGTTCCGTCGCGCTCGACCTGCAGCGGACCCAGCACCCGGAAAACCAGCACGTCCACCTCCTTCGGCACCGCGAATATAGACAGCCGCCTTTTCGCCGATCTTTCGTGCCGCTTTCGCGAGGTCGTCAGGTCAGGAGGTTCTGGCGGAGCCGCTCGCCCGTACCCATGCCAGCGACAGACCGATCGCCAGGGCCGTTCCGATCGCTCCGGAGGCCGCGATCACCGTGGACGACGTCGCGTACTGGGCGGCGAACCCGAACATCAGGATGGCGACGCCCTGCGTGACCCGCATGGTCGTGGTGAGCAGGCCCACAGCCTGCCCGCGCATGTCGTCGGGGACGGTCTGGGTGAACTCGGCGGCGAGCGGGATCCAGAAGTACAGCGCCATTCCTGAGACCACGATCAGCGCGGTCGCGACCGCCGCCCCCGGCACGGCCGCGAACAGCACCAGCGGCAGGCAGCCGAGGGCCGACAGGACCACCACGTGCGGCGGGCGCTGGTCGGGGATCAGCAGGGGCAGCAGCCAGAGTCCGATCACGATCCCGGCGGGGGCGGCGCCCATCAGCAGGCCGGCGACGGCCGTCCCCTGGCCGAGCTGTGCCGCGTACGGCGCCGCGAGCGTCGCGGAAACGAGGCAGGCGGCGATGGGCAGGGTGAACAGCATGATCACCCGCAGCCGTGGGTGCGCGGCGATGTAGCGGGTCGCGGTGCGGAACGAACCGAGCCAGGACGGCGCGGAGGCGCCGCCGCCGGCGGTGGCCGGCCGAGCCCGCACCCCCGCCAGGATCGCCAGGCCGGACAGGACGAAGGTCGCGGCGTTGAATACGAGGACCGCCGACAGTCCGGTGATCGCGACGATCACGCCGCCGAAGGCGTACCCGACCGTGTAGGAGACGTGGTTGACCACCTGCGTGACCGCGGACCCCTTCACCAGCCGCCGGCCCGGCAGCACCACCGACATGGTGGCCAGATAGGAGCTGCTGAACGGCGAGTCCAGCAGCCGGATCAGGAAGAGCAGGACCCACAGGGCGACCAGCGGCAGCCCGGGGATCGCCATGATGAGAAGGAGGAACGCCCTGCCGAGGTCGGCGGCCACCATGACGGCGCGCCGGGGGAATCGGTCGGCCAGACCGGCCAGTAACGGGCCGCCGATGAGGTCCGGGAGCGTGGTCAGGGCGAAGGTGACGCCCATGAGCGCCTCCGACCCGGTGTCGGCGAAGACCGCGATGACCAGCGCGGCGCGAGCGACGTAGTCGCCGACGGTGGCCAGCACCCGGCTGGTGAACAGCGCGCGGAACTCACGCACGCCGAAGATCTCCGCGTAGGTGACGCGGCCGGCGGTCATGCGCCCCCGCACCTCGTCCGGGGCATGCCGATCACCGAGCAGCCCATCACCAGCTCGCCGGCGGCGTCGATGCCCAGCATGTCTTCGAGCTGCTCGTCCCTGATCGCTGCGGTGAAGGTGACGCCGAGCCCGAGCGCGGCGGACAGCAGGTAGAGGGTCTGGCTGAGGTGGCCGACATCGAGGTGGAGCATCCGGTACGTACGCGGAGTCGAGTATTTCCACATGCTGCGCGCGAGCACACAGGTATAGAACACCACGCAACCGCTGGCCGCCACCCACTCCTGGCCTCCGAGCAGCTCCACGAGGGCGTCCCCGGTGCGCGACGGCCCGACGCGTTCCAGCTCGTGGCGCCGGACGTTCAGGTGATAGAGCCCGGGAGCGAGCCCGCTGACGCGGTGCGCGTGGAGGTAGATCTCGGTGGGGTGCCGGCCTCCCCCCGAAGGGGAGGTTCTGAAGGCCGTCTGGGTGGGCTCGTCGAGTTCGACGATCCCGCCGCCCCAGCGCAGCAACGCACTGATCGCATCGAACGGCACCGGTTCCCCGCTGAATCGGCGTGAGCTGCGACGATGGGACAGCACGTCGAGGAAGCCGGAACGGGCCCACGGCGCCGTGCCGGCCTCGGCCAGCACGACGCGGTGCGGTGTCGGCATCTCCCGGCACACGGCGGGCGCCGGCTCGTCGTCGAGCCGTCGCCGCAGCCGCTCCTGTTCGAGCTCGGCCGTCATGAACGGCTGGTCGCGCAGGTTGCGGGTTTCCGCGTGGAACACGGCGGCGAGCCGGCCCCAGCGATGCCAGGCGGCCTCGCCGGCGGCCTCGACGCGGTGCCGTTCCGACTTCCAGGTGACGAGGACGTTGGCCGCACGCAGCCGCTCGACGATCGCGACCAGGAACGCGGCGTGATCATCATCGCGGGCGCACGTACGCACTTCGCTCAGTGGCCGCCAGGTGGTGAAGCACCGCAGCACGGCGTCGGCGTCCTCACCGAGGACGAACCGGCGATGAGCCAGGGTGTCGTGCCAGACCAGCTGATCGGCGTGCCACAGCAGCGCACCGCACGATGAGATCCGCAGTCGTGGGTCGTCCACGTGCAGCCCCGCCGGTCAGCCGATGTCGGGCGTGCGCTCGACCCAGCTCGTCAGGATCTCGGCGGGCGCGTATTCGTCGGCCAGCTCGATGACAGCCTCGTCCGCGGCTGATGTGTGCATCGCTTGCTCCTTCGCTTGGTCTGCCGGACTTCTTGTGGATGCGGCCGCGAAGGCCCGCACGGAGTCAGCGGGCCGCTCGCGACCTCACGTCGAGCGATTCGTCACCGTTCTTTACTGGGTTACCGGTCTTTACTGGTCCTTTCCTTTGATCGCCATTCTCGTCTCCTCCTTTCCGATTCTCGCCGGCCGATGGTGCCGGTGCGGGTTCACCAGTTCTGTCCTGGCTTTCTCATGGATTTCGCCTCCTCTCTTCGGATCGGGCGGCCGCCCATTCCCGGGCCGGGTACGTGCCGGCCATGATGCCGGCGACACCGGCCAGGGCGACCGCCGCAACGGGTCCCGTCCAGGTGGCCACCACGCCGCCGGCGAAAATGCCCAGACCTTGCACGGTGATGAGCCCGGAGGACATCACGCCCATTCCCTGGGCACGGGACGCGTCCGGAAGAATGCGTACGAACAATGCGCCCACCTGCATCTGGTAGCAGATCGAGCAGGCGCCGGAAAGCGCGAAGAGAATCGCGGACATCGTCAGTCCTGGCCACAGAACGCACAATGCCAGGGGCACGCCTGCCAGCAGGGCGAGCACCCCCACCGTTCTGTCGCGGACCGGCTCGGGAACGAATCTGCCGAAGATGAAAGCACCGATCACGCATCCGACCGGATCCGCCGCCATGATCACACCCACGGCCAGGGCGGAGCCTTCGTCCAGCGCATCAGCGTATGGAGCCGCGAGCCCTTCCGGCATCACGTAGAAGCCGGCCAGCCAGCTCAACGCGGCCAGTGACCGCAGCCGCGGATCCCGCCACACCATCGCCAGTCCGAACCCGCCCGCCAGCACCCTGGACCGTCCGCCACCTCCCGCCGCCGCAGGTCGCCGGCGCGTGCCGAACCTGACCAGCAGCGCGGACAGCACGAACGTCGCGGCGTCGACGGCCAGCCCCGTGGTGGAGCTGAGTCCTTGGGCGAGCAGTCCCCCGCCGAGGAAACCGCCGATCTGGGCGCTCTGAATGGTGATCTGCCGGATGGAAAGACCGAGCACGTAATGGTCGCCGGTCAGGACATCGGCGAGCAGGGAGAGTTGTGCCGCCTTGAACGGCCCGCTCAGCGCGGTCATCACGGCCAGCAGCGCGGCCAGCACCGGTAACGGCATTCCCGGCAGCGCCATCGCCGCGACCAGCGCCGCGCGTACGAGATCGACGACGAAGATGACCTCGCGGCGCGGATATCGATCGCCGACCCAGCTCAGCGTCATTCCGCCCACCAAGGACGGAAGGTACGTCAACGCGTACGTCAGCCCGGTCAGAGCGGCCGAGGCCGTTCGCTGGTAAACCAGGACCGCGATCGACACCCTCGCGAACTGGTCCCCCACTTGGGAGAACAACTCCGCCGACCACAATGCCCTGAACTCGGCGACCCCCAGCACCGCGCGGAACGTCGCCTTCTCCCCCGATGCAACAGCATTCACAGCGAACTCCGTCACGCCCCGGAAACGATGCCGGCGAAAGAATCTCCCTCGAAGACGGCCGGCGCCTGCCTACTGCGCACCAATCTGCCGCATCGCCCTCTCGTCCCCCTGCCGTCCCGCTGTCGTCGACATCGCGGTGGACAGAACGCGAGCACCGCGTTCGTCGCCTTTCGTCGTCTTTCGTCGCGCCGTCACCCGCTCAGAGCGATCGCGACGAAGTTGACCAGCTGAAGGAGTAACTGCACGACGGCGAGAGCGGGCCCCGCCCATTTCGCCACCGGCCATCTGACCGGGAGCACGAGAGCGGAGATGCCCGTCACCGCGCTGCCGATGAAAGCCCAGAACGCCACCGTTCCGAGCAGCCCCGCATTCGGATTGCAGTCTCTCCCCCTCTCGAAGCAGATCCCCCACGACGGGGTGATGATCATGATGAACCCGGCCAGGATGACGGTCGGAATGAGGGTGCCAAGACTGATCACCGCGGAAATTCGCCAGGCGATCCGTCGCCGTAAGACCGGGTTTTCTTGGTTCTCGGACATGTCGGCCAATCTGAAGGTCGTTTTCGGAGGCTCGCTGTCAGGAGGCGGCGGCCATGGTGAAAGGGGCGTCGGCGGGGAGGACGTAACCGAGGAGTGCTTCGCGTACCGCGCCAGGCGCGCCCTCGCAGTCGTCCCGGATGCTGGTGAATCTCTCCCTGGACGGTCCCCAGCTGCACCGATAGATGGCCTGGTACGCCTCCGAGGGGCGAGCCGTATGGATGTAGCCCTCCGTGCGACCGGCGCAGCCGGCGTCCCGGGTGACGAAGTGGTCGGTTCCGGTCAGGCAGCCGTACAAGGGCACGGTGCCCGCCGTCCGGGCGGGCTCCAGGTACCAGCTCCCCTCCCTGGCGTAGGCCGTCGTCACCGCACCCGAGGTCTCCCAGTGGTCGTCCCTGCTCGCGAACCGGGAGAACAGCACACGTGGGGACCAGAGCGCGTGGCCGAGGGTCTCGCTCGCGGTTCCGGCGCCCTCGCACGTCGGGTCGATCGAGACGTACGAGTCGCCGCCGGCCTGCCGGCAGCGGTAGAGCAGCGCGGACGGCACGTCCGGGGCGGTGGTGTGGATCCAGCCTTCCGTGTTGAGCAGGGCGTTGTCCTTGCCGCCGCAGCGGACGTCGCGGGTGATGAAATATCCCGATGTGCCCTCACGGCAGCCGTACAGAGGCGCCGTCCCGGCGTGCTTGGTGCGGTAGAGGCCCCAGATTCCGCCGTACTCCGGGTACGCGCCGGACGATTTCACCTCCGTCGTGGTGACGCGGTGGCGCCCGTCCGGGAAGCGGTGACGGATCAGCGGGACAGTGGTGGTGGCCGATCCGGCGGTACAGGTGATGAGATGCCGGACGAGTTGCATGTTCCGGAGGTTGGGCTGTTTGTCGAGGAACTGGGTGTTGTAGACGTAGAACTGCCTCCCGGCGACGGACGGGTCATCGGTGCCGACCGCAGTGACGTAGGCGTTGGTGTACTCCGGGTCCCGGAAGAGCGGAATGCGAGGAGTCCACCCGGTCAGGCCGTCCGGCGAGCTGGACATGACGATCTCCCGGTCGTCCGCCGCAGCGACCATGATGACGCCGCCCTCGGCGGCCCTGATCACGTTCGGCGCCCACGCGGACGGCATCCCCGGCTGCAGATCCCCCGCGTCGCCGCCGATGCCGGGCGAGGCCCATTCGCCCTGGTGGTATTTCCGCCACGGCGAGACCGTTCCCGACCGGGCGGCGGCGATCACCTCGCCCAGCGGCGCCCGCGCCGTGGACAGGCCCGTGACGGCCAGATTTCCGGCCACGTCGAAGGACGCGTCGGAGAAATAGACGTGCAGATAGCCGTCGATGAGCGTGAGCGAGGACGTTCCCAGGTCGATGTTGTAGCCGCGGCTCAAGGCCGCCTCCATGTCCACCCTGGGCCTGACCATGGGTCCCAGATAGGTGGTCCGCCCCGTCGCCACGTCGAACCGGCCCAGGTGGAGCTCGCCGTAGAAGCGGTCATGGGCGTATCTCTCCAGGTGGAGAACCTGGAGGACCAGGCCGCTGTCCGGATCGCGGAAAACCGGCCCGCCGCCGGCCCATTCATATCCGCCAGGAAGCTTCTCCACCGTCGTCGAACTCAGGACTCCGCCGGCGAGCGGGTCGGCCAGCGTGCCCCGTGTCACCACGTTGGCCTGCGGGCGCGTCATTGTCCCGCCGAACGGATTGACGCTCACGAAGCGATGGAACCCGCCGGAATCCGGCAGCACTCCGAGCGCGGTCTCCGGCCATCCACCCAATTGGTGCCGTTCCCGAGCCGCATTGGTGACGACCACTTCGGCCGGGCCCATCGAAACTTCCGCGCAGTTCTGCGAAGAAATGCCGGTCGATGCCGACGCCTCCCGTCCCGGCATGAACGGGAGTGAGAGCAGGCCGATGATCACGAGGGCTCGTTTCATGCCCGGCAACATACCTGACGCTCGAGAAAAAGGGCGGTGACTTTTTCGTGCTTTCCCGGCGGCAGAATGACGACAGCGTCAAGAAGTCCGCCCCGCCTAAAATGCGGCGCGGATATGGCCGGCGTTCGAGCGCCGGTAATATCCTGCTGCCGGACGCGCGCACCGAAATGACGGCTCAGAGACGGGGGCATGACGACACCTTTGTGCGATCGGCTGGGGATCGCGGTGCCTGTCATCCAGGCGCCGATCGGCTCGGCGGCCACGCCCGAGCTGGCGGCGGCCGTCTCGAACGCGGGCGGTCTCGGCATGCTCGCCCTCACCTGGGTCTCGCCCGAGGAGGCCGTCCGGCGGATACGGTCTCCACACCGTGGGGTCCGTTTCCGAGGCGTCGGCGGCCGTGCGGTCCGGGGTGGATGTGGTGGTAGCGCAGGGATGGGAGGCGGGCGGGCATGTCAAGGGGCGGGTGAGCACGATGGCCTTGGTGCCCGCCGTGGTGGACGCGGTGGGCCCGGTGCCGGTGATCGCCGCCGGCGGCATCGGTGACGGACGGGGCTGGCCGCCGCGCTGGCCCTGGGCGCGCAGGCGGGGTGGCTGGGGACCCGTTTCCTGACCGCCGAGGAAGCGGCCACCCATGACACGTACCGGCAGGCTGTCTGCCGGGCGTCCGCCGACGACACCGTTCACACCACGTGCTTCGACGGCGGCTGGCCGGACGCGCCGCATCGTGTGCTCGGCAACCGCACCCTGGAGGCGTGGGAGCGGGCGGGGCGGCCGGCGGCTCCCGATCGGCCGGGAGAGGGCGAGGTCGTGGCCGTCGATGCCCAGGGGCACGCTTATCGGCGCTACGACGACATGATCCCGGTGCCCGGCATGACGGGGGAACCGGTCGCTCTGGCCATGTATGCGGGGCAGTCGGCCGGGCTCGTGCACGATCAGGCGCCGGCCGGCGAGATCGTGCGGACGGTGGCCGCCCAGGCAGGTCTGTGACGTCCAGGCGAGGTGACGTTCGGGCAGGTCCGTGACCTACGGGCGAGGTGACGTTCAGGCGCGTGGCAGCAGGCCCACGAGTGTCGCGGTGAAGGCGGAGCGGAGGGCGTCGCGCAGGTCCAGGTGGAGCATGTTGAGTGCGGGCTCCTCCGCGTAGGCGGCGAGGACGCTGGGCGGCGGCGGGACGTACGAAGACAGGGCGCCCGCCGAGACCATGGCCATCAGGCAGAACAACTGCGCGTCGTCCCCGAGCTCCGGCAGATGACGGCGCATGAGGTCGGTGATGGTCGTGAGCCGGGCGAGGGAGGCGCGTTTGTGCCGCTTGACCACCTCGACCGAGACGTTGTGCTCAAGAACGCCGCCCTGCGCGCCGAAGAGGTCGCAGAGCACCTTCCGCTCCGCCAGCGACCGGCTGAGGATCTCGGCCAGCTGACGGGCCCGCGCTTCCGGGGTCGCCTGGGCGTCGATGCCCGCGGCCAGGGCGTCCGTCATCTCGGCTTCCCAGCTCGCCAGGAAGACGTCCAGCAGTTCGAGCAGCACCGCCTCGCGTGACTCGAAGTAGCGCAGGACGTTCGACTTGGCCAGGCCCACGCGCCGGCTGAGCTCGTTGAGGCTCACCTCGGCCACCGGCAGCTCGTCGAGCATCGCCGCCGCCGTGTCCAGGATCGCCTGGCGGCGGATCTCCCGCTGCTCCTCACTACGCGCCCGCTTGAATGTCACATCCATCACCCTAGCTTAAAGACCGGCGGTCTCTTGACAGAAGACCGGCGGTCTCTTATGTTGAAGCTCGTAAGAGACCGACGGTTCTTTAGGAGGACCTCATGAGTGGCAACTGGACCGAGCAGGACATCCCCGACCAGAGCGGGCGGGTGGCGATCGTGACCGGCGCCAACACCGGGCTGGGGTTCGAGACCGCGCGGATGCTGGGCGAACGCGGGGCCACGGTGGTCCTCGCCGTACGCAACGTCGAGAAGGGCAGGCAGGCGGCCGGCCGCATCAGCGGCGACGTCGCCGTCCAGGCCCTCGACCTGACCTCGCTGGACTCGATCCGGTCCGCGGCGGCCGACCTGCGCGCCACGTACCCGCGCATCGACCTGCTCATCAACAACGCGGGCGTGATGTACACCCCGCCGCAGCGCACCGCCGACGGCTTCGAGCTGCAGTTCGGCACCAACCATCTGGGCCACTTCGCCCTGACCGGCCTGCTGCTCGACCGGCTGCTGCCCGTGCCCGGCTCCCGCGTCGTGACGGTCAGCAGCACCGGCCATCGCATCCGGGCCGCCATCCACTTCGACGACCTGCAGTGGGAGCGCTCGTACAGCCGCGTCGGCGCCTACGGTCAGTCCAAGCTCGCCAACCTGCTGTTCACG
Organism: Nonomuraea sp. NPDC048892; assembly: GCF_040649735.1. Classification (NCBI taxonomy): domain Bacteria; kingdom Bacillati; phylum Actinomycetota; class Actinomycetes; order Streptosporangiales; family Streptosporangiaceae; genus Nonomuraea; species Nonomuraea sp. NPDC048892. Next base: position 765,867 of record NZ_JBEZFZ010000005.1, on the reverse strand, counting down.
TACGAGCTGCAGCGCCGGCTCGCCCCGTACGGCACCACGATCGCGGTGGCGGCGCATCCCGGCGTGTCCAACACCGAACTCGCCCGCAACACGCCCGCCCCGCTCCGCCTGCCCATCACCTGGCTCGCGCCGCTGCTCACCCAGGACGCCGACATGGGCGCCCTGCCCACCCTGCGCGCCGCCACCGACCCGGCCGTCACGGGCGGCCAGTACTACGGCCCCGGCAACCGGGGGGAGATCAGCGGCTACCCGAAACCGGTCACCTCCAGCCCCGCCTCCCACGACCAGGCCGTCCAGCAGCGCCTGTGGACGGTGTCCGAGGAGCTGACCGGGGTGACGTTCTCGGCGCCGGCAGCGCAGTGAAAGCCCTCATGAGATCCCAGTCTCGGCAGGGCGCCGGTGGGGCCGTCAGCCGGTGGTGAGGGCGGCGCAGGCTTCGGTGGCCATCACCGCGCTGAGCTGGGCCGAGAGTGAGACCTTCGGGCCCGGCGGGTGGTTCCAGTTCTGGCCGGCCAGCAGCAGGCCGTCCCGCAGGGACGACTTCCACAGCCGTTCTGTGCTGTCCAGCAGGAAGTCCCGGACCTCCGGCACGTCCTGGACCTCCAGCAGGCGGTGGGCGTACCGGTAGTAGATGCCCTTGAACAGGCCCTCGTCGCCGCCGTCGCCCTCGTGGGCGAAGACGCCGTCCGAGCTCAGCTCCGTGATGGCCGTGCGGGCCGTACGGGTGGCGCGGGACAGGTAGCCGTCCCGGTCGAGCGCCTGGGCGAGCTCGACGCAGGCACCGACGTACAAGCCCTGGTTGTACGTGAAGCGCCACTGCACGTCGATGGCGTGGTCCTCCTGGCGGTTGACGCCGTCCTCGACGAAGCCGTCCGGCCGCACCAGCGCGCCCTCCAGCCAGTCCATCGTCCTGACCGCCCACTCCAGGTAGCGGGGGTCGCCGGTGACGCGGTGGAGGCGGGCCGACAGGATGACGAAGGGGCCGTTGGCCGGGGTGTTCTTGTAGTACGGCTGCTGGACGCGCCAGGCGATGCCGCCGCCCTCGTGGTCGTTCCAGCCGTCGTCGAGCACGTGCTGCCAGATCACGATGGCGTCCTGGCGCAGGTCGGCGGAGCCGGTGGCCTCGGCCAGGCGCAGGGTCGCAAGTGCCAGCCAGAGCATGTCGTCGAAGTAGTCGTTGAAGAGCCGGCCGCCGTTGCGCCGGCGGATGCCCGCCAGGATCGCCGCGGCCTGGTCGAGCCGGGCCGGGTCGCCGGTCCGCCGGTGGGCGTCGATGCGCACGTCCATGGCGTGCGCGAGCCACCAGTAGTTGAAGGTGTCGTTGTCGCCGGGCTCCAGCGGGTGCCAGTTGTCGAACAGCTGGTCACCGGGGGCGGCGAAGTAGTGGTCGAGGCTGCGCTGAGTCAGGTCGGCGCGGTCGTTCCAGAGGTCGGGCAGCGACAAGGGTGGGTCCTCCGTGGATCAGCTGGTCTCGGGGTCGACGATCGAGAACGGGACGATGGAGCGTGGCGGCACCGGCTCGCCGCGCATCTGAGCCAGCAGCAGGTCCACCGCCTGCCGGCCCATCTCCCGCTGCCCCTGCCGCACGTGCAGAAAGCCCGGCCCGGCGACCGGGTCGAGGGGCGAGTCGAAGCAGGCGATGAGCGGGCGCGGCTCCGTGCCGGAGATGGCCCGGCCCATGACCCGCGCCAGGTTGTACTCGCACACCACGAACGCGGTCACCTCGGGCTCGCGGGCCTGGAAGGCGCGGATGCGTTCGACGTCGGCCTGCACGTTGTCGGGAGTGAACGCGCCCGGCAGCGTGCTGGACAGATCGGTCAGCTGGTGCACGAAGTCGAGGGACAGGCCGCGCCCGGTGAAGGCGGCGCGGAAGCCCTCCAGCCGCTCCTCGATGCTGGAGGTGTTCTCCGGCGGCGGGGAGACGAACGCGATGTGCCGGTGCCCCTGGTCGAGCAGGCGCTCGGTCAACGCGCGCGCGGCGGCGACGTTGTCGGTGTGCACGGCGCACACCTGGATCCCGGCCAGATAGCGGTCCACGAGGACGAGCGGGAAGCCGTCGAGGATCGTGCGGAGCAGGCCCGCGTTGTAGTACTCGCCGTGCACGGGGAAGACGATCAGGCCCTCGGCGAGCCCGGCGTCGACCATCGACTCGATGGCCTTCTCCTCCTCTTCCTGGCTGCCGCGGGTCCGCTTGATCACCAGGGTGATGCCGCGCTCGGCGCAGCGCTCCTCGACCGCGCAGAGCAGCTCCAGCCCGTACGCCTCGGACGCGTCCGGATAGATCATCGCGATCGTGCCGGGCACCCGCTCGCCCTCAGCCGCCGCACGGACCGGCGAGAGCGCCAGGGAGTCGAGGTCGGGCAGCTCCGCGGCCACGAACGAGCCCTTGCCGCGGACCCGGTGCACGACGCCGGCCTGTCGGAGGATCTCCAGCGCCTTCTTCGAGGTGATCCGGCTGACCTCGAACCGCTCGGCCAGCTCCATCTCCGAGGGGACGCGGTCGCCGGGGGTCAGCGCTCCACGCCGGACCTCGTCCAGGAGGTAATCAATGATCCGCTCGTACAGGAGCGGGCCTCTCGCAGCCACTCTTCCCCTTCATAGCTTGGTATGTCAGCACGTCTAGGTATATATCATCTCATAAATTGAACCATCGAAACATATTGACTTATGCCAACTTGGTTCCTACGTTTCCCTCAGATGACATCTCGCGCACCTCATGAAGGGAAACGCGTGAACGCTGTCCCAACTGTGCTGCACGACGTGGCCGACCGCGTACGAACACTGCTGACGCCCCGGTTCCCCGAGGCCGCCGCGATGTTCGAGCAGTGCTTCCTCAACACGCTGGAGACCACGGTCAGGCGGCTGCCGGACGGGACCACGTTCGTGCTGACCGGCGACATCCCGGCGATGTGGCTGCGCGACTCCGCGGCCCAGATCGAGCCGTACGTCCGCCACGCCGCCGCCGACGACGACCTGCGGGCCATGGTCCGCGGGGTGATCCGGCGCCACGCCCGGTATGTCGCCCTGGACCCGTACGCGAACGCGTTCAACGAGGGCCCCGACGGCATGGGCCACCAGGACGACCGGACCGAACTCACGCCCTGGGTCTGGGAGCGCAAGTGGGAGCTGGACTCCCTGTGTCATCCGCTGCGGTTGCTGCACCTCTACTGGACGGTCACCGGCGACGCCGAGGTGTTCGACGAGGCCGTGCACCGCATGCTCACCGTCGCGGTCGCGACCATGCGCGCCGAGCAGCACCCGGAGTCGTCGCCGTACCGCTTCGTCCGCCCGAACCCCCAGCAGCCCACGGACACGCTGGTCAACGAGGGGCGCGGCCCCGAGTGCGGGTACACCGGCATGGTCCGCTCGGCGTTCCGGCCCAGCGACGACGCCTGCACCTACGGCTTCCTCGTCCCGTCCAACATGTTCGCGGTCGTCGTGCTCGGCCACGTGGCCGCGTTCGCCCGCGACTTCTACGCGGACGCGGCCCTGGCCGACGACGCCGCCGCGCTGCGCGCCGAGATCGAGGAGGGCATCGGCCGGTACGCGGTCGTCGACCATCCCGAGCACGGGCCCGTCTACGCGTACGAGACCGACGGCCTCGGCAACCACCTGCTCATGGACGACGCCAACGTCCCGAGCCTGCTGTCCATCCCGTACCTGGGCTACCGCCCGGCCACGGACCCCACGTACCGCAACACCCGGGCCTTCGTCCTCAGCCCGGGCAACCCGCACTACAGCTCGGGCAAGCACGCCCGCGGCGTGGGGAGCCCGCACACGGCGCCCGGCCACATCTGGCCGATGTCGCTGACCATGCAGGGCCTCACCAGCACCGACCCGGCCGAGCAGGCGGAGCTGCTGGACATGCTCGCCGCCACCACGGCCGGCACCGGATACATCCACGAGAGCCTGGACCCCGACGACCCCGGCGTCTTCACCCGCCCCTGGTTCGGCTGGGCCAACAGCCTGTACGCGCAGTTCGCCATGGAGGTGGCGCTGACATGACCCAGACGCTCGCCGGCCCGCCCGCGGTCGGCCGGGCCTCCCCCGGCCACGCGAAGCAGCGGCGGTCCCGGATGTCCCGGCATCAGGCGCGGGCCGGGGTGCTGTTCGCCACGCCGCCGATGGTGCTGTTCGTCATCTTCACCGTGCTGCCCGTGGCCGGCGCGCTCGGCTTGAGCTTCACCACGTACGACGTCTTCACGCCGCCGCAGTGGGCCGGCCTGCAGAACTACGCCAGGCTGCTCGAAGACACCACCTTCTTCACCACGCTGAAGAACATCCTGCTCTACTGCGCGATGTTCGTGCCGCTGATGATCGCCGGCTCGCTGCTCCTCGCGGTGGCGCTCAACAGCAGGCTGCCGGCGATGAGCGTCTTCAGGACCATCTACTACATCCCCGTGGTGACCTCGCCGGTGGCCGCCGCGACGGTGTGGACCTGGATGCTCAACAGCCACTACGGGCCGATCAACGAGATCCTCGGCTTCTTCGGCATCCCGGGCCCGGCGTGGGTGGGCGACAGCAGCACGGCCATGGTGTCGATCGTGCTGGTCACGCTCTGGCAGGGGGTCGGCTCCAACATGCTGATCTATCTGGCGGGCCTGCAGAACATCCCCACGCACCTGTACGAGGCCGCCGCCCTGGACGGGGCCGGGCGCTGGGCCACGTTCGTCCACGTCACCTGGCCACAGCTGCGGCTGACCACGCTGTTCGTCACGACCCTGTCGCTGATCGGCGCCTTTCAGCTCTTCGACCAGGCATACGTGATGACCAAGGGCGGTCCCAGCAACTCGACGCTGACGCCCGTCTACCAGATCTACGAGACCGCCTTCAACCGGCTGCAGATGGGCTACGCCTCGGCGCAGGCGTTCACGCTCTTCCTCATCATCGTGGCGGTCACCGTGATCAACATGCGGATCAACCGGAGTGACGAGACATGACCATGGCCAGGCGGATCAGGATCGCCCTGTTCTACGGCGTGCTCACGGTCGTCGGGCTGTTCATGCTGCTGCCGTTCCTGTGGTCGCTCAGCACGTCGCTCAAGCCCGACGACGAGATCATCGCCCTGCCGATCAAGTGGCTGCCGAGCTCGATCACCTTCGAGCACTACTGGTCGGCGTTCACCACCGTGCCGTTCGCCCGGCACTTCGCCAACTCGATGCTGCTGGCCGTGGCGGGAGTCGTCACCAACCTGATGCTCGGGGCGCTGGCCGGGTACGCCTTCGCGCGACTGCCGTTCCGGGGCAGCCGGGTGCTGTTCCGGCTGCTGCTGGGCTCGATGATGGTGCCGGCCGTGGTGACGCTCGTGCCGTCGTTCGTCATCGTCCGCAGCATGCCGCTGGCCGGCGGCAACGACCTCATGGGGCAGGGCGGCGTCGGGCTGCTGAACACGTACTGGGCGGTCATCCTGCCGGGCGCGGTCGGCGCGTTCTCCGTGTTCATGATGCGGCAGTTCTTCCTCGCCCTGCCGAAGGACCTCGGCGAGGCGGCCCGGGTGGACGGCTGCCCCGAGTTCCGCATCTTCTGGAAGATCTACCTGCCCCTGTGCCGTCCCGCCCTGGCCACGCTCGCGGTGTTCACCTTCGTCGCGGGCTGGAACGGCTTCCTCTGGCCGCTGATCGTGCTCAACGACCCCGACATGAACACCATCCAGATGAGCCTGGCCGCCTTCTCCTTCAACAAGCAGACCGACTACGGGCCGCTCATGGCCGGATCCATCGTCGCCATGGCGCCCACCCTGCTGCTGTTCGCCTTCGCACAGCGCTACCTCACCCGGGGACTGGCCTTCACCGGCTCCGGTCTCCAATGACATGTCTTCACGAAAGGAAGTGAGCCGCCGATGCACGCGACCCTGACCAGGCGGCTGGCAGCCGCCGCCCTCGCCGTCGCCACGGTGATCACCACTGGTTGCGCCTCCTCCGGTTCGTCCTCCTCGTCCTCCTCGGGCGACGTGGTGCGGCTGAAGTTCTGGGGCGACTGGTCCGGAGAGGGCGAGCAGCAGTTCAGGACGATGACCGCGGCCTTCAACAAGACCCACCCCAACATTCAGGTCGAGTACGTCGTCCAGGAGGACATGCTCACCAAGTTCCTCACCGCCTCCACCTCAGGCCAGGCCCCCGACGTCATGTTCTGGGACCGCTGGCGGACCGCGAGCTACGCGCCCAAGAACGTGCTGGAGCCGCTCGACGAGCGGCTCAAGAAGGACAACATCCCGTCGGACCGCTTCTACGGCGAGGCCGTGCGCGAGCTCACCCACGACGGCAAGCTGTACGGGCTGCCGCTCACGGTGGACGCCCGCGCCCTGTTCTACAACAAGGCCCACCTCAAGGAGGCCGGCGTAGAACCGCCGAAGACCTGGGCCGAACTGGAGCAGGCCGCGGTGAAGCTGACCAAGCGCGACGGCGGCAAGCTCGTCCGGGCCGGACTGTCCATGGACGACGCGGGCCTGTTCAGCATGTACCTGGCCCAGGCCGGCGGCCAGATGGTCACCGACGACTGCTCGCGCACCGCCTTCAACAGCCCGCAGGGCCTGCAGACGCTCGACCTGTGGAGCCGGATGATCAAGGAGGGCGTCTACCAGAGCGGCTTCGAGAAGGGCCTCGGCGAGGGCACCGACGCGTTCGCCACCGGCAAGGTCTCCATGATCCTCACCGGGCCCTGGAACATCACCACGTACAAGAAGTACGGCAAGGACCTGGACTTCGGCATCGTACCGCCGCCGAGCGGGCCACAGGGCGGCAACGCCAGCCTCATGGGCGGCTTCGGCCTGGTGATCCCGCGCGCCGCCAAGCAGAAGGACGCCTCCTGGGAGTTCGTCAAGTGGTGGACGGCCGAGAAGGACAACTCCATGTTGTGGGCCAAGACCAGCCTGAACATCCCCGGCAACGTCCAGGCCTCGGAGGATCCGTTCTTCTCCGGCGACCCGTTCTGGAAGCCGATCCTCGACACGCTGAAGTTCGCCAAGACCCGCCCCGCCTGCGCCGGCTACGCGCCGATGGAGGAGGAGGCGGTCATCCCGAACCTGCAGCTCTTCCTGGAGGGCAAGGCCGACGCGCAGAAGGCCCTCACCCAGGCGCAGCAGCAGGGCGACCGGGTGCTGAAGGACAACAACCTCAACTAGGGAAGCGCAGATGAGATTACGCGTCGCCGCTGCCGGTGTTCTGTTGTCGGCAGTCTTCATCCAGCCCGTCCAGCCGGCCCACGCCGCCGTTCCCGAAGCGGGCCGCCACCCGGCCCACGTCCCCGCCGATGCCGACGCCGCCATGTCGGCGTTCGTCGCGACCTTCTGGGACCCGGCGAAGAAGTACTTCTACACCAACAGCGACCGGCAGATCCGCGAGCACGCGCACGGCCCCGAGAACGGCCTCTACACCGACTTCTGGTGGGAGGCCCAGCTGTGGGAGCTGGTGATGGACGCCTACGAGCGCACCGGCAACGGCACGTACCGCAGGATGATCGACGACGTGTACGCCGGCTTCGTCGCCTACTACCCGACGTTCGAGAACGACTTCAACGACGACCTGGGCTGGTGGGCGCTGGCCAGTGCGCGGGCGTACGAGATCACGCGTAACACCACGTACCTGGACCGGTCGTGGTCGTTGTTCGACCGTATCTGGGCCGAGCAGGACTCCACGTACGGCGGCGGCATCTGGTGGCAGAACAACACGCGCAACCAGAAGAACGTGGCCACCAACGCCCCGGCCGTGCTCACCGCCACCAAGCTCTACGCCGCCACCGGCGACGCGAGCTACCTCACCCGGGCGCGGAGCCTGTTCGACTGGATCAAGGCGAACCTCCAGGAGTCGGGGCACGTCTACGACCACCTGGAGGGCTCCGGCACCCTGGTCAAATGGGACTTCACCTACAACTTCGGGACCTACATCAGCGCCGCCGCCGCGCTGTACAAGGCCACCGGAACGGCCTCCTACCTGGCCGACGCCCGCGCGGCGGCCGACTGGGCCACGGCCAACCTGACCAACGGCGGCACGCTGCTGCACGAGGGCGTCAATGACGGCGGCGGCTTCAAGGCCCGGCTGATCCGCGGGCTCAACACGCTGGTCACCGAGCACGGGCAGCGCCAGTACCTGCCGTTCCTGCAGCGCAACGCCACCCAGGCGTGGCAGCACCGCCGCACGTCCGACGGCCTCGTGGGCCCTGACTGGTCGGCGCCGGCTCCGAGCACGTACCTGCAGAGCCTGACCGCGGCCGCCGCCGTCAGCACGCTGCAGATCGTCCAGCCGGACGGCAACTCCGGGCTCCAGCCGGAGAACGGCGTCTACGAGGCCGAGAACGCGCGGTCGTCCGGCATCGGCTCGGAGAGCAGCCAGCCGGGCTTCAGCGGCCGTGGCTACCTGGCCGGCTGGAACAACTCCGGCCAGACGCTCACGTTCCACGTCAACGTGGCCTCCGCGGGGGCGCACCAGCTGCGCTTCCGCTACGCCGCCGGCGCGGGCGACGCCACCCGCCGGGTCCTCGTGAACGGCGCCCAGGTCACCGCCGGCCAGCCGTTCGCCTCCACCGGCGGCTGGGGTACGTGGAACACGGCCGTGCTGAGCGGCGTCAACCTCGCGCGGGGGTACAACACGATCCAGCTCGAAATGGGGTCGAACTTCCTCAACCTGGACCGGCTCGACATCACCCGATAGCACCTGGCCGCGCCCGGCCACCCGTCGCTGGCGGCCGGGCGCGGCAGCCTGGCCGGCCTTCAGACGGCATCGACCAGGTGGTGTGAGGGGCCGTAGCGGATCTTGTAGTCCGCGCAGTAGCCGAGGAGCCCGTCGACCGTGCACCGGACGGCGATGCTGACCCAACGGACGTCGGAGTCCGGCGTGTCGTTGTAGAACGTGAAACCGACCGCCGTCTCGAACCGGTCCTCGCCGCACGTGCATTCGACGAAATACTCGACCTCCGGCTCTTCGGTGAGCCAGTGCTCCTCGGCGTCGAGCATGAAGGCGGTCCGGTCGCAGTTGGCGCAGGTACGGCGCACGCAGGTCGAGGACTCGTCGGTCTCCAGGACGAAGACCTGGCCCGCGCAGTGGGCGCAACGGGCCACGACCACCTGGTGTACGGCATATCCGTTGGGATCTGCGGCGAAGTAGGCGATCAGGTCGTCGATGTCGTCTCCGGCCCATTCGTCGTTGATCTGCCTGAGTGTCACCTGAGCAAGGTAACGGGGGCTCTCCGGCGGGCGCAGTCGGATGCCGACAGATCATGGCCGTTCTCGCGAGAGGAACGGCGGGCGAGGGGGTCAGCCGGCTTCCAGGGCGGCCAGGCGGGCTCGGGCGCCGGCCAGCAGGGCGGCGGGCTCGGGGTCGTCGGGGCGCCGCTCGGCGATCTCCTCGTACAGCTCGACCCTGCGGCGGGCCAGGCCCAGCTCCACCTCGTACCGTTCGGCGTCGGTCACCCCGGCGTTCCGGTACGGGCCGGCGCCCTTGAGCAGGTTGGCGGCCTCCGTGAGCAGCCCGGCCCGCTCGGCGTCGGTCATGGCGGGGAGGCCGAACGGGAAGTCCTCGACCTCGGCGGCCGACCCCGTTTCGACAGCGGTGCCGGGGCCGGGGCCGGGGCCGGGCGGGGTCCGGAGCCAGGCGGTCAGACGGGCCTGGGCGGTGTGGGGGTCGGCGAGGTCACCGAGCTGGTGGCCGGCGCGTTCGGGGATCAGCCAGGCCATCAGCGCCGCGCGGCGGAAGACGGTCTCGGCGGCGCCGTAACGTTCGTGCGCGGCCTGCTTGCTGATCTCGCCGAGGTTCGCGCCGATCGTCTCCCAGGAGGCGCCGGCCAGCCGGTCGGCGATGACGGCGGCCCGCAGAATGCCGCGAGCCTGCTCGAACAGCCGCCAAGCAGTACCGGCGAGCTCGCCCGGCTCGCGGTGGGTGGGCCGGCTGTCGGCGGCCAGGGTGCGGTAGCTGTCAGAGGCGGCGGCGGCCTCGGAAGCGACGGCCAGGCGGGCCAGCGCGGCTCGGGAGACGGCGCTGGTCCGGATCTCATGATCGGTCATGCGTCAAGCATTGCTTGACGAACGCCCTTCGTCAAGAAAACCTTGACGACAGGTGTGGCGGGCGTGGAAGGCCGTGGCTGCCTTGGCCCGCCTGGCCAGGCTCTCATCGTCCTCAGCCCTGACGGCGACGGTGACGGCGGTGGCGGCATGGCGCTGGGCATTGTCCAGCAGGTTGGTCAGCAGCCTGCCGAGCAGCACCCGTTCGCCGGCGACGAACACCCCGGCCGCAGGTCGGTGTGGACGGGCACCCGGCCGGGCAGGCGGTGCCTGAGCTCGGAGCGGACCAGGTCGGCCAGATCGGTGCGCTCGCGCTGCGGCGACCGTTCGGCGTCCAGGCGGGCCAGGGTGAGGATGTCCTCGGCGATCGCCTGCTGGCGTTCGACGTCGTTGAGCAGGTCCTTGGCCAGGCCCGGCCAGTCGACCGCGGCCGGGTCCATCAGCGCCTCCTCCAGACGCAGCCGGGCGCCGGCGATCGGGGTGCGCAGCTGACGTACCCCGGAGGCGCGGGCAGCGCGCTGTAGGCGATCAGGTCACCGCTCGCGGCGGGGACCCACATCGCCGCGATGAGCACGCAGCGGTGGGGGAACCCGGGCACGTCGCACAGCCGCCGATCCGTGGCCGAGGATCGCCGGGGCGGCACGAACGTGGCCATCCGCGGCTGGCCACGCATCCGGGGCGTCGCCGACACCACCTGCCCGGCGCGGTCGACCAACTGCATCGCGGGCACGTTCTCCAGGTCGATGACCTCCGGCACCGGGCGGTGCGCGAACCGGTGCACGAGCTCCAGGTTCGCCGCGTACAGGCGGGCGAGCCTGCGGACCGTCGTCTCGTCGTAGCGGTGGTTGAGGATCAACGTGGACGTGATCACGCACAGCACCAGCGCCACCACGACGGCCAGCATCGTCATCCGTGCCCGGATGGACCAATGGAAGCGCCTGAGATGCGCGGCCACCCACGGCGCGAAGCGGGCGGCCCGCGGGTGGAGGTGTTCCATGGCCCCGGCCCTCCCAGCTGACCCGACTTTCCGGAACGTTCCCCTGACCAGCCAAAACAGTCAGTATGACGCTACGGGCGGGCCACGGGGCCCGAGAAGGCCGTCAGCGGCGAGCGGCCGGCCCGCCCGCACCGGTACGGCACACGGACGGGGTCGCCGCCTTGAGCGCCTGGCGGTGCAGCCGGTCCAACCGTTCCCGTGACGCCCCCGACGCGGTGGCCAGCGCCAGCTGCACCGAACACGCAACCGGCCTGTCCCGCACCCGCTCGGTGTTCTTCAGCTCGGCGAGCAGGTCCGTGGTCAGCCGGTCGAGCCGCTCGCGGATCTGGCCGAGGTCGGGGCGGGTCGTGGGCGCCTCCTGCGGATGCGCGGTCCAGCGGGCGAACAGTCCCTTCTGCACGACCTTGCTGGCGGTGATCTGGTCACGGAAGAACGCCACCGCCGCGTCCGGGTCCAGCTCCGCCGCGACGGCCTGCTTCCTGACCTGCTCCAGGACCCGCTGCTCGCGTACGGGGTCCTCGATGGGCGAGTCGGTGCCGAACTTGGAGGCCGCCACGTCGTCACCCACGCGGATGCGTTCGATGACCAGGTCCGTCAGGGGGCCGAGCCTGCCACGTGAGACGGTCGCCTCGACCGAGCTGCCGGCGCTCGCCGGGGCCACCGCGGCCGCGACCGGCGGGGCGGCCAGCCCTGTCGCCGCTCCGAACATGCCGACGATCATCGCGAAGCGCGTCATCCTTGTACGCAGGTTCATTTGCCTACCTATATTTGGATATTTTGGATATGAGGGAAGATTCACGACGGGTCCGGCAGCGGGATCGCGCGGAAGACGTGGTCCGGGTCGAAACGGCGTTTGGCCGCCAGCAGCCGCTCGGTGTTCGGGCCGTAGGCGTGCGCGATCCGTGCGACCTCGTCTTCCCCGAGCAGGTTGGGGTAACCGCCAGGCAGCGCGTCGGGGTCGAGGGCGCCGGTCAGCTCGGCGGCCCACGCGCGGTGCCCCGCCGCACGGGTGTCGCCGGGCTCCCAGAGGGCGATGATCTCGATCATGAGGTGCGGGTCGCGGTTGCCGAACGCCGTCTCCGTCACCGGTACGCGGGCCGCCGCCCCGTGCAGGCTGTGCACGGACACGGCCGAGTAGGGCGAGGTCAGGGTGGTGCCCGCGAGGCTCAGCGCGTCCCGTACCCCGGAGGTCAGTGACGGCACCCAGCGAGGACGGATCTCGACGTGCCGGCCGAAGGGGAACTGCGCGTCGATGCCCGCGAGCAGCTCGGGCATGGTGGCCGGGGCGATCTGGGAGACGAGGGGCGTGCCGAGGGCGTCGAGCCGGGCCAGCGCGCGTTCGCCCGCCGCCGCGTCGTCGCCGCTCCAGGTCGGCGAGAGGAACACCATGGGCCGGCCGTCGGGGCCCGCCAGGACGCCGAACTGCACGGTCAGCTCGTCGGTGCTCCCGGCCAGCACGTCCGGCAGCCCGGCCAGCACGGTCCCGGCCTGGCCCCACGGGAACAGCACCATGCCGGACAGCAGCGTCGGCACGGCGTGCAGGCGTATCCGCATCGAGGTGACGACACCGAAGTTCCCGCCACCGCCGCGCAGCGCCCAGAACAGCTCCGGCTCCCGTTCGCGGTCGGTGGTGACGACCGAGCCGTCGGCGAGCACCACGTCGGCGGAGAGCAGGTTGTCCAGAGCGAGCCCGAAGCGTCCGCTGAGCGGCCCGTAGCCGCCGCCGAGCGTCAGGCCCGCCATGCCCACGGAGCCGGCGGAGCCGGTCGCGGCGGTCAGGCCGAAGGGCTGGGCGGCGCGGACGACGTCGGCGGCCGTGGCCCCGCCGGACACCTCGGCGACCTTCGCCTCGGCGTCCACCGTCACCTGGCGCAGACCGGACAGGTCGATGGTCAGGCCGCCGTCGCTCAGCGACCTTCCGCCCCAGTCGTGGCCGCCGCCGCGCACGGAGAGAGGCACTCCGGCCTCCCTCGCGGCCAGCACGGCGGCCCTGGCCTCGGCCGGGTCGGCGCACCGGACGACGACACCGGGGCGGGCGGTCACGGCGCCGTTCCAGACGGCCCGGCCGGCGTCGTAGTCAGGCCCGGTGGTGGCCACGCGGCCCCTGCGGATGGCCTGGCGCAGGGTGCCGGTCAGCGGGCCGAGCCGTGGATGTGGCGTGGTGGACATGGGACCCCTATCTCGAAACATCGGGTGCGGAACGCTTTCACCGGACGCTGCGGGCCGCGTCCTCGATCACCCGGGTGACGGCGTCAGGACGGCTGACCATCACCGCGTGGGAGGCGCCGACCTCCTCGATGTGCGCGCCCGCCCGCTTGGACATGAAGCGCTGAAGGTCGGGGGCGATCGCGTGGTCCTGGCGGGTGATCAGGCTCCAGGAGGGAACGGTGCGGTACGCCTCCTCCACGCTGGCGTCGGAGACCGCCTTGGTGTTGGCGGGCCGCTGGGTGGCCGCCATGTTGGCGGCGGTGGTCCTGTCGACGTCGCCGGCGAAGGCGTCACGGAAGTGGTCCGGGTCGATGGACACCTCCGTGCCGTCCGGGACGGCGACCGAGACCAGCGGGATGGGCGTCGAGGACTTGCCGGCCAGCTCGCCCACCGTCTCACCCTTCGCGGGGATGAAACCGGCGATGTAGACCAGGGCCTTGACGTCGGGGTCGGAGACGCCGGAGTTGGTGATCACGGCGCCGCCGTAGGAGTGGCCGACCAGCACCACGGGGCCGTCGACCGTGGCCAGGTAGCTGTTGACGTAGGCCGTGTCGCTGGTGAGCCCCTGCAGCGGGTTGGCGATGGCGCGCACCGGATAGCCGTCCTCGCGCAGGCGTTCCATCACCGACGACCAGCTTGAGGAGTCCGCCCAGGCTCCGTGGACGAGCACGATGGTCGGCTTCTGGGCAGCGGCGGCGGACGCCGATCCGCTGCCGTCCGCCAGCGCCACGCTCGGCGCGGTGGCGCCGATCAGGGCGAGGGCGCCGACGGCGAGGGCGACACGACGGAGAACGCGGTTGCGCATGATGTGGCCTTTCAGGTCATAGGTGCTTCGGGCGAAGCGGCTGCGACGTTCCTGACGACAGGTGCGGTCAGGTCTCAGACCTCACCAATGAGGTAGAACGTTCGGTCCCATCATTGGGCACGCCTGACCCATTCGTCAAGACCGAACGTTCTACCTCTTGCGCTGGCTCTTCGCCGGCAAGCGGCCATCTGGTTGTGTGATGCAACCAGATGGTTGTATGGTCGAACCATGTCGGGTGATCGTGAGCTCCAGGAGGCCGTGTCCCGGTTCGTCCGGGCCTTCGGGCTCCACCAGCCGGACCAGACCCCGTGCGGGCAGCCCATCCCGACCTCGGAGGCGCACGCCCTGGGCGAGCTGGCCAGGGACGGCGCGTTGCGCCAGAGCGAATTGGCGCACCGGCTGCGACTGGAGAAGAGCACCACCAGCCGCCTGGTCACGCAGCTCATCAACCGCGGCTGGGCCGAGCGCACCCCCGCGCCGGACGACGGACGCGGCGTGCTGGTCCGGCTCACTCAGCACGGCACGAACGCCGCGGCCCGCCTGGCCGAGGCCAGGGCGAAGCGGTTCTCCGCCGTTCTGGACCATGTCCCCGAGGGCGAACGCGCCGACGTGCTGCGCGCCCTGAACATCCTGACGAAGGCCATCGATGAAACGTGAGAATCGACGGGTCCAGGCGCTCCTCGCCGCCCTCGCCCTCGTCGCCGTCGCCGCGACGGCGTACGTGCTCATCAGCACGAACGAGCAGCGAGCGGTGGCCGCCCGGCAGGCCGAGATCGCGGCCAAGGGCCGGACGGTGATGCCGTTCGACCTGGAGCGCACCACCCACCGCTTCACCAAGACCGCCACCGGCGGCGTGCAGACCGTCAGCTCCGACGACCCGGCCGACGCCGAGCAGGTGACTCTGATCCGCGAGCACCTGACCGCCGAGGCGGCGGGGTTCAGCGCGGGCGACTACGGCGATCCCGCCTCCATCCACGGCGGCGAGATGCCCGGTCTGCGGGAGCTTGAGGCGGGCCACGACCGGATCGACATCCGCTACGCGCAGGCTCCCGCCGGGGCCGAGATCACCTACACCACCTCCGACCCGGCCCTCCGCGAGGCGCTGCACGCCTGGTTCGTCGCCCAGGTCACCGACCACGGCCGGCACGCCGAGCACGGGTGACCCGGAGCCGGGCTCGCGGACGAGGGCCCCAGGCATGACGATGACCGTCGGCGGATCGTCGGTGGCCGGATCGAGGCGCTACTTTGCCGATTTTTCGGATGACCCTATCGATGAAGGAGACGTTCATGCCCGATACCAGCCCGCCGGTGCGGCGATCGCTGTTCCTGCACGCGCCCATCCGCCGGGGGCCGCGCAGAATGCTGGAGCAGATGCTGGCCCTGGTGGACGACGACACCCCGGCCGACGGGCCGCAGGGGCCCGTCGCGGTGCTGGAGCAACGGCTGGCCGAGCTGCTCGGCAAGGAGCGCGCGCTGTTCTTCCCCAGCGGCACGATGGCCCAGCAGACCGCGTTGCGGGTGCACGCCGACCGGCGCGGCCGCCGTACGTTCGCCGCCCATCCGCAGTCGCACCTGGACGTGTGGGAGGAGCAGGGCTACAACGCCGTCCACGGGCTGACGTTCCGCCGCACGGGCGACCTGCACGAGCTGATGACGGCCGCGGACCTGGCGGCCGTCGGCGAGCCGCTCGCCGCGGCCGTGTGGGAGCTGCCGCAGCGCGACCTCGGCGGCCTGCTGCCCACCTGGGGCGAGCTGGGCGAGCAGGTCGCGCTCGTGCGCGCCACCGGCGCCGCCGCGCACCTGGACGGCGCCCGGCTGTGGGAGGCCCAGACCTACTACCGGCGGCCGTTCGACGAGATCGCCGCCCTGTTCGACACCGTCTACGTCTCCCTCTACAAGAGTCTGCAGGGTGTGCGCGGCGCCGTGCTCGCCTCCGACGAGGCCACCGTGGAGGCGGCGCGGGTGTGGCGGCAGCGGCTCGGCGGCGGCATCCGCGACGCCTGGCCGCTCGCCCTGGCCGCGCTGGTCCACCTCGACACCCTGGCCGAGAAGATGCCCGCTTACCGCGAGCACGCCATCGCCATCGCGGCCGCGATCAACAAGGACGGCGCCGCCCGCGCCCACCCCGACCCGCCGCAGACCCCGCTGTTCCACATCCACCTGCCCGCCGGCCGCGCCGCCGTCGAACGGGCCGGTCAGGAACTCCTCGCCGAGCACGGCATCCAGCTCTGGGGCCGGGTACGGTCGGCGTCCGAGCCCGGCCGGTGCGCGTTCGAGGTCAGCGTCGGCGAGAACGCCATGGAGTTCACCCCCGACGAGGTGGTGAGCCTCGTCCACGACGTGCTGGCCCGCGCCGCCGAAGGGCCGGTACTGAACGCGTGACCGCCGGCCGCGCCAGCAGGCGATCCTTGGTCTCGGGTCGCTCGTCTGGCGGGGCCGTTCAAGTGCTGCGGGCTCTCTCCGGGCCGGGCGCACCTGCGCACGCGGCCCGGGCGCGGGTAAGCGCTGTTCAACTGAGGCGCGCGATGATCGTCCGCGGGTTACTCTGCCTCCGGCTCAACGGAACGGAGACCGCGGATGTACAGATTAGCCAAGTCCGGATTCGCCCTGTCCCTGGTCGGGGCCGTGGTCGCGGCCACCCTGATCGCCACCGCACCGGCCGCGTCGGCCGCGCCAGCGCGCGCCGACGGGCACCGGGTCACGGTCATGGTCCACGGCTTCGATCGAGAGGCCGACATCAGCTGCTCCGGCGCCTGGAACAGCGCCGAGCAGGTGCTGAACGCGGGCGGCTGGGGCGACGTCGTCACCTTCGGCTACTACAACAAGGCCACCAACTGCGACCTCAGGCTCCGGGGCACCACGGACACGCGCATCCAGGAGGTCGGCCGCCAGTTCGCGTGGACCGTCTACTACCTGTACTCCAGCAAGGACGTGGCCATCGACGTGGTCACGCACTCCATGGGCGGCCTGGTCGCGAAGGCGGCCATCGAAGGCGTCAACAGGTACGGCGTGGGCAAGCCGGCGCCCGACCTGAGCGGGGTGAGCGTCGATCCGGACGACATCGGCGCGACCGACTGGCCGAGGGACTGGCCGCCGTTCCTCTACATCGAGGACATGGTCACGTTCGCCACGCCGCATCAGGGCATCGGCAGCGCGGTGGTGACCGCCTGCGCCATCACCCACGAGCAGTGCAGCGACATGCGGCCCGGCAGCGGGTTCATCAGCTGGCTGGGCAAGCAGCCGCTCTCCCAGATGGGTACGGACTACACGTTCCTCGCCTCAAGCCACGACGACACGGTCAGCTCCGACTCGGCGACCAACAAGCGCACCGCCCACCACTGGGCCCTCTACGGCTCGAACGCCGAAGGCGGCACGCTGAGCCACACCTCCATCCGCAACACCTCGACCGGCGACTGGCAGGCGTCGTACGGAGGACAGTCCAGCGACGAGGGCGAGGGCTCCTACCCCGCGCCGCTGCTGCGCATGAAGGACGGCCTCTACGACCAGCAGGCCCAGTAGCGAACGCCCTGCGCCGGGGCCTCAGAGCATCCGGCGCAGGGCCGTCTCCACGGCGTCGACGAGAACGCCATGGAGTTCACCCCCGACGAGGTGATCGGCCTCATCCACGACGTCCTGGCCCGCGCCCGGTGAGGAAGCGGCGCGGAGTGTCCGACCGACGGCGTCGCGATCGAACACGGCTTTGATAAGTCGTCGAGATCTTCCTCTGCGAAGATCACTTCCGGCCGTCTGTTACCGACGGCACGGAATCGAGCGGGGAGTGCATGGGCATGGGTCGATGGACGCTTGGGCCGGCTCTTGTGCTGACGGCCTCGATCTCGCTCTCGATCATCGGCGTGCCCGCCGAAGCCGCCCCCCGTCCCGATCCGGTCGCGGCGCTGAAGCGGAAACTCAACGGTCATGGCGGGGTGCGGGAGAGTACGGTCTTTCGCTCCGTCTCGGGGCCGAAGAAGGATCGCGTTACCAGCCGGGCCAAGACCGTGTTCGAATTCGGTGGCGGAGAGATCGTGGCCAGCGACCTCCGCTTCTCGTCCTCACTGGGCGACTCCCGGAGAATCGCCTTCTCCGACCGCGTCTACGTCTGGGAGCCCGGACGCCCTGACTACCTGCCGGCGGGCAAGTCCTGGATCGTGTCGACGACGAAGAAGAACGACCTGTTCATATCGTGCGGGAAGATCAGGCTGAGCGATCCCGCGGTCCTGCGGCACGTGCTGGCCACCACCACGGCCAAGCGCCCCGACGGCGTCTACGACGGCACCCGCACCACCCTCTACGAGGGCAGCACCACGATCGGCGAGCTGTACAAGCTGGATCCGAGCGTGTGGGTGGACAACGTGAACAAGCCCACCGGTCAGCACGCGAGCTATCGCAAGTTGCCGGTGAAGTGGCAGCTGTGGCTCGGCTCGGATCAGCTCGTACGCAGGTGCCAGACGCGTTATGACGAGCCCGACAGCATTTGGAACGTCGAAGACCGCCATCTGGTGATTTCCGATGAGCGGTACTCCGGCTGGCACGACCCGATCGACGTCAAGCCACCCCCCGCCGAACTCGTGGCGACGCGCGACGAACTGGTCTTCTCCGACGACGACTGAACGCGAGGGACCGCCGCACGCATGGGGAAAGCCTGGCCGTAGCACGCTGCCGAGAGCCCCGCTGCCTGACCGCCGGCGGTGTCAGCGGCGCCAGAAGGTGTCGTGGGCGTGCTGGTCGGACACGTACTCCCAGCGTTCCGCGACCAGCCCGCGTTCGAAGCGGTAGACGATGAAGTTGTCCATCTCGACGCGCTCGCCCCTGCGCTCCGCCGTCCAACGGTGCAGCGTGACCGCGTGGGAGTCGTTGGCCTGGACGGAGAGCAGGCCGGTGCGGAAGGTGCCGGCCGTCTCCTCGTTCACGAGTTCGCCGAGCCTGACGATGGCGTCCTTGCCGCGGTGCTCGCCCGTCACGACGCAGTCGCCGCCGATGTGAAAGACGACGTCGTCGGCGAGCAGGGCGAGATACCCGGGGAGGTCGCCGGCGCCGGCCAGCTCGTACAGGCGCCGGGTGAGTACGGCGTTCGGGTGGGTGTCTGGGCTCATAGGGCTACCATGACGCACCGAGGTGGCCGATGGTCTACGCCCTGTGATCCAGCAAGGACGTGGCCGTCGACGTGGTCACGCACTCCGTGGGCGGCCTGGTCGCGAAGGCGGCCATCGAGGGCGTCAACAGGTACGGCGTGGGCAAGCTGCCGCCCGACGGCTGGGCAAGCAACCGCCTGTTCGACCATCAGGCCCGGTGACGCGGGCCGCTCAACCGAGGCTCAACAGAACCTCAATCCGCGCCGCCGTACGTTCCTCTCATCACACCAACGGGGAGGAATGCACATGAATCTCACCGCCAAACTGGGCGCGGCCGCCGTCGCCGGCGCGATCTCGCTGGCCGTCCCGGCGGCCGTGGTCCCCGCTCCTGCCGCCGCCGCCACGGCGCAGGGCGGGTGCGGCCAGGTCACGCACTGGACCAGCAAGTTCAAGCACCACGTACGGGTCTCCAACAAGTGCAACTACTCGATCTCCTTCCAGGTCAAGCGGCGCGGACCTGACTCCGACTGCCAGATCCTGACCGCGTACGTCACGCGGACGTTGTGGTGGCAGCGGTACGGCCGGCAGTTCCAGGGCATCCGCTGGAACTGCGCCTAGGAACGAAGTGTGCGCCCGGACCGGCCGAGCCGCGTCCGGGCGCACAAGACCGGTTCAGAGCATCCGGCGCAGGGCGGTCTCCACGGCGTCGACGAGCGGATCGCCCGCGGTGCCCGGGTGGCGGGCGAGGCCGAGTTCGACGTCCGGCAGGGGCGGCAGCGCCGAGGCGTCGTGGCAGGCCATGGACGGTTCGAGGTTGGCGGGCAGGAGAGCCCCGACGCCGAGCCCGGCCCGCAGGGCGGCGAGCACCCCGGCGAGGCTGTTGCTCTCGAACGCCACCCGCCACGGGCGCCCCGAGCCCTCCATCGCGTCCAGCACCGCCGTCCGCCAGGCACACGGGTTCGCGAACAGCACCACCGGCAGCGGATCGGCATCGACGGCGACCCCCTGCCCGACCGCCCACACCAGCGGCAGCCGCACCGTCCACTTCGGCGCCCTGGGCAGCTCGGGGACCTCGTCGAGGACGAGCTGCACGCGGCCCGAGTCGTACGCCTCCCGCGTCGCCGCGCCGGTGAGCGTGAGCACCTCCAGCGTCGCGCCGGGGTGCAGCCGGGCGAGGTCGGCGAGGACCTGGTGCAGGCGGGAGGCGGCCAGGTCCTCGTGCAGCCCCAGACCGCAGTGCCCGGTGAGCGCCCGCCCGGTCTCGGCCAGCGCCTGCGCCGACAGCGCGAGGATGCGTTCGGCGTACGGCAGCAGCTCCTCGCCCACCCGGGTCAGCGTGACGCCGGACGGCGCCCGGAGCAGCAGCGGGCTGCCGACGGTGCGTTCGAGCTTGCGCAACTGCTGGCTGAGCGCGGGCTGGGTGCGGCCGAGCGCCGCCGCGGCCCGGCTGATGCTGCCGGCCTGGACGGTGGCGACGAACGACCGCAGCAGGGCGGCCTCAAGATCACGAGCCATAAGCAATCATTATGCCTGACCCTACGAGATGACGTCTTCCTATGGCCTGGTCGGATGACTACCGTCGAACCGGTGACCGGATTTCGACAGGTGCTCGCGGTGCCGGGGCTGACGCCGCTGCTGGGCATCTCCCTGCTCGCCCGTACCGCCATCACCGCGGACGCGATGGCGCTGACGATGATCGTCGTCGTCACGCTCGACCTGAGTTACGCGGCGGCGGGAGCCGTGATGGCGGCGCTCACCGCCGGGGTCGCGCTGGGCGGGCCGCTGCTGGGGCGGATGATCGACCGGCGCGGCCTGCGCATCGTGCTGCTGATCACGCTCGTGCCGCAGCTCGTGTTCTGGTCGGTGGTGCCCGTGCTTCCCTACGCGGCCCTGGTGGCCGCCTCCTTCGCCGCCGGGCTGCTGATGGTGCCGGTCCAGGCGGTCACCAGGCAGGCCATCGCCGCGATGACGACGGTGGAGCAGCGGCGGGCCGCGTTCTCGCTGGAGTCGGTGGTGGGCGAGCTGTCGTACATGGTGGGGCCCGCGGTGGTGATCCTGTTCGCGACGACGGTGTCCCCCGGCGTGGTGGCGTGGGGAGTGGGCGCCGCGATCGTGGCCGGCGGGGCCGGGATCGCGCTGCTCGACCCGCCGCTGCGGGGCGAGGGCGAGACCACCGGAACGGCACCGGGCCGGCCCCGGCGCAGGGAGTGGCTGGGGGCACGCATGATCGCCGTCCTGACCATGGGGTTCGGCGTCGCGATGCTGCTCAACGGCGTCGATCTGGCCATCGTCGCCACGCTGCGGGAAGCCGGCCGGGCACCGTGGGCGGCCGTGGTCGTCGCCGTGTGCGGGGTGGCGTCCGTCGTGGGCGGGCTGGTCTACGGCGCGCTGTCCCGGCCGCTGCCCACCTGGCTGCTGCTCGGGCTGCTCGGGCTGGTGACGATACCCGCCGGGCTCGCCTCCGGCTGGCCGTGGCTGTGCGCGGCCGTCGTCGGGCTCGGGCTGCTGAGCGCGCCGACCCTGTCCGCGATCACCGACGCGGTGAGCCGGCTGACGCCCGCCAGTGTGCGCGGCGAGGCGACCGGGCTGCATTCGTCGGCGGCGAGCGCGGGGTTCGCGCTCGGGGCGCCCGTGGCGGGGATGGCGATCGACGTGTCCGCGCCGGCGGGCGGCTTCGCGGTGGCGGGCCTGGCGGGGCTGCTCGCCGCGCTGACGGGGTATCTGCTCTGGCGCTCGGGAACGACCACCGCGCCGCCGGTCGCCGATCTGACAAGGACCTGAAACTTTCACCGGACGCGGTCCGCGCGGTTCGGGCGGTTTCGCCGGCCTGACCTCTTTCACGTCGTCGTACGTGATCCTGCGCGACAACAGGAACGCTGACACCGGCGTTGACAGGTACCGGGGCGTGCTCTTTGCTGTGGGGCGATCACCGCCATCCCACGACGAAGGGGCGATACCTGATGTTAGCGCTAACAGATCTTGGAACGTTGCCCGGCCGGAGGACCCCGTCCCGGGTGGTCGCGGCGATCACCGGGCTGATGGCCGCCGCGGCCGGAGTGGTGTTCGGCGCGGCTCCCGCGTCGGCCGCCGCCTGCGGAGACGGCTCCTTCCAGTCACAGGTCACGGTCAGCGGCAGCACCTGGACGGCGCGGAACAGCGCCGGCGCGAGCGTCTACACCGGCACCGACTTCCGCGCGGCGGTCCAGGCCGGTATCGGGAGCCTCACGGCCGGGCGCACCTCGATCCAGCGGGTCGTGGTGCGCGGCAACGGCACGATGAGCGCCGGCAGCCGCATCTCGCTGCCCAGTCACACCTCCCTGTCGGTCTGCGGCACCGTCAACGTGACCGGCTCGGGCTCCGGCGACTACGCGCCGATCTACTCGCGCGGCACCACGAACATCGAGGTCCCGTACCTGAACGTCACCGGCACCCCCGTCTACGGCGTCTTCCTGCGCAACGTCACGAACGTCTGGCTCGGCCAGATCGACCTGCGGCTCGGCGCGGGCCTCGGCGTGCGCGTCGACAACCGCGGCGACACCAGCCAGTGGAGCCGCAACGTACGGGTGGACAGCGTGTACGTGCAGGGAGCCAGTTCGCACGCGATGGAGACCTACGGCGTGGACGGTCTCACCGTCGGCACCGTGACGGCACGCAACGTCGGCGAGTCCGGCCTGCTGCTCAATCAGACGATCAACGCGACCGTCGGCACCGTGGACGCCGACAACGCCGGCGCGGGCACCGGGTACGCGGCCTTCCGCATGGCCAACCGCAACGGCCGGATCGGCAGCTCGTACCCGAACAACATCCGCGTCGGCACGGTCAAGGCGCGCGGCGGCGGCCGGGGGATCTTCTGCGTCTCCGAGAGCGGCGGCGCCACCATCGACCGGGTCGACCTCGCCAACACCGGCAACAACGCGGTCCTGGTGGAGAACTGCCACAACGTCGTCATCGCCGGCTCGTCGGGCACGATCAGCGGCGGTGGCGAGGTCCGCATCGCGGCCCGTACGGAGTTCGCCCCGTCGTCGGGGATCAGGTTCCAGAACCTGACGGTCTCCAACACCGGCATCAGGTGGAGTCCGTGCACCGGCAACAACAACACGATCAGCAACGTGACCAGGGTCAACTCCACGCTGACCTGGTGCTGACAGCGCCCTTGCTCGATCACGCCGATTTGAGGAGGTTCGACGGTAGGATCCCTCGTTATCCGTCGTGATCTGCTGCGGAGGCGCCGATGAGAGCACGGTTGCTGATCGTCGCTGCGTGTCTGGTCGCGCAGGGCTGCGCCGCCGCAGACCTCGGCGGACGCATCCGGGTCGCCGCCCGCGTCCGAGCCGCTGCTCGAGCCCTCCCTGCCACAGACGGAGACGGAGACAGAGGCGCCGGTCGACGAGGACGTCCCGGTGTCGGAGCGGTGGGAGCGTGTCCCCGGCCTGCCCGACGACTCCGGCTGGGAGCGCGGCCTGTACGACGTGAGCGCCGCCTCTCCCGACCTGGCCTGGGCCGCCGGCTACCACGGCTGGGAGGACAGCGTGGAGATGACCCTGCGCCACTGGAACGGCTCAGGCTGGCAGGAGTTGCCCGCGGGTTACACCGGCAGCCTCGCCGCGGTGGACGCCGACGGGCCGGGCAACGTCTGGGCGGTGGGCGGCGGCTCGTTCGACAAGCCCGTCGCCCTGCACTGGGACGGCGGCTCGTGGCGACGCCATCGCTCCCCGATGAGCACGCGGGACGTCGCGGTGGACGGCGCTCGCGTGGTGCTCATCTCGTCCTTGCAGGTGATGGAGGGCGACGGGACCCGCTGGAGCAAGAAGCTCGGCGTCCGCTCACCGGAGGCCGAGCTGCGCGCGGTGAGCGCGGGCGAGGGCCACATCTGGATCGCCGGAACCCGCATGGACCGGCCGATGATCTGGCACGGCTCGGCCGGCGGCTACCGGCAGGCCGAGCTGCCCGACGCGCCGGAGAGCGGCACGCTGGGCGCCGTCTGGCAGAACAGCCCGTCCGACGTGTGGGCGGTGGGAGCGACCGGGGAGAACCCCCTCGTCATGCGCTGGGACGGCTCGTCATGGAAGCGGGCCGCGCTGCCGCCGGACTGGCGGGGCAACGCCACCAGCGTGACGGCCTTCGGCCCTGACGACGTGTGGATCGCGAGCCTGCGTACCGAGACCACCCCGAAGCACGTCGTCCTGCTGCACTGGGACGGCCGGACGTGGACGCGTGAGCGCTCGCCGTCGCCCGGTGAGGTGACCAGGGCGGTGATCGAGCGCATCCCGGGCACGTCGCAGCTGTGGCTGGCCACCTCGATCGTGAACGGCGACTCCGAGTCGATCGTCCTCTTCCGCCGCCGCTGACGACCGGCCGGCCCCACCGAGACCGGGGTCATGTCACATTCGCGGCCTCTTCTTCCCTCGTATGTCGTACGAGGCGACGAGGAAGGAGAGCGACGTGGCGAAGCGGGTCGTAATAATCGGCGGCGGGCTGGCCGGGCTGGTGGCGGCCGTCGCCTGCGCGGAGGCGGGCGCGAAGGTGACGTTGTACGAGGCGCACAACAGGCTCGGCGGGCGGGGGCGGGCGATCGGCGGGCCGTACCTGGCTCACGGGGGCGGCCACGTCTTCTACGCGGACGACCCGAACTGGGCGTGGTTGCGGGAGCGCGGGCTGGTCGGAGCGCTGGGCAGGCCCGCGCCGCGGGACTTCCGGATGGGGTTCGTCCGCGACGGACGGCTGCGGGCGCTGCCGCCGGCCGGATTCGTCCGGATGATGGCGACGGGTCCCGCGACGGCGCCGGTGGACGTGGACTTCCACACCTGGGCCTCCGCCCGGTTCGGCGAGCGCACCGCCGGGGCGGCGGCCAACGCGATCAGCGTGGTCACCCTCGACGCCGACACGGGACGGCTGTCGGCGGCGTTCGTGTGGAACCTGCTGCGCCGGGTCTTCGCGTTGCGCGTGCCGGCGGTCCGCTGGGTGGTCGGCGGCTGGCAGGCGGTGATCGACCGGCTCGCCGCCAGGGCCCGCGAGCTCGGCGTCGCCGTCGAGCTGGGCGCGCGGGTGAACGAGCTGCCGGACGGGCCGGTGATCGTGGCCACCGAGCTGTCCTCGGCCCGGCTGCTGCTCGGCGACCCGGGCCTGCGCTGGGAGAGCGGCGACTGCGTGCTGTTCGACCTGGCCGTGCGCTCGGCGCGCGGCGACCGGTTCGTGGTCTGGGACCTGGACGCCGGCGGCTTCCACGAGAGCTACTCGATGCAGGACCCCACCGCCGCGCCGGCCGGGGAGACGCTGTTCCAGCTCGACATGCCGATCAGGAAGGACGAGGGCAGGGCCGAGGCGATCCGGCGGGTGGAGGCGCTGGCCGACCTGACGGTGCCCGGCTGGCGCGAGCGGGTGACCTGGCAGCGCTCGGCCGCGGCCAGGCACCGCAGCGGCGCGCTCGACCTGCCCGGCCTCACCTGGCGCGACCGCCCGGCCGTCGACCGGGGCGACGGCGTGTTCCTGGCGGGCGACATGGTCGCGGCACCCGGCATGCGCGGCGAGATCTCCATCGGCAGTGCGCTCAGAGCCGCCGACGGCGCCGTGCGAGCCCTCCACCTCGCCGACCACGCCACCCGCTGAGCCCGGAGCGCGCCCCGATGAGCCCGGGGCGCCGCGCGTCTTCCCCGCGCCGCGCCACGGGGCCGGTGATCGGTTACGGGCGGGCGGTCAGGTAGCCGCCCATGGTCCTGAACAGGTCGCCGGCCGGCAGGTCGGTGCCGTCCTCGGTGCGGACGCGTTCGATGACCAGGCCGTGGCTGCGGCCCTTGCGGGCCTCGGCGCCGGCCACGATGACGACGCCGTCGCCCTCGCGGATGAACACCCGGCCCGGCGTGCCGCCGTAGATCCCCTGGGTGACGGACGCCTTCAGGATGCGGACGCGCTCGCCCTTGTAGTGGGTGAACGCGTTGGGGTACGGGTCGGACTGGGCCCGGACCAGGCGTTCGATGTCCTCGGCCGGCCAGGTCCAGTCGATGTTGCTGTCCTCGATCGAGCGCTTGTGGAAGAAGCTGGCCTTCGAGCGGTCCTGGGGCGTCCAGTCCGTACGCCCGGAGGCGATGAGGTCCAGCGACTCGGCCACGATGGGCGCGATGAGGTCGACCGTACGGTGGAACAGGTCGGTGGTGGTGTCGGCCGGGCCGACGGGGACGGCGCGCTGCACCACGATGTCCCCGGCGTCGAGCTCGTCGTTCATCATGTGGGCGGTGACGCCGACCTCTTTCTCGCCGTTGATGAGCGCCCAGATGAGCGGCGAGAAGCCGGCGTAGGCGGGCAGCAGCGAGTCGTGCACGTTGAGGATGCCGTGCCGGGGCAGGGTGATGAACTCCGGCGGTATCCACGTGCGCCAGTTGTTGGCGACGATGAGGTCAGGCTGGACTTCCTTGAGGGTGAGCAGCAGGTCGTCGTCGGGGCGGTTGGCCAGCACGACCGGGACTCCGTGTGCCGTGGCCAGGTCGGCCACCGAGTCGCTCCAGATCTTCTCGTACGCGTGGTCGCTCTGTGGGTGGGTGACCACCAGCGCCACGTCGTGCGCGGACTCCAGCAGGGCTTGCAGGGTGCGGTGCCCCCACGTCTGGTAGCCGAACATCACGACCCGCATCAGCTCTCCTCGCTCGGCGTCTTCGGGGTAGGGGTGGGCTCGCCAATTAGGGAAGCCTAACCTAAGTTATAGAAGGATTCCAGCGCGGACTCCGATCTAGGACCCCCTCTAGAAAGGCCTTCCATGCCCACTGCCGAGCAGCCCGTGCACGACCTTGTCGGTATCGGTTTCGGCCCTTCCAACCTCGCCCTGGCCATCGCCTTGCGCGAACGCGGGGCGCGTACCGGCGAGCAGATCGACGCGGTGTTCCTGGAGAAGCAACTTTCCTTCGGCTGGCACCGCGGCATGCTTCTCGAAGGCACCACGATGCAGGTCTCGTTCCTCAAGGACCTGGTCACCATGCGCGACCCCACCAGCGAGTTCAGCTTTCTGAGCTACCTCAAGGCACGCGACCGGATGATCGACTTCATCAACCACAAGACGATGTTCCCGTCGCGCCTGGAGTTCCACGACTACCTGGAGTGGGCCGCGACGCCCTTCGCCGACCAGGTCGAGTACGGCTCGGAGGTGGTCGCGGTCACGCCCGTCACCGGGGGCGATCAAGGGGCGGTGGAGTGCCTCGACGTCGTGGTCCGCCAGGCCGACGGCGAGCTCAGCACCCGGCGTACCCGCAACCTGGTCCTCGCCGTCGGCCTGACCCCGGTGCTGCCCGACGGGATCGTCAGCGACGAGCGGATCTGGCACAGCGAGGAGCTGCTGGACAAGCTCCCCTCGCTCACCGACCCGCGCAGGGTGCTGGTGGTCGGGGCCGGTCAGAGCGCCGCGGAGGTGACCGAGCACCTGCACGGGCGCTTTCCCGAGGCCGAGGTGTGCGCGGTGTTCGCCAAGTACGGTTACACCCCGGCCGACGACAGCTCCTTCGCCAACCGCATCTTCGACCCCGCCGCTGTGGACCACTTCTTCGGCGCCCCCGAGGCGGTCAAGGAGCGGCTGCTCGCCTACCACACCTCCACCAACTACTCCGTGGTCGACCTCGACCTCATCGACGAGCTGTATCGCCGCCACTACCAGGAGAAGGTGCGCGGGAAGGAACGGCTGCGCATCCTCAACGCCTCCCGGCTCGTGGACGTGGCCCAGGACGCGGAGGGCGTGCACGCCACCGTCGAGTTCCTGCCCACGGGTGAGCGGACGGTGCTGGAGGCCGACGTGATCGTCTACGCCACCGGCTACCGGCCCGGCGACCCGCTGACCCTGCTGGGCGCCACCGGCGAGCACTGCGAACGGCTGCCCTCCGGCGGGCTGCGCATCGAGCGCGACTACCGGATCGTCACCTCCGAGAACGTGCGCTGCGGCATCTACGTGCAGGGAGCCGCCGAGCACACCCACGGCCTGACCTCGACGTTGCTGTCGAACACCGCCGTCAGGGCCGGGGAGATCGCCGACGCGGTGGCCTCCCGGCTGAGCAGGAGCGGGCGCGGCTCGTACGCGTTCTCGCACTAGGCCCGCGCCGTGGTGGCGGCCGGCCGGCGCGGGCCGGCCCGCCACCACGGCGCGTCTCACCGGCGTACCGAACCGGCACGTCCCAGCCGGCCCGCCTCACTGGCGCGGCTCACCCTTCGAGCACCCAGGCGACGTCTCTGAGCAGGGCGTGCCGCCAGCTCGCCCGGTCGTGGCCGGCCGGCGAGCGCGAGACCCGTACCGTCGCCCCCGCCCGCGCCGCCAGCGTCTCGACCAGCTCGCCGTGCGGCAACATGCGCGGCTCGTGCTCCCCCATATCGAACGCGACCCGCAGGCCGGACAGGTCGGGCCGCCGCCGCAGCAGGTCGGCGACCACGCCACCGGCGGGGCCGCCCAGCGGGTCGGCCAGGGCCGCGGCCCCGGGCGTCCACCAGAACGAGCCCGACTGGCAGGCGACGCGAGACACGAGCTCGGGGAACTCCAGCGCCGCGTACACCGCGCTCAGCCCGCCGAGGCTCTGCCCGGCGACCACGAGCCGGCCCGTGTCGGCGGGCACGCCGCTGCCCGCCACCAGGGGCAGCAGCTCGTCCCTGACCGCCTCCCACAACTCGGGCCGGCAGCCGAACTCGTCCTCCCGGTCTAGGGCGGGCAGGAAGACGAGGGTGACGGGAGGCAGCTCGCCCCGGGCGACGGCCGAGTCGAACGCGGTCATGGCCGGGTGCAGGTAGAGCCAGTCGTCCCCGTCGAGCAGCAGCACGACCGGCCCGCCGCCGCCTGCCGGATGGACACGCACGGTACGCCGCCGAAGCCGTTCGCCCAGCCGCCCGTTGAGCCGCTCAGTGGTCCAGCGCAGGCGGACACTCGGCAGAGGCAAGACGTCATCGGGGCCGATGGCGGGCCAGTGCGGCTGAGCGGGGGCGTCGGGAGTCGCCGCGATGGACCGTTCGCCGCCCGCGCTCACCGGGTTGAACGGGTCCGCGTACGCCACGCCGTCGCTCACCAGCCAGTACGTCACCCGCAGCCGAGCGGGCATGGCCACCTCGGCGTACCAGCAGTCCGTCTCCCCCCACCGGCGCAGCGCGACCGGCTCCGACCAGCTCTCGAAGTGCACGCTCGCCGGGGAGCCGCGCCACAGGAAGAGCACCGCCCAGCCGTCGTCCGACGGCACCGCGGCGGGGCCCTTCGCCGCCGTCCAGAACGCGCCGGTCCCCGGTTCTCCGGGCATCCCGTACGCGGCGAAGGTGCTCTCCATACGACCCTCCATCGAGACTGTAAGGTTAGCCTCACCTAAGCTACCCATGTTACGGTTTGCCTGCCCGGCAACGGGCGCATGACAGCAAAGGGATACTCCATGCCCCTCGACGTGTCCTTCCCCCGAGCCGCCATGATCCAGGCGTGAGCACCGCAGACCCGGTCATCCTGCGCACCGCGACCGGGCCCGAGGCCACCCGCTGGGTGACCGCGCACCTGCGGGAGGTGCCGGGGCTGACGACCGCCGCCGTGCTGACCACCGTGGCGGGAGCTGCGCTCCAGGTGGTGCCGGTGTTCATCCTCGGCCAGGTGGTCGACGGGGTGGTCGCGGGCGAAGCGCCATCGGTGCTCGTCACGATCGGGGCGCTGCTGGTGGCCGCCGTGCTGCTCGGCGCCGCGGCCACGGCCGTCTCGACGTACCTGATCGGGCGGCTGGGCGCGGACCTGCTGGCCAGGCTGCGCGAGGCCGCCGTCCGGGCGGTGCTGGGCATGCCGAGCGCGCGGATCGAGCAGGTCGGCCGGGGCGATGTGCTGTCCAGGGTCGGCGACGACGTGGCCGTGGTGTCGAAGGGCATCCGCACGGCCGTCCCCACGGTGTTCTCCTCCGGGGTGCTGGTCGCCATCGCCACGGCCGGCATGTTCGGGCTGGACTGGCGGCTCGGGCTGGCGGGGGCGGGGGCGCTGCCCGCGTACTGGCTGGCCCTGCGCTGGTATCTGCCCCGGTCGGCGCCGCTCTACCAGCGGCAGCGGGAGGCCCAGGCCGACCGCGCGCAGGCGCTGATCAGCGGGCTGAACGGGATCGACACCGTCCGTGCCTACCGTCTCGAAGCGGACTTCCGCGCCCAGGTCACCCGCGAGTCGTGGCGGGTGCGCGACCTCGGCATCGAGGTGTTCCGTTTCTTCGGCCGGTTCGTCGGCAGGGAGAACCGGGCCGAGTTCATCGGGCTGAGCCTGATCATCGTGGTCGGGTACGTGCTGCTGGAGGCCGGCGCCGTCACCCTGGGCCAGGCGTCGGTGGCTCCGCTGCTGTTCCACCGGCTGTTCAATCCGCTGGGCGCGATCATGTTCACGTTCGACGAGGCGCAGAAGTCGGGCGCCAGCCTGACCCGGCTGGTCGGCGTGCTGGCCGAGCCGACGGAGGAGCGGCTGGTGGGCCTGGCGGCGGCCGCGCCGGCGGACGGCGGGCCTTACCCGGTGACGGTGGAGGGGCTGACGTTCGCCTATCCGGGCACCGAGCGGCCGGTGCTGCTGGACGTGAACCTGGAGATCCCGGCGGGCGGCTCGCTCGCTCTGGTGGGGGCGACGGGCGCGGGCAAGACGACGCTGGCGGCGCTGATCGCGGGCATCGGCACCCCGCAGGCCGGCTCGGTGCGGATCGGATCGACCGACCTCGCCGGACTGGACGAGGCGGGGGCGCGGGCCCTGGTCAGCATCCTGACGCAGGAGACGCACGTGTTCTCCGGGCCGCTCGCCAACGATCTGCGGCTGGCCGCGCCGGAGGCGAGCGAGGCCGAACTGATGGACGCGCTGCGCACCGTCGGCGCGGGCCCGTGGGTCGAGGCGCTGCCGGACGGGCTGGACACCATGGTCGGCGAGGGCGGCGAACGGCTGGACGGCACCAAGGTCGCCCAGCTCGCGCTGGCCCGGCTGATCCTGCACCGGTCGCCGGTGGTGGTGCTGGACGAGTCGACCGCGGAGGCGGGTAGCCAGGGCGCCGCCGAGCTGGAACGGGCCGTGACGGCCGCGTGCGCGGGGCGGACCACCCTGTACGTGGCGCACCGGCTGACCCAGGCGATGGCGGCCGACCGCATCGCCGTCCTCGACGCCGGGCGCGTCGTGGAGCAGGGCACCCACGCGGAACTGGTCGCCCTCGGCGGCCGGTACGCCCGGCTCTGGCAGGCCTGGCAGGAAGGCTCCTAGAACATAACTATCGAAGGATGGCTGATGGAAGCGCGCCCTCGTCTCGTATCGCTCTCTCCCGCACGACTGGCCGACGTGCGCCGGCGGACCGGTGACCGTTCCGACAGGACCATCACCCTGGCCTGCGCCGCCGGACTCGCCTACTGGGCCACCGGCCAGCGCCCCGACCAGCTGGAACTCACCCCCGCGACCCCGTTCACCGACCTCCTCGACTGGGCGGACGCGGGCGGGGAGACCAGCGGTGGCGGTCTCGCGGGGTGGGAGGTCGGCGCGGACGGCCGGAGCATCGCCGTGCCCGGCGGCGTGGACCCGGCCGAGGCGCAACTGGCGCTGGACGACCTGGCCGACTTCCTCGACCGGCCGCTCGGCACCATCGGCCCCTCCAGCGTGGCGGCCCGGCTGGAGACCCTGGCCAGGTGGAACGACACCAGGGCCGGCAGGGAGCGCCCCACCATCGTGCAGCTGTTCCGCGAGCAGGCCAGGACCAGGCCCGACGCCGTCGCCATCGTGGACGAGCGGCGGTCGCTGACCTACCGCGAGGCGGCCGCCCTGTCCAACCAGCTCGCCCACCACCTGATCGAACGCGGCCTCACCGCCGAGCAGATCGTCGGCGTCTCGCTGGACCGCTCCGCCGAGATGGTGCTCGGCCTGCTGGCCGTGCTGCAGGCCGGGGGCGCGTTCGTGCCGCTCGACCCGCGCTGGCCCGCCGCGCGCCGGGCGGTCGTGATCGAGGACGCCGGCGTGGTGCTGCAGCTCGACGCCTCCGGCACGGGCGCGGCGGGCGAGCCGGAGGCCGTGGCCGTCGATCTCGACGCGTGGCGGTTCGGCGCATACCCGGCCGAAGACCCCGAGGTGGACATTCCCGGCCCCGCGCTGGCGTACGTGATCTTCACCTCCGGTTCGACCGGGCGGCCCAAGGGCGCGATGATCCGGCACGAGGCGATCAGCGAGCGGCTGCTGTGGCAGAGCCGTGAGATCCTCGGTTTCGGTCATGACGACGCGTCGCTGTTCAAGGCGCCGCTGTCGTTCGACATCTCCATCAACGAGATCTTCCTGCCGCTGGTGTGCGGCGGCCGGTTGGTGGTGCTGCGGCCGGGCGGCGAGCGCGACCCGCACCACCTGCTGAGCGTGATCGCCGAGCAGCGCGTCACGTTCACCTACCTCGTGTCGTCCATGCTGGACGTGCTGCTGGAGATCGAGGGCGGCTCGGGGCGGCTGGACAGCCTGCGGCACGTGTGGTGCGGCGGCGAGGTGCTCACCCCCGACCTGTACGAACGTTTCCGCACCCGGCTCGACATCCCCATGTACCACGGCTACGGCCCGGCCGAGACGACGATCGGCGTCTCGCACGTGATCTACCGGGGCGCCGCCGAGCGGCTGTCCACCTCGATCGGCAAGGCCAACCCCAACACCGAGCTGTACGTGCTGGACGACGAGCTGCGCCCGGTCCCCGTCGGCGTCGGCGGCGAGCTGTACGTGGGCGGCTTCCTGCTCGGCCGCGGCTACGTCAACGCGCCCGGCCTGACCGCCTCCCGCTTCGTGGCCAACCCGTTCGCCGGCGACGGCTCCCGCCTGTACCGCACCGGCGACCTGGCCCGCTTCGCCCCCGACGGGTCGCTGGACTTCCTCGGCCGGGCCGACAACCAGATCAAGATCCGCGGCATGCGGCTGGAGATCGAGGACGTCGAGATCGGCCTGGCCGAGCACCCCCGCGTCCGGCACACCTGCGTCGTCGCCAGGAAGAACGCGGCCGGCGGCACCTACCTGGTCGGATACGTCATCCCCGTCTCGGGCGCCGGCGACCTGAGTCCCGACGAGGTCCGGGCGTGGGCCGCCGAGCACCTGGTCGAGTACATGGTGCCGGCCCACGTCGTCGTGCTGAAGGAGTTCCCGCTCACCGCGAACGGCAAGCTGGACCGCGCCGCCCTGCCCGAACCGGAGCTGCGTACCGGCTCGGTCGCCGCGCCCGCCACCGAGAACGAGCGCGTCGTGTGCGCGGCCGTCGCCTCCGTGCTGCGGCTGGAGGAGGTCGGCCCCGACCAGAACTTCTTCCGGCTCGGCGGCGACAGCCTCATGGCGATCTCCCTGATGAGCGCGCTGCGCGACGCGGGCCTGCACGTCACCGCGACGCAGATCTTCACCAGCCTCACGGTGGGAGCGCTGGCGGCGGTGGCCACCCCGGCCGGGGCCGCGTCGGCGGACCTTGAGGACGTCGCGACCGGCCCCTTCGCGGGGACGCCCATCGTGCGCTGGCTCGCCGGCACCACGGACGCGATCGACGGTTTCGTGCAGTCCGTGGTGCTCAACACCCCGGACGGGCTCACCGCCGACGCGCTCGGCGAGCTGCTCACCGCCCTGGTCAGGCGGCACGACATGCTGCGCGCCCGGCTGGTCCGCGAGGAGCCGTGGGGGTTCGACGTGCCCGAGCCGGACACGGCCGTGGCGAGCTGGGAGGAGAGCGACCGGCCGCTCGACGGGTGCGTGGAGCTCGCCACCGCCGGGCTGAGCCCGGACGACGGCGTGATGCTGCGGGCCGTGTGGCGGCGCGCGTCCCGGCAACTGGTGCTGGTCGCCCACCACGTGGTGATCGACGGCGTCTCGTGGCGGGTGCTGATGGACGACCTGGCCACGGGGTGGCGGCAGCTCGCCTCGGGCGCGCCGGTCGAGCTGCCGCCGGTGGGCACCTCGTTCCGGCGCTGGGCGCACCTGCTGGAACGGGCCGCGTCCGAGGCCGATCCCGGCTACTTCCAGCGTCCCCTGCCGGGTCCCGACCGCCCGCTCGGCAGGCGTCCGCTCGCCGGGTCCGACGTCGTCGCCAGGGAACGGGTGCGCACGGTCACGGCCGGCCCCGAGGTCACGGCGGCGCTGCTCGGCGAGGTGCCCGCCAGGTTCCACGCCGGGGTCAACGACGTCCTGCTGACCGCGCTGGCCGTCGCCCTCGCGCGGTGGCGGCGCGATCTCGGGCAGGAGCAGACGTTCGCGCACATCGAGCTCGAAGGGCACGGCCGCGAGGCGGGGTTCGTGGCCGGCGCCGCCGGGTTCGAGCCCGACCTGTCGCGGACGGTGGGCTGGTTCACCACGTTGTTCCCGGTGACCGCGGACCCGGGCGCGGCGGCCGATCTCACCGCGCCCGCGTACCTGTCGGCCGCGCTCAAGGCGGTCAAGGAGGACCTCGCCCGGGTACCGGACAACGGGGTCTCCTACGGGGCCCTGCGCTACCTGGCCGGCGCCGCGTTCGACGCGCCCGCGCCGCAGGTGCTCTTCAACTACCTGGGACGCTACGACGCCGGCACCCCCGGGGACTGGCAGCTCGCCGGCGCCACCGGGCAACTGGGCGAGAAGCGCGATCCGAAGATGCGGCTGCCGCGCGCCCTGGAGTTCAACGCCATCGCCGAACCCGGGCCGACGGGCGCGTACGAGCTGGTCACCAGCATCTCGTGGCCGGACGGCATGTTCACCGACGAGGACGTCGCCACCATCGGCGGGTACTTCCTGCACGCCCTGACCGGGCTGGCCGCGCTCGACACGGGCGGCCACTCCCCCAGCGACTTCGCCGCCGTCGCCCTCACGCAGGCCGACGTGGACGCCCTCGACGGCCCGGCGCTGCTCGACGTCCTGCCGCTGACGCCACTGCAGGAGGGTCTGTACTTCCATTCGGTCTTCGACGACGACTCGGCCGGCAGCTACGTCGAGCAGCAGATCCTGACGCTCGACGGCGAGGTGGACGCCGGCCGGCTCGCGGCGGCGGCCGACCGGCTGCTCGCGCTCTATCCGAACCTGGCCGCCCGCTTCGTCGCCCTCGCCGACGGGCGCGTGGTCTCGGTGCTGGAGAGCGGCATCACGGCGCCGTTCCGCACGCTCGATCGTCCGGGGATCAGCGGCGACGAGCTGCGCGACCTGGCCGAACGTGACCGCCGCGCCGGGTTCGACCTGGCCGAAGGGCCGCTGATGCGCTACACCCTCGTCCGTACCGGGCCGGGGCGGAGCGTTCTGGTGCAGACCGTGCACCACATCGTCGCCGACGGCTGGTCGGTGCCGCCGATGCTGCGCGCGTTGCTGGCCGAGTACCACGCGCCGGGGAGCGTGCACGTACGGGACGGTTTCCCTGGGCATGTGCGGGCGCTCGCGGCGCGTGACGGTGACGAGAGCGACCGGGTGTGGCGCGAGCAGCTCGCCGGGCTGCCCGGCCCGTCGCTGGTCGCCGAGGGACACACCCCGTCGGGCCGGTTCGCGGAGACCGGCGTCGATACCTCCGGAGAGCTCTTTGCCTCGCTGGACGGCGACATCGACGCCGCCGCGCGTGCGGCGGGCGTGCCGCTGAGCGTCGCCGTGCACAGCGCGTGGGCGGTGACGCTGGGCGGCATCCTCCAGGGGCGGGACGTGGTCTTCGGCTCCACGGTCTCCGGGCGCGACGCGGACGTTCCAGGCATCAAGGACATGGTGGGGCTGCTCATCAACACGATCCCCGTACGGGCCCGGTGGGAGCGCGGTACGACGGCGCGCGACCTGCTCGCCTCGGTGCGGGACCACCAGAGCGCGGTGCTGGAGCACCAGCACGTCTCCCTGACCAGAATCGGCCGCCTGGCCGGGAGCGGGACGTTGTTCGACACCCTGGTGGTCTTCGACGTGCCGACGGACGTGATGGCGTTGCGCCGGCCCGGGGACGAGTTCGTCATCAGCGACCTGGTGAACGAGGGCGCACCGCATTACCCGCTGACGCTGGTGGTCGAGCGGGAGCCTGGCGGGCGGGCGCGGTTCAACCTGATCTACGACGGGGAGCTGCTGCGGGAGTCGCGGGCACGGGCGATTTTACTGACCTTCAGCCGCGCCCTGACCGGCCTCCTCACCCGCCCGGACGACCCGGTCACCGTGGCCGCGACCGGCCCTTCGCCGCACGCTGCTGGGATGATCCGGCCGGTGACCCCGGGCGAGCGGACCGCGCCGGTGACGCTGGGGGGCCTGTTCGATGCCGCCGCGCGCCGTGATCCGGCCGCCACCGCCGTCACCCAGTGCGCGCTCGACGGCGGCACCCGGTCGATGACCTACGGCGAGCTGGCCGCGGCCAAGGACGAGCTGGCGGCGGCG
Source organism: Nonomuraea sp. NPDC048892 (assembly GCF_040649735.1). Taxonomy (NCBI): domain Bacteria; kingdom Bacillati; phylum Actinomycetota; class Actinomycetes; order Streptosporangiales; family Streptosporangiaceae; genus Nonomuraea; species Nonomuraea sp. NPDC048892. Next base: position 729,516 of record NZ_JBEZFZ010000005.1, on the reverse strand, counting down.
CTGCGCGCGGCCGGGGTTCGGCCTGGCGAGCGGGTGGCGGTCGCCGTCCCGCGCTCGCTGGAGCAGGTCGTCGCCCTGATCGCGGTCGTCAGCGCGGGCGGCGCGTACGTGCCGCTGGATCTGGCGTATCCAAACGAACGGCTGGCGTACGTGCTCGCCGACGCCGCCCCGAAGGTCGTCCTCGTGGACGGGGCGGAACAGGAGCGATTCACCGAGCTGGCGGCCAGAGCGGGATCGCCGGCCCGGCTGCTCACGCTGGACGGCGAGCCGCCGTCAGACACCGCCGAGGCCGAGGTCGAAGTCGACTGGAACGACCCGGCATACGTGATCTACACCTCCGGATCGACCGGCCGGCCCAAGGGCGTCGTCGTGCCGCACTCCAGCGTGGTGGCGCTGCTCACCGGGACCCAGCCCGACATGGGGTTCGGTCCGGACGACGTCTGGGTGCAGTTCCACTCCTTCTCGTTCGACTTCGCGGTGTGGGAGCTGTGGGGCGCACTCGCGTACGGCGGTGAGCTGCTGCTGCCTGAGTACGCACTGACCCGCTCCCCGCTCGACTTCCACCGGCTGGTCCGCGAGCGCGGGGTGACCGTGCTGAACCAGACCCCGTCCGCTTTCTACCAGTTCGCCGAGGCCGACCGGCACGCCGGCGAGCCCGTCACGTCGCTGCGCCGGATCATCTTCGGTGGCGAGGCGCTCGACCTGGGACGGCTGCGCGGCTGGGTCGAGCGGTACGGCACCGCCTCGCCGGAGCTGGTCAACATGTACGGCATCACCGAGACCACCGTGCACGTCACCCACCGGGTGCTGACCGGCGACGACTTCACCGCCGGGGACGTCAGCCCGATCGGCGGCCCGATCCCCGGCCTGACCACGTACCTGCTCGACGACCGGCTCCGTCCGGTGCCGCCGGGCCGGGTGGGCGGCATCTACGTCGCGGGCGACCAGGTGTCGCTGGGCTATCTGGGCCGGCCGGAGCTCACGGCTAGCCGCTTCGTGGCCGACCCGTTCGCGGGTGACGGGTCCCGTATGTACCACACGGGTGACCTGGCCCGGCGGACGATCGACGGCGAGCTGGAGTTCGTCGGGCGGGCCGACGACCAGGTGCAGCTCAAGGGCTTCCGCATCGAGCTGGGTGAGGTGGAGTCGGCGATCAGGGAGCTGGACGGCGTCGTGGACGTGGCCGTCACCGTGGCGGCCGGCGGCGACCATCTGGTGGCCCACGTGGTGGGGCAGGTGTCCGACGACCTCACGGCGTCCCTGTCGTCGAAGCTGCCCGCGCACATGGTGCCCGGCCGGGTGCTGCGCGTGGACGCCCTTCCCCTGACGGTGAACGGCAAGCTGGACCGCGCGGCCCTGACCGAACGCGCGGCTCTGCCCGACGCCGGAACGTACGCGACCGGCGGCGCATGGGACGACCTCCCCACCACGCTCGTGAACGGCCGACCTGCGTCTGCCCTCGACGGAACGATCCCCACCCTCGGCGGCCCCACGTCTTCCTTCGGCCAGCCCGCGTCCGCCCTCGATGGGACCGTGCCCGTCGGTGACGATGCGCTGGCCGCGCTGGTCGGGGTCTTCGGTGAGGCGCTTCCCGGCGTGGACGCGGATGCCGACACCGACTTCTTCGTCGCCGGTGGGGACAGCATCGTCGCCATCACCGTGGTCAACCGGGCCAGGGCGCTCGGCCTGCCGATCACCCCGCGCGACGTGTTCCTGCTCAGAACCCCGCGCGCGCTCGCCGGACACGTCCGCACCCGCACCCCGCAGGTCACGGCACCCGTCCGCCACGAGGACGGCCCGTTGACGCCCACGCCGATCATCCTGCGCCAGCGGGAGCTGGGCGGCTCACTGGCCAGGTTCGCCCAGGCCAGGACGCTGGTGGCGCCCGAGGGCACCCGGTTCGAGGACGTCGAACGCGCCGCGAACGCCGTCGTGGCCGCGCATCCGATCCTCCGGCTGCGGCTGCGTACCGAGCACGGCGTGTGGAGCCTGCGCACCGACCCGCCCCGCACGGTCACCGTCACCCACCCGCAAGCAGCCGCCGACCCGGCGGCCGTGGCCGACGAGCTGGCCGGGCGGCTCGATCCCGAGGCCGGGGAGGTGGTCGCGTTCGCGTGGCAGGCGGCGAGCCGGACGCTGGTGATCGTCGTGCACCACCTGGCCATCGACGCGGTGTCCTGGCTGATCCTGCTGGACGACCTGGCCGCCGCCCTGCGCGGCACACCGCTCACCCCGCCGACCACCTCCTACGCCGGCTACGCCGACGCCCTGGCCACGGGAGCCACCCAGGCCCAGGCGGTCGGCACCCTCGACCGCTGGATCACCACACTCCAGGCGCCCCCACTACTGCCCAAGCCGGAAAGTCTGCGCGACACCACCGTGGAGCTCCCGCCCGAGCTGACCACCGCCGTGACCCGTACCGCGCCCGCCGCGCTCGGGCTCGGGCTCACCGAGTTGTTGTGCGGTGCGCTGCGTGCCGCGCTGACGCGCGTCCAGCCCGCCCCCACCGACCTGGCGATCGAGCTGGAACGCCATGGCCGCGTCCCAGCGGGCGACCAGCACGACTACGCCCGCACGGTCGGCTGGTTCACCGCCATCGCCCCCGTACGGCTCACCCCGCACACCGACCCCGTCGCCGCGGCGCGCGAGGTCACCGAGCGTCAGCCGGACGAGTCCGATCACATCGCCTACGGCCGGCTCAGGTACCTCAACCCGCAGACGGCCCCGCTGCTGACCGCCCGCCCGCAGGTGCTGTTCAACTATCTCGGCCGGGCCACCGAGTCCCAGGCGCTCCCCATCACCGGCGGCGACCAGGGCAGCCCGTACGCGGTCGAGGTCAACGCCTGGATCGACGCGGCCACCGGCACCCTGCGGGCCACCTTCACCCTGGCCGACGCCGTACCGGGCGAGATCGTCGGACACTGGCGGCAGGCGCTGGAGCGGATCGCGGACGCCGCCGCGACGGCCGAGCGGACGGCCCCGGTGACCCCGTTGCAACGCGGCCTGTTCTTCCAGGCCCAGCTCGCGGGCCCGGCCGGCCACTACGTCGCGCAGAACTACTTCACCTTCGACCGGCGGCTCGACCCCGGCGCCCTGGCCGAGGCGATGGCGTACGTGATCGCCCGGCACCCGGTCACAGGCGCCGGCTTCACCACCGACGCGGCCGGGAACCCCGTCCAGGTGCTCGCGGCCGGTCGGCGGGTCGGCGTGCGGACGATCTCCCTGACGACGGACGCCGAGGTCGAGGCCCTGTGCGCCAGGGATCGCGACACCGGCTTCGACCCGGGCGAGCCACCGCTGATCCGGCTCACCGTGGTGCGGCGGCCGGACGGCCGGGACGGTCTGCTGCTGAGCTACCACCTGCTGCTGTGGGACGGCTGGTCGCGGGAGATCGTGCTGCGCGACCTGTTCGACGCCTACGAGGCGGCCCTCGCGGGCGAGCCGCTGAACCCGGTCCCGGCCACGCCGAGTTTCGAGGAGCACGCCCGCGCGCTCGACGCCAGGGATCCGGATCCGTCGCGGCGGTTCTGGGCCGAGCACCTGGCCGGGCTGCCAGGACCGACGCTGCTGGCCGGGCCCACGCCGTCCCTGACGGACGCCCTGCCGCGACAGCTCGTGCACACGCTCTCCGCCGAGCAGTCGGACCTGCTGCGGGAGGCGGCGCGGACCCACGCCGTCACCCTGAACTCGCTGCTGACCGGCGCGTTCGGCCTGCTGCTCGGCGCACACACCGGCCGTGGTGACGCCGTGTTCGGGGTGACCGTCTCGGGCCGCGAGGGCGAGGGGCTGGACGGCATCGTCGGCGTGCTGCTCAACACCGTGCCCATGTGGACGCGGCCCCGCCCGTACGAGAGCGTGGGCGAATACCTGGAAGGCGTGCAGGCGGCCAGGGTCGCCGCGATGGAGCACGAGCACCTGGGGCTGGGCGAGATCCAGCGGGCCGGCGGGCACGACACCCTGTTCGACAACCTCTTCGTGCTGCAGAACTTCCTCGACCTGGACGCGCTGGCCGCGATGAACGCCCGCCACGGCATCACCTCGGTCCGCGCCGACGACTCCACGCACTACCCGTTCACCTGGGTGGTGACGCCGGGCGAGCGGTTCACGATCAAGCTGGAGTACCGCGACGACGACACCGAGCGAGCCCACGCCCTGCTCGACGACTATCTGCGCGTGCTCGGAGACGTGGCCCGCGCGACCGGGCCCGTGGGCGGATTGCCCGGGTTCGGGGCGGAGCCGGAGCGGGGCCCGCGGACGGACGTCGGCTCCGACACCGTGGTCGACCGGTTCGACCGGGCGGCCGAGCGCAGCCCGGAGCGGGTCGCGCTCGTCGCCGACGGCAGGACGATGACGTTCGGGCAGCTCCAGGAGCGCAGCCGGGCCGTGGCTGGGGTGCTCGCCGCGCGCGGGCTCGGCCCGGACAGGACCGTGGGCCTGGCGATCCCGCGTTCGCTCGACTCGATCGTGGCGCTGTTCGCGGTGCTGCGCGTCGGGGCCGCGTACGTGCCGCTGGAGCTGGACCATCCGGACGAACGGATCGCCGCGATCGTCGCCGACGCCCGCCCCGACGTGATCCTCACCGTGAGCGCCGTCTCCCCCCGCCTGACCGGCTGCTCGGCCACCGGCGGCGAGCCGACCGAGCCGGACCGGCCGCAACCCGAGCCGACCGAACTGGACCGGCCGAGGCCGCGAGCCGAGCTGATCGAGCTGGATCGGCCGCTGCCCGAGGCCGAGCCGGTCACCACGTTCGCGCCGGACGACCCCGACCGCCTGCGCCACCCCGCGTACGTCATCTACACCTCGGGCTCGACCGGCCGCCCCAAGGGCGTGGTCACCGAGTACGCCGGGCTGACGAACATGCTGATCAACCACCAGCGCCGGATCTTCGGGCCGGTCCTGGCCAAGCACGGGCACCGCATCTTCCGGATCGCGCACACCGTGTCGTTCGCGTTCGACATGTCGTGGGAGGAGTTGCTCTGGCTCGCCGACGGCCACGAGGTGCACATCTGCGACGAGGAACTGCGCCGCGACGCGCCCCGGCTGGTCGAGTACTGCCTGCGGCACACGATCGACGTCGTCAACGTGACCCCCACCTACGCGCAGCAACTGGTGGCCGAGGGGCTGCTCGACGACCCGGGACGGCGGCCGCCGCTGGTGCTGCTCGGCGGCGAGGCGGTCACGCCGGCGTTGTGGCAGCGCCTCGACGAGACGGAGGGCACGGTCGGCTACAACCTGTACGGCCCGACCGAGTACACGATCAACACCCTGGGCGTCGGCACGTTCGAGTGCCAGGACCCGGTGGTGGGCGTGCCGATCGACAACACCGACGTGTACGTGCTGGACCCGTGGCTGCGCCCCGTGCCGGACGGCGTGCCCGGCGAGCTGTACGTGTCGGGCGTCGGCATCGCCCGTGGCTACCTGGGGCAACCCGGTCAGACGGCGCACCGGTTCGTCGCCTGCCCGTACGGTGAGCCGGGCGAGCGCATGTACCGCACCGGCGACCTCGTGCTCCGCCGGCCGGACGGGAACCTCGCCTACCTGGGCCGCACCGACCAGCAGGTCAAGATCCGCGGCCATCGGGTCGAGCCGGGCGAGGTCGAGGCCGCGTTCACCGCGCATCCCGCGGTCCGGTTCGCCGCCGCGGTCGCCCAGCCGGACCCGCAGGTGGACGGCGCGTACCGGCTGGCCGCCTACCTCGTGCTGGACGGCTCCGACCTGGCGGAGGTCGCCGCCGAGGTGGGCGCCGGGCTGCCGGACTTCCTGCGGCCCACCCACTACGCCGAGGTGGCCGCGATCCCGCTGACCGTGAACGGCAAGGCCGACGTCAAGGCGCTGCCCGAGGCCAAGCCCCTGGGCGCGCTGAGCACGGCGGGCGAGCGACGGCCGGCGACCGAGACCGAGATCACGGTGTGCGAGTTCTTCGCCGAGGCCCTGGACCTGGATGATGACGAGGTGAGCGCGGTGAGCGACTTCCTGTCCCTCGGAGGACACTCCATGCTGGCGGTGCGGCTGGTCGGGCTGCTCCGCCGCGAGTACGGCCCCAGGATCACCATCCGCGACCTGTACGCCCTGCGTACGCCAGAAGCGATCGCCCGGCACCTCGATGACTGACGAACCGGCCTCCCGCGCGGGGATCCTGCGGACCACGCTGCGGCGCAACCTCGGCGCCATGGCGGGCGGCACCCTGCTCATGGGCCTCTACCAGGCCGGCGAGACCGCCTTCCCGATCGCGCTCGGCCTGATCGTCGAGCACACGATGCGCGAGCGCGACGTGGGCCGGCTCGGCCTGTCGATCGCGGCACTGGCGGTGATCATCACCACCGTGTCGCTGTCGTGGCGGTTCGGCATGCGCGTGCTGCAGAAGGCCAACACGACCGAGGCCCACCGCTGGCGGGTGCGGGTCGCGGCCTGCGCGCTGCAGCCGGTGGCCAGGGACACCGGACTGAAGTCCGGCGAGGTCCTGACCATCGCGACCGAGGACGCCGACCAGACCGCCGACATCATCGAGGTGGTGCCGCTGCTGATCAGTTCGCTGGTCGCGGTGCTGATCACGGCGGTCGCGCTGGGCCTGGCCGACGTCCGGCTCGGCCTGCTGGTCATCGTCGGCACGGTCGCGATCCTGTCGATCCTGAGCGTGATGTCGAAACGCATCGGCGCGAGCACCCGGGAGCAGCAGGCCAGGGTGGCGCGGGCAGGGGCGAAGGTGGCCGACCTGATCAGCGGACTTCGCCCGCTGCACGGTTTCGGCGGCAACTACGCGGCGTTCCGGTCGTACCGGAAGGTCAGCACGGAGGCGAAGAGCCAGGCGATCACCGTGGCCAGGGTGAACGGCGCGTACGCCGGCGTCGCGCTGGCGCTCAACGCGGCCCTGGCCGCCGCGGTGACCCTGACGGCGGGCTGGCTCGCGTTCGAGGGCCGGATCGGCATCGGCGAGCTGGTCATGGCGGTGGGGCTGGCGCAGTTCATCATGGAGCCGCTCAGGCTGTTCTCGGAGATGCCGAAATACGTGATGATCGCGCGCGCGTCGGCCGAGCGGATGGCGCTGGTGCTGGCCGCGCGCCCGGTGACGACCCCGGGCACGCGGCGCCCGTCCGCCGGCGGCGGCCTGGAGGTGGACGGCGTCCGGTACGGATCGCTGCGCGAGGTGAAGTTCCACGTGGCCGCCGGCGAGTTCGTGGCCATCGCCGCCTACCAGGCGCAGGCGGCGGCCGACCTCGCGGCGATCCTGGCCGTGCACGTCCCGCCCGGCGCCTACGAGGGCGTGGTACGGGTCGGCGGGCAGGAGACGGCGGACCTGTCGATCGAGGCGGTCAGGGAACACCTGCTGGTCAACCCGTACGACGGGGAGATCTTCGCGGGCACCCTGCGCACGAACATCGACCCATCCGGCACCACCGGCCTGCTGCCCGAGGCCGTCGAGGCGTCCATGCTGACCGACGTCGTCGCCCTCCACCCTGAGGGGCTCGACCACGGCGTCCGCGACCGCGGCGCCAACCTGTCGGGTGGGCAGCGCCAGCGGCTGTCGCTGGCCCGCGCCCTCGCCGCCGACGCCGAGATCCTGGTCCTGCACGACCCGACGACGGCCGTGGACGCAGTCACGGAGCAGCTCATCGCGCGCAACCTCGCCCGGCTCCGCCGTGACCGCACCACCGTCGTGATCACCAGCAGCCCCGCCTTCCTCGACGCCGCGGACCGCGTCCTCGTCCTGGACGGCGGCGTCATCACCGCCGACGCCACCCACCGCGACCTGCTCGGCACCGATGCCGGTTACCGCCAGGCCGTGGCCCGCTGACCTCGCCATAAAGCGAAAAGGCCGCCCTCCCTTGGCGGGGAGGGCGGCCTGCTTGTTCCACCTACACGTCGAGGCACCACATGGCGCCGTAGCCCGGCACGTAGCAGCGGTACCAGCCCTCGGGCGGCATCGCCTGCGCGGGGGCGCTGGTGATACCGACGGTGAGGGTGGCAGTGGCGACGACGAGGGCCAGGGCCGCGGCGCGGCGTACACGAGTTCTCATGGGCATCATGCAACCGGGCCCGTCTTGTGGATCACTTGGGACCGGCTGGTACGGCGCCGCGCGCCCGCCATACCTGGAACATACTCGCCCCGACCAGAATGCCGATCGGAGGTGCACGATGACCCAGACGATGACCCAGACGATGTTCCAGCTGTTAGGACGCATGGCGGTGGTCGACGGCGGGGGCCGGGCGATCAGCGTACGGGCCGCGAAGCAGCAGGCGATCCTCGCCGTTCTCGTGCTGCGGCCGGGCGGGGTGGTCAGCGTGGACCGGCTGATGACGGAGCTCTGGCCGGACGAGCTGCCGGCCACCGCGCGGGCGAGCCTGCAGACGTACGTCTACCGCCTGCGGCGCACCCTGGCGCCGCTGGCCGGCCACGGCGTCGAGCTGGTCACACTCGGGAACGGCTACACCCTGACCGTCCCCGACCGCGCGGTGGACGTCAGGACGTTCGAGCAGCGCTTCGCCCGCGGGTCGCAGGCGCTGGCCGCGGGCGGCGCGGCGGAGGCGGCCGAGCTGCTGCGCGAGGCGCTGGAGCTGTGGCGCGGGCCGCTGGCGCCGGGGATCGAGGTCGAGACCGTACTGTGCGAGCGCCGCCGCCTCGACGCGATGCACCTGACCGCGTCCGAGCTGCGGGCGGAGGCCGAACTACGGCTCGGCCTGCACAACTCCGTCATCCCGGAGCTGGAGCGCCTGGTCGAGGCCCATCCGTTCCGCGAATCCCTGTGGGAGCTGCTGCTGCGCGCCCTGGCCGGGCGTGGCCGCCGCGCCGAGGCGCTGGCCGCCTACCGGCGCATGCGGGACATCCTCAGCACGGAGCTCGGCATCGAACCCGCCGACCGGCTACGCCGGCGCCACCAGGCCATCCTCAGGGGCGCGTCCTCCTAGCCCGGCGGCGGGTACGGGCCGAAGGGGAGCGCCTCTGGCCGGCGCCTGCCAGAAGGCCCTCCCCTCAGCTCCCTTTACTCACTCAGGCGCACTGCTTCCTGGTGTAGACGGAACAGTCCGTCCTCCAGCACTTGAAGACGGTGCAACAGATGCTGCCGGTACAGGTCGTGTTGACGACGATGCACCGCGCGGTGCAGGCGGCCTGCGCGTCGCCGGACGGCACGACGAAGGCGACGATCCGGTCAGCCAGGTCGGTGATGAGTTTCACCTTGCTCCACCTTTCCTCCCACGTCTTACTCGCACAGAGTGACCGTCCGGTAGGTGCAGTCCGCGTTGTAGCAACGCATCTTGTAGCAGCCGGTGTTGGGGTCGTAGCTGATCTGCACGCACCTCGGGGTGCACGCGGCGTCGGCCTTGACGGTCGGGATCAACCGGTCGATGAGCTTGTCCAGCATTCCTTCTTCACCTCCTCTCCCGTCTCGGGTTCCATGGGCGCGGCATCACGGTCAGGCACCTCGTGATAGCCGCGGGCTTGGAGGCGGAAGAGACGGGCGTATTCGCCGTCCACCGCCATGAGGTCGTCGTGCGAGCCCCGCTCGGCGACGGCCCCGTCCTTCAGCACGACGATCAGGTCGGCGTCGCGCACGGTGTTCAGCCGGTGGGAGACGAGCAGGCTGGTCCGGCCCGCGCGGTGCCGCCGCATCCGGGCGTGCACGTCGGCCTCGGCCTCGGGGTCGAGGCCCGAACTCGGCTCGTCGAGGATCATCAGGTCGCGCCCGTCGCGCAGGAAGGCCCGGGCCAGGGCGGTCCGCTGCCACTGGCCGCCGGAGAGCACGACGCCGGTGGCGGCGTCCGCGCGGTCCTCCTCACTGGTGAACATCCGGGTGAGCAGCGTGTCGTAGCCGCGCGGCAGGCCCGCCAGCAGCTCGTCCACGCCCGCCCTGCGCGCGGCGGCGCGGATCCGGCCAAGGTCGTCGCGCGCGCCGACGTCGCCGACGCCGATGTTGTCGCGGGCGGAGAAGTCGTAGGCCATGTGGTCCTGGAAGACGCCGCTGATCCGCTCCCGCAGTTCCTCCGGCCGCACGTCGCGCAGGTCGGTCCCGTCCCAGAGGATCGCTCCCCTGGTCGGGTCGTAGAAGCGGCAGAGCAGTTTGACGAGCGTGCTCTTGCCCGCGCCGTTGAGGCCGACGAGCGCGACCGAGGCCCCGTACGGGAGATACAGGTCGACGCCGCGCAGGATCCAGGGATGTTCGTCGCTGTAGCGGAACCACACGTCGCGCAGCTCGATCCCCCGGCGCAGCGGCGGCAGCGGGGCGGGGTCGGCCGGCGGGGGCAGGTCGGGCTCGGCCCTGATCACCGCCACGTAGTGGCCGAAGAGGCGCAGGTTGTGGTCGGTCGCCGCGATGCCGGTCACCAGCGCGTCGAGTCCGCCCTGGACCGCGACGACGGCGACGGTGAACATCGAGACGTCCCCGACGGTGAGCGTGCCGGTGCGGGCCGCGGCGATGGCCCAGACGAGCCCGCCCCCGGCCACCACGGCGGACAGCAGGGCGAGCGCCCCCTCCGCCGACAGCTCCTTCCTGTCCATCCGCCGCTTGCCCGCGTGCGCCGTCGCCAGCTCGGCCATGAGCCGGCCACGCAGGAATCCGCCCGCGTTGAAGAGCCTGATCTCCTTGGCCGCCTCGATCGTGCTCAGCAGCGTGCTGTAGAAGAGCTGCCGCCGCTCCGCCGGGCCGATCTGCCACATCATCGCCGTACGCCGCCGCGACAGCTTCAGCTGCGCCACGAGGGCCGGCCCTGCCGCGCACAGCACGACCACCGTCATGACGGGACTGATCACCAGCAGCGAGCCGACGAAGCCGATCACGGTGACGGCGGAGCGGACCAGGCCGAACGCCTCGGTGACGATGCCCTCCGCGCGCGACGTGCCCTCCTGGGCCAGGCGCAGCCGGTCGAGGAAGCGCGGGTCCTCGAACGGCCGCAGCCCGGGAAAGCGGGCCGTGGCCGCGAAGAGCCGATCCGTCGTTGTGGCCGCCATGGCGCGGCCGATCTGGCCGCCGAGGTAGCGCGAGCAGTGCGGCAGGATCGCGGCGGCGACGCCGGTGCCGGCCAGCCCCGCGGCGAGGCCGAGCAGCCCGGCCAGGGAAGCTGAGCCGGTGAGTCCGTCGATGACCAGCTTGGTCAGCCAGGCCACCGCGACGGGCGCCACGGCCGTGCCCAGCAGGGTGACCGCGTACCCGATCATGGGAGCGGCGGCGGCGTTCCAGCCGGTGGCGACCGCCTCACGCGCGGCGGCGCCCAACCGGGCCCCGTCAGCGGCCATGCCGCTGCCTCTCCAGCTTCCTGACGGTGACGGCGTGCAGGTCGGCGGCGTGGAAGTAGCCGTGCTCGCGGGAGTCGAAGCTGGCCTCGGTGTTGTCACCGATCAGCACGAACCTGCCGTCGGGGACGACGTCGCCGGCGACGGCCCACCTCACCTGCTCGGGCACCGGATCGCCGGGCACGGCGGCGACGCGCTTGATCAGGTACTTGCTGCCGGTCGGGCGCGGGCTCAGCACGACCGCGATCTGCCCGCTGCGCAGCTCCGCCAGGTCCGTGCGCCGGGACAGGAGCCGGTCCCCGTCGGTGAGCGTGGGCGCCATGCTGGCGCCGTGCACCCGGATCACCAGGTACGTCCTGCGCAGCCGTACGGCCATAAGGGCCAGCCCCGCGACCGCGCCCGCCGCCGCCAGATACGCCCACCTCATGACGCCCCCGCCGCGGCGGGCAGGTCGTGCCCGCTGGTGACGATCGTGTCGCCGGCGCCGACCGTGAGCACGGTCGGGAAGGCGTTGACCCCGAACGCCGTCTGAAGCGGCCCCTGAGGCGGCTCGGTGACGACGCGCGCCACCTCCGCGAGCAGCCCGGCCTCGGCGGCGGAGTCCTCGCCAGGGGCGGAGACGACCACGGCGAGCACGGCGTCCGACGTGCCGCGCGCCCGCTCCACGAAGAGCGGAAGCAGGTCCTCGCAGGGCCGGCAGCCGTGCGAGAAGAAGCCGATCAGCGCGGGCGTGCCGAGCAGTTCGTCGGAGATCGGCTCGCCACTCGTGGTCGTGGCGGCGAACTGCGGGATCCGCGTGCCGGGCGGCAGGCTGTCCGCCGCCGACGCCGCGCTCTGCCGGCGCAGCCGGCGGATGACACCGACGGTCAGCAGCAGGTTCAGCACGCCCAGCAGACCGACCAGTACGACCGCGGCGACCAGGTACTGCATCTCACCCTCCCCGATCCGTCCATCAACGCCCCGGCGAGCTTCGCCGGCCGCGAATCTGGATATTTCACGACCCTGCTAGCCCGGCTCTCGCGCGCCGCTAGCCCGGCGGGAAGAAGGGGGACGACGCGCGGAGGCGCACGAGAGGGAGGCGGCGCGCCGGGCCGGTGACGCGCGGGGAGGTGACGCGCCGGGCCGGTGACGCGCAGGACGGCGACGCGCGGGACGGCAACACGCAGGACGGCAACACGCAGGACGGCGACGCGCGGGACGGCAACACGCAGGACGGCGACGCGCGGGCAGGTGATCGACTCGGCCGGGGCGGCGACGCATGATGGGCTGTATGAGCGATTTCGACCCCGCCGACGTCCGCGTGATCGCCTTCGACATCTTCGGCACCACCTTCGACTGGTACACCGGCGTCTCCGAGCAGGTCTCCCTGATCGCCGCCGAGCAGGGCGTCACGATCGACGGCGGCCGGTTCGCCGACGACTGGAGGGGCCGCTACGTCCCCTCGATGCGGACCGTCAACAGCGGCGAGCGTGACTGGGCCTACCTCGACACGCTGCACCGCGAGTCGCTGGACGACCTGCTGGAGCTCCACGGCGTGGCCGACGCGTTCGACGAGGCGGCCCGCCGGCGCCTGGTCCGCGTGTGGCACCGGCTGCCCGCCTGGCCGGACGCGGCCACGGGGCTGGCCCGCCTGCGCCGGCGGTACGTGCTGGCGGCGCTGTCGAACGGCGGGTTCGCGCTGCTGACCAACCTGGTCCACCACTCGGGGCTGCCGTTCGACTGCGTCGTGTCGGCCGAGCTGGCCCGGGCGTACAAGCCGTTGCCCGCGCCTTATCTGACCGCCGCCGACCTGCTCGACGTGGAGCCGGGCCAGGTCCTCATGACCGCGGCGCACGCCTGGGACCTCGACGGGGCACGCGCGGCGGGGCTGCGTACCGCGTTCGTGGAGCGACCGCTGGAGAAGGGGCCGCACGGCGCCTCTGACCGCGCCGAGGACGCCACCAGCGACCTGGCCGTCACCGGCTTCACCGGCTTCGACGGGCTCGCCGACGCGCTCGGCTGCTGAGCCCGCCCGAACGCCTTGAAGATGTAGTCCGGCTGGGCGTCGTGGACGGCGGTATGCCGGAGGTATGCCGGATCCGAACGCCATGCCATGACGTCGCCCGGAAACGTCAATCCCCGGCTGCGCAACTGGTCATATTAGGACAAGCATTCGCATAGGGATCAGAAGTCCTGGATACCGTCAGCGTATGGCCGGGCTACGCTCTCCTCTCCGACCGCGGCGCCGCCCGTTCGTGAACTCCATCCGGGTGCGCTACACCATCGCGGTGGGAGTGCTGTTCCTGATGATCCTGACGGTGGTCGGCGCGCTGGTCTCCCTGGGCGTGCGCAACACCGTCGCGGCCGACCTCAACGAGGACATGCGCCTGACCATCGTCGACTGGGCCACCGAGATGCGGCCCGGTCACATCCCGTCGCCCAAGCCGAACGCCCGCGCGAAGTACCTCCAGCTCGTCGACTCCAAGGGACGCGTGGTGGTGTCCAACGCCGCGGCGGCGGGCAAGCCGCCGCTGAGCACGATCCGGCCGTCGCACGACAACCGCCTCCAGGACACCAAGTCCTGCCCGTCGTGGGAGTCGGGCAGGTGCCTGCTGGTCACGATCCTGCGGCTGGACGACAGCGCGGCCAGCACCCTGTTCGGCGGCGAGCCGCACTACGTCTACGCGGGCACGATGGAGCCGCCCGCCCTGGCCATGCGTTACCTGGAGGCCGGCATCGTGGCCGCGGTCCTCTTCGCCTCCGCGACGGCCGCGTGGAGCACCTGGATGGTGGTGGGCAGGACGCTGCAACCCGTACGGGCGATCAGCACGAAGATGCGCAAGGCCGCGGAGAGCGACCTGAACCTGCGTGTCCCGGAGCCGCCGGGCAACGACGAGATCGCCGAGTTCGCCCGCACCTCCAACATCTACCTCGACCGGCTGGAGAAGGCGGTGAGGGCGCAGCGCCGGTTCGCCTCGATGGCCTCCCACGAGCTGAGGTCCCCGGTCGCCGCTCTGCGCACCCAACTGGAGGAGGCGCTGCTGTATCCGGAGGACGCCGACCTCCGCCTGACCCTGCAGCACACGTTGCGCAGCACGGAACGCCTTGAGGCGATCATCGACGATCTGCTCGCCTACACCAGGGTCACTGGCGCCCTTCCTGCGGCGTACGAGCCGCTCGACCTCGCCGAGCTGGTGGAGTTCGAGGTGACCGCGCTCCCCCGCTACGGCACCGAGGTCCGGCTGCGGGTGGTGGACCGCCCGATCGTGCTGGGCTCACGGATCCAGCTCTGCCGGGTGCTGACCAACCTGCTGGCGAACGCGCGGCGGCACGCCAGATCACGCATCGACGTCACCGTCGAGCAGTACGGCGGGCAGGCCGTGGTGAGCGTGCACGACGACGGCGCGGGCATCGCCCCCGAGGACCGGGAGCGGGTCTTCGACACCTTCGTCCGGCTGCGGGAGGCGCAGCTCCTGGATCCCGGGGGCACCGGGCTCGGCCTGGCCATCAGCAGGGAGACGTGCCAGGCCCACGGCGGGTCGCTCACCGTGGCGGACGACCCGGTCGGAGCGCGGTTCGTGCTGCGCCTGCCGTTGCCGGAACCGGCCCCCAAGGACGAGCACGCCGGCTGACGGCACGCCTGGGCCCGCCGTGGATGCGGCGATGTCCTCCGGGTTTGCACCGAGATGACATGCATTCCCAGTTTTTGGCGAGGTATTAACTCGCTTCATGCCGTCGCCGGGGCCCGGCCTGCACCTCCCCCTACGGCCCGTGTGCTCGACTGGGCGCATGAGGGCTGGGCGAGACTGGTCGATCATCACGCGCATCACGGTGTTCGCGGGCGCGGTGGCGACGCTGCTGTCGGCGCTGCTGGCCGTCTCGGTGATGCTCGCCATCCACAAGTACGTGACGCAGGACCACATCAACGAGATCGCCGTGGACGGCGGCCGGGTGGCTCACGAGATCGAGCACGACGGCGTCCACCCCCTCATAATCGAGGAGGACGGCCGCGATCTGCAGGTCGTCGACGCCACGGGCAAGGTCGTCGCCTCGACCCCGCGGCTGCGTGGTCAGCCGCCGATGGCCGACTTCACGCCCCTGCCCAAGGCCATGGCCAGCAACGTCGTCTGCGGTGGCGTGTTCCCCGACGGCGACTGCAGGCTCGTGGTCGCGCAGTCGGCCTACCGCGCGGGACAGGACTGGGTCGTCTACAGCTCCGGCCGCACGATCCCGCTCTACGTCGCCCCGTGGCTGTCCGCGACGGTGTTCGGCGCCGCCGCGCTGATGGCCGCGGCGATCACAGTCCTCGGCCATCGCATCGTCACCACCGCGATCAGACCGGTGAACACCATCCGCGCGGAGCTCGAAGCGATCGGCGAGAGCTCTCCACAGCGCCGGGTGCCCCTGCCGCCGACCCACGACGAGATCCACGACCTGGCCGAGAGCGTGAACCGGACCCTGGCCCGCCTGCACGCCGCGATGTCGCAGCAGCGCAACTTCACCTCGAACGCCTCGCACGAGCTGCGCACCCCCATCACGGCGATCCGAGCCGAGGTCGAGGACGCCCTGGTCGCGCCCGAGGAGACCACCGTGCGAAAACTGGGCGAGGCCGTGCTGGTCAGCGTGAACCGGATCGAGACGATCGTCGGCGACCTGCTGGCCATCGCCCGGCTGGAGGCGGCGCAGCCCGTCGACGGCGAGCCGGTCGACCTGGCCACGCTGGTGAGCGCGAAGTGCCGGGACGTGCCCGGCCGGCGCAAGGCGTTCGACTGCGCGCTGCAACCCGGCGTCGTGGTGACCGGCGATCCTTCGCAGCTCTCCCGCCTGCTCACCAACCTGCTCGACAACGCCGAGCGTCACGCCGCGGGCACCGTCACCGTCCGCGTCTCGCACGAACCGGCGTCCGGGCACGACGCCAAGCGCTTCCCGATGGGCGTGGCGCTGCTGGAGGTGATCGACGACGGGCCCGGCATCGAACCGGACAAGCGCGAGCTCGTCTTCCAGCGCTTCGCCCGCCTGGACACCGCCCGCGACAGGAACACCGGCGGCTCCGGGCTCGGCCTGGTGATGGCCAGGAAGATCGCCCATGCGCACGGCGGCACCCTCCGGGTCGAGGACAGCACCGCCGGCGCCCGATTCGTCCTGCGCCTGCCGCTGGCCGCCGTACCCGTTACTGCAGCCCCGCGCGGACGGACGTGATGCGCTGGGTGTTGAAGCCGAGCCAGTGCATCCGGCCCACGTAACGGGCGTGCTCGACCTTGATGCAGCGGTCCATGACCACCGTCACGCCGCCGTCCTCGGCGATCCGCGCGCCCTCCTCGTTGATCACGCCGAACTGGCACCACATTGCGCCCGCCTTGATCGCCACGGCGTCGCGGGCGATGCCGGGCAGCGCGTCCGGCGCGCGGAAGACGTTCACCAGGTCCACCGGCTCGGGCACGTCGAGCAGGCTCGGATAGCTGGTCTCGCCGAGGATCTCCTTCTCGCGGGGGTTCACCGGGATCACCCGGTAGCCGTGCCGCTTGAGGTAGTAGCCGACGAAGTAGCTGGCCCGCAGCTCGTTGCCCGACAGGCCGACGATCGCGATCGTCCTGGTGGAGTGGAGCACGCGCTGGATCGTCAGCGGGTCCTGGTAGCGAGCGAGATCGGTCATGCCGTCTCCACCTTCTTCTCGATCGTCGCGGCGACGCGGGCGAAACCCTGTTCAAGATCCCAGATGAGGTCCTCGACGGACTCGGTGCCCACCGACAGCCGCACCGTACCCGGTCCGACGCCGGCCGCGCGCAGCTCGTCGTCGCCGAGCTGGCGGTGCGTGGTGCTGGCGGGATGGATGACCAGGCTCTTGGCGTCGCCGACGTTGGCCAGGTGCGACCAGATGGTCAGGCCGCCGATGAGGCCCTGGCCGCCGGCCCGGCCGCCGGCGCAGTCGAAGGAGAACACCGCGCCCGCGCCGAGCGGCAGGTACTTCTCCACCAGCGCCTTGTGCCTGCTGCCCGGCAGGCCGGGATAGGTGACGTTCGAGGCCAGCTCGTGCTCCTCCAGGAACGCCGCCACCGTGCGCGCGTTCTCGACGTGCCGGTCCATCCGCAGCGACAGCGTCTCCAGCCCTTGCAGGAACAGGAAGGCGTTGAACGGCGAGAGCGCCGCGCCCAGGTCGCGCAGGGTCTCGGCGCGCAGCTTCATCAGATAGCCGTACGTGCCGAAGGTCTCATGGAAGCGCAGCCCGTGATAGGCGGGCGACGGATCCGCGATCACCGGGAAGCGCCCGTTGGACCAGTCGAACGTGCCGGCCTCGACGACCACGCCGCCGATGCTGGTGCCGTGGCCGCCGATGAACTTGGTCGCCGAGTGGATCACGATGTCGGCGCCCCACTCGATCGGGCGGCACAGGTAGGGCGTGGCGAACGTGTTGTCCACGATCAGCGGCAGCTCGTGCTCGTGCGCGATGGCCGCCACGGTCTCGATGTCGAGCACGTTGCCGCCCGGGTTGCCGATCGTCTCGCCGAAGAACGCCTTGGTGTTCGGGCGGACCGCCTGCCGCCACGCCTCGGGGTCGTCGGGATCGACCCAGGTCAGCTCCACGTTCATCTTGCGCAGCAGGTGCTTGAGCTGGTTGACGGTGCCGCCGTAGAGAGCCGAGGAGGAGACGACGTGGTCGCCGGGCTCCAGCAGGGTGAAGAGCGCGGCCGCCTGCGCGGCGATGCCGCTGGCGAAGGCCACCGCGCCCGCGCCGCCTTCGAGGTTGGCCACGCGCTCCTCGAACACCGCGACGGTCGGGTTCATGATCCGCGAGTAGGTGTTGCCGTATTCCTGGAGGTTGAAGTAGGCCGCCGCGGACTCGGGGTCCTCGAAGACGTAGCTGGTCGTCTGGAAGATCGGCACCGCGCGGGCGCCGGTGTTGGGGTCGGGCCGCTGCCCTGCGTGCAGCTGGCGGGTCTCGAACCCGAACGCGCGGGCCTGTTCCTGACGGGAGGGCTTGTCGGTCACGAACGTCTCTTCCTCGATCTCACCTGGGCCCGCCCCGGGCCAGGAACTCCTTGATGATGGGCGTCTGCCGCGCCTCTTCCAGCAGGAAACAGTCGTGACCGTACGGCGCCTCGATCACCTGGAACTCGACCGGCTTGCCCAGCCCATCGAGCGCCTCGGCGATCTCGCCCGACGCGGACGGCGGGTAGAGCCAGTCGGAGCTGAACGCGATCAGCAGGGTCCGCGCCTTGACGCCTTCGAGCGCCCGCGCGAGCGATCCGCCACCGTGCTGACGGGCGAGGTCGAAGTAGGTCAGCGCGCGCGAGGTGTAGAGGTAGGTGTTGGCGTCGAAGCGCTTGACGAACGAGTCGGCCTGGTGGCGCAGGTAGCTCTCCACCTCGAACTCGGGCTCGGTGATCGTGTAGCGGACGTCGTCGGCGAACTGCAGCCGCCGGCCGAATTTCTCGTTCAGCCCCTGCGCGGACAGATAGGTGATGTGGCCGACCATCCGCGCCAGGCCCATGCCGGCGTCGGGCGCGCTGCCGGTGCCGTGGTATCGCCCGCCCTGCCAGGCCGGGTCGCGCATGATGGCGTCGCGGGCGATGGCGTTCCAGGCCACTCCCTGCGGGTGGAGCGCGTGGGTGCTGGCGATCGGGATGATCGCGTCGACCTGGTCGGGGAACCGGACCGCCCACTCCAGCGCCTGCATCCCGCCGAGCGAGCCCCCGGCCACCGCCGCGAGCCGTTCGATGCCGAGGGCGTCGAGGAACGCGCGCTCGGTGCGGACCATGTCCGCGACCGTGATCACCGGGAAGTCCGCGCCGTACGGCTGCCCGGTAGCCGGATCGATCGACGACGGGCCCGTGGTGCCGCGGCAGCCGCCGAGCAGGTTGGTGGAGACGACGAAGTAGCGGTCGGTGTCGAACGCCTTGCCGGGGCCGATCATGCCGTCCCACCAGCCGAGCCCCTTGCCGGCCGCGCCGTCGCGCTCCTCGGCGCCGAAGCCGTCGCGCGTGCCCTCCTCGGGCGGCGCCTTCGCGAAGCCGGCCGCGTGGGCGTCGCCGCTGAGCGCGTGGCACACCAGGATGACGTTGTCGCGCCGTGGGGACAGGACGCCGTAGGTCTCGTACGCGACGCGGACCGGATGCAGCTCCCGGCCGCAGTCGAGGCGCACCGGCTCGGGCAGATCGAGATGGCGCGTCTCCACTGTGCCGACGGAGCCGGCCGCGAGCGTAGTGGCTGGCTGCGACATGGGGCTATGGTAGCCCGCCACGGGCAGTATATGGTCAAATACCTACCGGGAAAGTGGGATCTCAGGCGAAGGGGCGGGACATGACCACGGTCGCCAACGGAGTCAACGTACAGGCACTGCTGGACGCGCGCGAGGCGCTGAAGGGCGCCCCCGAGGCCGCCCAGTTCGTCTGGCGGGCCTCCTCGAAATGGCAGGACGGCGTCCACAGCACGACGCGGGTCAAGGAGTTCTTCGGCCTCGGGCAGGAGCAGGAGCACAAGAACGAGGCGGTCTTCGACGCCGACCACCCCGAGGTCTTCGCGGCCCAGGACAACGGCATCACGCCGATCGAATACCTCCTCATCGGCCTGGCGAGCTGCCTGACGGCGGGCGTGGCCTCCGTCGCGCAGAACCGCGGCATCCAGCTCCGCTCGGTCGAGGCGGCGCTCGAAGGCAAGCACGACATCCGCGGCATCCTCGGCGTCGACAGCGACGTGCGCAACGGCTTCAACGACATCAAGGTGACCTTCACCATCGACGCGGACGCGTCCAGGCAGGACATCGAGGCGCTGGTGGCGCAGTCGCAGAAGCGGTCGGCCGTGTTCGACGCGCTCACGAACCCGACGGACGTCACCGTCGAAGTCGCCTGAGCCACCCCTTTCTTACCCCGAGCAGTACCGAGCAGTACTGAGGAGCAGAGCCATCGAGTCCGTCACCACCGTCGTCATCGGCGCCGGGCACGCGGGACTGGCCGCGAGCCACTTCCTCACCCGGCGCTCGATCGACCACGTCGTGCTCGAACGCGGCGAGGTGGCGAACTCGTGGCGGCGCGAGCGCTGGGACTCCTTCCGGCTGCTCACGCCCAACTGGCAGAGCCGCCTGCCCGGCCACCGCTACGACGGCCCTGACCCCGACGGCTACATGACGATGGCGGAGGTGACCGCGTTCATCGAGG
This sequence comes from Nonomuraea sp. NPDC048892, assembly GCF_040649735.1. Taxonomy (NCBI): domain Bacteria; kingdom Bacillati; phylum Actinomycetota; class Actinomycetes; order Streptosporangiales; family Streptosporangiaceae; genus Nonomuraea; species Nonomuraea sp. NPDC048892. Next base: position 709,161 of record NZ_JBEZFZ010000005.1, on the reverse strand, counting down.
GCTTCGCCGCCCGCTCGGGGGCGCCCGTCAGGACCGGCGCCGACGTCACCTCCGTACGGCGGGCCGACCACGGCTATCAGGTGACCACGGGCGGCGGCGAGTTCCGCTGCCGGACGGTGGTGATCGCCACCGGGGCCTGCAACGTGCCCGTGGTGCCGCCGTTCGCCGGCGCGGTGCCCGCCTCCGTCGAGCAGGTGACGCCGTTCGGCTATCGCGGTCCCGCGCAGCTCCCCGACGGCGGCGTGCTCGTCGTCGGGGCGTCGGCGACCGGCGTGCAACTGGCGGCCGAGCTGCGGCGCTCCGGCCGTCCCGTGACGCTCTCGGTGGGCGAGCACGTACGGCTGCCGCGCACGTACCGGGGGCGCGACGTGCTGTGGTGGATGGACGTCTCCGGGGTGTGGGACCAGCGCTACGACGAGATCGACGACCTCACCCGGGCCAGGCGGCTGCCCTCGCCCCAGCTGATCGGCACGGATGAGCGGACCACGCTCGATCTCAACGCGCTCACCGCGATGGGGGTCGAGCTGGTGGGCCGCCTGGCCGCCGTGCGTGACGGGCGAGCGCTGTTCTCCGGCGGGCTGCGTAACGTGTTCTCCCTCGCGGACCTCAAGATGGAACGTCTGCTGGACACGTTCGACGCGTGGGCGCGCGAGCACGGCTGGGACGGCGAGGTCGGGCCGCCCGAGCGCTTCGCCCCGACGCGGGCGCCTGAGCGGGCACGGCTCCAGCTCGACCTGCGCGGCGGCGAGATCCGCACGATCGTGTGGGCGACGGGGTTCCGGCCCGACTACGGGTGGCTCGACGTGCCCGTGATCGACGAGAAGGGGCGGCTGCGGCACGAGGGCGGCGTGGTGGACAGCCCCGGGCTGTACGCGCTGGGGCTGCCGGTGCTGCGGCGGCGCAGGTCCACGTTCATCCACGGGATCGAGTCCGACGCCCGCGAGGTCATCGACCACCTCGCCGGCGTGACCCTCGCAGGACGCGCCGACGCCTGAGCCGGGCGGGCCGTGGCCCTCCGGATGCCATGACGCTTGACGCGGGCGGGCAGTGGCCCACCGGGCTGGGTGCGGGCCTCCGGCATCGGTCGCGGCCGTGGCGGGGTCAGCCGGGTGGGTCCGTGGTGGTGGCGGCGTGGCGTTCGTAGTGGCGGGCCACCCTGGCCCGGTTGCCGCAGGACGGTTTGCACCATTCCTGCCGCCCGTGGCTCTTGACGAAGTAACGCACGCACCGGGGCGCGTTGCACGCCCGCAGCCGCTCGCGTTCTGGGCCGCTGAGGAAGTCGATGGTCGCCCGGGCCAGGGCCGCGACCAGCCGGACGCCGGCGTCGGGCTCGGCCGAGAACACCACCGTCCTGGGCGGTGCGCCCTCGGGCCAGTCGAGGCGCGGCACCACGGTCTCACGGGCCGCCGCCGCATTGAGGCGGGCCAGCGCCTGCTCGACCGGCATCAGCCGGTGGGCGTCGGCCCGGCTCGGCGGCGCCGGGCTGACCGCGTGCGCGAACAGCGCGCGTACGGCCCTGCGCAGCTCGACGATCTCGTTCCAGAGCCCGTCGTCCACCACGAGCCGCGTGACGTCGACCTGCCCGCCCAGTGACTCGCCCCGCTGCCGGACCCAGCGGGTCGCGCCCTCCGGGGTGGCCAGGTCGTCGGCGACACCGCCGTCGCCGTCGTGGCGGATCGTGCTCGCCAGGTCCAGCGCCGGCCAGCTCCCCATCTCGCCTCCTCCTGTTGCCCGTGTCCCCTCCGTACCCTATCGTCACTAACGCTAAAACGGAATTAACCATTAGACGCCCTTGCGGGAGGCCCGATGACGTTGCTCCTGGCCCAGATCAGCGACCTGCACCTCGACGGCACCGAGCGGGCGACCCGGCGCGCCCGCCTGGTCATGGACTACCTGCGTGCGCTCCCCCGCCCGGTGGACGCCCTGCTGGTCACCGGCGACATCGCCGATCACGGCGCGGAGTCCGAGTACGAGGAGGCCGCCGAGCTCCTCGCGGCCCCCTTCCCCGTGCTGACCTGCCCGGGCAACCACGACGCCCGCCCGGCCTACCGCAAGGCGCTGCTGGGCCGGCCCACCGGCTCGGGCCCCGTCAACGAGGTGCACCACCTGGGCGGGACCGCCGTCCTGATGTGCGACACCACGGTCCCCGGCCGGGACGAAGGCCGCCTCGACCCGGAGACGCTCGCCTGGCTGCGCGCCACCCTCGGCGGCCTCACCCCGGACACGCCCGCCCTGATCGCCTTCCATCAGCCGCCCGTCGTGCTGCACCACCCGCTGCCCGACTGCTGCCGGATGGAGTCGACCGCCGAGCTGGCCGCGTTGCTGGACGACCATCCCCAGGTCGCCGCCGTGCTCACCGGCCACGCCCACACCGCCGCCGCCTCCACGTTCGCCGGCCGTCCCCTGATCGTCGGTCCGGCCGTCACCTGGACCCTGCGCATGCCGTGGGAGGGTGAGCGGCCCGACGACCGCGAACAGCCGCCCGGCCTCGCCTTCCACCTCCTGGACGACGACCGCCGCCTCACCACGCACTTCCGCGTCGTGCTCCAGGCATGATCTCTCTGTACGCGGCGGCCGGGTTCCTGCTGGCGATCCTGCCCATCGTCGCCACTCCGGGCGCCAGCATGACCCTGCTGGTCCAGCACGTCACGGCCGGCGGCCGGCGCCAGGCACTGCCCGTTCTGCTCGGAACGGCGACCGGCCTGTACGCCCACGCGACCCTGGCCGTCGCCGGCCTGTCGGCCCTGATCATGCACTCGGCCCAGGCGTTCACCGCCGTCAAGCTCGTGGGCGCGGCCTACCTCGTGGGTCTCGGCCTGTGGACCTGGCACACCGCCACCCGCCTACGGCCTCAAGCACCCGCCACCCGGTCCTTGTCTCCCGCGCCCGCCGACCAGCTCGAGCCTTCCGCGTCCACCGACCTGCCCCCGCCTTCCGACCAGCTCCTGCCTTCCGACCAGCCCCTGTCGTCCGACCAGCCCCTGTCGTCCGACCAGCCCCTGTCGTCCGACCAGCCCCTGTCTTCGACGTCCGCCGACCGGCCGGGGCGGGCCCGATCCGTCTACGTTCAGGCCGTGCTCGCGAACGTCCTCAACCCCAAAGCCGCCTCCATCTACCTGACCCTGGTGCCGCAGTTCGTCGTCCCCGGGTCTTCCGTCGCCGGGCAGATCCTCGCGCTGGCCACCGTCCACGCCGCGCTGATGGCGGTGTGGTTGCTCACCTGGGCGGCGCTCCTGCACCGAGGGGCCCACCTCGTCCGCGAGGCGCGTTTCCGGCGGATGATCGGCAAGGTGAGCGCCGTGGTGCTGGTCGCACTCGGCGTCAGGGCCGCCACGGCGTAGCCCGTACGGGAGCGACAGGGCGGGCCGCCGGAGGCCGCGGGGATGGCGGCGGCCTCCGGGGCCGCGCCGGTCAGGCCGCCTTGGGGAGCATGCCGTTCGGGTCGAGGACGTACTTGCGGGCCGCGCCCTCGTCGAACTCGTGATACCCGCGCGGCGCCTCGTCCAGCCCGATCGCCGTGGCGTTGACCGCCTTGGCGATCTGCACCTTGTCGTGCAGGATCGCCTGCATCAGCCGACGGTTGTAGCGCATGACAGGGCACTGGCCGGTGGCGAAGCTGTGCGACTTGGCCCAGCCCAGACCGATGCGGATGGACAGCGACCCGTGCTTGGCGGCCTCGTCGGCGGCGCCCGGGTCGCCCGTCACGTACAGGCCGGGGATGCCGAGCGCGCCGCCCGCCCTGGTGACGTCCATGAGCGTGTTGAGCACGGTGGCGGGGCGCTCCACCTCGGCCTCGCGGCCGTGACCGCGCGCCTCGAAGCCGACCGCGTCCACGGCGCAGTCCACCTCAGGCTCGCCGAGGATCTGCTCGATCTGGTCCCTCGGTTCGCCCATGGCGACGTTGACGGTCTCGCAGCCGAAGCTGCGGGCCTGGTCCAGACGTTCCTTGTTCAGGTCACCGACGATCACCACGGCGGCCCCGAGCAGGTGCGCGGACGCGGCGGCGGCCAGGCCGACCGGTCCCGCCCCGGCGATGTAGACCGTGGATCCGGGACCCACTCCCGCCGTCACACAGCCGTGGAAGCCGGTCGGGAAGATGTCCGCGAGCATGGCCAGGTCGAGGATCTTCTCCATCGCCTGGTCCTTGTCGGGGAATTTCAGCAGGTTCCAGTCGGCGTACGGGACGAGGACGTACTCGGCCTGCCCGCCGACCCAGCCGCCCATGTCGACGTAGCCGTACGCCGAGCCGGGCCGGTCGGGGTTGACGTTCTCGCAGATGCCGGTGTTGCCCTCCTTGCAGTTGCGGCAGCGGCCGCAGGCGATGTTGAACGGGACCGACACTAGGTCGCCCTTTTTGATGAACTCCACGCCTGGGCCCGTCTCCACGACCTCCCCGGTGATCTCGTGACCGAGGACGAGGCCCTGGGGGGCGGTGGTGCGCCCGCGTACCATGTGCTGGTCGCTGCCGCAGATGTTGGTCGCGACCGCCTTGAGTATCGCGGCGTGCGGCAACTTGCGGCCGACGTTGGCCGGATTCACGCCGGGGCCGTCCTTCAGCTCGAATCCGGGATAGTCGATCTCGTGGACCTCGACCTTGCCTGGGCCTTCGTAGATGACTCCCTTGTTACCAGGCATGGTGCTTTCTCCCTCGCGTCGGAAGTGATGGGGCATGCGTTCGCGGCACAGGCTCGCGGACCACCTCCTCCCCGCCGGGGACGAAGACAAACGACGGACGTTTTGTCCTCTAAATCCGAATATATCCCTATAAGTCGGCGGAGACCTGGGGGCGAGTGAAGGCGTACAAAAGGGGCTTTGTTAGATCTTCACCGTTTCATGCATGCGGCGCGGTCGCGGCGGCGGGAAGGGTTCCGTGGGACGCCGGGAAGGCGTGAGACGGGGGTAGCCATGGGGATCAAGCAGACCGTTCCCGACACCAGGCTGGCGGCCGAGGCCACCGACTTCGTGCGGCAGGCCACCAGTGACCTGATCTACCACCATTCGCGCCGGGTCTATTTCTGGGGCGTCCTCCAGGGCCGCGAGCGCGACCTCAGCTTCGACCCCGAGTTGCTCTACCTCGGCGCCATGTTCCACGACCTTGGGCTGAACGAGGAGCACCGCGGCAGCGGGCGGCGCTTCGAGGTGGACGGCGCCGACGCCGCCCGCCGCTTCCTGCGCGAGCGCGGTGTGCCCGAGGACAGCGTCCGGCGGGTGTGGACCGCCATCGCGCTGCACACGACTCCCGGCATCCCCGAGTACATGGAGCCCGAGGTCGCCCTGGTCACCGCGGGCGTCGAGTACGACGTGCTCGGCCTCGGCTACTACGACCTCACCGACGAGCAGCGCGCCGAGGTCACCGCGCTGCATCCTCGGCCCGGCTTCAAGCAGGCGATCCTGCGGGCGTTCACGGAGGGCATCGCGCCCAAGCCGGAGACCACGTTCGGGAACGTGAAGGCCGACGTGCTCGAACGGTATGTGCCCGGCTATCGGCGAGGGAACTTCGTCGACACGATCCTCGACTCGCCGTGGCCGGAGTGACGCCTGACATTTCGGCTATTCGGTAAATGAGGGGAAGCGTCCGGCGAGCTCACTAGGCTGCCGTGCCATGACCGGCCCCACACACCACCGCTCACTCCCCCGCCCCAGCCTCGTCAGGGGCCTCACCACTCGTCTCACCATGGGGCTCGCCTGCGCACTCCTGCTCACCGTGACGGCCGGCTGCGCCGCCGAGGACGATCCGAGCCGGGCCACGGTCGGCTCCTGCCTCGAAGCGCAGGGCAAGGGCGGCAAGACCGTCCGGGACGACTTCCGCCTCGTCCCGTGCACGAGCCCGCGGGCCGCGTACAAGATGATCGAGAAGAACGACCAATGCGGTGACAGCACCAACGGATATCTGGAGATCGGCACCCGCCGGTCGCGCACCCGCCTGTGCCTGACGCTGAACGCGCAGGAAGGCGACTGCTTCTACCAGGAGATCGGCTTCCCGACCGGCCGGGCGTCCAAGGTGAGCTGCGGCCCCTCCGCGACCTACCGGGTCACCAAGGTGTCGGACGGCACCGCCGACGCCTCGGTCTGCGGCAAGGACGTACCGAACTGGACCAAGACCCCTGACGTGCTGCCGCGCGCCATCGTGTACCGCCACCCACCACTCACCCTCTGCGCCGACCGCCCCTAGCCTTTGCCGCCTCCCACTTGCGCATTCGGCCCGGCCAGATCTCTAATTCCCGCCATAGCCGACATGTGTGGTAAATCTCCGTAACCACATTTGTCACGGAGGCCCCATGCGTATCCTGGCCGTTGCCGGGTTGACCACCATGCTGCTCGGGTCCGGCGCCATCGCCGCACCCACCGCCTTTGCCGCGCCCGCCGCTCTGGCCGCGCCCACCAAGGACGGACCCGTCGAGCATCGGCTCGCGGCCACCTTCGCCGCGGGTGACGACTACTGGACGCCCGAGCGCATGCGCGCCGCCCAGCCGCTGGCCGCCCCGGCCGGCTCGGCCAAGGCGGCGACCAGCCGCGCCACGACGTCGGCCGCGGCCGGCGAGCCGGTGGAGTTCGCGCCCGTCGCCGGCCCGCGCCCGGGACCCAAGCCCACGAACGGCTTCCCCTTCGTCGCCAAGGCGGCCGCCCAGCAGACGTGGAAGGGCGGCGGCCTGATCGCCAAGACGGCCGGCAAGGTGTTCGGCACCGGCGGCAACGGCAAGAACTTCGTGGCCTCCGGCACCGTGGTGAACAGCGCCGACGGGGACGTCATCGTGACCGTCGCCCACGCGATGATCGACGGTGAAGGGCGCTGGAGCACCAACCTGGTCTTCGTGCCCGCGTACAAGGACGGGGCGGCGCCGTACGGGAAGTTCACGGCGCGCACCATGTACATCTGGTCCGGCTACTACAAGGACAACGCCCACCAGCCGCCGCTCGACTTCGGCATGCTCGTCGTCAACAAGGTGAAGAGCAAGACCCCGGTGCAGACCGTGGGCGGGCAGGGCATCAGGTTCAACGTGACCACCGAGGGCACGTCCAACACCCTGTTCGGCTACCCGAGCAACGGCAACGGCGGCAAGACCCTGCAGTACTGCAGCGGCGCGTCCGTCAACCCCTCGTACGGCATGAAGTACGCGATGCTCTGCGACATGGGCGGCGGCTCCAGCGGCGGGCCCTGGTTCCAGGAGTTCAACCGGACCACCGGCACCGGCTACGTGATCTCCACCCACGCCCTGCGCAACACGACGACCAGCTACGGCGCCTACTTCGGCCCCGAGGCCCTGGCCACCTTCCGCGCCGCCGTCGCCGCCTGACCCACCGGCTGCTGGTCGCCGCTTTCCTCCCTCCGGCCATCTCGACCCCCGGCACCCTCGGCAGCTCAGGCCGGGTAGGCGTGGGTTTCCGTGGCCTTGACCGAGGCCCAGATCCGCTGGCCGGGGGTCAGGTCGAGGTCGGCGAGCGCGGCGGGCGTGATGTCGGCGAAGGCGGCGATCGGACCGTCCAGGTGGACGCGGACGTTGTCGCCGTGCCGTTCGATCCCTCCGATGCGGGCCTGCCACAGGTTGCGCGGGCTGCCGTCCGGGCGGGTCCGGTACAGCGCCACGGCGGCGGGAGGAAAGGCGACGAACGCCGCCCCGTCGATCGGAGGTTCGGAGGTGTGCAGCAGCAACTCCCCCACCTCGACCCGGCCCCCGCCGGCCACGCCGCGATACAGGTTGAGCCCGACGAGCCGGGCCACGTAGTCGGTACGGGGCCGCCGGGCGACCTCGGCCGGGGCGCCCTGCTGGACGACGGCGCCGTGCTCGATGACGATCAGCCGATCGGCCAGCACCATCGCGTCCAGCGGATCGTGGGTGACCAGCACGGTGACGCCGTCGAAGTCGGCCAGATGCCGCCGCAACTGGGACCGGATCTCCAGCCGGGTGTGCGCGTCGAGCGCCGCCAGGGGCTCGTCCAGCAGCAGCAGTTCGGGCTGTACGGCGAGCGCGCGGGCGAGCGCGACCCGCTGGGCCTGCCCGCCGGACAACTGCCGCGGCCTGGCCGCCGCCCGATCGCCCAGCCCGACCCGTTCCAGCAGCACAGCGGCGGCGGCCCTGGCGTCGGCCTTGGGCCTCCCCTGGCAGCGGAGACCGAACGCGACGTTGTCCAGCGCGGACAGGTGCGGGAACAGCAGGTAGTCCTGGAACACCATGCCGATCGGCCGGCTCTCGGCGGGCAGGGTGTGCAACTGCCTGCCGCGCAGGGTGATGTGCCCACCGGACAACCGGGTCAGCCCCGCCAGGCCACGCAGAGCGGTGGTCTTGCCCGCACCGTTGGGCCCGAGCAGCGCCACCACCTCGCCCGGCCGTACGTCGAGCGTCAGGTCGAGCGTGAAGGCGGCCCGCTCGACCACGAGCCGAGCGTCAAGACTCACGGCGCACTCACCCACCGGTCGCGCAGGCTGGCCAGGATGACCACCGACACGGCCAGCAGCACCAGGCTGAGCACGATGGCCGCCTCCGGCTCGGTCTCCAGCGCCAGATAGACGGCCAGCGGCATCGTCCGGGTCGTACCGGGAAAATTGCCGGCGAATGTGATCGTCGCCCCGAACTCGCCCAGCGCCCGCGCCCAGCAGAGCACCGCCCCCGCGACGACCCCCGGCATGACCATGGGCAGCGTCACCCGCCGGAACACCGTCCACCGTGAGGCCCCCAGCGTCGCCGCGGCCTCCTCGAACCGCCTGTCGGCGGCACGCAACGCACCCTCCACGCTGATCACCAGGAACGGCATCGCCACGAACGCCTCCGCCACGACCACCCCCGCCGTGGTGAACGGCAGCGTGACCCCGAAACCGGCCTCCAGCCACTGCCCGACCAGCCCCCGCCGCCCCAATACCAGCAGCAACGCGACACCCCCGACCACCGGCGGCAGCACCAGCGGCACGGTCACCAGAGCCCGCACCACCCGCCGGCCAGGAAACTCCACCCGGGCCAGCAACCACGCCAGCGGCACCCCCAGCACCAGGCACAGGACGGTGGCGACGGTCGCGGTGACCAGCGACAACCGCAACGCCTCCAGCACCTGCGGCTCGGCCAGCCGTTCCAGCAACGTCGCCCAGGGAGCCCGGACCAGCAGCCCCGCCAGCGGCAACACCAGAAAGACCAGCCCCAGCACGGCGGGCACCACCAGCACCCACGGCAACCGCCCGGAGATCCCACGCCCTGACTCCGAACGCCGAGCGGCCCCGTCACGGCGTCCATTACGGCGTCCATTACGGTGTCCGTCTCGGGCGCCGTGGCGGAGGCCGCCACCGGGACCGTCGTGGGGCCCGGCGTCTGGTTCCGGTATGGGGCTGCTCATCAGCGGACTTCGCAACCCGCCTCGGCCGCCGCGCTTGACCGCGACACCACCTGGGCTGCGGACAGCGTCCGGCACCGCCGCAGGGAACCGGCGCAACCCACGAACCGCCTCCTCACACCTGCCCGGCCACACGGTCGCGCCCGGGAACCTCCACGACGACGTTGGTGGACTTGATCACGGCGACCGCCACCACGCCGGGCTCCAGCCCCAGCTCGTCGGCGGCCTGGCGGCTCATCAGCGACACCACCCGGAACGGCCCCGCGGCGATCTCCACCTGGGCCATCACCGCGTCGCGGATCACCTCGGTGACGATCCCCCGGAACCGGTTGCGCGCCGACGAACGGCCGCCGTCGTCATCGGCCCCCACCTGCGCGCGGGCGAAAGCGGCCAGATCGGCCCCATTCACCCGCCGGTGACCGTGCTCGTCCCGCTCGGCCCCGAGGCGGCCCGCGTCAACCCAGCGGCGGACCGTGTCGGAGCTGACGCCGAGCAACGCCGCGGCCTCACTGATCCTGAACGTCGTCACAGCCCCACACATTACCTACCGCACGTGCCAGCCATAACCCCCGCCATCCCCGCAACAGCGGCACCGTACCCACGAAAGCCATCGCATTTGTGACACCGGCCCCTCAAGCCGACCAGGGCGGCCCACCGGCCGAAAAAGCCCGGTGGCGCGGCCACGGCCGGGTCACCAGGTCTTGCCGGCCTGCTCCCTGATCGTGTGGTTGATCCGGTTGAAGAAGTTGGTCAGCGCGATGTCCAGAACGACAGCCGACAACTGCCGCTCGTCGAAGTGCTCGGCCGCGGCGGCCCAGATCTCGTCGGTCACCCCCGGCGACCCGTCCTGGATCCGGGTGGCCGCCTCCGCCAGCGCGAGCGCCGCCCGCTCCGCCTCCGTGAAGAAGGGCGTCTCGCGCCACGCGGCCACGCTGTGCAGCCGTTCGTCGCTCTCCCCGTGCTTCCTGGCCGAGTGGATCCCGGCGAAGACGCAGGCGGAGCAGCCGTTGATCTGGCTGGCCCGCAGATGGACCAGCTCCAGCACGCGCGGGTCCACCCCGCCCGAGTACATAGCCTTGTAGAGCCCCTTGATGGCCGCCATGACGTCGGCGTCGGCCGGGCTCTGCATCCGTGCTTGCATCGTTGTCGCTCCTTCGTTCCGGTTACCCGGGCCGGTCCTGGCCCGTCATCACCTATGACGGAGCGGTTTCGAGGAAGGTAACGACATGTCCGACCACCGCCAGGCAGACCTGGTGACCGAGGCGTTCGAGGCGCAGCGCGAGCGACTGCGCGCAGTCGCCTTCCGCATGCTGGGCTCGCACGCCGACGCCGAGGACGTGGTCCAAGAGGCCTGGCTGCGGCTCTCCCGCCAGGACGCGGCGGCCGTCCACAACCTGGCCGGCTGGCTGACCACGGTGGTCGGCCGGATCAGTCTCGACGTCCTGCGCTCGCGGAAGACCCACCCCGAGGCGTCCTACGGTGACCGCCTGCCGGGCGTCGTCGTCCTCGACGAGGAGGCGGAGCCGGAGGACGAGGCGGTGCTGGCGGACTCGGTCGGGCTGGCGCTCCTCGTCGTCCTGGAGTCGCTCACGCCGGGCGAACGGCTGGCGTTCGTCCTGCACGACCTGTTCGCGGTGCCGTTCGACGAGATCGGCCGGATCCTCGGCAGGTCGGCCGACGCGGCCAAGATGCTGGCCAGCCGCGCCCGCAGGAAGGTGCGGGCGACGGAGGGTGAGCTCGTCCCCGGGCGGGAGCAGCGGCAGGTGGTGCGGGCCTTCCGCGCGGCCGCGCGGGACGGCGACTTCGAGGGGCTGCTGCGCGTGCTCGACCCCGACGTGAAACTGACCGTCGACGCCCCGGGTGGCGAGGTCGTCGTGCTCGGGGCGACCGAGGTCGCCGGCCGGGCGCGGCTGTTCTCCGGCGCGGCGGCACGGATGCGGGAGGTGCTGGTGGACGGCCTGCCGGGGTTCATGTCCTGGCGTGCTGACGGCACCCCGCTGTCGATCCTGTACTTCACCGTCACCGGCGACAGGATCACCGCCATCACGGCCCTGACCGACGGCGCCCGCCTGGCGGCGATGAACCCGCCGGCCTGAGCGTCCCGAGACGGCCCCCGTGCACAAGACCAACACAAGATCCCAGGCCGACGGACCACCTCCAGCACGGGGATTAAGATCCACTTTTATGATCATTCGCTTATTAGCCGGCACCGCAGTGGGCCTGGCACTCGTCTCCGTCCCGGCCACCGCGGAGCCGGTCAAGGGCGCACCCGAGCTGACCCACAACGACCTCTACAAGGCCAAAGCCCCCAAAGCCGCCTGCAAGCTCACCAAGGGGACGAGTAGGGCGTCCACCAAGAAGTACGTCACCAAGCTCGTCGACTGCCTGAACAAGGCGTGGAAGCCGGCCATCAAGGACTTCCAGCCCGTGAAGGTGACGTTCAAGAGCGAGGACGACAAGGAGTCCTGCTCCACCGGCGTGAGCCTCTCCCGTTCGTTCTCCGAGATCTGCTTCAGGGAGATCCGCGTCAGGGTGGCCGACGACTGGATCAGGGCCAAGAACGACTTCGCGGTGTTCACCTCCATCGCCGCCACCTGGAGCGGGGTCGTGACCGGGCAGACCGGCATCGGCTCGGCCTGGTGGGCGCTGCCGAACGGCGCGTCGGAAACCGTCCTGCACGAGCACAACCGCCGCTACTACCTGCAGATCGACTGCTTCCACGGCGTGTCGGCGAAGGCGCTGGGGCGCCGGGTCAAGGACTGGAAGCCCGTCACCAAGGTGCCGGACATCTGGAAGCACAAGTTCCACGGCAAGCCCGCCAACCGCCTCCACTGGCTGGAGACCGGCTACAAGAGCGGCAAGCCGGGCGCCTGCAACACCTGGAAGGCCACCTCCGCCAAGGTCGCCTGACCGCCCCGACGTGAGTGCTCGTCGTCCTCGACCGGCTCACCACGGTTCCGGCGGCTCGCGCGGGGCGGGCGACCGGTGCCGGGCTCGGGCTGGCTAAGCTGCGCGCATGGCGCGGATTCTCCTCTTGCACTCGATGTACGGCCTGCGGCCCGCCGTCCACCAGGCGGCCGACCGGCTGCGGGCGGCCGGTCACACCGTGCACGTCCCCGACCTGTACGACGGCCGGGTCGTCGACACGCCCGAGGAGGGCATCGCGATCAAGGACGAGATCGGCCGCGACGAGCTGCTGAAGCGGGCCGTGGCCGCGGCGGCCCCGCTGTCGGCCGACGGCCTGGTCTACGCGGGCTTCTCGCTCGGCGCGGCCATCGCGCAGAACCTCGCCCTGGGCGACGAGCAGTCGCGCGGCCTACTGCTGCTGCACGGGACGTCCGACATGGCCGAAGGCGTGTCCGCCGACGACCTGCCCGTGCAGTTGCACGTCGCCGACCCCGACACCTACGAGCCGGTCGACTGGCTGAACGCCTGGTACCTGCGGATGCGCCAGGCACGGGCCGACGTGGAGGTCTTCCGCTACCCGGGCGTCGGCCACCTGTTCACCGACCCCGACCTGCCCGATTACGACGCCGAGGCCGCCGAACGCGCCTGGGCCATCGCCCTGGACTTCCTCGCCGATTGAGCTCGCCGGCAGGACCGGCGCGGAGCTGGAGCAGGTACGCGCCGAGCAGGAGGCGGCGTGGCGGCTGCGGCTGAGCGACCTGTTGGAGGACGATCCCGCTGCCGAGGCCGAATTGCGGGTGCTGGTGGCGACGTTCGGGACGTCGACCTCCGCCTCCGGGCCTGGGTCGATCGCGATCAGCGGTGACAACAGCGGGATCGCCTCCAGCGGCGACAACACGACGAACGTACAGATGCGGGCAGAGGCATCGGGGTCGGGCCGCGTGTATCAGGCCGTCCGGGACCAGACCATCAACGAGACGGTGCTGCCGGAGGCGGTGGTTCGGCCGGTGGCCGAGGTGGTCGCGCCGCCGCGGCTGGTGAATCTGCCCCGGCACACGCGCACGTTCGTCGGCCGCGGTGAGGAACTGGCCCGGCTGGAGGCGGCGCTGCGCGGCGGGGGTGAAGTGGTGGTGGCCGCAGTGCATGGCCTGGGTGGGGTGGGTAAATCCACGCTGGCCGCGCACTACGCACTCGCTTAGGCAGCGCGGCGGGATGGCGGAAGCCTGAATCCGGTGTGGTGGGTCACGGCCGACTCCGCATAGGCGGTCGAGACCGGCCTGGCGGGCCTGGCGGTCGCACTGCAGCCGGAACTGGCTACGGTGTTGCCATTGGAAGCGCTGGCCGAGCGGGCCACCGCGTGGCTGGCCGCCCATCAAGGATGGCTGCTGGTACTCGACAACGTGGTGAACACGGCCGACGTGCAGCCGCTGCTACAGCGGACCCTGACCGGCCAGGTGCTGGTAACCAGCCGACTGAGCGAGAGCTGGCACCGGCTGGACGCCCAGTTGCTGCGCCTGGACGTGCTGGGCGAACGAGAAGCGCTCGAACTCCTGGCCCGCCTTGTTACCCCTGGCCTCGTCTCCTCCGCAGTCCAGGCCGTCCTCGACGGGCACCCGCCGCAGGAGCTGGACGGAGCAGCCGACCTGGTACACGAGCTGGGACATCTGCCGCTGGCGATCGAGCAGGCAGGCGCCTACCTGCACCAGACCCGGCTGACCCCGCACGCCTACCTGGAACTGCTGAAAAAGCAGCCGGCGGTGATATACGACCGGACCGCCCGCGGCGCCGACGCCGAACGCACCATCGCCCGCATCTGGCGCCTGACCCTAGACCAGCTGACCGGCACTCCCCTGGCCGACGACCTGCTGCGCATCCTGGCTTGGTACAACGCCGAACCCATCCCCCGCACCCTGCTCGACGGACCGCTGGACGACCTGGACGCCGAGCCGAGCTAGGTGCAGCACGCGTTGGGCGAGCTGGCCGCCTACAACATGATCACCCTCGACGGCCAGGCGATCACCGTGCACCGGCTCGTCCAGGCCGTCGCCCGCACCCCCGACAGCCAAGACCCGCACCGGCAACCCACAGCCATCGACACCGCCCGCGACCGGGCCACCCACCTGCTTGACAATGTCGCCCCCGAGCCGCTGTGGGATCCAGCCGGATGGCCACTCTGGCGAGCGCTGCTCCCCCACATCGCCACCCTCGCCGATCACACCAACCCCATCACTGACACCTCCACCACTGCCCGTCTATTCAACCTCACCGGCATCATCCTCAGAGGGCAAAGGCACCATCAACAGCGCGATCGGCGTACTCACCCGCGCTCGTACGGCCACTGAGCGGGCGCTGGGCGCCGACCACCCTACGACGAAGACGGTGCGAGCCAACCTGGAGGCAGTCAGGTAACCCACGGCTCGACGAAGACAACGGGCCGGCCCAAGCGGGCCGGCCCGAGTCAAAAACCGATCAGGCGATGTCGAACCGGTCGAGGTTCATGACCTTGTCCCATGCCGCCACGAAGTCCGTGACGAACTTCTCCTTGGCGTCATCACTCGCATAGACCTCAGCCAGCGCCCGCAGCTCCGAGTTGGAGCCGAAGACGAGGTCGGCGCGGGTGCCGGTCCACTTGACCTGGCCGGTGGCGGCGTCGCGGGCCTCGAACGTGTCCTCGTCGCCCCCGACGGCCGACCACTCCGTGCCCAGGTCGAGCAGGTTGACGAAGAAGTCGTTGGTCAGGACGCCGGGCGTCTCGGTGAGGACGCCGTGCTGCGAGCCCTGGTAGTTGGCGCCCAGGACGCGCAGGCCGCCGATGAGGACGGTCAGCTCCGGGGCGCTGAGGGTCAGCAGGTTGGCCCGGTCGAGCAGCAGGTATTCGGCCGGCAGCCGGTTGCCCTTGCCCAGGTAGTTGCGGAAGCCGTCGGCGGCCGGCTCAAGGGCGGCGAACGACTCGACGTCCGTCTGCTCCTGCGTGGCGTCCACGCGGCCGGGACGGAAGGGCACCTCGATCGCGTAACCGGCGTCCTTGGCGGCCTTCTCGACGCCGGCGACGCCGGCCAGCACGATCAGGTCGGCCAGCGAGACCTGCTTGCCGCCGGTCTGCGCGCCGTTGAAGGACTGCTGGATGCCTTCGAGCGTGCCGAGCACGGCCGCGAGGCGGTCGGGCTCGTTGACCTCCCACGAGCTCTGCGGCTGCAGGCGGATGCGGGCGCCGTTGGCGCCGCCGCGCTTGTCGCTGCCGCGGAAGGAGGAGGCCGACGCCCACGCCGTGGAGACGAGCTGCGACACCGTCAGGCCCGAGGCCAGGATCTGGCCCTTGAGCGCGGCGACGTCGGCGGCGTCGATGGTCTCGTACGTCGCCTTGGGCAGGGGGTCCTGCCACAGCAGGACCTCGGCCGGGACCTCGGGGCCGAGGTAGCGCTCGATCGGGCCCATGTCGCGGTGGGTCAGCTTGTACCACGCCTTGGCGAAGGCGTCCGCGAGCTCGTCGGGGTGCTCCAGCCAGCGCCGGGTGATCTGCTCGTAGATCGGGTCGTAGCGCATCGACAGGTCGGTGGTCAGCATCGTCGGGGCGTGCGTCTTCGTCGGGGCGTGCGCGTCGGGCACGGTGCCGGCGCCCGCGCCGTCCTTCGGCCGCCACTGGTTGGCGCCGGCGGGGCTCTGGAACAGCTCCCATTCGTAGCCGTAGAGGATCTCCAGGAAGCTGTTGTCCCAGGTGATCGGGGTGTTGGTCCAGATGCCCTCAAGGCCGCTGGTGATGGTGTCGCCGCCCTTGCCGGTGCCGAAGCTGTTCTTCCAGCCCAGGCCCTGCTGCTCGATGGAGGCGGACTCGGGGTCGTCGCCGACGTGGTCGGACGGGCCCGCGCCGTGGGTCTTGCCGAAGGTGTGGCCGCCGACGATCAGGGCGGCGGTCTCCTCGTCGTTCATCGCCATCCGGCGGAACGTCTCGCGGATGTCGCGGGCGGCGGCGATCGGGTCGGGGTTGCCGTTGGGGCCCTCGGGGTTGACGTAGATGAGGCCCATCTGAACGGCGCCGAGCGGGTTTTCCAGCTCGCGGTCACCGGTGTAGCGCTCGTCGCCGAGCCAGGTGGTCTCGGGACCCCAGTAGACGTCCTCCTCGGCCTCCCAGACGTCCTCACGGCCGCCGGCGAAGCCGAAGGTCTTGAAGCCCATCGTCTCCAGGGCCACGTTGCCGGACAGGACGAGCAGGTCGGCCCAGGAGAGCTTCTTGCCGTACTTCTTCTTGATCGGCCACAGCAGGCGGCGGGCCTTGTCCAGGTTCGCGTTGTCGGGCCAGCTGTTGAGCGGGGCGAAGCGCTGCTGGCCCGCTCCGGCGCCGCCGCGGCCGTCGCTGATGCGGTACGTGCCCGCGCTGTGCCAGGCCATCCTGATGATGAACGGGCCGTAGTGGCCGAAGTCGGCCGGCCACCAGTCCTGCGAGGTGGTGAGCACCTCGGCGATGTCCCGCTTGACGACCGCGAGGTCCAGGCTCTTGAACGCCGCGGCGTAGTCGAAGTCCCCGCCGAAGGGGTTGGCCACGGCGGGGTTCTTGGCCAGGATCTTCAGGTTGAGCCGCTCCGGCCACCACTGACGGTTGCCACCACCCTGCGTCGGGTGCGGTGCGCGCGTATGCGCGACCGGGCAGCCGCTTTCGCCCTCCGGCTGCGGGTCTGTGACGATCGCGTCATGGTTCTCGGACATGGGCATCCTTCCGGACTGTGGAGATCACGTTTGCTCAGGTACTGATGTCGGTGGAACAGGCGGGGCACAAGCCCCAGTAGATGACCTCGGCCTCGTCGATGACGAAGCCGTGCTCCTCGGACGCGCTCAGGCACGGCGCGTGGCCGACGGCACAGTCGACGTCGGCCACGGCCCCGCAGGACCGGCAGACGATGTGGTGGTGGTTGTCCCCGACCCGGCCTTCGTAGCGGGCCGGGCTGCCGGCCGGTTCGATGCGGCGGACGAGGCCCGCCGCCGTGAGGGCGTGCAGGGCCTCGTAGACGGCTTGCAGGGAGACGTGGCCGACGCGTTCGCGCACTCCGTCGGCGATCGCCTCGACGCCGAGATGATCGCCTTCTCTGACGGTGTCGAGCAGTGCCACGCGGGCGGCCGTGACCCGCAGGCCCGCGCCGCGCAACTCC
Source organism: Nonomuraea sp. NPDC048892 (assembly GCF_040649735.1). Classification (NCBI taxonomy): domain Bacteria; kingdom Bacillati; phylum Actinomycetota; class Actinomycetes; order Streptosporangiales; family Streptosporangiaceae; genus Nonomuraea; species Nonomuraea sp. NPDC048892. Next base: position 691,795 of record NZ_JBEZFZ010000005.1, on the reverse strand, counting down.
TCGGCGGTGGTCGGAGTGCTGGATGCGGTCATGCCGTCAAACCTACCGCCACAAAGACGAACTGTACAAGATAATGAATCGTCCAAGTCTGGGGCGCGGACAGGTAACCGACGGCGTTTCCCGAGCCGTGCCGGTCAGGCCGCGACGGCCGCGCGTACGGCGCGGTAGAGGCTCGCGGCCCGGTCGTCGGGGACGCCCTCCCTGAGGCGGTTCATCACGTAGCCGAAGGCGATCCCGCTCTCCTGGTCCGCGAAGCCGATGGAGCCGCCGAGGCCTCCGAAGCCGAACGCGGAGGGCGAGTACCAGTACGCGTCCTTCGCCGGCAGGCCGAACCCGGTGCCGATCCGTACGGGCATCCGCAGGATCCGGTCGATCCCGGCGGCCCGCTCCTCGATCGCGGCGGCCAGGCTGCCGGGGGTGAGGATGCGGCGGCCGTCCACCTCGCCGATGAGCGCCGCGTAGAAGCGGGCCAGGCCGCGGGCCGTGCAGATGCCGTTGGTCGCGGGCAGTTCCGCGGCCTGCTCGGCGGGGTCGTTGTGGTCCAGCGCGGGCTTGACGACGCCCATCGCACGTGAGGTGAGCGAGTCGGGGTCGGCGTAGACGGCCAGGATCTCGCGCATGGGCTCGGGGAGGGCGTCGAGGTCGATGGCGCTCGGGTCGAAGGCGGCCTCGTCGGTGAGGATGCGGCTGACGCGGTGGTGCTCGGACTCGGGCAGGCCGATCCAGAAGTCGATGCCGTACGGCCCCGCGATCTCCTCGGCGAGGAACGTGCCGACACTCCTGCCGCTGACCCGGCGTACGACCTCGCCGACGAGCCAGCCGTACGTCATCCCGTGATAGCCGTGCTCGGTCCCCGGCTCCCAGTACGGCTTCTGCGCGGCGAGCGCGCGCACCATGGGCTCCCAGGCGATGGCCTCGGCCGGGGTGATCGGCCGGTCGACCGCGGGCAGTCCGGCCTGGTGGGTGAGCAGCCACCGCACCGGCAGCCGTTCCTTGCCCTGGGCCGCGAACTCGGGCCAGTAGCGGGCCACGGGCGCGTCCAGGTCGAGCTCGCCCCGCTGGGCCAGCAGCAGCGCGCAGGCCGCCGTGACGGCCTTGGTGGTGCTGTAGACGACCTGAAGGGTGTCGCGCTCCCACGGACGCCCGGCCTCGGGATCGGCGATCCCGCCCCACAGGTCGACGACCTTGCGGCCGTGCACGTAGACGCTCACCGCCGCGCCGACGTCCTGGCCGGAGTCCAGGTTGGCGGCGAACGCCGTGCGCACCGCCTCGAATCCCGGTGCGACGTCCCCATCGATCTCGGGCATGACTCATCTCCTCTCGTCAGGTCCGCGAAGAAGACGCGAAGAAGAAAGGGGTCAGCGGCGGAACTTCTCGACCAGCCAGGCGCACAGCTCAGGCTCGGTCATCTCGGGGAACTCCGCCGCGAACGTGGACAGCGCGCGCATCGCCTCGTCCCGGTCGAGGCCGCGGGCCAGCGCGGCCTTGAGGTAGTCCTGCCGGGCGGCCGTCGGACGTCCTCCGCCCGCGCCGCGCCCTGGCAGCCCCTCACGCCAGCGGACGATCTCCGCCAGCCGATCGGCCCGCCAGCCGGGGGCACCGTCCACCTCGACGTCAGGCGCGGGGAACGGGTGATCGGAGTCGCCGGGGAAGCGGGTGCGCCACTTGTGCACCGCGTGCCGGGTCACCCCCAGGGCCTCGGCCAGGCCGAGGATGCCGAGGTAACGCTCGGTCATGGCTGCACCTGCTCGTCTGTCCGGCCTCCTTCGCGGATCTCCACTACTACCACGGAAAGGCGCCCTGCTTCACGAGCGCCGGAAACATTGTCTCCATGAGAGACTAAGTTGGCAAGTACGGCTCCACGCCGTCGTACTCGACCAGGAGATGACGCGGCCCGCGCAGGACGGGGCTCGGCCGGTAGGGAGGCGGGTCGGTGACGAGCTTGGGCGCGCGCAGCCTGCGGACGAGCTCCGTCAGCATGATCTGCCCCTCCAGCCGGGCCAGCGGCGCGCCGAAGCAGTAGTGCACGCCGCCGCCGAAGCCCAGATGCTCGTTGCGGAGGCGGTACGGGTCGAAGCGGCCCGGGTCGCTCACGTGGGCCGGGTCCCGGCTGCCCGCCGCCAGCGCGAGCACGACGGGCGCGCCGGCCGGGATGGTGACGCCGGCGATCGTGATGTCGTCGAGAGCGACCCGCGAGGACAGGAAGTGCACCGGCGGCTCGTAACGCAGCAACTCCTCGACGGCGGGGACGATCAGGCCGGGATCGGCGCGCAGGCGTTCGAGCAGGTCAGGATGGCGCAGGAAGGTGAGCATGCCGTTGGCGATGAGGTTGATCGTGGTCTCGTGGCCGGCGATGAGCAGCAGCACGGCGGTGGACATCACGTCCTGCGGCGTCATCCCGCCCTCAGGGCCCCGATACGTGACGAACCCGGACAGCAGGTCCTCCCCCGGCTGCCGGCCGCGCTCCTCGGCCAGGCCGCCGAGGTAGCCGCGCAGCTCGGCCGCGACGGCCTCGCGTTCCCGCTCCCGCTCGGCGCGGTCCTCCTCGCCCGGTTTCAGCGTCTCGACGAGTGCGTCCGCCCAGACGCTGAAGCGCGGCTGGTCCTCCACCGGCACGCCGAGCAGCCGGCAGATGATCGCGACCGGCAGCGGGTAGACGACCTCGTCCACGAGATCGGCCCTGTTCCTGTCCGCGATGCCGTCGATCAGCCCGGTGGTGATCTCCAGCATCGCCGGCCGCAGCCCCTCCACCACGCGTGGCGAGTGCGGCGGCCCGAAGTGGCGCATGGCGAGGCGGCGCAGCCGATCGTGCTCGGGCGGGTCGAGCCCGATGAAGGCGGGATTCTGGTCGAGCGCCTCGGTCGGGGCGGCGAGGTTGCGGCGGTCGGAGCTGATCCGCGGGTCGTGCAGCAGCGCGACGATCTCCCGGTACGTGCTCACGACGTACGTGCCGTCCTCCTGGCGCGCCACCGGCGTCTCGCGCAGCCGCTCGTAGAGCGGATAGGGGTCGGCGCGGCCCGAAGGGTCGAGAATCCGCTCGAAGAGGCTCTGCGATGACATGACCTGAACTCCTGCTCCATCTGTGCGGCGGTCAGCGTTGCGGCGGGTGGACCAGCGTGGCGCGGCGCTCGGCCGGGTCGTGGCCGGTCACCACGACGGTCGCCCCCGCCGTGGCGACCGTCCGGTCCGGGACCTGGGCCGGCATCGGCCGCGGGGCCTCACGCCGGTCGACGTGGCGGGACGCGGGCGGGAACGGCGCGGCCCGCTCGATCAGCCCCTGGTAGTACTCCAGCCACATCCCCTGGTCGAAGGTGACCGCCGCGGTGACCCGGCCCTGGTAGCCGTAGACGGCCACGAAGCGGCGCTCGTCCGTCGAGCCCTGCGCGATCACGATCTCGTCGGCGAACGTGGGCACGCCGACCGACTTGATGTTGACGCCGAACTGGGTGGACCAGAAGACCGGCACCGACAGGTGCGGCCAGCGGTGGGCCTGGTCGCTGACCATGTTGTGGGCGGCGATCTCGGCCTGGGCGACCGCGTTGCCCCAGTGTTCCAGCGTCATGAACTGGTACTGGTAGAGCGGGTGCGGGAAGCGGGCGATGTCACCGGCGACGAAGACGTCGTCCGTGACCAGGCCGTTGGTGTCGACGGCCCGGCAGCCGGCGTCGCAGGCCACGCCCCACACGCCGGCGGCCAGCCCCGAGCCGTGCAGCCACTCGACGTTGCGGATCGAGCCGAGCGCGACCACCGCCACGTCGGCCTCCACCGTGCTGCCGTCCGACAGGCGGGCGCCGCGCAGCCGGCCCTCCGCGTCGCCTTCCAGGGCGGTGACGGTCGTGTCGCAGCGCAGGTCGACGCCGTGGTCGCGGTGCATCCGCGCGGCCACGCCGCCGATCACCGCGCCGAGCGCGCTGACGAGGGGGCTGGGTCCGCGTTCGACGACCGTCACGGGAAGGTCCAGCTCGCGGCAGACGGAGGCGATCTCGCTGCCGGTGAAGCCCGCGCCGAGGATGAGCACCCGGCGCGGCCGGGCGGCCAGAGCCTCTCTCAGGCGGGCGGCGTCCTCCAGCGTGCGCAGCGTGTGCACGCCCTCCAACGCGGCCTCGGCCTCGTTCGGCCAGGGGCGGGCGCGGGTGCCGGTGGCCAGCAGGACCCGGTCGAAGCCGATCTCGCGGCCGTCGGCCAGGTAAACGCGCTTGTTCGCCACGTCCAGCCCCGTCGCCGGGGTGCCCGCGATCCACTCGGCCTCGAACTCGCGCAGCCGGGGCAGCATGGTGTGGCCGGACGGCACCTGCCCGGTGAGCACCTGTTTCGACAGCGGCGGCCGGTCGTAGGGCTCGTGGATCTCGTCGCCGATCACGGTCAGCGTCCCGCCGAAGCCCTCCCGCCGCAGCACGCCGGCGGCGCGCGCGCCGGCCAGCGAGGCTCCCACGATCACGATGTGGCCTTCGGTCATCTTCGCGGCCGGCGGCTGCTCGGCGGGCGGCCGCGCGGCCGAGGACAGGCCGACCCGGCGCGTCTGCGTCCAGTCGAGGTGGATGGCCTGGACGGGGCAGGCGGCGGTCGCCCGCAGCACGTGCTCGCGCTGCTCGTCGCCGGGGTCCAGGTCGTACAGGAGCGCCTCGTCGCGGACGGTGAAGACGTCGGGCGCGAGGAAGGCGCACTGGCCGTAGCCCTGGCAGCGGGTCAGGTCGACGATGACTCTCACAAGGCCACTCCCCCGTCGAGCGAGCACGTTCCCGCTGGCCGGCGGCGGGTCCCGGCGTGGGACCTACCCGCGCCGCCGAGGGCCGTAGCCCGCCCCGCGCGATCCTGCCCTGCTCTTTGCATGCCGGGTGCAGGCGCCTTGACAGGCGAACTTGTATCGATACAAACTTGCGTCGCCTTCATGACGCACGAACAACGCGAGGTAGTCCAGGATGAGTGCCGTCCCCGCCGTCATCAACGTCGACGTCCCCGGTCCCTTGATCAACCGGCACCTGTACGGGCACTTCGCCGAGCACCTGGGCCGGTGTATCTACGGCGGGTTCTACGTGGGCGAGGACAGCGACCTGCCGAACGAGGGCGGCCTGCGCCTGGACGTGGTCGAGGCGCTGCGCGCCCTGAACATCCCCAACCTGCGCTGGCCAGGCGGCTGCTTCGCCGACGAATACCACTGGACGGACGGCATCGGGCCCAAGGACCGGCGCCCGGTCATGGTCAACACCCACTGGGGCAACGTCGAGGAGAACAACCACTTCGGCACGCACGAGTTCATGGCCCTGTGCGAGCTGCTCGGGGCGGAGCCGTACATCAGCGGCAACGTCGGCTCGGGCACGGTCAGGGAGATGAGCGACTGGGTCGAATACCTCACCCGCGACGGCGACTCGCCGATGGTGCGGCTGCGCAAGGAGAACGGGCGCGAGGAGCCGTGGCGGGTGCGCTTCTGGGGGCTCGGCAACGAGGCGTGGGGCTGCGGCGGCAACATGAGCGCCGCGCAGTACGCCGCCGAGGCCCGCAGGTTCGGCACCTACTGCCGTGACCACGGCGATAACAAGCTCTACCGGATCGCGGCGGGAGCCAACTCCTTCGACTACGCCTGGACCGAGACGCTGATGAAGCAGCTCGGCGAGCTGGGCTGCGCCTACCGCCCGGCGCCGTTCATGCAGGCGCTGTCGGTGCACTACTACACGCTCACCGGCACCTGGCAGGACAAGGGCCAGGCCACGGACTTCGGCACCGACGACCACTACCGCACAATGGTGCAGGCGGCCCGGGTGGACGAGCTGCTCACCGGCCACTCCAACGTCATGGACTGCTACGACCCGGGCCGGAACGTGGGCCTGGTGCTGGACGAGTGGGGCACCTGGTGGAACGTCGAGCCGGGCACCAACCCCGGCTTCCTCTACCAGCAGAACACGCTGCGCGACGCCCTCGTGGCCGGGCTGCACTTCGACGTCTTCCACCGCCACGCCGGCCGCCTGGTCATGGCCAACATCGCCCAGACGGTGAACGTGCTCCAGGCCATGATCCTCACCGATCCCGAGTCGGGCGCACTGGTGCTCACGCCCACGTACCACGTGTTCGAGATGAACAAGGGGCACCAGGACGCGGCCTCGCTGCGGGTGGACCTCCCCTCGGGGCTGCCCACCCGCGAGGTCGGGGAGGACCGGCTGGCGACCGTCTCGCTGTCGGCCAGCCGCAAGGACGGCCGGCTCCTCGTGTCGCTGTCGAACGTGGACGCGGACGAGGCGGCGGACGTCGAGCTGGACCTGCGCGGCGGCGCCGTGACCGAGGTCGGCGCCCGGATCCTCACCGCGGGGCGGCTCCAGGACCACAACACCCCCGAGGCCCCCGCCGCGGTCGCGCCCCGCCCGTACGAGCAGGTCACGGCCACGGCGTCCGGGCTGCGGGTGCACCTGCCCGCCCACTCCTTCGTCACCGTGGAGGGCCGCCTGGACGGCCGGTGAAGCTACGTCTGCGACGGTTCGCGGCTGCCGCTCCGGCGGGAGATGACGAAATACACCACGCTGACGATCACGAAGAACGGGACGCCCGCCCACCACGCCGGCCGCAGCGGCTCGATGAACAGCGTCGAGACGAGCACGGCGGCCAGGAACAGCATCACCACCACCGAGGTGACGGGCGCGCCCCAGAGCCGGACCGGCGACGGCGCCAGCCCCTGGGCGGCGCGGGTGCGGCGGAAGGCGTGGTGGGTCACCAGGATGAGCAGCCACACGACCAGCGCCCCGAACACCGACACGCCGAACAGCGCCAGGTACGCCTCGCTCTCGCTGGCCGCCGAGACGATCGCGGCCAGCGCCAGGCCCAGCGCCGACAGGGCGAGCGCGTTGCGCGGCACGCCGGAGGCGCTGAGGCGGCCGGTCCAGGCGGGGGCGTAGCGGTGGGCGGCCAGCGAGTGCATCATCCTGGTGGTCAGGTACAGGTTCGTGTTGGCGCTGGAGAGCGCGGCGGTCAGGACCACGAAGTTCATGATCGTGGCCGCCGCCGGGACGCCCGCCGCCGAGAAGACGCGGACGAACGGGCTCTCGGTGACGTCGCCGCCCTGCGCGGTGGTGGTCCAGGGCACCACGGTCAGCACGACCGCGATGGCCAGCACGTAGAACAGCGCCAGGCGGGTGACCATGCGGCGGGCGGCGCGCGGGATGTCGCGCGTGGGGTTCTCGGACTCGGCGGCGGTGACCGAGACGACCTCGGTGCCGATGTAGCTGAACAGCACGAACACCATGGCCAGGAACAGGCCGTTGATCCCGTTGGGCAGGAAGCCGTCGTGCGCGGTCAGGTTGGACACGCCGGTCGCCTGCGCGCCGGGAAGCCCGACGGTGACCAGGACCACGCCGAGCAGGATGAACACGACGATGGCCACCACCTTGATCATGGCGAACCAGTACTCGACCTCGCCGAACAGCTTGACCGCGGCGGCGTTCGTGATCAGCACGACGGCCGAGAAGACGGTGACCGGCAGCCACAGCGGCAGCGACGGCCACCAGAACTGCACGTAGATCCCGGCCGCGATGACCTCGCCGCCGATCGCGATGACCTGGATCGTCCAGTACGTCCAGCGGACCACGAACCCGGCCCACGGCCCCAGATACCGGTGGGCGATGACCCCGAACGCGCCCGCCTCCGGATGCACCACGACCATCTCGGCCAGCGCCCAGCCGATCACCAGCGCCACGCCGGCGCAGATCACGTACGCGACGATGGTGGCCGGGCCTGCCTGGGAGATCGCCAGGCTGGAGCCGAGGAAGAGCCCGGTGCCGATGGCGCCGCCCAGCCCGATCATGGTGAGCTGGCGGCCGGTCAGCCGGCGGCGCAGCCCGGTTTCGTTGTCCACGGAAGAGTCCACGGAAGACCTCTCGGGGGGATGATCAGGTCCTGCGGCAGTCCCTGATGGCTTCGACGGCCGCGTCCACGTCGGACCGGTCGTTGTAGTAGTGGAACGACAGCCGCAGCAGGTCGCCGCGCGGCGCGGTCCAGATGCGGCGCTCGGCCAGCCTGGCGGCCAGCTTGTCGGGGTCGGGGTCGGCGATGGCGACCTGCGGGCCGCGTGCCCCCGCCGGGCTCACCACCCGCTCGCCGTCCTCGGTCAGCCGCTGGGCCAGCTCCTCGACCAGGGCCGACACGTGCTCATGTACGGCGACCAGGTCGACCCGTTCGATCAGGTCGAACCCTGCGTTGGCCGCGTACGCGGACGGGATGGGCGGGGTGCCGGTCTCGAAGCGGCGGGCGTCGGCGGGGAAGTCGAGCAGCCTGGGGTCGAAGGCGAACGGCTGCGTACGGCCGAACCAGCCGGTCAGCTCGGGCTCGCGCTGCTGCTCCATGCCGCCCCTGACGTACAGGAAGGCGATGCCGGGCAGGCCGAGCAGGTATTTGAGCGACCCGGAGGCCAGATAGTCGCAGCCCAGCCGCTTGACGTCGATCGGGACGACGCCGGTGGCCTGATAGGCGTCCACGAAGACGCGCGCGCCCCGGTCGTGCGCCAGCCGTACGACGTCCTCGACGGGCAGGCGGGCGCCGTTGCGGTAGGTGTGCAGCGGCACGGAGACGAGGTTGACCCGCTCGTCGATGACCTGCTCGTACGCCTCGGCCGCGACGTTCTCGCCGGTGTCGGCGGCCACCCGCACCTCGGCGCCGCGCTGGCGCTGGGCCAGCCACACGTGCGCGATCGAGGGGAACTCCAGGTCGTTGGTGACGATGCCGGGCCGGCGGGACCAGTCGAGCGAGGCGGCGGCCTGGAAGGCGGCCTCGGACGCGCACGACAGCACGGCCACCTCGCCGGGCTCGGCGCCGATGAGCCGGGCGAAGCGCTCCCTGGCCCGGCCGACCTGCTCCATCCAGGTCTGCCACGGGGCGCCCTCGGCGCGCAGCGAGTGGCCGATCTCCTGGAGCGCGTAGGCCAGCCGCGACGACAGCGCGGCCTGGCTGCAGCTGGCCAGGTGCACGGAGTCGGCCAGAGAGGGGAACTCGGCCCGGAACTGGGTTGCGTTCAACATGCGCGACATTTCGGGCACACTATCGGGCGGGATTTAACCTGGTCAATGGGCGTTAAATGGTGTTAACAATGGATATGATCCCCGGGTGATGGGCGCCAGGATCCGGAAGCTCCGTACCGAACGGGGGCTGACCCTCGCGCAGCTCGCCGCCGCGGCCGGCGTGTCGAGCGGGCTGATCAGCCAGGTCGAGCGCGATCTGGCCGATCCGAGCCTGGAGACGCTCAGGAAGATCGCCAAGGTGCTGGACCTGCCGCTGTTCAGCCTGTTCCAGGAGCCGGACGCGGCTGTCGTCGCCGTGGTCCGGCAGGACAAGCGCATGCTGGTCAGATCCCCCACCGGCGGCGTCACCTACACCCGCGTCTCCCCGGGGCACGGGCGGCTTGAGGTCCTGGAGGGCCGGCTGGAGCCCGGCGGCTCGTCGGCCGCCGAGCCGTGGTCGCACCCGTCCGAGGAGTGCGTGCTGGTGCTGCGGGGGCGGCTCGTCGTGGAGGTGTCGGGGGTCGAGCATGCGCTGGAGGAGGGCGACAGCTGCTACTTCGACTCCGCGCTGCCGCACCGCTACCTCAACCCGGGCGAGGAGCCGGTCGACTTCCTGATCACCGCGACCCCGCCCAGCTACTGAACCTTTCCCCTGCGCCGCGCGTACCTTCGTACATGCGTTGGAGAATGGCCTTGATCGCCTTCCTGGGACTGCTGGCGGCGGGCGCGTGCTCCGCCTCGGCGGAGACCCAAGCCGGGTACAACCAGGCGGACGTGCGGTTCAACCAGCAGATGATCACCCACCACCGCCAGACCATCCAGCTGGCCGAGCTCGCGGCCGAGCGGGGCGGCGGCGACTACGTGCGCAAGCTGGCCAAGGAGATCATCCCGAACGAGCAGGCCGACATCCAGAAGATGTCCGGCTGGCTCACGTCGTGGTCGGAGTCGGTGCCCGCCGATGAGAAGACGGACGAGGGCGCCGAGCTGAAGGCGGGCGACGGGTTCGACCGGGGCTGGCTGACGCTGCTGAAGGGGCACCTCGAACACGGCGTGCACATGGCCAAGGAGATCCAGAGCACGGGCGAGCACGCGGCGACGCGGGAACTGGCCGACCGGATCGTGACCGTGCAGACCGAGGAACTGTCCGCCATCGGCAAACAACTGGCCATCTGAGGCTTGCGACCGCCGCCCCGCCGCCGGCTGGGGCCACCCGCCGCCTGAGGGCCGCCGCCGTCCAGGTTCCCTCGGGGACATGGGCGGCGCGCGGGCGTGTCCCCGCTTCCCGGCGCGCGTCCGGTGGATACCGTGATGGTGCGGTTCCGGGACTGACTGACCCGCCCTGAATCCGACTCTCCCTCCGCAGCTTGTCACCGAGCGACGGAGGGGAGCCCTGTGCGACGAGGTCCTGTGGTGGTCGTCGGGGCGGGCCTGGGCGGACTGGCGGCGGCCGTCCGCCTGGCCGCCGCCGGGCGCGAGGTGGTGGTGGTCGAGGCCGGGCGAGAGCCCGGCGGCTGCTGCGGCACCGGGCGCGCCGGGGCGTACCGGTTCGACGTCGGCCCGTCCGTGCTGACGATGCCCGGCGTGCTCGCCGACGTCTTCGGCGCGGCCGGGGAGGAGCTGCGGGACTGGGTGCCGCTGCGCCGCCTCGATCCCTCGTACCGGCTGATCTTCCACGACGGCTCGCGGCTGGACGTGCGGGCCGGGCGCGCGGAGATGACCGAGCAGGTCCGCGCGCTGTGCGGGCCCGCCGAAGCGGCCCGCTACGAGCGTTACCGGCGGCTGCTCGACGAGCTGTTCGCGGTGGAGTGGCCGGCGTTCATCGACGCCGACATGACCAGGCTGCGCGCCCTGGCCAGGCCGGCGGCGCTGCTGCGGCTGGCCGCGCTGGGCGGCTTCCGCCGGCTCGACCGCCTGGCCGCGCGCCACCTGACCGACCCCCGGCTGATCAGGGCGCACACCTTCCAGTCCCTGTACGTGGGGCTGTCGCCGCATCGCGCGCTCGGCATCTACGCCGTCGTCGCGCACATGGACACCGTCGGCGGCGTGTACTTCCCCGAGCACGGCGGCATGCACGCCGTTCCGGTCGCGATGGCGGCGCTGCTGGAGAAGCTGGGTGCGGCCATCCGGTACGGCGCGCGCGCCCACCGGGTCGAGGCCGACGGCGACGGCGTCACCGGCGTCCTGCTGGAGGACGGCGAACGGCTGCCGGCCGCCCACGTGGTGGTGGCCTGCGACCGGCTGGCGGCGCGGCGGCTGCTGCCCGGCCGGGCCGACGACTGGCGGCTGCGCCGTCCCCGCCACTCCCCCTCCTGCCTGGTTCTCCACCTCGGCCTCGACCGTGACCCGCCCGGCCAGGCCCACCACACCGTGCACTTCGGCCGGACCTGGCGGGAGACGTTCGCCGCACTGGAGCGGGGCCGGCCGCAGCCCGACCCGAGCCTGCTGGTCACCTGCCCGGACACCGGCGGGCCCGCCACGCTCAGCGTCCTGGAGCCGGCGCCCAACCTGCGCGCCGCCGACTGGGGCCGCCTGCGTCCCGAGCTGGAGGAACGGCTGCTCGCCCGCCTTGCCGAGCTCGGTTACGGCGATCTGTCGGGCGCGCCCAGGCTGGTGCTGGACCCGCCCGCGTGGGCGGCGCGCGGCCACAGCGCCGGGACGCCGTTCGCGCTGGACCACCGCTTCACCCAGACGGCGTGGCTGCGGCCGTCCGGCGTCGCCCGGCGCGTTCCCGGCCTGCACTTCGCCGGCATGTTCACCGCGCCGGGCGTGGGCGTGCCGCCGGTGCTGATCTCCGGCCGCCTGGCCGCGGAACGCATCCTCGGGGAGCCCTCATGACGCGCACCACCGAACCGACGCTCAGAACGCGTACCACCGAGCCGGCGCTTTGGGGGCTTTGATGACGCTGACCTCCGGCTACGAACGCTGCCGGCGGCTGCACGCCCGCTACGGCCGCTCCTACTACCTGGCCACCCGGCTGCTGCCCGGCTGGAAGCGGCGTCATGTGCACGCCCTGTACGGTTTCGCCCGCTACGCCGACGAGATCGTCGACTCCTTCACCATGACCGGCGACCGGACCCGCGCGCTCGACCGCCTGTGGGCCGGGGTCGAGGCCGGGCTGTCGGGAGCCGAGGTCCGCGATCCGGTGCTGCCGGCGTTCCTGCACACCGTGCGCTCGTTCGGCGTCGACCGCGACGACGTGCGCTCGTTCCTGACCTCGATGCGCGCCGACCTGTCGGTCACCCGGTACGCCACGTACGACGACCTGCTCGGCTACATGGCCGGCTCCGCCGCCGCCATCGGCACGATGACGCTGCCGCTGCTGGAGCCGGTGCCCGGGTGCGAGGAGCGGGCCCGCGAGCCCGCTCGGCAGCTCGGCCTGGCCTTCCAGCTCACCAACTTCCTGCGCGACGTGGCCGAGGACCATGCCAGGGGCCGGATCTACCTGCCGCTGGAGGACCTGGCCAAGTTCGGCGTCGAGCCGGAGCACCTGGGCGCGCGGCGTACCGGGCGGGCCCTGCGGGACCTGCTCGCCTTCGAGGCCGAGCGCGCCCACGCCCACTACCGCGCCGCCGCCGAGGGCGTCGAACTGCTCGTCGCCTCCTCTCGGCCGTGCGTGAGCGCCGCCCTTGAGCTGTACGGCGGCATCCTCACCGAGATCGAGCGCCGCGGCTTCGAGGTCCTGGCCACCCGGGTACGGCTACCGCACCACCGCAGAGCCACCATCTTCACCCGCCACCTGCTGACCGCCACCGCAGCGGCCCGGGCCGAGCGCCAGGTCCGGGTGGAACTCCCGTGAGCGCGGCCCGGAGGTCCACCGGGGATATGGGGGGAAGTTCGGCCTGGAGTTCCGCCGGGGGTCCGGCCGGGAACTCCGGCGGCGGGTCCGCCGGGCCCGTGGTGCTGGACGCGATGGGCGGTGACCACGGGCCGGCCGAGGTGGTGGCGGGCGCGGTCGAGGCGCGGCGGGCGCACGGGGTGCCGGTCATCCTGGTCGGCGCTGAGCCGCAGCTGAGCAGGGAGTTGTGGCGGCACGGCGCGGAGGGCGAGATCGCCGTGGTGCACGCCCTGCACGCCGTGCCGATGTCCGAACGGGGCGCCGCCACGGCCGCGCTGGCCGGGTCCAGTCTCGCGGTGGGCTGTGACCTGGTACGCCAGGGCGTGGGCGGCTCGTTCGTGTCCGCCGGGTCCACCGGCGCGGTGGTCACCTGTGCCGTACGCGGCATCGGCCGGGCCGCCGGCGTGCTGCGGCCCGCGCTGGCGGTGGCGCTGCCGTCGCTGCGGGGCGGCGCGACGGTGCTGGTGGACGCGGGTGCGACGGCCGACCCCAGCCCCGCCATGATGGCGCAGTTCGGCCGGCTGGGCGCCGGGTACGCGCGTTCCGTGCTCGGCCGGTCCGACCCGGCCGTGGGGTTGCTGTCCATCGGGTCCGAGCCGGGCAAGGGCAACCGGCTCACCTGCCAGGCCGAGGAACTGCTGGCCGCCCTGCCGCTGCGCTTCGCGGGCAACGTCGAGGGGCACGACGTGCTGTCCGGCCGGATGGACGTGATCGTCACCGACGGCTTCACCGGGAACGTGGTGCTCAAGAACGTCGAGGGATGCGTGCGTACGGTGCTCGCGATGGTCGCCCGCGAGGGCGTCGCCGCGCCCGAGCGGCTCGCCGGGGTGGCCCGCCGCTACGACCCGGAGGCCCACGGCGGCGCGGCCCTGCTCGGGCTGCGCGGCACGGTCGTCGTCGCACACGGCTCGTCCCGCGCGGCCACCATCGCCAGGGCCTGCGTGGTGGCGCACACCCTGTCCGGAGCAGCACCCGGCATCGAGACGATGACACCATGAGCACCGGCTCAGCACGAGGGGCCGGTGCCGTGGTGCGGCGGCGTGCGCAGGGGATTGGTGCCGTTCCAGGTGCCTTCGCTCGCGTACGGGATGAAGCGGGCGAACAGCTCTTCGGCGTACCAGTCGTGGGAGCGTACGCGCTCCACGACCCGCCGGTGCGCCGCCCCCCGGTAGGCGAACCCGCGCATCGCGTCCTGGTCGCGCCACAACGAGAACGTGGCCTGCCGGGCCAGCGGCCACTCCCCCATCCCGATCGAGGCCAGGCACCCGTCCTGCCGCCGCAGCAGTTCGTCCACCGGCGGCACCGACCGGTAGAACGCGACCAGCCGGCGCACCCGGATCGACGCCCTGGTGAGCACCGCCACCGGCCCGCCCCGTGCGGCCACCGCACCGCCGCCCGAGCCGCCGAACGGGCCCACCGGGGTGCCACGCGAGTCACCCAACGCGCCCAACTGGGCACCACGCGAGTCGCCGGACGGGCCCGCCTGGGTGCCGGGCGGGTCCGCGAAGGGGTTTCGGCTCGTCCAGGTGCCGCGCGAGGACAGCGGTGCGAGCCGTACCTGCCAGGTCTCCGACGCCTCGGCCCGCCAGCGGGCCGCGATCGGGGACGAGCGCAGGAACGCCTCCAGGTCGCCGGCCGAGCGCCAGACCGCGAACAGCGCCCAGCGGCGCAGGTCGGCCCCGAGCGACATCGAGCGTCCCCTGCCCGTGCCCAGCAGCCGCCAGAACAGCAGCCCGCCGCAGTCACGCAGCAGCGGCCGGTCGAAGGCCATGTGGCGCATCGCGCTCGCGGTGTCGTACCGGACGAGGTGGAACGACGCGATGGTTGAGGCGGGAGCCGGATCGGCGCTTGAGTGGGCGGTGGCGGTCATCGCCGGCTACCTGCTCGGGTCGGTGCCGGTCGCGGTGCTGGTGGGCCGCGTCCACGGCGTCGATCCTCGGGACGTGGGAGATCGCAACCCCGGGTACTGGAACGTCAAGGAGCGGCTCGGCCGGCGGGCGGCGATGCCGGTGTTCGCCGGCGACATGCTCAAGGGCACGCTGGCCGCCCTGCTGGCGCTGCTGGTCAGCGGCGCGCACACCTCCTCGTCCGGCACGGTCTCGGGTGCGAGCGCGGCACCGGTGTACCTGGCGGTGGCGGCGGCGATGGCCGGCCACGCCTGGCCGGTGTTCGCCGGGTTCAGGGGCGGTCGGTCGGTGCTCACGTTCGCCGGCGGGATCGCCGTCATCTGCCCGCCCGCGTTCGGGCTGGCGGTGGCGGCGCTGGTGGTGACGGCGCTGGCGACTCGCTCGTTCGCGGTGGGGGCCCGGGTGGCGGTGTTCGCCATCCCCGTGCTGCAGTGGCCGTTCGCGCCCGCCGGACTGGTCGCGGCCACCGGCGGGCTGATGTGCCTCATCGGGCTCCGCTTCGGCCTGGCCACCCGCCACCACTGACCTGAGCGTCCATACGATCCCCAGGCGACCCGGCAGGACAGGAACGCGAGTCCGTACGATCCCCAGGCAACCCGGCAGGGCCGGATCGGGGGTACGTGCGGCCGCGCCAGGTCCGTGCGGGACGGAGGGTGGCGTGGGTCAGGCGGGCGGCGACCGCGGGATCGAGGAGCGGTGACAGCAGCAGCTCGGCCCCCGGCCCCCGGTAGCTGCCGCGCAGCGCGCCGGCCACCAGCAGCCGCACGGCCAGCAGCGCCAGGTCCAGCCCGGACAGCCGCCCGGACGTCAGCCGCAGCACCGGCAGGGCTCCCGTCAGCCAGATCACGGCCAGGTCGGCCGCCTGCCGGCCAGGCCCGGTCACGTCGCCCAGCGACAGCGAGCGGCCCCACTCGCGCCACAGCTCGCCCGCCGAGTCGTGCATGTCGACCTCCAGCAGGTCCGCCGCGTCCAGGAAGCCCACCTTCCAGCCCTGCCCGGCCAGGTGACGGGCCAGCGCGACGTCATCGGTCATCCGGTCGCGCACCCGCGCGAACCCGTCCGCCTCCACCATCCGCGCCCGCGGGAAGGCCAGGCACTGGCCGTTCGCGATCGTCCGGTGCGGCGGGGGCGCGGTCGGCGGGCCGATCGGGCCGAACCGGTAGACCAGGCCGGCCAGCATGGAGGCGTGCAGGGCACGTTCGAAGCGGCTGTCGCAGCGGAAGCGGGGGCCTGCGCTCACCAGGTCGTACCGGTCCAGGGCCCGCGTCAGCGCCCAGAACAGGCCCGGCTCGGGTCTGGTGTCGGCGTCGAGCGTGACCACCACCGCGCCGCGCGCGGCCGCCACGCCCTGGCGCAGGGCCCACTGCTTGCCGATCCATCCGGGCGGCAGCGGCGCCGACGTGACGACCTTGGCTCCGAGCCGCGCCGCCACGTCCGCCGTACCGTCGCGGGAGCCGTCGTCGACCACGATCACCTCGCTGACCCCGGGATCGGCCAGCACGGCCCGCAGGCACGGCCCGATCCTGGCGGCCTCGTCACGAGCCGGGATCACCACGGACACCTCGACACCGGCCGGCGGACACGCCCGGAGCGGCGGCAGTCTCCGTCGCCCGCGCGCCAGCCGAGCGACCACGACAGCACCGGCCACGGCCTGAGCCACGCTGAGCACCCTCACCGGCCACCCCGCACGGTGTCACACAGGTTCCGCGACGGGTCCCGGTCAGAGGTGGTGGGCGGGAAGTCGCGGGCGATGAGGCGGCTGACGATGCGGGCGCCCAACACCACCATCGGCAGGCCGCCGCCCGGATGGGCCGAGCCGCCCACCACGTACAACCCGTGTCGAGGCCCCCTGTTTCCCGGGCGCAGGAACGACGAGAGCCTGCCCCGGTAGGCGCTGCCGTAGATCGCGCCGCCCCAGGCGCCGTAGCGGTCGCGCAGGTCGGCGGGGGTGAGGACGTCCACGAAGCGCAGCCGTCCCGACAGGTCGTGCCCGCGCTCGGCCAGCCGTTCCAGCACCAGATCCCGGTACGCCGCCACCCCCATCGGCCACCGCACCGGGTCGCGGGCCGGCACGTTGACCAGCATCGTCCAGTTCTCGGCCCCTTCGGGCGCCTGTGTGGCGTCGTCCACGGCCGAGCAGCCAAGGTAGATCGTCGGGTCGCCGGGCGGCCGGCGGTGCTCGAAGAGGTCGGCGAACTCGCGCTCGTAGTCGCCGGAGAACAGCACGGAATGGTGCGCCAGGCCGGGCGTCCTGCCCTCGACCCCGGCCATCAGCAGGAACGCCGACGACGAAGGGCCGAGCCGGGCGATTCTGCGCAGCCGCCGCCGGTCGGGCAGGAGGTGGCCGTACAGGGCGGCGGCGTCGGTGTTGGCCACCACGATGTCGCAGGGCACGGCGCGCCCGCCCGCCGGCCGGACGCCGGTGACGCGGGAGCCTTCGCAGGTGACGGCGGCGATCGGGGTGGACAGATGGAGCTGCACGCCCGCCGCCTTCAGCAGCAGCGTCAGGTCCTCGGCCAGCCGGGGCAGGCCGCCCGGCGCGTACCAGACGCCCTGCCCGTGCTCCAGGGCCGGGACGCAGCCGAGCGCGGCCGGCGCCCGGTACGGGTCGGAGCCGGCGTAGGTGGCGTAGCGGCCGACGTACTGGCGCAGGCGCGGGTCGCGGAAGAAGCGGCGGGCCAGCCCGTCGAGGGTACGGGCGGGCGCCACGGCCAGCAGGTCCGAGAGCCGGGCCCGGCCGGGCGGGCCGAGCAGGGGGCCGGCGAAGGCGGTCCGGCCGGCCGCGCGCAGGCAGCCGTGGGCCCAGTCGTGGAAGGCGTGCCAGGCGGCCCCCTCGCCGGGGGCCAGCCGGTCCACCGCGGCGGCCATCTCGGCCAGGTCGCGCCGGGCGTCCAGCACCGTGCCGTCGGCGAACCGGTAGCGGCACAGCGGCTCGGGTTCGATCAGCTCGCGGCGCAGCCCCAGCTCCCTGAACAGCTCGGGCATGGTCAGCAGCGAGGGGCCGAGCGAGAAGGTGAAGCCGTCTCGGTGGTGCTCGGCCAGCTTCCCGCCCAGTCTGGGCGATCGTTCGTACAGCCGCACGTCGTGGCCCTGTCTGGCCAGCAGCAGCGCGCTCGTCATGCCGCCGACGCCGCCGCCGATCACCGTCACCGCTGCCACAGCCGCCTCCAGGCGGGCGCGGCGAACGCGCCCATCGTGATGCCTCCGGCGGCGGCGACCAGCGGATCGGGCGGCTGGAACACCGCCAGGAAGCCGACCGTCTCCATGACCGCCATGACCGTGTAGAGGGCGAGCAGCCCGTATCCCGGCTCCCGGTCGCCGGCGAAGCGCTGCACGACCAGCATGACCAGCGCCGACACCAGCAGCCAGCCCGCGTAGTTGCTCAGCGGCACGCCCCGGTACGGCCCGTCCTGCGCCCACGTCCACAACCCCATCCGCACCATCTGCGGATCGAGGAACAGGTCCCACGCGGTCAGCGCGCCCGCCCCCACCGCGACGCGCCGCCAGCCCGGTACGGGCGCCACGGCGGCGGCCACCGCGTACGCGGCCAGCCCCATGCCGCCCCACGCCACCGCCACCGCCACCGGCACCCCGCCGGCCTGCGGCCACAGGACGTCGCCGTAGGCGTAGTCGCCGAACGGGAACCCGGTCAGCACCCCGGCGACCTCGGCCGCGTACCCGGTCAGCACCGCGCCGCCGAACGCGCCCGCCGCCCTGACCGGCCCCCAGACGGTGGCGGCGAAGGCGAGCGCGCCGGCCGCGAGCAGCGCCACGATCGCCCCGGTGAACCGCTCGGGCCTCGCGTCCAGCCCCGACATCACCTGGCAGGCCGTCATGGCCAGCAGGAACACCACGCCGAGCACGCGCACCGGCCCGGCGTCCACGGACCTGACCTGTTCACTCGCCTGTTCCAACGCCACCCCCGGGATTCCGCCGCGGTGAAGGGTTCCCGGTGACGTCCCAAGCGAGCCCCACGGCCGTCCGCGCATCGGGGCAAGATTCCGGGTCCCCGCCGGCGTCCGTGCGGGTGGCGTCCGTCAGGGGCGGTCGCGGCCGACGCGGCGCAGGGAGCGGTCCGCGACGGTGGTCGTGAGCAGCAGCGCCGAGACGACCAGCAGGAGCAGGCCGAGGTCGTGCAGCCCGCCGGTGCTGGCGCCGTGCCGGTAGAAGGCGGCGTTGGCCGCCGAGGCGAGGAGCGCGCCGAGGTAGGCGAACGTACGCAGCAGCCCGGCCGACGAGCCCATGCGCGCCGGGTCGGACTGGGCGTAGAGGGCGTTCTGGTTGGCCAGGCCGATCAGCCCCTGCGGGATGCCGACGGCGGTGGCGATGACCACCGGGACCCAGACGGGGACGGACACGTCGAGCAGCAGCAGCCCGACGCAGCCCGCGATCTGGATGAGCGCGCCGGCGACGAGCTTGCCGCGCACCCGAGGCCGCCGCCCGACCAGGACCGTGGCCACGATGGCCGCTCCCGACATGGGCAGCAGGATCAGCCCCGCCTGCGACGGGCTCAGCGAGCGGCTCTCCTCCAGCCACTGGGTGAAGCCGTACAGGAAGGCGTAGATGGTGGTGAAGGCCAGTAGCTGGCGGGCGTACGTGGCCAGCAGCGGCGCGTTGCCGCGCAGCACCCGCAGGTCGATGAACGGCTCCCGCTGCCGCAGCTCCCACCACGCGAAGCCGGCGCCGGTCACGAGGGCGACGGCGGGCAGGTAGGCGTGGTCGAGGCCCGGCTCCATCAGGAACAGCATGAACGCCACGATCGTGCCGGCGAACAGCACGATGCCCACGACGTCGATCCGCTGACCGGGCGTGAGGCGCAGGTCGGCGCGGCGCGGCAGCCGCATCCCGCCCAGGACCAGGCAGGCGGCCGACAGCGGGACGTTGATGGTGAAGATCAGGTGCCAGCCGCCGAGGCCGATCAGCAGGCCGCCGAGCGTGGGGCCGATCACCGAGATGACCTGGTTGGAGACGGACAGGGCGGCCAGGATGCCGCTCGGGTTGCGCAGGCCGGTGCGCTCGGCCTCGCTGCGCAGCAGGTACATGGACGCCGGATAGGCCGCCGAGGTGCCGATGCCGAGCAGCACCCGGGAGGCGATCAGCAGGCCGAGGCCCGGGGCGAACACGGCCATCAGGCCGGCCAGGCCCACCAGCGCGGTGCCCGTCAGGTAGAGCGGGCGCGGGCCGTACGCGTCGACGAGCCGGCCGATGACCGGCTGCGCGACCGCCGTGGCCAGGTAGAGGGCGGTCACCAGCCACGCCGTCTCGGACGGCGGCGCCCCGAAGGCGGCGCCGATGGGGATCAGCGCCACCGCCAGCATGGAGGAGTTGACCGGGTTGAGAATGGAGCCGAGGATCATGGGCGCGACCAGCTTCCGGTCGAACCCGCCCGCATCGGGCGGCCGCCCGCGCCGCACCCGCCCGGCGACGCCCCGGCAGTCCGTCACGAGTGCGCGACCTCGTCGAGGAGCGCCATCGCCGTGATCACCGCGGCCAACTGCTCCTCGTCGCCCCGCTCGTGCAGGGTCCTGGCCAGCCACGCCTCGCGCGCCTGACGGTCGCCCTGCCGCCGCGTACGCCCCGCCTCGGTCAGTGTGACGAGCTGGCGCCGCCCGTCCTCCGGATCGGGATGACGTTCGACCAGCCCCGCCTGCTCCAGCGCGGCCACGATCTTCGCCATCGACTGCGGCCTGACCCGCTCGGCGGCGGCCAGTTCGCTGGCCGAGGCCGGGCCCTGCTTGCTGAGCCGGGCCAGCACCGACGCCTGCGCGGGCGAGCTGCCGCCCTCCCCCTCCAGTGCCTGGAGCCGGCGGCGCAGCCGGCTGAGGACCACCCACACCTCGGCCGCCGCGTGCGCGGCCTGCTCGGAGACCTCCTGCACCTCGTTCACAGATCCACGCTAGAACGACAGCCTGGACTGTGCAATCCAGACTGAACAGCCTGGGCTGTCTATTCGGTCACGTTCACACGGTGATCACGACCTTGCCCCTGGCGTGCCCCCGTTCGAGATAGCGGACCGCCTCGGCCGCCTCGTCCAGCGAGAACGTCCGGTCGATGACCGGCGTGACCCGGCCCGACTCGATCAGCCCCGTCATGACGTCCAGATCGTCCGGGCTCGCCTCCGCCAGGAAGAACGTCGCCCGGGGCAGCAGCATGACCTTGGCGACCCCGAGCAGCGGGCCGATCCACTGGCCCTTGGCCGGCGCGCCCGCGACGAGGACGCCGGTGTCCGCCAGCACGCGACGGTTGGCGAGCAGGCCGTGGTTGGCCACGAGGTCGAGCAGCACGTCATACCGCCCGCCCGTACGGGTGTAGTCCCGCTCGGTGTAGTCGATCACCTGGTCGGCGCCGAGCGAGCGGACCAGTTCGACGTTCCGCGTGCTGCACACCCCGGTCACCTCGGCCGCGCCCAGCGCCTTGGCGAATTGCACCGCGAACGTCCCCACGCCGCCCGCCGCCCCGTTCACCAGCACCCGCTGCCCGGCCTTGAGGCCGCCCTTGTCGCGCAGCGCCTGCAAGGCGTAGACGCCGGCCACCGGCACGGCCGCGGCCTGCTCGAACGTCAGCCCGGCCGGCTTCCTGGCCAGCCAGCCGTCCTGGCGCAGCGCGGCGTACTCGGCGAAGCCCGTCCTGCCCGGGGTCAGGTCCATCGCGCAGCCGCCGTACACGTCGTCGCCCGGCACGAACCGGGTGACCTTCCTGCCCACGGCCTCGACGGTGCCCGCCAGGTCCGCGCCCAGCCCGCTGCGCTTGGGCCGGCGCAGGCCCATGTCCAGCCGGGCCACGTACGGCGCGCCTCTCATGGCGTGCCAGTCCAGCGGGTTCACCGAGGCGGCGCGGACGCGGATCAGCACGTCGTCGTCCCCGACGGCGGGCATGTCCGCGTCCTCCAGCCGCAGCACGTCGGGTGAGCCGTAAGCGTGGTAACGAATCGCCTTCATACGATCAGCGTGAGACGCCGCCCTTGGCTGGATAAATCACGTGAATTCGTGATTGCGAGGCTCCGGCCGGGCCCGGGGCGGTAGTAGTGTCCGAGCCACCATGGCCAGACCGCCGCGCCGTACGGGCAACCTGCCCGCCGAGGCGACCAGTTTCGTGGGCCGACGCCGTGAGCTCGCGGTGATCAGGCGCAAGCTCTCGGAGTCCCGGCTGGTCAGCCTGGTCGGTCCCGGCGGGGTCGGCAAGACGCGGCTGGCGCTGCGGATGGCGGGCGATCTCGGGCGCGGGTTCCCCGGCGGGGCGTGGCTGGTCGAGCTGGCCGAGGTCGGCGATCCCGGGCTCGTCGGCGACGCCGTGACGGCGGCCCTGGACCTGCGCACCCAGACCGCGGCCGAGCCGGTGGCGCTGCTGCTGTCGTACCTGCGGGACAAGCGGCTGCTGCTGGTGGTGGACAACTGCGAGCACCTGCTCGGAGCCGTCGCCCCGCTGGTGGCGGAGGTCATGCGGGCGGCCCCCGGCGTACGGGTGATCGCCACCAGCAGGGAGCCGCTGTCGGTGCCGGGCGAGCACGTGGTTCCCGTACCGCCGCTCGACCTGCCGCCGCCCGCCCGCGCGCCGCTCGCGGAGCTGCGGCGGAACGAGGCGGTCAGCCTGTTCGCCGAGCGGGCCGCGGCCGGCTCTGGCACGTTCGAGCTGACCCCGGCGAACCAGGCCGCCGTGGCCGACCTGTGCCGCCGCCTCGACGGCCTGCCGCTGGCGATCGAGCTGGCCGCCGTCAGGACGCGGGTGCTGTCCGCCGAGCAGATCCTCGAACGCCTCGACGACCGGTTCGGGCTGCTCACCGGGGGCAGCCGGGCCGCGCTGCCCCGCCATCAGACGCTGCGCACCACCGTCGACTGGAGCCACGACCTGCTGGCGGCGGGCGAGCGGGCGCTGCTGCGGCGACTGTGCGCGTTCGCCGGCCGGTTCACGCTGGAGGACGTCACGGCGATCTGCGCGTACGGGGACGTATCCGCGGCGGGCACGCTGGACCTGATGGCCTCGCTCGTAGACAAGTCCCTGGTGATCAAGGAGGACGCCGGGGGGCTCGCCTGTTACCGGCTGCACGAGACGATGCGCGAGTACGCCGTGCTCAAGTTGCGTGCGGCGGGCGAGGAGGAGTTCCTGGCCCGGCGCCGCAACGATCACTACATCGGGCGCTGCCTGGAGTCGGCGCCGCGGGTGCGGCAGCGGCTCGGCGAGTGGCTCGCGTGGATGGACCTGGAGATCGACAACGTACGGCACGTGCTGCGCGACTGCGTGACGCGGGGGGACCTGCGGGTCGGGGTCCTGCTGGTGTACTCCCTGGGGTACTACTGGATGACGCGCGGGCTCGGCGAAGGTGTGCGGTGGTTGGACGAGCTGCTCGCGTACGGGGGCGGCGGTGCGCGGGAGTCGGGCTTGGGGCCTCAGGAGCTGGCGCTGGCCTGGTACATGCGTGGCTTTCTGGCTGTACTGCAGTCCGATCCGGCCACGGCGCGACCGGCGCTGGACAGGGCCGTGGACGCAGCGGGGACCACGGCCGGGGCGGACAGGGCGGGCGGGGCGGCCGGGATGCGGTCCGTGCTGGCGCAGTCGTTGTCGCTGACGTCGATGGCGGCGGCCATGGCCGGGGACCGGCCGGCGGCGGCGCGGCTGGGCGAGCGGGCACAGGCCGCCACCGAAGGGCTCGGCGATCACACCGCCCTGCTCATGTACCTGCAGTCGCGCGCACTCACCGGTCTGCTCGGCGGCGACCTCGCGACGGCCGGATCGGCGGCGGAGGAGGGCGTCCGCCTCGGCCGCGAGACCGGCGACCTCTACAGCCTCGGCATGATGCTGCTCAACCTGGGCGCGACCAGGCTCATCGCGGGCGCGCTCGACGAGGCCGGGCCACTGCTGGCGGAGGGGCTGCGGGTGGCGTACCGGATCGACGACCGGGTCGGACAGTACGCCCTGCTCTACGCCCTGGCCTGCCACGCCGCCGGCACGGGACGGGCACGACCGGCCGCACGGCTGCTGGGGGCGGCGGAGACCGTGCGTGCGGGGACCGGCGCCGACGTCCTGCCCTACCTCGCCCCACTGCTGGTCGAGGCGGGGAGGTCGGCGCAGGCGGCGCTCGGGGAGCCCGGGTTCGACGAGGAGTTCGCGACCGGGGCGGCGCTGGACAGGGACGCCGCGGTCGCGCTGGCACTCGGGGAGCCCGCTCCCGGCGCCGCCCAGGAACCGTCGGATGAGGGCGCGCCGCCACTCGGCCGGCGGGAGTCCGAGGTAGCCCGGCTGGTCGCGGAAGGGCTCAGCAACAAGCAGATCGGGGCGCGGCTGTTCATCTCCGAGCACACTGTGGACAGCCACGTACGCGCGATCATGAACAAACTGGGGTTCAACTCGCGAGCGCAGATAGCCGCATGGACGGCCACCGAACGATCATGAATCCCGCCGCGTGCCCGGCGCTGCGCCCGGTGGCGTGCTCGGTCTCGGGCTCGATGGCGTGCGTGGCAGCAGCAACGCCGCCGCGCACATCACCGCGGCCGCCGCGTACAGCGCCGACCGGGTGCCCGCCCACGTCGCCACGAGGCCGCCGAGCAGGATGAACAGCGGCTGCGTCACCGTCGTCGCGAACGACCACAGCGCCGCCACCCTGGCCATCAGCTCGTCGGGAGTCTGCCGCTGCCGGTAGCTCGTCATGGTGGAGTTGGCCGCGCCGGCGAACAACAGCACCATTCCGAACCCGAAGCCGCACATCAGCAGCCCTGGCACACCGGGCACGGCGGCCGGGATGAGGAAGTACCAGGGCCCGCGCACCATGCTCGCCCACCACAGGGCCCGCACGTCACCCAGCCTGGCCACCAGCCGAGCCGCCGCCCGTGCGCCGATGAAGCCGCCCAGCGACGGCACACCCATGATCAGCCCGTACTGCCAAGGCTCGAACCCCAGGTCGCGCAGGTAGAAGACGGCCGACACCGACGCCCCCATCGAGCTGGCCCCGGCGAAGGTCACCCAGCTGACCAGCATCGGCCGCAGGGCCGGATGCCGCCAGGCGAAGCGCCAGCCCGCGAACAGCTCCTCCCGCCGCGACGCGCGCCGCTCCCGTACGGGCGGGGCCGGCTCCGGCGTGCGCAACGCCCTGATCGCCGACGCGCTGACCAGGAACGACACCGCGTCGATCACCAGCGACCCGGCCGCGCCGAACAGCCCGATCAACGCGCCGCCCGCAGAGGGCCCCGCCGAGACGCTGAGCCAGCGCGTCGACTCCAGCCGGCTGTTGGCCTCGACCAGGCCCGGCCCCGTGACCAGCGCCTTGAGGTGCGCCTGGGAGGCGGCGGTGAACGCGATCTGGCACGAGGCGTTCACGACGGCGATCACGCACAGCTGGGCGAAGGTCAGCACGTCCACGGCCGCCGCGACGGGAACGCTCGCGATCGCGGCGAACCTGACCACGTCCGTCACGATCATGATCGGCCGCTTGCGCCTGAACTCGACGTGGGCGCCGAGCGGGAAGGCCAGCAGCGCGGTCGTGACGGCGGTGAACGCAGCCAGCAGCGCCACCTCGAACGCCGACGCCCCGACGACGGTGACGGCCACCACAGGCAGGGCCACCATGCCCACCGCCGACCCGAGCTGGCTGACGGCCGTCCCCGCCCAGAGCCGCCGGAAGTCCCGGCCGGACGCCGGGCGAAGAGAGGACATCCGGCCCATTCTGCCGCAACCACGAACAAGTCGATCAGCCGAACGGGAGACCGCACGAGCAACCCGACCGGCGACCGCACAGGAGGCCGAACGGGAGACCAGACGAGCAACCGGACCGGCAACCGGACCGGCGCCCGCACAGGCAGCCAGACGAGCAACCGGACATGGAGCCGGACCGGCGGCCGGGCCTCAGCCGATCATCGGTGGGACGATCAGCCGGCCGGGGTGGCGCACAGTTCGGCGAAGCGGCGGGTGTCGATGTTGCCGCCGGAGACGATGAGCCCGACCCTGCGCGGCAGGTTCCCGGCCCGCCCTGCCAGCAACGCGGCCAGCGGGGTGGCGCCGCTGGGCTCCATGACGATCTTCATGCGTTCGAACGCCATCCGCATGGCCGCGCGGATGTCGTCCTCGCTCACGAGGGCGACGTCGTCCACCAGGTGCCGGTTGATCGAGAACGTCAGCTCGCCCGGGATCTCGCTGGCCTGGCCGTCGGCGATCGTGCGCGGGATGGGGATGGACACCCGCCGGCCCGCGCTCAGCGACCGCTTGGTGTCGTCACCGGCCTCCGGCTCCACGCCGATCACCCGGATCCGGGGCAGCACCCCCTTGGCCGCCGTGGCGCTTCCCGCGATCAGGCCGCCGCCGCCGATCGGCACGAGCAGCGCGTCCAGCTCGCCGACCTCCTCGATCAGCTCCAGGGCCGCGGTGCCCTGGCCGGCGATGACGTGCGGGTGCTCGTACGGGGGGATCAGGGTGAGCCCGCGCTCGGCGGCCAGCGCCTCGCCGATGGCGACCCGGTCCCCGCTGTAGCGGTCGTAGGTGACGATCTCCGCGCCGTAGCCGGCGGTGGCCTCCCTCTTGGAACGCGGGGCGTCCTCGGGCATGACGATCACCGCCGTGCTCCCCAGCTCACGCGCGGCCAGGGCGACGGCCTGGGCGTGGTTGCCGGACGAGTACGTGGCCACGCCCTGCTCAAGCTGGGCCGGAGTCAGGCGGGAGACGGCGTTGTAGGCCCCGCGGAACTTGAACGCCCCGATGCGCTGCAGGTTCTCGCACTTGAGGAAGA
The DNA here is from genome assembly GCF_040649735.1 of Nonomuraea sp. NPDC048892. Taxonomy (NCBI): domain Bacteria; kingdom Bacillati; phylum Actinomycetota; class Actinomycetes; order Streptosporangiales; family Streptosporangiaceae; genus Nonomuraea; species Nonomuraea sp. NPDC048892. The sequence goes on along the minus strand of NZ_JBEZFZ010000005.1, from coordinate 665,368 downwards.
CCTCGGCTCCCACCAGGGCGTCGAGCGTACGGGAGCGCAGGACGGGGGTCCGGTGGGCGACGCCCTTGAGCCGGGCGGCGGCGTCGTGGACGTCACCGAGGGTGACCGGCAGCGCGTTCGGCATGTTCTCTGTACCTCCCAGTTGATCACCGAAGACATCCCTATATCACCACTATTTCCGGCATCGGTGGAGAAATTCTGGCAACAGGGAGGCGTACCCGCTCCTCAGCTATCGGCGAAATGGCGCGGCAGGCCCCGTCCTCCGGGGATACGGCACGCGGATCCACCGGGCATCAGCCCCTGGACCTCGGGCCCCGCGACAGCGTCCTGAGCGGTACGGTCAGCAGCCTTCACCACATTTCGCCAATTACTATTAATTAATCACCAGGAAAATATTCGTTCGGAAATCCAGCCGAGTGGCGATAGCGTTTGTCATCCGTCCTTCCGCCCGTCGAAATCGGGAGACACAACGATGATGAGCGAGGAAAAGGCGAAGAATGTCGGTCCGTCCAGGATCGAGATGACCTACGAACGCTTCGGCGACCCCCAGGCCCCGCCCGTCCTGCTGATCATGGGCGCCGGTGGTCAGCTCATCCACTGGCATGAGGACTTCTGCGCCGAGTTGGCGGGCCTCGGCCACCACGTCATCCGCTTCGACAACCGCGACGCCGGCCTGTCCACCCACTTCCACGACGCGCCGCCGCCCGACCTGCCGGCCGTGATGGCCGGCGACCTGTCCTCGGCCTCCTACACGCTGTCCGACATGGCGGGCGACACGGTCGGGCTGCTCGACGTGCTGAGGCTGGACAGCGCCCACCTCGTCGGCGCCTCGCTGGGCGGGATGATCGCCCAGACGGTGGCGATCGAGCATCCCGCCCGCATCCGTTCACTGACCTCGATCATGTCCAGCACCGGTGCACCCGGGGTGGGCGGGCCCACGCCCGAGGCGCTGGCCGCGCTGGCGGGGCCGCCGCCGGAGGGGCGCGAGGCCGTGATCGAGAGCTGGGTCGCGGCGTTCCGCGTCATAGGCTCGCCCGGCTTCCCCACCGACGAGGCCGAGGTGCGTGAGCGCGCCGGGATGGCGTACGACCGGTCCTACGATCCCGTCGGGATGCTGCGCCAGGCCGTCGCGGTGCTCGCGTCGGGCGATCGGACCGCCCGGCTCCGTACGGTCGGCGTACCGACGCTGGTGCTGCACGGTGCCGAGGACGCGATGTGCGACGTCAGCGGCGGCAAGGCGACGGCGGCGGCGATCCCCGGGGCGGAGCTGGTGATCATCGACGGCATGGGGCACGACCTGCCCAGGCAGTTGTGGTCCGACACCGCCGCCCACATCGCCCGCCTCGTCCACCGCGTCGAGACCTGCTGACCACCCGCCAGCCCGCAGACGGCACCACGAAGACGGCTCTTCTCTCTTACCCCGGACAGGAGACAACCGGCGCCCGGACCTGAGCCGCGGGGTGGAAATGCCCGCCGAGCAAAGCGCCGTCCCGCAGCAAGACCGCGCTCTGCTCGGCGGGGATCATGGTGACCCGCGGCACGGGCCTGCCCAACTGATCCGTCCTCGGCAGTCGGTCGGCGCTGTTGCTCTGTGCCGGAGATCGGCCTGTCGCGCAGGCCCTCGTGCTGCGCCACAGGCCGCCGGCACGGCTACCTGTCCGACCTCCTGCCAAAGGATGCTGCACTCGTAGAGAGCGGGCGTATAGGGAGAAATACCGGTTCGCCGCAAAGTTCCGGATCAAATTCCGGCGGGCACCGATCAGGCCCAGTTCGTTACGCGGCGGAGCACGTACTCGATCGGTCCATAGCGGTGCGAACGCAGCCACATCGCGCTCAGCCACAGCAGCAGCGTGTAGATCAGCGCGGCCACACCCATCACGGCGAGCGGCGACAGTCTGCCCGCCAGCCCCAGCCCGTACCCGGTGAAGATCAGGCACGCCAGCACCGACTGGCCCACGTAGTTGGAGGCCGCCACCCGGCCGGCGGGGGCCAGCGCGCGCCCGGCGGCGGGGAAGCGCCTGATCACCCGCAGCAGCGTGGCCACGTAGGCGGCGGCCAGCAGGATCGAGGTGACGGTGTTGAGAGCGGTGCCGGCCAGCTCCCACGGGCCCGCGCCGCCGGACGTCCACGCGAGCAGGATCCCGCCGGGCACGCCGATCCCGAACCCGGCCCACTGGATCCTGGGCAGCACCCGCGCCCACCGCTCGGTGTCCTCCAGCAGCCCGCGCTTGCCCGCCGCCAGCCCGAACAGGAACATGGCCAGCGCCATCGGCCCCTGGAACAGCCAGACCATCGCCACGATGGGCGGATAGAGCTCCAGTTGCAGGGTCACGAAGTCGAGCGGCCCACCGGTGGCCAGACTCAGCGTCCTGGCCGCCAGCGCCGGGTCGGCCGCCGGGGCCTGGCCGACCGTCGGGTCGAGCGTGGACAGCCAGGCCAGCGCCCCGAGCAGCAGGGTGATCACGCCGACGATGGCGGAGCCGGTGACGACGGCCGTCCTCGGCCTGAGGTTACGCATGGCGAGCAGGGCCAGTCCGAGCACGGCGTACAGGGTGAGGATGTCGCCGATCCACAGCAGGATCCCGTGCAGCACCCCGATCACGAACAGCCCCAGGCACCTGCGCAGGGTCCTGGCCTTCACACTCGCGCCCGCCCGTTCCGCCGAGCGCATTTGCAGCGTGAACGAGTAGCCGAACAGGAACGAGAAGATGATGTAGAACTTCGTCAGCACGAAAGCCGTGATGGCCAGGGCGACGGGGCCGTCCGGGATGGGCATGCGGCCGTCCGCCACGGCGTAGCCGGGGTCGGCGAGGAAGCCGATGTTCGCGACCAGGATGCCGGCCAGGGCGAATCCCCGCACGGCGTCCACCTCGTGGATCCGGGTGCCGGGAGGCGTGCGTAGTTCCGTCATGGGCCGAAGCTACGATCGGCGCGCATGCCGCGACATCAGACCTTGGTCTCCGCCGAGTCGACCAAAGCATTCCCGCCAGCACGCTGACCCACTATGACAATTGGTGGGGTACTTGAGGCAGAAGGTAATAGCCTGCCCCACAATGGGGGGATGGCATACCCTCCGCAGCCACCCCAACCCCAGCCGTACCAGCCAGAACCCTGGGACGGCGCACAGGGCCAGGCTGCGCCGCAAGGGTACGACCCACCCCAGCCCCCGGCCCCGCAGCACCCGGCTTATGGCACCCCGCAGAATCCGACCTACGGCGCCCCGCAGCACCCGGACGGTGCCCCGCAGAATCCGGCCTACGGCACCGCCCAGAATCCGGACTATGACACCCCGCAGCACGCGGGTTACGGCACCGCACAGCACCCGGGCCACGGCACCCCGCAACCGCCGGTCTGGGGTCCTCCGCAGCACCCGGCCTACCTGTCCCAGCAGGACCCGAGCCAAGGCTGGCCACCTGCCGCTCAGTCCGGTAACGGCCCGTCCCACCCTCAACCCGACTACACCACACCACCGAGAGGGTCCGCCGCCCCCGGCTACAGTCCCTCACCGACCACCTCGGGACACCACTGGGGCCCACCGCCGAGCCAGCCCACCACCCCACAACCAACTGGCTGGGACCCGCAACCAGGCCAAACCACCACGCCACAACCCGCCTGGGACCCGCAGCCAAGACAAACCGCCGCCACCCAGCAATCCGGCTGGGACCCGCACCCAGGACAGACCGCTGCCACCCAGCACGGATACGGCCCCTCCCCAGCCCAAATCGCCACCAATCAGCCCGGATACGGTTCACCGTCGCCCCATGCCGCCGCCACCCAGCCGGCCTACGCCCCTTTGCCGGGTCAGACCGCGCCCGCTCAGCAGGGCTACGGCAACCCGCCGTACGCCGGCCAGCCGGGCGGTGGGCCGTTCCAGCAGCCGCCGGGCTATGCGCCCGTACCGGCGACCCGGAAGGGCAACAGCGGCCTGATCATCGGGCTGGCCATCGGCCTGGCCGTGATCCTGCTCGGCGGCGGCGCGGTGGGCGCGTTCCTCTACCTGAACGCGCCCGGCCCCACCACCCCCGTAGCCCTGCCCAGCGACGACCCCGCCACCTCTCCACCGTCGCAGCGCCCCGAGCCGACGGACCCGCCCGCGTCCGCGACCCCGGACCCCACGACCCCCGACCCCACGACCACGCCCAGCAGCAAGCCGACCAGCTCCGCGTCCGCCTCGACGCAGGTGCAGCCCGGCTCGCCGCTCACCCACAGCGAGTTCAAGGACTGGAACTTCGCCCTGGGCGGCGTCAAGTTCCGGGCCGACAAGGTCGGCGGCTGGACCTACCCCTCGTGCGCCCCGGTGGACGGCGAGGGCAGCGTACTGACCAGGAACAAGTGCGAGAGCGCCGTCCAGCTCGCCTACTCCGCCTACAGCGGCCACATCAAGGCGGTGCAGCTCCTGATGTCGTTCCCGAGCGAGCAGGCCGCCAAGACCGCCGCCACCCGCCTGGCCAAGCTCACGTCGAACGCGGTCAGGTGGCGCCAGAACGCGACCCTCACCAACTACTCGTACGGCAAGATCCTCTCGGGGGCGTCCAAGAACTACGTGGTCGTCACGATCGTCACCGCCGACAGATCGGCCCGCTCCCTGGCCCCGAACTTCCACGCCTACCTGCAAACCGACCAGGCCAGCTACTTCCTCCTGCGCGACAAAACGATCACCAGCTGAGCCCTGCCCGGCACCCCACATAGCCATCCCGCCTCCACGTTCCCCCGCGCCCATCACCACGGCACGGAGACCCCCGGGTCTCACCGCCACCACACCTGGCGCTCACCGCCACCGGGGCATGGGGACACGCATGCGGTCGGGCGCGGTCGTGAGCGCGGTCGTGAGCGCGCTCGGCGTGCCGGGCAGGCGGGGAGATCGTCGCCGTGTCCTGCCTGGACACCCGCACGACGCGATCGAGGAGCTGGAGGAGACGGTGAAGCTCGTCCTGCCCACCCGCCCGCTCACCCCCGAACAGGCACGGACACCGGTGTCCCAGCTCAAAGGGCACACCATCGGCGTCAACACGCTGAACAACATCGCCACCCTCACCATGAGCGCCCTGCTCAAGCCCGTCGGGCTCGCGCCGCAGGACGTCAAGTTCATTGAACGGCCCTTCCCCGAGATGGCCGGGGCGCTCGACAGCGGTCAGGTGGAGGTGGCGTTCCTGCCCGAGCCGTTCAGCCAGGCGGCGGCCGGTCAGTCGGGGGCGGTCGCGCTGGCCGAGCCGTTCGCCGGGCCGCTGGCCGACTTCCCGATCGCCGGCTATCTCACCACGGAGACCTTCGCCGCGCAGAACCCGAAGGTCGTCGCGGCCTTCCAGCGGGCCCTGCGCAAGGCCGCCGAGCTGGCCCTGTCGAACCCGGCCGAGGTGGCTCCCGCCCTGGAGAAGTACACCAAGATCGACCGCGCCACAGCCGCCACGATGAAACTCGGCGGCTTCGCCACCGCCGTCGATCCGGCGAAGGTGCAGCGAGTGGCGGACCTCATGCTCGAATTCGGCTACCTGAAGCAGAAGTTCGACGTCACTTCGCTCATCGCGCCGGCCCCCGGCTCCTGACCAACCCCCCGACCCGCGACTGGACGCGGCTGCCCCTGCCGTGGCGGTCGGTGTGTGGGTGCGGGTCGGTGAGGGTGTGGGTGAAGGTCGGTGTGGGGGCAGGTCGGTGTGGGGGCAGGTCGGTGTGGGGGCAGGTCGGTGTGGGGGTGCAGGGTCGCGTCAGTCACCCGCTACCGGGCGCGGTCACCCTCACGAGCCGCCACCCGCGACCGGGCGCGGTCAGTCCAGCAGGCCTCGTTGCCGGGCTGTCGCCGCGGCCTGGGTGCGGGTGGAGACCGTGAGTTTGCCCAGGATGTTGGACACGTGCACGCTCACCGTCTTCTGCGCGATGAACAGCCGCTGCGCGATCTCCCGGTTGGTCAGCCCCTCGGCCACCAGCCGCAGCACCTCGACCTCCCGCGCGGTCAACCCGGCGTCACCCGCGCCGTCGACGGAACCGGCGCCGCCGAACCGGGCCCGGCGGCCGAACTCCAGCAGGGCGTTCTCCAGCGGCACCGCCCGCAGCTTGCCCGCCGTCTCCCTGGCCGACTCCCACTCCGCCTGCGCGGACTCCCGGTCGCCGGCCGCCAGCAGTGCCTCGGCCAGGCGCCACCTGGCCCGCGCCGCCTCGTAGACGAACGCGACGTCGAACGTCTCCACCACCCGCCGCCACAGCGCCACGTCGAGCCGCCCGTGCACGCGCTGCCATTCGGCCTCCACCTGCAGCTCCCAGGCCCGCCCCTCGAGCCCCATGTAGCCGCCCTCGCCGGCGGGCCCGGCCTTGAGGGTGGCGTGGGCGTGGGCGCGCAGGTCGTCGGCGCCCTCGGTGGTGCCCAGCTCGGCCAGCGCCCACAACCCGATGGCGATCGGCCGCAGCGCGCCCACGTCGTCGGGGTCGATCACCGCCAGGACCGCGCGCACGTGGTCGAGCGCCGTCGCCGGGTCGCCGTGCCACAGCGCGTGCTCGGCTGCCAGCGCTCTGGACATGTAGGCGGCCAGCGGGTCGGACCAGAAGGGCCGCAGCAGGGCGAGCCGCCCCTCGACCGCCGGCAGGTCGCGCCCGACCTCGACGAACAGCGCGAACGACGACAGGATCGCCTCCGGCACGGTGCCGACCCGCGCGCCGAAGCCGGCGGCCATCGACTCGGCCTGGTCCCACTCGCCGGCCGCGTAGTGGATGAGGAAGCGCAGGAAACGCAGGTCGGTGCCGTAGGTGCTCCATTTGAGCCCGGTCTCGAACGCCATCCGGATGCCGTCGTCGGCCACCTCGGCGGCGCGGGCGAGCAGCCCCTGCTCGTAGTGGATGCGGGCGTGGTTGAAACGGGCCCGCAGGTCCATCGCCAGGTCGCCGGTGCGCCCGGTGGAGGCCGCCTGGAGCAGCGCGTGAGCCCGGTCGAGGTCGCCGCGGAGCTCGACGAAGCTGGCCAGCGACACCAGCGCGCCCACCTCGGCGTCTCTGGCCCCGGCCGCGCGGGCGGTCTCCAGCGCCCGCTCGGCCAGCGGCTCGACCTCCTGGTGCCGCGGCGACCACAGCAGGGTGCGGGCGTGTGTGGCCAGCGCGCGGGCGAGCGCGACCTGGTCCTCCGCGCTCGCGACGGCCCGCTCGGCCGCGGCGATCGCGGCGTCCTGGTCATTGGTCTCGTAGAGGTAGTAGGCCAGCCGCTCGCACACCTCGGACGTCGGCGGCAGCGCGCGCAACCGGACGACGGCCCGGTGGTTGTCGCCGCTGTCGGCGGCCATGACCGCGCTGCGGAAGGCCAGCCCGGCCCGGCTCTCCCCGGCCAGCCGTTCGGCGTCGTCGACCCGCTCCCACAGGCTCAGCGCCCGGTCGTAGTGGCTGTGGGCCTCGGCGGGCGCTCCGATCCGCTCGGCCACCCGCCCCGCCTCTATAGAGGCCCGCAGCGCCCCGGCGAGGTCATGGCCGGCGAGATAGTGGTGGGCCAGCTCGGCCGGCGAGGTGAGCAGGCGGGCGAACGCGGTATGGAGCCGGGTGCGCTCGCCCGGCAGCAGGTCGGTGTAGACGGCCTCCTGCAGCAGCGCGTGGCGGAAGGCGTAGCCGTGGCCCTGGACCCTGAGCAGGCCGCGCGAGACGATCTCGCGCACCGCCTCCTCGAACTCGGCCAGCGGCAGCCCCGACACCTCGCGCAGCAGCTCGTCCTCGACCCGGCGCCCGGCCACGGCGGCGGCGCGCAGTACCCGCTGCCCCGCCTCGGAGAGCACCTCGACCCTGGACATCAGCAGGCTGGCCAGCCCGTCGGGCAGGGCGTCGCCCTCGGCCATGGCCGCGAACAGCTCCTCGGCATAGAACGGGTTGCCGTCGGCGCGGGTGACGATGAGACCGAGCCCCTGGGCGTCGACCTCGCCCAAAGTGGCGACATAGTCGGACATCTCGCCGGTGCCCAGCGGCCCCAGCTCCACGTTCATCACCGTGGGCAGGCGCTTCAGCTCGGCCAGCACCGATCTGAGCGGATGGCGGCGGTGCAGGTCGTCGGTGCGGTAGGTGCCGGCGACGCAGACCCGCTCGCTCTGCACCATGCGGCTGAGGAAGACCAGCAGGTCGCGGGTGGAGCGATCGGCCCAGTGGAGGTCCTCGATCACGAACAGCACGGGCTGGAGCTCGGCGAGCAGCCCGAGCAGCGAGCCGAACAGCCGCTGCTGGGTGAGCCCGGCCGAAGGCGGGCTCTCGGTGCCCGGCAGCAACTGGCCGAGCAGGGGATGGGCGGTGGCGGCGGCGCGCACGGCGGGCTCTGCCCCGCGCAGCGCGTCGGCCAGCGGCAGGTAGGGCAGCGAGTCGCCGAGCTCGGCGCACTGGCCGACCAGCACGTTGAAGCCGCGCTCCTTGGCCCGGACGGTCAGCTCGGTGACCAGCCGGGTCTTGCCGATGCCGGCGTCTCCACCGACGAGCGCCACCCCGGCCACGCCGTCGGCGGCGGACTCGAGCACCCGCACGAGTCCGGCCAGCTCAGAGGAGCGCCCGACGAGAAGACCGTTCACGCCATGAAACTATGCCATGTCGCACCGACAACTGATTGGTCCAGTCATCCGGGACGGGATTGGCCCTGACCGGAGGACCAACGCCGTCCTACGCTGCCGTTCGTGATACCTCCCGCGACTTTAGCCCTCTTCGTGACGGCCTCCATCGCCCTGGTGCTCATCCCCGGCCCCAATCACCTCTACATCACCGCCAGAGGGCTCGCCCAGGGCCGGGCGGCGGGCCTGGCCAGCGCGCTCGGCGTGGAGGCCGGCACGCTCGTGCACATCGCGGCCGCCGCCGCGGGCCTGTCGTATGTGATCTCTCAATCGGCCACGCTCTTCGCGGTCATCAAGTGGGCCGGCGTCGCGTACCTCGTCTACCTGGGCGTCCGATCGTTCACCGGCAAAGACGCCCGCGCCGGACGGCCGGAGCCGCAGCCGCTGCGCAAGGTGTTCCTCGAAGGCATGCTGGTCAACGTGCTCAACCCCAAGGTGGCGCTGTTCTTCGTGGCGTTCCTGCCCCATTTCGTGGACCCAGGCGCGGGTTCTCCCGCGCTGCAGATGGCCGTGTTCGGCCTCACGCTGCTGCTCCTCGGGCTGATCTCCGACCTCGTGTACGCCGTCGCCGCCGGCGCGCTCGGCCGCCGCCTCGACCGGGCGGCCAGAACGCTCCGGTACGTCAGCGGCGTCGTCTACCTGGCCCTGGGCGTGGCCACCGCGTTCGCCGGGAGAAAATGAGCCCCATGGCGCCCAGGAAGCAGCAGGAGATCTTCGACGCGACGTTGCGGCTGGTGGCCGAGAAGGGCTACGACGGCCTGACCGTCGAGGGGGTCGCCGAGCGCTCCGGCGTCAACAAGACCACGATCTACCGCTGGTGGCCGTCGAAGGCCGCGCTGCTGGGCGCCGCGCTAGTGGAGTCCGACGTGCTGGGCTTCGCGGCGCCCGACACCGGCAGCCTGCGCGGCGACCTGGTCGCGCTGGTGGAGGGCATCAGACGGCTGCTGACCGAGCGGCCCGCCGCCGACATCGCGGTGGCCGCGCTCGCCGCCGCCGTACGCCATCCGGAGCTGGACGGGCGCCGCTTCTTCGCCGACAGGTTCGCCAGGGAGCGGGAGATCTTCGAACGGGCGGCGGTCAGGGGTGAGCTGAAGGAGTCGGCCGACCCGATGCTGATCGTCGATCTGCTGGCCGGAGCTGTGTGGATGCGGGCGGTCTTCAGGGACCTGAACGTGAGCGACGACTTCGCCGCCGAGGCGGTCACGGCGGTCCTGGACGGCGTCCGCGCCGGCTGAGCGCCGTTCGGCCACGGGCGGGCCAGGAAGCGCCGCAGGTCAGGAAGCGCCGTGGGTCAGGAAGCATCGCCGGTCAGGAAGCACCGCCGGTCAGAGTGACTCCGACAGCGCCGCCGGGATGCGGTCGAGCACAGGATGCGGCGCCAGCCCGTACGCGTAGAAGTCCACGGCCAGCGCCCCGGCCGCCTTGGCCCCCCGGGCCTTGGCCACCAGCCGGTCGGCGGAGTCGCTGTCGGGGTAGCCCGGCCGCAGCACGGCCCGCACCTCCCGGTCCTTGCCCACAGACCGCAGGTAGGCGCCCACGTCGTCGGCCACCCGCGCCGCGTCACGCGCGTACGCCAGCACCCCGAACGCCGGCACGAGGTCGCCGAGCGCCACCAGGTCGACCCCGAGCTGCCAGGCGTCATGGGCGGCCAGTCCCGGCGTGGGCAGCCCGTCGGTGTAGCCCTTGACCGCGCCCGTCGAGTCGATGAAGACCAGTTTCGAGCCCTCGTCGGCCACCGCGGAGGCCACCTCGGACACCAGCGTGGTGACGGTCTCGGAGCGGGCGCGGGCGTAGGCGACGACGTCGGGCCCCGCGTACGCGGTCAGCGCCGCCCTGGTCACCTCACCCTGGGCCGGCGGGTCGCCGTCGAAGACGCCGCCGACGATCCTGGCGCACTCGTCGCGGGCCACTTCGGCGTTGACGCCCAGGTCGGTGGCCCTGTGCATGCAGTAGTCGCAGAAGCAGAGCCCGAACAGGTAGGCGTCCATCGGCCCCAGCGGCACGAACGAGCGCTGCGGCTTGAGCGGCCTGAAGTGCAGCGACTCGGCCACCACGCTGTCGACGCCGAGCCTGGCCACCGCCCTGGCCAGCGCGACGGCGTATTCGCGCACGTCGGGGTGGGCGGGGCACAGGTCGGTGAGCGAGCCGCGGTCGCCGAAGCAGTCGCGTACGGTCACATCGGGGTGGCGCTCGCCGAGTGTGGCGTTGCGCAGGAAGACCGTCCACCCGTGGAGCTTCATGGACCGTTTCGCGCACGCCTCGCGCAGCCCGTCGAACGCGTCGAGGTGGCCGGGCACGGGGGTCAGCCTGAGCCCGTCGAACAGCTCGGGCGGCGGGACGAAGTGGGCCCCGTCGTGGCGCAGGGTCAGCCTGGACAGCCCGTGGGGGGTGACGTCGCGGGAGGCGTGGTGCACGGCGCCGACGGTGATGCCGCGCACGCCGTACGCGCTGATCCTGTCGAGCACCCGCTCGACGCCCTCGCCGCGCAGGTCCTCGACGAAGACGTACACCGAACTGTCCACACCACGACCTTAAGCGCTCTTGTGCGCGACGAAGTCGATCTCCACGAGGATGTCCATCAGCTCGGACCCCACGGTCGTGCGGACCGGGTAGGGCTGGTTGAAGTACGACTTGTAGACCTCGTTGTACGCGGCGAAGTCGCGCTTGAGGTGCTGCAGGTGCACGGTGGACTTGACGACGTCGTCGAAGCCGAGGCCGTGCGCGGCGAGGATGGCGCCGAGGTTGCGCATGACCTGGTGCGTCTGGGTGGCGACGTCGGTGCCCACGACCTCGCCGGTCTTGGGGTCGAGCGGCCCCATGCCGGAGGTGTAGACGAAGTCGCCCACCACGAGACCCTGCGAGTAGGCGCCGACCGGGGCGGCGCCTTCGGTGGTCCTGAGCTCCTTTTTCACGAAATCTCCCTAGAACTTAGTGCTAATCGTGCCTACGACACGGTAGTCCCGGTCCACCAGCGGCAGCAGCCGCCACTTGTCGAAGGCCGTGCACGGATGGGAGATGCCGAAGGCCAGCAGGTCACCGGGCTTGAGCCCGGTGGCGCGGACCACGGTGTGCTGGTCCTGCATCTTCACGATCGTGACCCCGCCGCGGCGCGGGATCGGCAGGCCCTCGTCGTAGGGCGCGTCCCGCTTGCCCATGCCCACGATGGCCAGCCCCGGCTCGGGGGTGGACAGCACGTGCGCCCACACCTCCAGCGCCGGGCGCAGCTCGCCCTCGATCCGGTTGAACGGCGTGCGCTCCCGGTAGAAGCCGTCGTCGTGGGTGACGTAGGCGCCGCTGCGCAGCAGGATCCTGGCCTGGGTGGCGACGAGCTCGCGGCCGATCACGTCGAACCACTGGCTGCCGCCCACGGTGAGGATGGGGTTTCTGACGCGCAGGTGCTCGACGGCCTCCTGCAGCGAGCCCAGATAGTCGCGGACCTCGTCGGAGGACTTGAGCCCGCCCTCGTATCCGGCGACCCCGGCCAGCTCGACGCCGGGCGTCACCTGCACGTGGGCGGCCAGCTCCAGCAGCTCCTTGACCGACCTGCACCCGGCTCTGCCGCCCTCGTGGCCCAGCTCGACCAGCACCCGGAACGGCCGCGGCCCGGCGTGACCCGCCAGGATGTCGACCCCGGCCGTCGAGTCGGCGAAGCTCAGGAACTCGAACTCGGGATCGCGCTCCAGCTCGTGGGCGGCCCAGGTGAGCCCCGCGGGATCGACCACCTGGTTGGCCACCATGATCCGCCGGACCCCGAACCCCCTGACCGTCTGGGCCTGCCGGGGCGTCGCCACGGTGAGCCCCCAGGCTCCCGCGGCGAGCTGCATCGCGGCGATCTCGGGCGACATGTGCGTCTTGGCGTGGGGCGCCAGCTCCATGCCGTGATCGCGGGCGAACGCCGCCATCGTGGCCACGTTGTGCGCCAGCGCGCCCCTGTGGACCAGCATGGCGGGAAATTCGAGCCCGCCGTCGAAGACCGACTGGCCGAGGTTCGCCGGCACAACACCCCCTTCGTCCGCGTCCGACCCTATCCGACCGCCCGGGCGCTCAGGGCCGGAGCGCCCGCCCGGGGGTGGCCCCGGTGAGCTCGCCTCCGGCCAGCACGCGCACCCCGGAGACGAGCACGTCGTCCACGCCTTCCGCGAGCGTGCGCGGCTCCTGGTACGTGGCCAGGTCGCCGACCACATCCGGGTCGAACACCACCACGTCGGCGGCGAACCCGCGGCGCAGCAGCCCCCGGTCGGTCAGCCCGAAACGCCGGGCCGGATGGGACGAAAGGTGCGTCACGGCCTGCTCCCACGTCCAGTCGCCCAGCTCCCTGACGTGCCGGCCGAGGAACCTGGCGAACGCCCCGAACCCGCGCGGATGCGGATGGCCGCCTACGTAGATGGCGTCGGAGCCGCCGGTATGAGACGGGTGGCGCAACATCCTGCGTACGGACTCCTCGCCCAGCGGGCCCTCGTCGGGCCTGGCCGAGACCACGCCGGCCTCCAGGTTCGTCTCCGTCAGGAGCCGACGGCAGAACGCGGCCGGATCCGTCCCCGCCCGCCCGGCCGCCTCGGTGATGGTCAGCCCCTCGGCCCACTCCAGGCCGGGCGCGTGGGAGACGGTCAGCCGGGGCCAGGTCGAGGCCAGCGTCGGCCACCAGTCGTCGAGCGCGCCGGAGCCGATCATCTCCACGGCCCGGCCGGGCTCGGCCCCCGGCACGGACGGCGGCAGCACGATCATGGCCAGGATCGTGTTGCCGCGCAGGTAGGGGTAGGTGTCGAAGGTGAGGTCGACGCCCTTGCCGAGCGCCTCCTCGACCAGCGGCATCAGCACGTCGGCGGGCCCGTGCAGGTGCGAGACGTGCACGGCGGCGCCCGAGCGGCCGGCGATGTCCACGACCTCGGCCATGCCGACCCCGGCCCGATCGCCGTAGGCGCGCATGTGGGTGACGTACGGAAGCCCGCCGAGCGGGGCGCACAGGGCGGCCAGCTCCTCGGCGGTGGCGTAGCCGCCCGGCAGGTATTCGAGCCCGCTCGACAGCCCGGCCGCGCCCTCCGACAGCCCCCGCTCGACGTGACGCAGCATGCCGGCCAGGTCGGCGGGCGAGGCGGGGTCGGGCGACGGGCCCATGACGTCGTAGCGGATGGTGCCGTGGGGCAGCAGGTAGGCGGTGTTGAGCGCCACGGCGCGGTCGTAGCCGTCGAGCAGCTCGCCCACGCTGAGCGGCCCCTCACCGAGGTCGGGCACCGGCCCGCCACCGGCCGCACTCCCCGGCCCGCCGTCACGCTCCGGCCCGCCATCACGTCCGCCGTCGCGCTTCAGCTCGCCGTTGACGGCGGCGAAGTAGCGGGAGACGTAGGCGACGGTCTCGGCGGAGCCCGGCGCGTACGACAGCCCGTCCTGCCCCATCACGAACGTCGTCACCCCCTGCCGCAACGCGGCCAGCTGCACGCCGGGGTCGAACACGACCGCGTCACCATGGGAGTGGCAGTCGACGAACCCGGGCGCGACGAGCCGCCCCGTCGCGTCGATCACGCTGCCCGCCGTCGCGCCGTCGAGCCTGCCGACCGCCGCGACCCGATCCCCCTCGATCGCCACATCCGCCCGGTACGGCGGGGCGCCCGACCCGTCGAGCACCCGCCCGCCGCTGATGACTACGTCGAAGCTCACCCCAAGATTCAATCAGAGCGGGGCAAGTACGCCGGAGCGCATCCCACGCCGTTCACCACGGGCCGCTCGGCCAGCAGGTCGCGGGCCCTGGAACGGGCCAGGTTCCAGCCGTTCCACGGGTCGGGCCGGTTCAGCCGGTTGGTCGCGATCACGTCCGCCAGCACGCAGCTGCGCTGCGGCTCCGGCAGCCGGTCCAGAGCCGGCACGGCCTCCGCGCCGAGATCGCCGAGGTAGTCGGAGTCCATCTTGGTCACGCCGCGCACCTGCACCTGCGACTCCGCGACCCGCAGATCGGGGTTGACCATCGAGAACGCCACCAGCCCCAGCCCGGTGACCAGCACGATCGTCCTGGGCAGCCAGCCGGACTGACGGCCGGTGAGCCGGGCCGCGCCCGCCAGCAGCACCAGGGCGAACAGCGCGCCCAGCCACCACACGGTGGCCTCCACGGACAGCCGCAGCCGCGACAGGCCGTAGGCGTCGGTGTAGAGGTTCATCCGGTGCAGGGCCGAGGCCAGCACCACCATGGTGAGCCCGCAGAGCACGCCGAGCAGCACCGCCAGCAGCCAGCGCTCGGCCCGCTCGACCCTGAGCAGCCCCGCGGCCACCGCCACGATGCCCAGCACGAACACGCTGACCACCACGAGCTGGAAGAACCCCTGCCTGGCGTACTCGGCGTAGGTCAGGCCCGCCGTCTTCAGCACCAGCGTGTCACCGCCGAACAGCGCCGTGATCTGCACCGCCACGAACGAGGCGAACAGCATATTCACCGCCGTGAGCGGCACCGCCCAGATGCTCCGGCTCACCCTGAACCTCGTCCCCGGCCCCACCGGGTCCACGACCGGCCGCAGCGCGACCAGGACCACGGCGGCCAGCAGCGCCGCGAACAGCACGAACAGGAAGATCCGTCCCGGAAGCGAATCCGCCCAGGCCGGGGTGGTGGTCAGCCGCTCCACGTACGAGGCGAAGATCGCGTCCGCCGAGGCGAACAGCAGCCCGAACACCAGCAGCAGCACCGCCGTGATGCTCAGCGCGATCACCATGGGCATGACGCGCCGCCGCGCCGTCAGCCGCTTGAGCGGCCCGGCCAGGAACCACGGCACCGGGCCGAACGCCAGCAGCACCGACATCCCGCCCCTGATCACGCCCACCCAGCCGGCGCCCGCTCCGGACACCGCGAGCGCGCCCAGCCCGGCCCCCGCCACGAGCAGGATGGCCACCAGCCAGTCGGCGTCCCGCACCGCCGCCATCGAGATCAGCCAGTACGCGGTCAGCCCGAACGCCAGCGTCCACGGCGTCATCCGCTGCCTCATCGCGGGCAGCGCCGCGCCGCCCACCACCATCGCGACCAGCACGATGCCCAGCCCGACCTGCGCCTCCGGCAGCGCCACCGCGGCGAACACGCCGGCTCCGGCGGCGGCCGGCAGCAGCCAGCGCGGCGGATCGGGCACCTCGGGCCTGGGGAAGAGCGGCGGCGGCACGTAGGCCGGCGGCGGCCCCATCTGCCCCCGGGACGGCTCCCCTCCCGAAGCCCCAACGGGGGTGCCGGCCGGAGTACCGGTGCGCAGGCCGGCCTGGCTCGCCCGGTACGCCTCCATCGCCCTCCTTCCGGACCCCGCTCCCAGAGAGGCGCCGAGGGCTCCTATGAGCGTGGTGCAGCCGATGAGCGTCACCAGCGCCGCCCCGTCCCCCACGGCCACGCTGGCCAGGACGGCGGCGAACATGCCGACCAGCAGCCCGACCAGCAACCCGACGGCGCCACCACCGACCATCCGCCCCAGACCACCGGCGAACGGCTCGCGCGGCGGCGGATAACCCGGGATCCCCACAGGCGGCATCCCTCCCCCGCCCGGCGCGATCGGCCAGGCGTTGCCCCCGGCCGGACCGGCCCCGGCAGGGCCACCACCACCCGGAACCTCGGCCCGCACGACCGCCGCGCCACTCCGGCCGGCCGCCGTCGCGATCTCCGCACCCACACCCGCACCCACACCCGCGCCCACATCCGGGCCCGCGCCCACAAGGGACGCGGCGCCGGTCGCCGGGACCTTCTCACCGGACACACCGTCCGGCGACGCACCGGCCCCGGCGGGTTCAGGCTCACCCGCCGTCAGGACCGGACTCGCCGGCCCGCTGGACGCGGGCACCGCGTCAACCGGTTGCCCGGCCGGGTCGGGTGCGGCGGCCCCCGCCGCCTCCCCCGCACCGGCGGGCAGTGGCCGTTCCACGTCCCCCGTGTCGCGTCCACCCTCTAATGGCGCCTCAGCCATCGTCGTCCTCCCTGGTAGATCGACGACCATCCGGCAGCCCGCACAGTCCTCGATGCGAATGGATCCCCCGTGCAGCTCGACGATCTCCTTCACGATGGCCAGCCCCAGCCCGGCCCCGCCGGAGTCGGCCGCCCGCCCGGCGTCCAGCCGGGAGAAGCGTTCGAACACGCGTGCCCTGGCCGACGCCGGAATGCCGGGCCCCTGGTCGGCGACCTCCATCCGCACCGAGGCCCCCGACGCCGCGGCGCGGATGACCACCTCGCCCGAGGGCGGGCTGTGCCGTACCGCGTTGTCGAGCAGGTTCGCCAGCACCTGGGCGAGCAGGTCGGGGTCGGCCCGCACGACCAGGTCGGCCGGCACGGACGAGCGGATCACGACGTCCTCGCGCGCCAGCGACGCCTCGCGCACCGCCTGCTCGATCAGCGGCGCCAGCTCGACGGCCTCGGCCTCGATCGGGCGGGTGCCGGAGTCCAGCCGCGACAGGTCGAGCAACTGGGCGACGAGCCGGCCGAGCCGCTCGGTCTGGGCGAGCGCGGTGCGCATGGTGACGGGGTCGGGCGCGGAGACGCCGTCCACCACGTTCTCCAGCACGGCGCGCAGCCCGGTGATGGGGGTGCGCAGCTCGTGGCTGACGTTGGCGACGAGCTCGCGCCGCTGCCGGTCGACCTCGCCGAGGTCGGCCGCCATCGCGTTGAACGCCCTGGCCAGCTCGCCGACCTCGTCGCGGGAGGTGGAGTTCACGCGCAGGGTGTAGCTGCCCTTGGCGATGGTCTGGGCGGCGCTGGCCATCTGGCGCAGCGGCTTGGTCATGCCCATGGCCAGCACCTGCACCATGATCAGCGCCAGGACGACCGCGACCGCGATGCGCGTCTCGCGGGAGAGCCCCGACTGGATGCCGACCTCGTTCACCACGAACGCGGTCCCGACGGCCAGCACGATCACGATGCCGAGCTTGACCTTGATCCGGCCGAGGAAGTCGAGTGGGTTCATCGCCGGACCAGGGCGTAGCCGACGCCGTGCACCGTGCGCACGACGTCGGAGCCGAGCTTGCGGCGCAGCGCCCGCACGTGGCTGTCGACGGTCCTGGTCGCCGCGGCCTCGGAGAAGCCCCACACGTCGGACAGCAGCCGATCGCGCTCGAAGACCTGCCCGGGGCGTTCGGCCAGGCGGCGCAGCAGGTCGAACTCGGTCCTGGTGAGCTGGGCCTCCGCACCGCGCACGAAGACGCGGCGCGCGGCGGTGTCGATCTCCACCTCGCCCACCCTGATCACGGTGTCCTCGGCCGCGAGCTGGGCCGCGCGCTCGACCCGGCGCAGCAGCGCGTGAATCCTGGCTACCAGCTCACGCATGCTGAACGGCTTGGTCAGGTAGTCGTCGGCCCCTACCCCGAGCCCGACGAGCACGTCGGTCTCCTCCCCCAGCGCGGTCAGCATGAGCACGGGCACGGGCTTGGCGGCCTGCATCCTGCGGCACACCTCCAGCCCGTCCATGCCGGGCAACAGCCGGTCGAGGATCACCAGATCCGGTTCCGCGCTGCCGTACTGAACAAGGGCGTCCTGCCCGTCGCCGGCCACCCTGACGTCGAAGCCCTCGGCGGCCAGCCTGTTCCGTACGGCGAGCGCGATGGTCACGTCGTCCTCGACCACGAGAATGCGTCGCTGCTCTGCCACGTACGAAAGACTACGAGCGCCCTGTGCAGACGACACTCCCCGATTCGTGCACAATCCGTGCAGACTTGGCGGCGTGAACACCGCCGGATACCTCCGCCGTCTCGGCCTGCCCGCGCTGCTCGGCGCTCCCGCGAGCGCGGAGGGGCTGCGCGCCCTGCACGCCGCCCACATCGAAAAGGTCTCCTACGAAGCGCTGGAGATCTGGCTCGGCCGGGCCACGACCGTCGATCCGCTGGAGTCGGCCGAGCGCATCCTGCGCGGCAGGGGCGGCTACTGCTACCACCTCAACGGCGCGTTCTCCGAGCTGCTCGCGGCCCTCGGCTACGAGGTGACCCGGCACGTGGGCGGCGTGCAGAACCGGGGCGGCGAGCCCGGCGTCACCGGCAACCACCTGGTGCTCACCGTGCGCGGGCTGCCGTCGGAGGCCAACCCTGGCGGCGCGTGGCTGGTGGACGTGGGGCTCGGCGACGCCCTGCACGAGCCGCTGCCGCTGGTCGCGGGCGGCTATCGGCAGGGCCCGTTCCGGTACGTGCTGCGCCCGTCGGAGGTGGCGCCCGGCGGCTGGCGGCTCGACCACGACCCGGGCGGCTCGTTCGAGGGCATGGACTTCACCCTCGAACCGGCGCGGATGTCGGCGTTCGCGGACATGCACCGCCACCTGACCACGTCGCCGGCCTCGGGTTTCGTGCGCGTGGCCACGGTGCAGCGGCGCGACGCCTACGGGGTGGACGTCCTGCGCGGGCTGCGGCTCAAGCGCCTCGGGAACGGCACGCAGTCGGTGACGCTGTGCACGTCGCGCGACTACTACGCGGCGCTGGCGGACGTGTTCCTGCTGCCGCTGGACGACGTGAGCGCCGAGGAGAAGGACGAGCTCTGGCGCAAGGTGCGCGCGGCCCACGAGAGCTGGTTGAAGAGCGGTTCGGATTGACGGCTCAGGGCCCATGGTCATGAGGCGGTCGCGGCGCTATCGTGCGACTCGGAATGGCTGATGAGACCAGGAAGCTGAACGGTCGCTACCGGCTGTTGAATCCCTTGGGGGCGGGATCCGTACGGCTGGCCTTCGACGAGACGGAACACCGCGACGTCGCGGTCAGGCGCCTGCGGGTGCCCCCTGAGCTGCGCGAGGCCGCGCTGCACGAGGCGCGCAGGGCGACCGCACTGCGGCACGCCTTCGTCGTGCGGGTGCTCGACGTGCTGGTCGAGGACGGCGAGCCGTGGCTGGTGATGGAGTTCGTCTCGGGGGCGTCGCTGGAGCAGACCGTCCGCTCGCGGCGTCCGTTGCCCGTCCCGCAGGCGGCCAGGATCGGCGTCTGCGTCCTGTCGGCGCTGACCGCGGCGCACGCGGCGGGGATCGTGCACGGCCGGGTCGATCCCGGCAACGTGCTGCTCACCACGACCGGCCGGGCGGTGCTCACCGGGTTCGGCTTTCCCAGCCTCAGCATGCTGCCCTCCGCGGACCTGTGGTCGCTGGCGGCCACGCTGCACTTCGCGGTCGAGGGCCGCCCGCCCGGCCAGGCGCCCACCGAGGCGGCCGACCCGTTCAGGTCGCTGGTCAGGGCGATGCTCCGGCCGTCGAAAGGCTCGTCGGGGAGCTCGGGGCCGCCGCCGGCGGAGGTGGTGCGCGAGACGCTGGAGCGGCTGGCGGTGGACCGGCCGCTGGACGCGGTGGTCAGGGCGTCGGGCCCGCTGCCGCCCGTCCAGGTGGCCGCGATCGGGCTGGCCGTGCTCGACCGGCTCGCCGACTGGGGCGGCTTCCACGGCGGGGTGCAGCCGGGGAACGTGCTCATCGACGTCTGGGGCCGGGCCCGGCTGACGCCGCTGCCGGGGCCGGGAACGCTCCCGGCGTACACGGCTCCCGAGCGCGCCGCCACCCAGGCCGCCGATCTGTGGTCGCTCGGGGCCACCCTCTTCACCGCCGTCGAGGGCGCCGCACCCGCGCCGGGCGCGCCGCTGCGGCGGGCTGGCCCGCTGGCTCCCGTGCTGTTCCGGCTCCTGTCGGGCAACCCGTTGGAACGTCCCACACTGGACGAACTCCGCCGCGACCTGCTCAGAATCGCCGCGGGAAGTGCTTGACCTCCGGCACAACAATTGCGATACATCGCGAACGGAACCTCAGCGACGGGTTCACACGTTGGACAGAGGACGCAGAATGTGGGAGAGGCGGGGCGCGCGCTCCGCGTTCGGAGGAAGTTGGGGATGTCGCCAGTTCAGAAGTACGCCATCGGCGCGGGCGTCGCGTTCTTGTTCTCGCTGTTCTTCTTGCCCGGTTGGGTCACCTTGCTGGTCGTCCTCGGCCTGGTCGCCGCCCCTGTGGTCGGCTACCTGATGCTCGATCCGTCGCAGCGCGAGCGGCTCAAGCGGGCCCGCAGGCGCGGCATCGGCCGCTGAGGCTCCGGCGGCGGGGGCCCGACAGGCGCATGCGGTCAGGCCTCCGCCGCGGCCAGCGTCGTCTGCACGCGCTGGGTCACCCTTCGCTCCACGTAGAAGGACAGGAACGGCACCGTGCCGCCGAGCATGACACCGAGCATGTACGGCCACGACCAGCGTGCCTTCATGCCCAGATTCATCACCGTGACCAGGTAGATCATGTAGAGCCCGCCGTGGATCGGGGCGATGATCTTCGACATAGCCGGCTGGTCGAAGCCGTAGCGCAGCACCATGCCGACGCAGAGCACGAGCAGCATGACGCCGACCACGTACGCGAGTGCCCGGAAGGGCTTCAGAGCCGATTCCACCGTTAACCTTCCAGAACCATCTCAGGGGACGACTTGCCGCGGTCCCGATCCGCGCGTACGGCGTCGCGGACGAAGTGGAACCACATGAAGACGGCGAATCCAGCGAAGATCCACCAGTTGGCGGCATAAGCCAGATTACGCCAGGTGAACGTGCCTCCGACCACCGGCGGGCTCGCCTGGACCTGCGTCAGCGAGCCGGAGGCCGGCTGCGCCACGACATAGCCGGTGCGCACCCGCTGCCCGCTCCACAGGTTGACCAGCTCGCCCGTGGACACGGTCTGCACCTGGCCGGCGGGCAGGCCCTCGGCGCGCCGCTGCACGCTGTCGGTGCCCTGCTGCGGCCGCAGCCGTCCGGTCACCGCGACCTTTCCCTGCGGCACGGCGGCCACGGCGGGGTCGTCGGCCTTGGCCGTCCAGCCGCGTACCACGGGCACGAGCGTGCCGTCGTCGAGCCGCAGCGGCGTGAGTACCCAGTAGCCCTCATCGCGCGAGATGTTGCCGCCGGGGGCGTCGGCATCGGGCTTGCGGTCGGCGACCAGGAGCTGACGATCGGCCTCGTAGACGCCCTGCGCGGTGACCTGGCGGCCGACCGCCTCGCCGGTCATCTGGGTGCCGACACCGGCGAGGGTGGCGACCGTGACAGGCGCGGGATCGGTGGCCGCCTGAGGCTTTCCCGAATCTTGGAAGACTCCGAGCTGCCAGCGCCCGAGCAGGATGAAGGCGATGAGGACCCCGATCGTGAGCAGGTGCAGCCCCAGGATGCGGGGTGAGAGCAGGGTCCTCAGCATGCCTTCAACGTATCCGCCGGGTGGGGCGGTCTGCCAATCAGGCCATGCCTACGGATCACACCAAAAGGCACAAACGGAACAGGCGATCACGCTAGGCTGCTGCCCATGTCTGACCAGCATATTGACCCGGCGGGCAACACTCAGGCCTTCCGCGCGTTCGCGAACGCGCGCGAGCAGGAGGCCGTTGCCAAGCCCAAGAAGTCACCCCTCATCCCCATCATCGCGGTCGTCGTCGCGGTCGTGATCGTCGGCGTAGCCGCCTTCCTGCTGCTCCAGTAGTCAGCCGACAGCATCACCCGCCGCGGAGGCCGTGGCGGGTTTTCGTCGTTCCCGGGCGTGGCGGGGTTCAGATCGTGACGGGTATCACTCTGGACCGGGACGGGCGGCGCTTCTTACATTGGATTCAGCGTCCAATAAGAGACGTCCGATAAGCGCCGACCTTCAGGAGGGCCCGTGGGCGAGCCAGGACTGGTGATCGTCGGCTCCGGCTTCGCCGGCATCTGCATGGCCGTCAAGCTCAAGGAGGCCGGCTACCACGACTTCGTCATCCTGGAGAAGGCCGCCGAGCTGGGCGGCACGTGGCGGGACAACACCTATCCCGGCTGCGCGTGCGATGTGCCGTCGCACATGTACTCGTACTCGTACGAGCTGAATCCGGACTGGTCGCGGATGTTCGCGCCGCGCGAGGAGATCCAGGACTACCTGCGCGCCTGCGCGGCCAAATACGGCATCACCCCGCACCTCCGCTTCGGCAAGGACGTCGTCGCGCTGGAGTACGACGACGGCCGGCGCGGCTGGACGGTCACCACGCAGGACGGCGAGGTCCTGCGCACCAACGCGGTCGTCTCGGGGGTAGGCGCCCTCCATATCCCGAAATTTCCGGAAATTGTGGGGCGCGAGTCCTTCACCGGCTCCGCCTTCCACTCCGCCGAATGGGACCACTCCGCCGACCTGACCGGCAAACGCGTCGCCGTCGTCGGCACCGGCGCCTCCGCCGTCCAGTTCGTCCCCCAGCTGGCCCCCGATGCCCGCCACCTGACCGTCTTCCAGCGCACGCCGCCCTGGATCCACCCCAAACCCGACTTCGCCTTCTCCCCCGCCGCCCGCCGCCTCCTGCGCCTGCCCGGCGCGGCCAGAACCCTGCGCGGCGGCATCTACTGGGCCCTGGAGAGCAGGGCGCTGGGCTTCGCCGTGGACCCGCGCCTGATGAAGGGCCACGAACGCCTCGCCCTGCGTCACCTCGAAGCCCAGGTGCCCGACCCCGTCCTGCGCCGCTCCCTCACCCCCGACTACGTGATCGGCTGCAAGCGCATCCTCGTCTCCAGCGACTACTATCCGGCCCTGACCAGGCCGAACGTCTCGCTGGTCACCGACGCGATCACCGAGATCCGGCCGCGTTCGATCGTGGACGCCGCCGGGGTGGAGCACGAGGCCGACGCGATCGTCTACGGCACCGGCTTCAAGGTGGTGGACGCGCTCACCGACCGGCACATCACCGGCAGGGACGGGCTGAGCGTCCAGGACGCGTGGAAGGGCGGCGTGGAGGCCTACCACGGCATCACGGCCGCCGGCTTCCCCAACCTGTTCTTCCTGCTCGGCCCCAACACCGGCCTCGGGCACACCTCGGTCGTGTTCATGATCGAGTCTCAGGTCAGGTACGTCATCGAGTGCCTGCGCCTGCTCTCCCGCACCGGGGCCAGAGCCCTGGACGTGCGGCCGCAGGCGCAGCGCCGCTACAACGACCGGCTGCGGGCCCGGCTCGACCCCCTGGTCTGGAGCGCGGGCGGCTGCCGGTCCTGGTACCTGGACGAGCACGGCGTGAACCGGACGCTCTGGCCGGGCTTCACCTTCGAGTACTGGGCGCGTACGCGGAGGGTGAAGCCCGGCGCCTACGAACTCATCTTCTAGGCGAGACCACCAGGGCGCTGCCGCCGCCGCGCCTGGACGGCTCGGCCACGGCCTGGATCCGGTCCCGGCTCAGGAACTCCAGCGCGGTGGCCGCGCCGATCTCCGGGTTGGGCGCGAACGTGTGCCCCTTGGCCTCCAGCTCCGCCTGGTGCGCGGCCAGGAACGCCGGCTCGGCCTGCGTCTGCGCGGTGTTGCGCTGCGTGGCGCGAGGCGCGGCCAGCGCTTCCGGCAGGTTCATCCCGAGCTCGTACCGGTTGACCAGGATCTGCAGCACGGTCGTGATGATGGTGGAGCCGCCGGGCGAGCCGGCCGCCAGCACCGGCCTGCCGTGCTGGAAGACCAGCGTCGGGGCCATCGACGAGCGCGGGCGCTTGCCGGGCGCCGGCAGGTTCGGGTCGCCGGGCGCCGGGCCGAAGGTGAAGTCGGTCAGCTCGTTGTTGAGCAGCACCCCGCGCCCCGGCACCACGATGCCGTTGCCGCCGGTGGACTCGATGGTCAGGTTGTAGGCGATCACGTTGCCCCAGCGGTCGGCGACCACCAGGTGGGTGGTCTCCGGGCCCTCCTGCGCGGGCGGGGCCGCCTCGCCGGTCGGCCGGTCGCAGCCCTCGTAGCGGCCGTCGGGGTTGCCCGCCGCGGCCGGGTGGGCCATGGCCGTGTCGCCGACCAGGCAGGCCCGCTCCTTGGCGAAGCCGTCGGACAGCAACTCCTTGAGCGGCACGCCGGGGATGTCGCCGACGTACTTGCCGCGGTCGGCGAAGGCCAGGCGGGACGCCTCCAGGTATTCGTGCAGACCGACCTGCGGCAGGGCCTCCAGGATGTTGAGCGCCTCGCTCACCGTGGAGCCGCCCGAGGAGGGCGGGGCCATGCCGTACACGTCCATGCCCTTGTAGGAGATCTTGGTCGGCTCGCGGAACAGCGCCTGGTAGGCGCGCAGGTCGGACAGCTCCATCAGGCCAGGGCGCACATTACGGGTGCTGCCCGGGGTGACCGGCGGCTTCTTGACCGTGGCCACGATCTCCTGACCGAGCCGGCCGCCGTACAACCATTCGGGGCCGCGCTTGCCGAGCTCGCGGTACGTGGCCGCCAGCTCCGGGTTCCTGAAGACCGACCCGACCGGCGGCGGGGCCCCGTTCGGCAGGTACAGCTTGGCCGTGGAGGTGATGTCCTTGAATCGGTCGGCGTTGGCGGCGGTCTGGTCGTGGAAGGTCTGGTCGACCACGAAGCCCTTGGAGGCCACCTCGATGGCCGGCTGGAGCGCCTGTTTGAGGGACATCGTCCCGAACCGGCGCAGGCCCAGGTCCCAGTTCGCGACCGTGCCAGGCACGCCCGCCGACAGGCCGCTGGTCACGCCCTCGTCGAACGGGATGCCCTCCAGCGTGGTGGCGGTCATGGCGCGCGGCGCGGTCTCGCGGCCGTCGATGGTGAAGACCTTTCGCTGCCTGGCGTCGTAGTAGACCATGAAGCCGCCACCGGCCAGGCCCGACGAGTACGGCTCCGTGACGCCGAGCACCGCGCCTGCGGCGACGGCGGCGTCCATGGCGTTGCCGCCCTTCCTGAGCACGGAGATGGCGGCCTTGCTGGCGTCGAGGTCGACGGTGGCGACCGCTCCGCCGTACCCCTCGGCCACCGGGACCTTCTGGGGCGGCGGCTGATGATGGGGCGGCCCGGCCAGCGCGACCTGCGCGGGCACGAGCGAGATGAGGACTGCTGCTGCGGGAATGAGCACACGGCGCATGATTCTCACCTTGGACCACATACCCCCATAGTGGTAGGGCCCCCTCAGACGTAGGGGTGATGCGCTGGTCGGAGGGGTGATCTAGCGTGGGTGAGGTGCGCAGGAAGTACGGTTTCGATCCTTATCTCGCCCTGATCGTGGCGGTCGCCCAGATGGTGATCGGCAGGGGCGCCAGCTGGGGGCAGCGCACGTTCCGTGAGCCGCTCGAAGGCCCGTACCCGCACCTCCTGCTGCTGGTCGGCCCGATCGCGCTGCTCGTGCACCGCCGCTTCCCGCTGCTCACCACCGCCGCCGCGCTCGCCGCGTGCGACCTGTTCCTGATCGGCGGGTACGCCTACGGCCCCAGCTTCATCAGCCCTGCGGTCATGCTGTTCCTGCTGGTCACGCGGGGCAAGCGGTGGATGGCCTGGTTCATGGCGCTGATGACGTTGCTGTCGTTCCTGTCCTACGCCTGGCTGGTGGGCCGCCCCGACCTCTTCCACAGCGTGTGGGTCCTGACCGCGATCATGCTGCTGATGGTGGTGGGCGAGCTGGTCAGGATCGTCCGCGAGCGGCGCATGGAGCAGGAGCGGATCGCCGAGGAGGAGGCCAGGCGGCAGGCCAGCGAGGAACGCCTGACCATGGCCCAAGAGCTGCACGACGTACTCGCGCACAACATCTCGCTCATCCACGTTCAGGCCTCCACCGCGCTCCACCTCATCGACGCCAACCCCGAGCAGGCCAGGACCGCGCTGGCCACGATCAAGACGGCCTCCAAGGAGGTGCTCGGCGAGATGCGCTCGGTGCTGAACGTGCTGCGCGAAGGCGCCCCGCGCTCCCCGACCGCCGGCCTCGACCGGCTCGACGAGCTGATCGAGCGTTCCGGGCTCCGGGTGTCGCTCAAACGTGTGGGCTCCCGGCCGCTGCCGCCGCAGGTGGAACGGGCGGCGTACCGGATCGTGCAGGAGTCGCTCACCAACGCCGCTCGCTACGCGCCCGGCTCCGAGGTCGGCGTGCGCCTGGAGTACGGCGAGCGCGAGCTGGTCGTCCAGGTCTCCGACACGGGCGCCACCACCCCCGCCGTCCTGGCCGAGGCCGGCAGCGGCAACGGCATCCCCGGCATGCGCGAGCGGGCCTCCGCGCTTGGCGGCACGCTGGTCGCCGGGCCTTCCGGCGGCGGCTTCCAGGTCGAGGCCCGGCTGCCACTACCCGACGAGGAGACCTCATGATCAATGTTCTGCTGGCGGACGACCAGGCGCTGGTCCGGGCCGGGTTCAAGGCGCTGCTCGACGCCCAGCCGGACATGACCGTGGTGGCCGAGGCCTCCGACGGCGCGGAGGCCGTCCGGCTGGCGGGCGAGCACCATCCTGACGTCGTGCTCATGGACATCCGCATGCCGGGCACCGACGGCCTGACCGCCACCCGGCAGATGCCGCCGGGGCCGCACATCATCATTTTGACCACGTTCGAGCTGGACGAGTACGTCTTCGAGGCGCTGCGCGGCGGCGCCAGCGGTTTCCTGGTCAAGGACACCGA
This sequence comes from Nonomuraea sp. NPDC048892, assembly GCF_040649735.1. Classification (NCBI taxonomy): domain Bacteria; kingdom Bacillati; phylum Actinomycetota; class Actinomycetes; order Streptosporangiales; family Streptosporangiaceae; genus Nonomuraea; species Nonomuraea sp. NPDC048892. The sequence goes on along the minus strand of NZ_JBEZFZ010000005.1, from coordinate 638,546 downwards.
GCCGGCGGAGCTGATCCAGGCGGTGCGGGTGGTGGCGGCCGGTGAGGCGCTGCTGTCGCCCAGCGTGACCCGCCGGCTGATCGCCGAGTACGCCTCCCGCGCCAAGGAGCCGGTCGCCGCCGACGGCCTCGACCAGCTCACCGAACGCGAGCGCGAGGTGCTGGCCCTGGTCGGCACCGGGATGACGAACGACGAGATCGCGGCCAAGCTGTTCATGTCGCCGGCCACGGCGAAGACGCACGTGAGCCGGGCCATGATGAAACTGCACGCCCGCGACCGGGCCCAGCTCGTCGTCATCGCCTACGAGTCGGGCCTGGTCAAACCCGGCTGGCTGTGACCGCCGGGAATCGTGGGGTGGCGGGCCACCACCTGGCGGCCGAGCAGGGCCGGACGGCCGGGCAGGGCCGGACGGCCGGGCAGGGCCGGACGGCCGGGCGGGGGCCGTCGGCCGGACGGGGCCGCTATGGGAGCGTGGCGAGGCCGAACCAGTCGCGGGCGGCCTCCTCGACGCCGTCCGCCCCCGCCCAGGCCACGTAGCCGTCGGGGCGGATCAGCAGCGTGTCGGCGGGCGGGTCGTCGCAACGGGCCCTGACCACGTCGATCCAGTCGTCGCCCAGCAGCGCCTCGGAGCCGGAGCCACCGCCCAGGTCGAGCAGCACGGGACGGGCGGCGCGCATCAGCTCGGCCACCCGGGCGCCTCCCTCCAGCGCCAGATCGGGCACGAACCGCCCGACGACCTCCCCGCCGTCCTTCGACCCGCCGCGCCCGCCGTCGTTCGACGCGCCTGGCGATCCGTACCGGACGCCCGAGTCGTGCAGCAGCGTGGCGAGGTGGCGGGCGGGCTCGGCGAAAGCGAACACCTCGCCGAGCAGCTCGCGCAGCGCCTCGCCGTCCTCGCCCTCGACCCGGTCGATCGCGGACTGTGCCCGGCTGTGCATGAGCGTGCGCTCGCCGATCGCCCTGCGCTCCACCTCGTACGTGTCCAGCAACGACTCCCGCACCCGCCCGCGCAGCACGGCGGCCAGCTTCCAGCCGAGGTTGACCGCGTCCGTCATGCCGACGTTGAGCGCCGAACCGCCCGCCGGGAACAGGTGGGCGGCGTCCCCCGCCAGGAACACCCGCCCGGCCCGGTACCGCTCGGCCAGCCGCCCCTGCGCGACCGTGCTCGACATCCAGATGGGCTCGCCCAGCGGCACGTCCACGCCCAGCACGTCGCGGACGGCCGCGCGGAAGTCCGCCAGGCTGACCTCCTCATCGGTGTGCCCGCCAGGCGCCCGTACGCCGGCGATGAGCACGCCGTCCTGCAGCGAGGTGAGCAGCACGCGCCCGTTCGGGCGGCGGTTCCAGCCCGGTTCGAGCCCTTCGCCCTCCAGCGACTCGAAGACCTTGATGTCGGCCTTGAAGTGGCCGAACAGCAGCCCTTCCGTCTCGGTGGTGCCGGGGAAGCCGATCCCGGCCCGCTCGCGGACGACGCTGCGCGCCCCGTCGCAGCCGACCACGTACCGGGCCCTGATCGGCCCGTCCCCGGCGCCGAGCGTCACCCCCTCCTCGTCCTGGGCGAGGTCGCGTACCTCGCAGCCTCTCCTGATCTCGACGCCGAGCTCCCGCGCCCGGTCGGCCAGCAGCCGCTCCAGCCGGGGCTGCTGGATCAGCAGCAGCCGCAGCGGGATGTCGTCGATCCCGTCGAACCGCAGCGGCACCGCCCCGAACGGGAATCCGGGGGCCCGGCCCGAGAACGGGCTGCCCGCGCTGAAGCGATCGAGCAGCCCTCTGTGGTCGAGTAACTCGACGATCTGCCCGCCGAGCCCGTTGGCCTTGGGCAGCTCGCTCGCCTCGGCCCTCTTCTCCAGCACGATCGGGCGGGCTCCGGCCAGGCTCAGCTCGCACGCGAGCATCAGCCCGACGGGTCCCGCCCCCACGATCAGCACATCTTCCATGCCTGTCAGGCTAGATTGACACATCCAGGCTGTCAAGCTAGCCTGACAAGCGTGGACGTAACAGCGTGGACGTAACAGAGCTGTCCGAGCGGATCAGGGCCAACGACCCGGCGATGGGCCTGCGGGCGGTCGGCGCGCTGCACCGGCTGGCCGAGCAGGTCGAGGCCGTCTCCGTGGCCGTGGCCAGGGAGCAGGGCTGGACCTGGGAGCAGATCGGCGACGCGCTCGGCATGTCACGGCAGTCGGTGCACGCCAAATACGGCAAGTGAGGGGATGACGATGTTCGGCAAAGAGAAAAGCCCCGTGTCGGTGATCATCAAGGGCGCGCTGAAGGAGGCCGAGCAGCGCGGCGACCGCCGGATGGGCACCGAGCACCTGCTGCTCGGCCTGCTCCATCACGAGGAGTCCGCCCGCGCGCTGGGCGTCGACCTGGCCGCCGGCCGCGCGGCGCTCGTCGAGCTCGACCGGGCCTCGCTGCGCATGCTCGGCCTGGAGGTGGGCGATCTGCCCGAGCGGCCGCGCAAACATCCGCGCGTCCCCGGCACCGCGCTCACGTCGAGCGCCCGCGCCGTGCTCAACGAGGCCATCAGGGCCACCACGATGAAGACGAGAGACGCGCAGGCGCCGCGCCACCTGGTGCTCGGGCTGCTGGAGCAGAAGCGGCCCGACCCGGCCGCGCAGCTCATCGACCAGCTCGGGATCGACCGGGCGGCCGTACGCAGCCGTATCGCTTGACGAAATTTGGTTGATCGGCGGGCCCGGCCGTTGAGAGGGTCGAGGGATGCGGCGCACGTACGAGGACCTCGTCCAGGAGGCCGACAGCGTATCCGTGGACGGCTGGGACTTCTCCTGGCTCGACGGGCGGGCCAGCGAGGAGCGTCCCTCCTGGGGCTACGCCCGGCTGATCGGCGAGCGCATGGCGGGGGCCAGGGCCGCGCTCGACGTCCAGACCGGCGGCGGCGAGATCCTGGCCGGGCTGCCCTCCCTGCCGCCGGTGACCGTGGCCACCGAGGGCTGGCCGCCCAACCTCAAGCTGGCCGCCTCCCGGCTGCGCCCGCGCGGCGCCTGGGTGGTCGCGAGCGACGAGGACGCCCGCCTGCCGTTCGCCGCCGGCACCTTCGACCTGGTGACCAGCCGCCATCCGGTGAAGACCTGGTGGGAGGAGATCGCCCGCGTGCTGGAGCCCGGCGGCACCTACCTGTCCCAGCAGGTCGGGCCACGCAGCGTGGCCGAGCTGTACGAATACTTCCTCGGGCCCCAGGGCGCGGGCCAGCGGCAGCCCGACGACGCCGTGATCGAGGCCGAGTCCGCCGGCCTTGAGGTCGTCGACCTGCGCTACGAGCGGCTGCGGATGGAGTTCCGCGACATCGGGGCGGTGATCTACTTCCTGCGGAAGGTGATCTGGACCGTGCCCGGGTTCTCGGTCGAGCGCTACGCCGATCGGCTGCGCGAGCTGCACGAGCTGATCGAGGCGGAAGGGCCGTTCGTGGCCCACTCCGCCCGGTTCCTCATCGAGGCGAGGAGGCCCGATGGCCAGGCTGCATGACGTGGTGGTCGACTGCCGGCATCCCGCCTCGCTGGCCCGGTTCTGGGCCGAGGCGCTCGACGGCTACGCGGTGGCGCCGTACGACGAGGCGGAGCTGGAGCGGCTGCGCAGTGAGGGCATCGACGACCCTGAGGACGACCCGACCGTGCTGGTCGAGGGCGGGTCGCCGCGGCTGTGGTTCCAGCGGGTGCCCGAACGCAAGATCGTCAAGAACCGGCTCCACCTCGACCTGCGCGCCGACGACGTGGACGCGGAGCTCGACCGGCTGATCGGGCTCGGGGCCGTGCTGCTGGAGACCCACGACGACTGGGTCGTCCTGGCCGACCCCGAGGGCAACGAGTTCTGTGTGGCCTGATCTGCGGGGCCTGAGTTGTCCCGCTCCTCCGGCATGAGGCCACCCCCGTCCTGAGGACGAGGAGCCACGCCGCCCCGCTACCGCCGCCGTCGTACGCGCGGCTCGGCCGAACACTCCCATGGGCGCAGCCGCGACAGCGCCCGTGGTGCGATTCGCTGCGCCTCCTTCCGGCGGACCCTTGAGGTACACGTCAAGGAGGAGGAGACATGAACACGATCGCCCTGCTGGTTCCGCACTGGGGTCCCGGCGTCGGCTTCTCGCCGATCTTCCCGGCAGTCTGGGGCCTGTTCTGGATCGCCGTCATCGCGCTGGCCGTCACGGGGTGGCGCAAGGGCTGGTGGGGGCCGCGCCGCGGACCCGCCGCACACACCCCGGGCGGGCCGACCGGCGCTCCCACCGCGTCGGCCGAGCAGATCCTGGCCGAACGGTACGCCCGTGGCGAGATGAGCGACGACGAGTACTTCGAGAAGATGTCCGTGCTGAGGGGCGGCGCCGCCTGACGCTGAGGGCGCGGTGCCGCGAAACGCTGAGGACGGCGCCGCCTGACGCTGATGGCGGTGCGGCATAAACGTCACCTTGAGTGCGACAACTGTCACTGGTCGTACTTATGAGGCCGCGTTACGTTCCGGGTGAGGGCTTCAAGGAAGAAGTGGGGACGACAGATGCGGTCCATCACCAAGTTCTGCGGCCAGTGCAGCTGCGGTTGCCCGGAGCTGTTCGTCGACGCCACGGCGCCCGGCGAGCGCCAGGTGATCATCGTGGACGACTTCGGTCAGCGCGTTGAAATGAGCCACGACCAGTTCGGCTCCATCGTGGAGGCCGCCAAGAGCGGGGCTCTGGACAGCCTGGCGCTCGTCCACTGAGCGGCCAGGCCGTCACACTGCTGGCGGGCGGGGTCGTCGCCGGCCTCGTCGCCGGCGCGGCCACGTGCACCGCCACGCAGGGCGGGCTCCTCATGGGGCTGGCCGACGGCCGTCATGGGCGGGACCGGGCGCTGGTGGGCTGGTTCCTGGCGGGGCGGCTGGTCTCGTACACGCTGGCGGGGGCGCTGCTCGGGCTGCTCGGCTCGGCCGTCAGCCTGCCGCCCCAGGCCCGGGCGGCGCTGCTCGTCGCGGCGGGCGTCACGGTCGCCGGCTTCGCCGTCAGGCTGCTGCGGCGCGGCCACGGCGCCTGCGCCGCACCGGAACCGGCGGCTCCGTCCCGCCGCTACAAGGCGCCCCTGCTGGGTGCGGCCACCGTCCTGGTGCCCTGCGGGGTGACGCTCAGCGTGGAGATGCTGGCCGTCTCCAGCGGCTCACCGCTGGCCGGGGCGGCGGCCATGGCGGGGTTCGTGGCCGGCACCGCGCCGGCGTTCGCGCTGCTCGGCTACGTGTTGCGGCGTGTCTCGCGGACCCGGCTGGCCCGGCTGGCCGGGGTCGTGGCACTCGCCGCCGGCCTCTGGACGGCCGGAAGCGGGATCAGCCTGGGCGGCTGGGCGGCCACCGCCGCCGTCCCCACTCCCTCCATCACCACGGGGGGACCGGGCGCCGTGCGGTCGGTGACCGTGTGGGCCACGCGGGAGGGCTACCGTCCGGCCATGGTGGAGGCGCGGGCGGGCGAGCCCGTCGACGTGGTCTTCAAGCTGCTCGACCGCGGCTGCACCGGCACCGTCGTGATCGGCGGGCGCGACGTCGCCGTCCCCGCCACCGTACGACTGCCGCCCCAGCCACCCGGCCTGCTGCGGTACGTATGCGGAATGGGGATGTACACGGGCTTCATCAACTTCTCCTAGCGCCTTCGGCGATTACGGTTCGCGATCGGGCGATCACGTGCCACGCTGTCGCCATGTCCTGGCAAGGAGAGGCGGCGGTGCCGGCCGTACCGGCGCCGCGCGCGGGAGACGAACCCGAGCTGCTGGCCGCGGCGCAGGCCGGCGACGCGCAGGCGGCGCACCGGCTCGGCCGGCTCTACGCCCAGCACGGCGACCGCGTGGCCGCCCGGCTGTGGTGGGAGCGGGCCGCCGCGGGCGGCAGCGTCGACAGCGCCTACAACCTGGGCATCTGGCACGAGATGCACGGCAGCCTGGAGGACGCCGTCACCTGGTACGAGGCCGCGGCCAGCACCGGCGACGCCGAGGCCGCGACGAACCTGGCCACGCTCCTGCTGGAGCAGCGCGGCGACGCCGGTGCGGCCAGGGTCTGGTACGAGAGCGCGGCCGAGGCCGGCTCAAGGACGGCCGCCCGCAGGCTGGCGCTGATGTGCGAGGAGACGGGCGAGCTGGGCCTGGCCCGCGAGTGGCACCGCAGGGCGGCCATCGACGGCGACGCGGCCTCCGCCCACGACCTGGGCTTCCTGGCCTACTGCGCGGGCGAGGAGGCCGAGACCGTGCACTGGTGGGAGTGCGCGGCCAGGGGCGGGCACGCCGAGTCGGCCTACTGCCTGGGCCTCTACCTGCACGCCTGCCGCGACCCCGAGGGGGCCGAGGCGTACTACCGGCTGGCGGCCAGGAGCGAGCATCCGGGCGCGGCCTCGCGGCTCGGCGGGATCGCGCTGACGCGGGGCGACCTGCGTACCGCGCGGGGCTGGTTCGAGCAGGCGGCCGGAGCGGGGCGGGCGGAGGACCAGCGGATGGCCGGGTTCGTCTGCGTGGAGCTGGGCGACACGGCGGCGGCCAGCCACTGGTTCGGCCGCGCGGCGGCCGGCGGGGACGCCGAGGCGGCCTTCAACTACGGCCTGCTGCTCATCGCCGAGTTCGGCGACCTGGCGGGCGGCCGGCACTGGTTCCGGCAGGCGGCCCGGGCGGGGCACCACGGGGCCGCGGTCGAGCTGGGCGGGCTGCTGACGGTGGCCGGTGAGCACGGCGAGGCGCAGGAGTGGCTGTCGGACCCGCCGCCGCCCTCCTGGGACCGTCCGGCCGAACCGGAGCTGACCGCCAGGGCGGAGCTGGCCGCGGCCGCCACCGCCCGAGGGGGCGGCGTCCCGCTGGTCGCGGCGGAGCTCGCCGAGGTACTCAGCACCTGGGACATCGTGACCAGGCCGCTGCACGACCTGTCCGACGTGCTGGCGTGGCTGGCCGAGCGGAGCGGGGTGCACGAGAGCGCGGTCGAGCACCTGGCGTCCGTACGCGGCACACTGGTGCGACCGGGCAGCGCGCCGTGGCCGAGCCCCGGCGAGCTGCAACACGTCCTGACCACCGCCCGCGACCTGCGCCGCCGGCTGGGCCTGCACTAGACGCCTGGACCGGCACTGAACGGCAGGTGACGGCCGGGCCTGCACCGGAGACGGGCAGGCCCAGGCGTCACACGAACTCGGCGACCGGCGTGTACGGCAGCCCGAGCGCCTGCGCGACCGGCTCGTTGGTGAGCTTCCCGTCGTGCGTGTTGAGCCCGCCCGCGAGCCCCGCGTCCGCCTTCAGCGCGGCACGCCAGCCCAGGTCGGCCAGCTTGACCGCGTACGGCAGGGTGGCGTTGGTCAGCGCGTACGTGGAGGTGTTGGCCACCGAGCCCGGCATGTTGGCCACGCAGTAGAAGACCGACTCGTGCACCTTGTACGTCGGGTCGGCGTGCGTGGTCGGGCGCGAGTCCTCGAAGCAGCCGCCCTGGTCGATGGCGATGTCCACGAGCACGGAGCCCGGCTTCATCCGCGCGACCAGGTCGTTGGAGACCAGCGTCGGGGCCTTCGCGCCGGGGATGAGCACCGCGCCGATGACCAGGTCGGCCTGGAGGACCTCCTGCTCGATCGCGTACGAGGTGGAGACCAGCGTCTTGAGCCGCCCCTGGTAGACGGCGTCGATGAAGCGCAGGCGGTCGATGTTGGTGTCGAGGACGGTCACCTCGGCGCCCATGCCGACGGCGATCTGCGCGGCGTTCAGCCCGGAGACGCCGCCGCCGATCACGACCACCTTCGCCGGCGCCACGCCGGGAACGCCGCCGGGCAGGATGCCCCTGCCGCCGTTGAAGCGCATCAGGTTGTACGCGCCCACCTGCGGCGCCAGCCGGCCGGCGACCTCCGACATCGGGGCCAGCAGCGGCAGCGAGTGGCCGACCTGCACGGTCTCGTACGCGATGGCGGTGGTCTTGGCCTCCAGCAGCGCGTCCGTGCAGGGACGAGAGGCGGCCAGGTGCAGGTACGTGAACAGCACCAGCCCCTCGCGCAGCCGGTGGTACTCCTCGGCAATGGGCTCCTTCACCTTGAGCACCATGTCGGCCTGCGCCCACACGGCGTCGGCACTGTCGAGGATCTTGGCGCCGGCGGCCAGGTATTCCTCGTCCGTGATCTGCGAGCCCAGGCCCGCGCCCCGCTGAACGGTGACGTCATGCCCGTTGCGCACCAGCTCGTGCACGCCCGCCGGGGTGGCGGCGACACGATACTCGTGGTTCTTGACCTCGGCTGGAACGCCGATCTTCATTGCGGTGGATCCTTTCGGGAACCGGCACTCCCTCGTGCCGGGCTGAGGGCCGGATTGAGGGCCGGATTGAGGGCCGAAATACGGGGTGTCACAGTCGCGCCCACGCTTCCGAGAGCACGCCGCGCAGTATCGAGCCGATCTCGTCGAACTCCTTCTGGCCCGCGATCAGCGGCGGGGCGAGCTGGATGACGGGGTCGCCGCGGTCGTCGGCGCGGCAGTACAGGCCCGCGTCGAACAGCGCCTTGGACAGGAACCCGCGCAGCAGCCGCTCGGACTCGGCGGCGTCGAAGGTCTCCTTCGTGGCCTTGTCCTTGACCAGCTCGATGCCCCAGAAGTAGCCGGCGCCGCGCACGTCGCCGACGATCGGCAGGTCGCGCAGGTCGTCGAGGGTCTGGCGGAAGACCGGCTCGTTCTTGGTCACGTGGCCGAGCAGGTCTTCGCGCTCGAAGATGTCGAGGTTGGCCAGCGCCACGGCCGAGGAGACGGGGTGGCCGCCGAAGGTGTAGCCGTGGGCGAACATGGTGTCGCCGTCCTTGAACGGCTCGAACAGCCGCTCGTGCGCGATCATGGCGCCGATGGGCGAGTAGCCGCTGGTCAGGCCCTTGGCGCAGGTGATGATGTCGGGGACGTAGTCGAACTTCTGGCCGCCGAACATGGTGCCCAGCCGGCCGAAGGCGCAGATGACCTCGTCGGAGACGAGCAGGACGTCGTACTCGTCGCAGATCTCGCGCAGGCGCTGGAAGTAGCCGTCAGGGGGCGGGAAGCAGCCGCCGGCGTTCTGCACGGGCTCGGCGAAGACGGCGGCCACCGTGTCGGGGCCCTCCATCTCGATCGCGCGGGCCACGCGGTCGGCGGCCCAGATGCCGTACTCCTCGGGCGTCATGCCCTTGACGCCGGTGATCTCGTCGGCGCGGTAGTGGTTGGTGTTGGGGACCCGGACGGATCCGGGCACCAGCGGCTCGAACATCTGCTTGAACGCCGGGATGCCGGTGATCGACAGCGCGCCCTGCGGGGTGCCGTGGTAGGCGATCTGGCGGCTGATGACCTTGTGCTTGAGCGGCTTGCCGACGAGCTTGTAGTACTGCTTGGCCAGCTTCCAGGCGGTCTCGACCGCCTCGCCGCCGCCGGTGGTGAAGAAGACGCGGTTCAGCTCGCCCGGGGTGTAGGAGGCCAGGCGCTGCGCCAGCTCGGCCGCCTTGGGGTGGGCGTAGGACCACAGCGGGAAGAACGCCAGCTCCTGGGCCTGCTTGGCGGCGGCCTCGGCCAGTTCCTGGCGGCCGTGGCCCACCTGGACCACGAAGAGCCCCGCCAGACCGTCGAGGTAGCGCTTGCCGTGGATGTCGTAGACGTAGGATCCCTCGCCCCGCACGATCGTCGGGATCTCGGCGGTGTCGTAGGCGCTGTGCCTGGTGAAGTGCAACCACAGGTTGTCCTGCGCGGCCTTGAGGACGTCGTGTTCCGGCAGCGTCATGGTTATCTTCCCTCGTGTCTGAACTTCCCACAGTCTGCCTGCTCACGTGCACCTTGCCAAGCGAATCGGTCGCAGCACTATGCAAGAAAATCGAGATCCGCAGAACCTCTTTGTAACGGCAACGAAATCCGCAGGTACATTGGCCCGCATGGTCACACGCGTCCCAGCCCTGTCTCCGCAGCGCAGGACCCGTTGTGATCCAATGAGACAAACTGCTGTTAACTCGTGTGAACAGCCATGCACTGTTGAGAACGACCCCCGGGGGACCCTCCGTGACTCCTGACCAGATCGAGAGCGCCGTCTCCGCCGCGATGCCACAGGCCATCGACGAGCTGAGACGGTTCGCCGCCATACCGTCCGTGGCCTTTCCCGGTCATCCGGAGGAGCCCGTCTTCGCCGCCGCCGCCATGACGGAGGAGCTGTTGCGCTCCACCGGGCTGCCGCGCGTGCAGCAGGTGCCCGTCGACGGCAGCTTTCCCGCCGTCTTCGGCGAGGCTCCGGCGCCTCCCGGCATGCCCACCGTCCTGCTCTACGCGCACTACGACGTGCAGCCGGCGGGGGACCCGGCCGCATGGCGTACGCCGCCGTTCGAGCCGACGCTGATCGACGGCCGCCTGTACGGGCGGGGCTGCGCCGACGACAAGTCGGGCGTGATCTCCCACGTCACGGCGCTGCGTGCCTTCCAGGGGCGCTTCCCCGTGGGCATCAAGGTCATCATCGAGGGCCAGGAGGAATACGCCGGCGACCGGCTGGAGGCGTTCGTCGAGCGCAACCCCGACCTGCTGCGGGCCGACGCCATCGTGGTGGCCGACACCGGAAACCCGCGCGTGGGCGACCCGGCGGTCACGACGTCGCTGCGCGGCATGGCCGCGTTCACCGTCGAGGTCCGCACGCTGCGGGAGGCCGTCCACAGCGGCTCCTTCGGCGGCGCGGCGCCCGACGCGCTGGCGGCGCTGATGCGCATGCTCACCTCGCTGCACGACGACAACGGCGACATCCGGGTGCCCGGCCTGCCGCGCGGCTCCTTCCTCGGCCAGGGGCCGTCGGAGGAGGAGTTCAGGAAGACGGCCGGGGTCGTGGACGGGGTGTCGCTGGTGGGCTCCGGCTCGCTGGCCGACCGGCTCTGGTCGTCGTACGCGATCACCGTCACGGGCCTCGACGTGCCGTCGGTGTCGGGGGCGATCAACGCCGTCCAGCCCGCCGCCAGGGCACGGGTGACCGTGCGCGTGCCTCCGGCCGGCGACCCGAAGACCACGGTGAACGCGGTCGTGGAGTTCCTGCGGCAGGTGGCGCCCTGGGGCGTGCAGGTGTCGTTCGGCGACTTCACGGTCGGCTCGGGCTTCCAGGCCGACTCGGGCGGCACGGCCCGCGCGGCGCTCAACCGCGCCATGGAGCGCGCCTTCGGGCGCCCGCCGCGCGACGTGGGCGCGGGCGGGTCGATTCCGCTGGTCAGCACGCTGCTCAAGCAGTTCCCCGCGGCGGAGATCCTGCTGTTCGGCGCGGAGGACGAGGAGGCGGCCATCCACGCGCCCAACGAGCGGGTCGATCTGGAGGAGTTGCGCAGGGTGGCCACCACCGAGGCGCTCTTCCTGAACGAGCTGAGCCTGCCCTCGGCCCTGGGGGTGTAGCTCAGGGCAACTCGGGCTCGGTGTTCGTGCGGCGTGCGTGCGGCGCTTCAGCAGGCGTGCGAGGCGGGGAGGCGGCCGGCGAAGAAGGCAGCCGGGGTGACGCCCATCAGGCGGCGGAACTCGGCCGCCATGTGCGACTGGTCGTAGTAGCCGCTCGCCACTGCCACCTGGGCCCACCCCTGTCTCCTCCACGGCGGACCGGCGCTCGATCCGCCCGGCCAGCGCCGCTCCTAGCCGGGCGAGAACGCGCCGGGGATCGCCGCCGGCCTCCACCAGCGCACCTGTCAGCGCGCCCGTCGGGCCGTCCCACAGCTCCTCCAAATCGATCACCCGGTCGACCAGCTCGTTCACCGGCACTCCGAGCAGGGGCCGGGCGGCGCCGTGCGCGACGTCGGGAGTGTCTTCCTGCTCAGCGCGCCGGGACCCTGGGTCGTCCGGCACGACGAGGCGATGCTGGCGGCGGCCCGGTCCGCCGGGGTGCGGAAGGCGGTGAAGGTGTCGGCCATCGGCACCGGTGAGCGGGCGGGCGCCAGGGTCGGCGACTGGCATCTGCCGGGCGAGGAGGCGCTGCGGGCGAGCGACCTGGAGTGGGCGGCGCTGCGGCCGTCCAGCTTCGCGTCCAACGCGCTGAGCTGGGCGCCGCGGATCCTGGCGGGCGAGCCGGTCCCCAACATGAGCGGGGACGGCAGGCAGGGCGTCATCGATCCGCTGGACGTGGCCGAGGTCGCGGTACGGGCGCTGACGTCGTCGGAGGAGAGCGTGCGGGGAGTGCTCACGCTGACCGGGCCCGAGCTGATCAGCGTTCCCGAGATGGTGAAGGTGCTGGAAGAGACGATCGGCGGGCGGGCGCTGGGGACGGTCGAGGTGCCGTTGGAGGCGTACCGCGAGCAGTTGCTCGGGGCCGGGCTCGGCCCGGACTTCGCGGAGATCGCGGTCGACGGCGCCAGGCTGGTGGCGGAGGGCGGTAACGCGCGGCTCACGGAGGACGTGGAACAGGCGCTGGGATGCCCGCCACGCGCCTTCCGGGCCTGGGCGCACGACCATCGCGCGGCCTTCACCCGGCGATCGACGCGGGGGCACGATCAGGCGCATGGCCCACGAACGCCTGGTCAGGGGCTGCGTCTGCTCAGGCGCTCCAGTCCACGAGCGCCAGCAGCCGTTCGGCCTGTGCGCGGTCCGTGGCGGTCAGGGTGATGCCTCTGACGAGCGTGAGCAGGTCGCGTACGTCAAGATCGGCTCGTACGAGACCGGCCTGCCTGGCCTCCTCCAGCAGCATCGAAGCGGCCTCGATCATGGTGCGGTGCCAGGCGGCGTGCAGGGCCGTGTCGTCCGTCGCGGCCAGGGCCAGATCGCGCTTGGTGGTCAGGTGGTCCATGAACAGCCGCAGCCACGTGTGCAGCGCCTCCCCCGGAGGCCCGGCCGCCCGCAGCGACTCCGCGCTCGCCCGGAGCTGTTCCACCTCGTCGGCGTAGACGGCGGCCAGCAGGTCAGAACGGGTCGGGAAATGTCGGTACATCGTGGCGTTCCCGACCCCGGCGCGGCGGGCGACCTCGTCCATCGGCGCGTCGGCGCCGCGCTCGGCGAACACGTGAGCGGCCGCGGCGAGCAGCAGGTCGCGGTTGCGCTGCGCGTCCGCCCGCAGAGGACGTGGCATCGTTCTCCTTGCTAAGTGGGGACTTCCCCGGTTAGTGTAGCGGCGACCCCGAAACGGGGAGTTCCCCACTTAATTCAGGAGCACATCAGAATGACGACCGCAGGAGAGGTGCATCGCCGGATAGTCGAGCTCTACCCCCAGGTGCTCGCCACCGGACGGATGGACGAGGCGCTCGCCCTCATCGACCCCGACGTGATCGACCACCGGGGCGGAACCGCCGGAGACCACCACGGGCTGGGGGCGTGGCGGGAGAAGTGGGAGCTGATGAGGTCGGGAGAGACGGGCTTCCACGACCTTTCGGTCACGGTCGAGCGGAACGTCTCGGACGATGAGCTGTCGTCCAACGTCTACCTCAGCCGGGGCACCCACACCGCCTCCGGCCGGCGGTACGAGGTGCGTGGGCTGGACATGATCCGCGTACGGGACGGCCGGATCGTCGAGCACTGGGCCGTCATGGACGCGGCGGCCAGACGCCACCAGCTCGGCCTCGACACCTGACAGCCCGCATGTGGGCGGCGGGATCAGTAGTCGACGGCGCGGCGATGCACCAGCCGCAGCCCCGCCTCCACCAGCACCCAGCCCAGGCGTGTCTCCAACCCGCGGACCAGCGAGCCACGCCCCTCAGCACGACCCTCCGCATGGCGCCGGCCTTGGCGGTGGCGCTCGGCCTCCGCCCGCAGTTCCCGGCCTCTCGCCCGTTCGACATACAGATACAAGTCCGGATACATCCCTACCCCTCCTCCACAACGCTCGGGTGAGCGCGTCCGACCACGGACGGGTGAGCCCTACGTACGGAACGGGAAGCCGTGCGCCTGCACGGCCACGTTCTCCCGCCCCTGCGTGTCGCCCGCCTCGCGAGCCGCGTTCCCATGCCGGCGCCACCGCAGCACGACCTCGTCGAGCTCCTCATGCAGCCGCTCCAGCTCAGCGGGCGTGAGCCGGAGCAGGTATTCGGAGGCGAAGGCCGCGCTACGCCAGTCGGCGGGCCAGGCCTGCTTCTCGTCGAGGTAGCGCTCGTAGAGCTCACCCCGCTGGCGCGCGTAGACCCGCGAGACGGCGGTGTGGACGGCGGCACGCTCAGGCGCGTCGAAGTCCTCGTCCTTGGTGGTGATGACGGTGGACACCGGCTGCCACCAGCGCTCCCTGGCATCCCCGCTGCGCCCCTCCGTCTCCTCGATGATGCCGTGGGCGGCCAGCTTGCGCAGGTGGTAGCTGACCAGCGACACGGCCTCGTCGACCTGGTCGGCGAGCTGCGAGGCGGTGGCCGTGCCCGCGACGGAGAGCGCGCGGTAGAGCTGGATGCGCAGCGGATGGCCGAGGGCCTTGAGCGTGTCGAGGTCCTTGACGCGGTGGGTCTTCTCGGTGGGCGCCATGACACCCACCCTAGAAGCGAAAATAAATTTGCGCAAATAAAATTTCGCATCTGCGCGGGGCCGTACGGAGACGTCCTGGCGAGGGATGGACACGTTAGGGCAGTCCAGGTCAGGGCGGAGCAGGTGGCGTTGGGTGGCGACCCGACGAGGTGACCGTGTCGGAGCGGTTGCTCAACGGGGAGGCCGCGACGGGGCGGCTACCTGACCGGGAGGTCGTAGACGCGGCGGATGCTGCTGCCGAGCCGGGCCACGTTCGCGCCGTAGATGTGCAGCGACACACCCACCTCGTCACTCGTGTTGCACACCTTGTGGATGTCCCCGGGCGGGGCGAACCCGCTGACCTCCCCCGGCCGGTTGTCGGCCCGGCCGATCTCCACGAGGTGATCGCCCATGTCCCGGTAGAGGGTCTCGTGCTCGATCCCGCTGAGGATGCCGAACGTGCACCACGACACGTGGTCGTGGACCACCGTGTCCTGGCCCGGCCGCCAGACGACGGCCGCGATCGAGAAGTCCTCCTCGGCGTGCAGCACGTGGGAGACGTACCCGTCGGGTGAGCCCGCGCGCTCCTGCGGCGTGAGGATGTCGAGGGCGGGCAGGTGCTCGCGCAGGAACGCGGCCACGGCCAGCGCGCTCTCGTGGCGGCCGAGCCGGCGGGCGGCGATGCGGGACACGCCGTTCACCAGGACGTCCAGTCCGGGTCGGACGGTCGTGGCGGCCAGGTTCATGGCTTTCTCCCGGGAGCTCCAGCGGTTCTTCCTTCTCTCCCTACGCTCCTCCCTTCCGAACGATAGGTCCAACAGAAGTTTTCTGGCTGATCAATAGATATGATTGATGGATGCTCGACGTCGTACGCCTGCGTGTCCTCGTCGCGGTCGCCCGCAAGGGCTCGCTGACCGCGGCGGCCAAGGAGCTGCACTACTCCCAGCCCTCGGTCAGCCACCACCTGGCCAGGCTGGAGGCCGAGACCGGTGCCAAGCTCGTCCAGCGCGCCGGGCGCGGCATCAGACTCACCGAGGCGGGCCGGCTGCTGGCCGAGCGGGCCGCGGAGATCATCGGTCGGCTCGACGCCACCGCCGAGGAGCTGGCCGCGCACGTGGGGCTGCGTTCGGGGCGGGTGCGGCTGGCCGCGTTCCCCTCGGCGCTGGGCACCTTCATCCCGAAGGCGGCCCGGCTGCTGGCCGGCGCGCACCCCGGGCTGCGCCTGCAGCTCACCGAGACCGAGCCGCCGGAGGCGCTGCGGCTGCTGCGGGCCGGGCGGGTGGACGTGGCGGTGATGTTCCGTTACGACGACACCGCCCCCGAGGACAACGGCATCCACATGATCCACCTCCTCGACGACCCCAGCTACCTGGTGTCCAGCGCACCGCCCGGCGACCTCGCCGACCACGCCGATTCGTCCTGGATCGCCGGGTGCGACCGGTGCCGCAGCCATTTGCTCGACATCTGCGACAAGGCGGGGTTCGAGCCGCATATCTCGTTCACCAGCGACGACATCGTGGCCGTGCAGGCGCTGGTGGCGGCCGGGCTGGGGCTGACCATGCTGCCGGGGCTCGCGCTCACCGCGCACCGCCATCCCGAGGTGGTGGTCGCTCGGGTGCCCGGCTCGACCAGGCACGTGTACGCCGCCGTCTACGGCGAGCCACCCCACCCACCCGCCGTCGAAGCGCTCCTCTCAGCACTTACAGAAAGCTTTTGACGCCGTATTTAGGATGACCTCATGCCGGAAATCACGACGCTCGCCGTCTTCTGCGCGGCCACGCTCGGGCTGCTCATCGTGCCCGGGCCCGCGGTTCTCTACATCGTCACCAGGAGCGTCTCCCAAGGCCGTTCCGCCGGCCTGATCTCCGTGCTCGGCGTGCACACCGGCTCCCTCGTCCACGTGGCCGCGGCGGCGCTGGGCATCAGCGCCCTGATCTCGGCCTCGGCCACGGCGTTCACCGTGGTCAAGTACGCGGGCGTGGCCTACCTGCTCTGGCTCGGCGTACGCAAGCTGATGCGCGGGGGCGACGGCGGCGAGACGATCGAGCTCAAGGTCCAGTCGAAGCGGCGGCTGTTCTGGGAGGGGTTCGTGGTCAACGTGCTCAACCCCAAGACCGCCATCTTCTTCCTCGCGTTCCTGCCGCAGTTCGTCCACCCGGAGGTGGGGCCGATCGGGCCGCAGATCCTCCTGCTCGGCGCGGTGTGGATCCTGCTCGGGATGGCCTCCGACGGCACGTACGCGATGCTCGCCTCGGCCCTGGCCGGCCGGGTCCGTCAGTCCGTACGCGCACGTCGGCGGCTGGATGTCGGGAGCGGGATCGTGTACCTCGGGCTGGCCGCGTGGCTCACAACCGAGAAGGCGTGACAAGCCGGGAAATTTCCTGGCCATAGTGCGATAGTGAGATGGGATCAGGCACTGACCAGAAAGACGGCACGCCGGGACGTGGCTAAGACGTAGCTCATAGGCGGACCCATGGACACGCCACCGCACCGCCTCGGACTCGAACGGGTCGTCGAGGTCTTCTCCGGTCATGACGACCTCGTCGGCGTGACCGGCTCCGGCTATGTGATCGGCCCCGACCTCGTACTGACCTCCGCCCGCCTGGTGCCCGCCTCTGGGCGGTCGGCGTATGACGGCGATCGGTCGGCTGTGCTGCCGACGGGAGACGGCGAAGGGCAAGGGGGAAGTGGCCGGGCCTCGTGTCACGTACGCCTGCCCGGGTCGGCGCGCTGGACGGAGGCCGAGCCGGTGTGGCGCGGACGCGGCAGCGCGGACGCGGTGCTGCTCAGGACCGCCGAACCGGTGTGGGCCGACCTGCCGGGCATCGAGCACAACCGCTGGGCCCGGCTCGCGGGCGACTCCACTCCCCTGCGCTGTGTCGCCAGGGGGTTCGCCCAGGAGGTTCGGCGGGGCGGCCTCCGCATAGCCGAGACGCTGTCCGGCCTGGTTTCCCCACCCACGGGCGTGGTCTCGAAAACCCTCACGTTCAGCGTTCTGCCCCCTGCCTCGGCGGGACCGATGGGGAGTGCGGAGGCAGCCGGCGGGACGAGTCCCGGGCCCGAACGAACAATCGGGGGCGCCGCCAGAGGAGCGAGCGCCGGGGACGAAGAGGTGCCGGAGGCGCTCTGGCGGGGAATGTGCGGGACCGTCGTGGTCGCCGAGCCCGCCGGGCAGCTCATCGGAGTGGTCACCCCGACGACGGCCGGACACGCCGAGGGACGGCTGGACGTCGTTCCCGTGACCGCGTTACTGGGCGACGAGCGGTTTCGAGAGCTGGCGGGCGTGTCTCCCGGCGCGCTGGAGACGCTAGCGGGGAGCGACCATGCCGTCCCCTTGCCCGCTCTGATGGCACCCGCCCGCGAGAAGCTGCCGCCGGACTGCCCCGACTGGACGTTGTTGATGGCGCGGCACGCGGTGGTCCCGTTCCTGGGCCGACGCGAAGAGCTGACCGAGCTACGGACGTGGGCCACCGACGAACCGGGCTCGCTGTCGATCGCGGTGGTGAGCGGGCGCGGCGGCATGGGGAAGACCCGGCTGGCGGGCGAGCTGTGCGTGGAGCTGGAAAGCGAGGGCTGGGACGCGGGTTTCCTGCCCCTGGACGCGTTGGCAGGCCCCCTGGCCGGCCGGGACACGATGAAGGATCCCCTGGCCAGTCGGAGCACCTCACTTGAGGCGCTGCGGCCGACCCTGATCGTCGTCGACCGTCCCGAGCCGTCGGCACCGCTGGTGGGCGAGCTGATCCGGCGGCTGGCCAAGCACGGACACAACCCTCGCGTACGCCTCCTGCTGCTGGTCCGCGAGCCCGGCGAGGCGGACTGGTGGCGGCGGCTCGACACGGCGGCCGGAGGGTGGCTGCGGCGGCTCAACACCACGACCGTGCGCCTCAACAGCCGCCCCCTCACGCTGCAGGAACGGACCGAACACGCACTCGCCGCCATGAAGGCGTTCGCACCGAGCCGCGCCGCACTCCCCAGCCCGCCACGCCTCGACGACCCCGAGTACGGCCTCCCCCTCCACGTCCACCTGGCCGCCCTACTCCGCCTGTGCGACAGCGACGGGGACGGCAGAACGGGCACAGGCCAGGTGACCGACGAATACACCGATGGAAGCGCACGTACCAGCACGAACGAGCACCCCGACGTGGACGGACGCACCGACACAAGCGGACGAACCACCAACACAGGCTGGCCCACCGACGCAGGCGGACATATCGGTACCGGTGGACGAATCAGCACAGGCGGGCGAACCGACCCGGGCGGGAGCGGATCGCTGGGGCGGTTTCTGATTCGGGAGTGTGATCAGTGGGCGCGGGTCTGGCCGGACGGGCAGGAACGTCTGGCCGACGTGACGGCACGCCGAGCCGTAGCGGTCCTCACGCTCACCGCACCCACCCCCGCAGAACTGCCCGGCCTGCTGACAACGGTGCCGGGGATCAGCACCCGCGCACCCGGCGGCGCGTTCGGCCTGCACGGCAGCGCCGCCTCGAACGCCGCCGGCTGGCTGGGCCGCCTCTTCCCCCCTCCCCCACCTACCCCCGGCTCGCGCCGGGGCCCGCGGCTGACTCCGCTCGGGCCCGACCTCCTCGCCGAGCAACTCCTCGCCACGACGGAGGGCCTGGACGCGCTGGTGCTCGCCGTACACGACCATGAGGGCCGGACGGTCGAGCAGCTCGTACGGATGCTGGACGTCCTGCGATCGTGCGCCGGCCGGGAACGAGTGCGGGCGGCGCTGTGGGCCCTGATCGCCGACCGGCTCGGCCCTCTGGTCGCCCAGGCGGAGGCGAACCCTGCCGCCCGGCTCGGCGACATGCTGAACGCCGCGCTCCTGCTGTTCGCCACCGACCAGCGGCTCGCCGCGTCCGTGGCCGCACTGCCGCCCCCGCGACGGACGCCGGACACCGCGCGACCGGACTCGCCTGCCGCCACCGGGCCGGGGCTGCGGGCGCTTGAGGTGACGCTGGCCGAGCTGAGCGTGCGGCACCGGCGGGCGAGCGGCGAACGGATCGCGCTGGCCAAGGCACTGACGAAGCTGTCGGCCGCGCTGGCGGCCGTGGGGCGGGTCGGTGAGGCGGTCGTCGCGGTGGCGGAGGCGGTCGAGGTGTACGCGGGCGCTCCCCCGTACGAGGAGGCGGCCGGGCGGGCGGAGGCGGCGTTCGGGCTGGGATCGTGCCTGCTGCTCGGCGGTGAGGCCGACGGCGCGCTCAAGCCGGCGCAGGAGGCGGCGGCCCGCTTCCGCATCCTGGCCGAGGACGGCCCCCGCTACCTGGAACAGGCCGCGCGGGCTCACTACAACGTCGCGTGCGCGCTGCTGGGGGTCGGGCGGCTGGGGGAGGCGGTGGCGGCGTTCGAGGCGGCGGGCGGTGACGCGGGCTTCGCGACGAACGTGACGAGCATCCTGTCGGTCCTGCCACCAGCCGACTCCCCCACGGCAGACGATCCTCCGGCCCGCCAGCCGCCCACAGACACGCCCGGCTCAGCCGAGCCGCCTCTCGTAGGCGCGCTCGCTCCAACCCAGCAGCCTCCCGCAGGTGAGCCCGGCCTAGATGGGCTGCCGCTCGCAGGCAGGCCCGGCCCAGCCGCGCAGCCAACCGGAGGCATATCCGCCCCAGACCCGCACCCATCAGCACCTATGCCCACCCCACCCTCAAAAGCGACCATCCGTGGATCCGTTGGAGAGGCGGGGGCCGTCGGGGGTGGGTTCAAGGCGTTCACGCCCCCGTCCCGGACGATGGCAGGGCGGGTGCCGGTGGCTCCGTCCCTCCAAGCCCCCGAGCCGCTGACCCCCTTCGAGGGGATCGGCACCGCCGCCGCGCTGCCCGAGCTGGCCGCCTGCATCGCCGTCGCCGTCACCTCCGCTGTCAGAAGCGTCGCCCCCACCAGCAGGGACGTGGCCCACCGGCTGCACCTGATCGCCACCTGGCTGGAGGCACACGGCAGACCGGCCGACGCCCTCCGACCGGCCACCGAGGCGGTCGGGCGGCTGCGGACGCTGGCGGCCGAGGAGCCTGGGCTGCGGGTCCTGCTGGCGTTCGCCGCCTCCGTCCTGTCCAGGCTGCACGCCCGGCTGGACGATCTGGACGCCGCCGTCAGGTACGCCGCGGAGGCCGTACGCAACCTGCGGGCCCTCGTCACCCTCGAACCGGATGAGCACCGCCCCGCCCTGGCCGGGCAACTGCTCGATCTCAGCGAACTGCTGCTGGTCGATGACCGCCCTGACGAGGCGCTGGGGCCGTTGCAGGAGGCCATGGCACTGCCGTCCGAGCCGGATCCGGCCACCCGGGTCAGGGGCACGTGGCTGCTGGGCCTCTGCCTGGACGAGCTGGGCCGCACGACCGATGGCCTGGCGCAGTTGGAGCTCGCCGCCGAGCGGTATGAGCTGCTGAGCGCCGAGGACGCCGGCTACGCCCGCCATCACGCCGAGGTACGGGCCAGGATACGGAGGAGGCCGGAGCCCGGCCCGCCATGCTCATCGGCCTCGCCAGGTCCATCGGGCCGGCCAGGCCCGCCGGGTCTGCCAGGCCTATCGAGTCCGTCAGGCCCGTCCGGTCTGACAGGTCCGTCGGGTGTGCCAGACCTTTCGGGTCCGCCGGGTCCGCCGGGCATCGGACTGCCGTGGCTGCTGACGGTGTTCCTCGACCGGCCGGAGGAGGCCGTGAGCAAGGCCGAACAGCGGCTCAGATCACAGGGCGAGATTGACGGTACGGCCGGGGTCGAGCAGGTTCATGCGCAGCTGTCGGCGCTGGCCATGCTTGCGCGGGCCTGGGCGGACGCGGGGCGGCCGGCGGACGGGTTCACGTTGGCGACCCGGGCGGCCGAACTGCTCCAACAGCATGCCGCGCCCGACGGGCCGCACGCCATCGCCGTGGGCATGGTGGCAGCCGCGCTCGGCCGCTCGCTCGTGGGGCTCGGACACGCCGAGGAGGCTCTCCCGTATCTGCGGACCGCCATCGAGTCGTACGGGCCACACGCCGCGACGAGCGCCGAGTTCCGTACTGAGCTGGCCGAGCTGATGATCCTTGAGACGACCGCCCTGTCGCGCACCACCTGCCCACCGAACGCGGAGGTCGCTGCGGTGGGGACGGTGGAGGCGGAGAGGGCGGCGGATCGGCTGGTGCGGCTGTGTTCGGCGCTGGTGGCGGAGGAGTTGCGGGCGCCGCTCCTGCTGGCGGGGGCGTTGCGGCTCCAGGCGGAGATCTGCTGGAACAGGCGTGATACGGATCCCGGTCAGAAGGCCGAAGCCGCGCTCCAGTCGATCACGCGGGCGCTCGGTCTCCTGCCGTCCTCGCCGGAGGAGCAGGACGAGCGTGAGCAGTTGCTCGCCGCCACGTGCTGGGAGCTGGCCGGCCTTTGTCTGGCCGAGCTGCACGAGAGCGACGCGGCCAGGGAACGGCTGACGGCAGGGACGTCGGCGATGGCGCGGCTCGGGCCTGTTCCTGGTGATCTGTCCGGGGTGCATGTGCACGCGCTGCTCCGGCTGGCGGAGTTGCGAGTGGAGGAGGCGGGGCCGGCTGCGGCCACCGGCCTGTACGCCCAGATGCTCGGGGTACGTCCGCTTCCCGGGATCGAGGTGATCGACGCGGTTATCGACCGGCTCTCCTGGTTCGCGGACGCGGGCGAAGAGGCGGCCTCCGGGCTGGTGGGGCCGCTGACGGGATTCACCGAGGCGCTGGAGCGTGAGGTACCGCTGATGCCGTCCAGGGCGGCAAAGCGCAAAGGGCCGGTGACGGCGTCCACGCCGACGGAGCACGAAGGACCAGTGACGGCGCCCAAGACGGCGGAGCACGAAGGGCCTGCGGCGGCGTCCGTGCCAGTAGGGCACGGGGGGTTGGTGGGTGGTGGGCTGGGGGTGCATGCGAGGTTCGGTCGGTGTCTGGGTGCGTTTGCGGTGGCTGCGGAGCGGGCTGGGGACGTTGCGACCGCCGTTCACCTCCATGAGCTGGCTGTACGCATCCACCGAGGGCTTGCTGCCGTTTCCGGTGCCCATCGGGAGTCGCTTGGGTCGGCGCTGGCGGCGCTTGTCGCCGTGGCGGCGCGGGAGCGGGGTGGGGCTGGGGGCAGGCGGGGTGATCGGGTCGGGCCGGCCGTGGTCGAGCAGGCGATCGATCTTCTCGGCGCGCGCCAGGACCGTACGCTGGCCATGGCGCTGAACCACTACGCGGCCGGGCTGCTCGAACAGGGCCGTGGTGTGGAAGCGCTGGCCCACTGTGAGCGTGCCGCTGACCTCTGCGACGAGCTGGACGATCCGGCCGTGGCCGCCGTCACCTACGCGCAGCTCGGCTCGACCCTGGCCGCGCTGGATCGCCCGCAGGCCGCCCTTGAGGCGATCGCCTGGTCACTGGCCGAGCTGGACCGAGCCGAGCTGGATGGGGCCGAGCTGGGACGGGGCGGGACGGCGGGGGTGGGGCTGCCTGCCGTGGCGGGGGTGGAGCTGGTGCGGGTGCGGGCGCAGGCTGTTCAAGTTCGGGGGCGGGTGTTGCGGGCGTTCGGGCGGGAGCAGGAGGCGATGGCGCATCTCGTGGAGGCGTTACGCCTGTTCAGCGGGCTGCCTGAGCCGCTGGCGGCGGCCGAGACTGCCGGGCTGATCGCCGACGATCTTCTCGCGTCCGGGCGGCCCCAGGACGCGGCCGAGTACGCGCAGATCGCCGTGAACGGTCACGAAGCGGGCACGGTGAAGCGGGTGCTGGCGACCCAGCGGCTGGCCAGGTGTCACATGATGCTGGGTGCGCTGGAGCAGGCCAACGCCCTGGTGGAGGAGCTGATTCCGGTGGCCAGGCGGTCGCCCGACGACCTGACGTACCGGGCGGTCCTGGCGGACTCCCTGGCGCAGAGCTCAGAGCTGCTGCCCCTGCTGCGGTTGGACGACGGTGTCGAGGCCGAGGCGAGGGCGCGTGAGGCGATCGCGATCTACGACGAGCTGCTGACCACGGGCATGGACGCGCAGGCCGTGCACACGAGCAGGGCGGGCGCCTGCCTCACGCTGGCCGGGGCGCTGCGGATGCGGGAGCTGGCGGCCGAGGCGATCCAGCCGTTGCGGGAGGCGGTGGCGGCGCTGGAACGGTTCTCGCCGGGCAACCCGATGCAGGGCGGGCTGCTGTCCCGGGCGATGCTCATGCTGGGCGACGCGCTCATGGAGGCGGAGCGGGCGCTGGAGGCCGGGCTGGTCTTCCATCGCACCACGCAGGTGACGCGGGACGAGCTGACCAGGGCCGTGGCGCACGCCCGGCTCGGCTTCTGCCAGCAGGAGCTGGGCCGGGACGACGCCGCCGACGCCGCCCTGCGCGTCTCGGCCGACCTGCTCCGCGAACTGTCCGGGGCCGAGAGCGACCTGCTGCGGGACGTGCTGCTCGGCCGGTTGAAGCTGCTGGAGAAGGCGGGAAAGGGCGCGGAAGTGAAGGCGGTTGAGGCCGAGCTGCGTCGCCTGGCCTGATCTGGCCTGGGCTGGGCTGGGCTGGGCTGGCCTGACCTCCGCCCGGCCCGACGCGCCCCCAAGGCCCGGGGCCAACGCGGCCCCGGGCCCGACGCGGAAGGCCCCTCAGCCGCCGGCGTTCTCGACGGTTTCCCTGGCCCAGCGGTAGTCGGCCTTGCCGGCCGGTGACCGTACCATCTCCCCCACGAACGCGTACGTCCGCGGCACCTTGTACCCCGACAACAACCCCCGGCAATGCGCGTCCAGCTCCGCGGCCGTCACCTCAACCCCGGGCCGCGGCTCGATCACGGCGGCCACCTTGGTGCCCCACCGCTCGTCCGGCACCCCGGTCACCACCGCGTCGAACACGCCAGGGTGCCCCTTGAGCACCGCCTCGATCTCCTCGGGGAAGACCTTCTCGCCGCCGGTGTTGATGCACTGCGAGCCCCGGCCGAAGACGTTCACGGTGCCGTCGGCGTCCACGGTGGCCAGGTCGCCGGTGAGCAGCCAGCGGGTGCCGTCCTCGTCGGTGACGAACGTGCGCGCGGTTTTCTCGGGGTCGTTGTAGTAGCCGAAGGCCACCCGCCCCGACCTGGCCACGGTGCCCATCTGGCCGGAGCCGGGCTCGACCGGCCGGTTCTTCTCGTCGAGGACGGCCAGGGTGACGACGGCGTTCGGCTTGTAGCGCAGGCCCTTCTCCGGTGAGGAGCCGGCCACGCCGGAGGCGGTGTAGCCGGACTCGGTGGAGCCGAAGCTGTCGAGGATCATCACGTTCGGGAGCAGCTCCTGGAGGCGGTCGCGGACCGCGCCGGTCAGGATCGCGCCGGTCGAGCTGATCACGAACAGGGAGGACAGGTCGTATTCGCCGCCCTCCAGCGCCTCGGTGAGGGGTCTGGCCATGGCGTCGCCGGTGATGTTCATGGTGGACACGCGCTCCCGCTCGACCGTCCGCCACACCTCGGCGGCCTCGAACTTGCGCACGAAGACGGTGGTCGAGCCCATCCACCAGGAGATGAACGTGGTCATCTGCGCGGCCCCGTGCATGAGCGGCGGCACCGCCATCATGACCATGGGGGTGGCCTTGACGGCCTCGTCGACGACCTCCTGCGGGGTGGTGCGCGGCTCGCCGTACGGGTTGCCGCCGCCGAAGCCCATGAACAGGTCCTCGACGTGCCACATCGCGCCCTTGGGCATGCCGGTGGTGCCGCCGGTGTAGATGATGTAGACGTCCTGGCCCGACCGGACGGGGAAGCCGCGTTCCGGCCTGCCGCGTTCGAGCGCCGTGCCGTACGGCACCGCCGAGCCGATCGCCGAGCTGATCGCCGAGCCGCTCGACGGGAGCCCGCCGACCGAGATCAGGTTCTCCAGCAGCGGCGCCTGGCCGGCCACGGCGGCCACCCTCGGCTCGAACTCCACGTCGTAGATCAGCGCCCGCAGGTCGGCGTCGCGGTAGAGGTAGAGCAGCTCGGCCTCGACGTAGCGGTAGTTGACGTTGATCGGCACAGCTCTGATCTTGAGGGCGGCGAGCATGCCGGCGACGTACTCGACGCCGTTGTAGAGATGCAGGCCGACGTGCTGGCCCGGCTGGACGCCGAGGTCCATGAGGTAGTGGGCGAGCCGGTTCGCCTCCGCCTCCAGTTCGGCGTACGTGCGCCGCTCCTGGCCGCAGACGATGGCCGTCCTGTCCCCGATCGTGTCCGCGAGCCCTTCGAACAGGTCAGCGTGGTTGAACTCCATCAGGGTCTCTCCCGTCCGACGATCCACATCGCGAAGAACTGGGCTCCCCCGCCGTAGGCGTGGCCGAGCGCCGTACGGGCGCCGTCCACCTGGTGCTCGCCCGCCATCCCGCGCACCTGGAGCGCGGCCTCGGCGAACCTGATCAGCCCCGACGCCCCGATGGGGTTGCTGGACAGCACCCCGCCCGAGGCGTTCCACGGGATGTCACCGTCGAGTGCCGTGGCGCCCGACTCGGTGAGCTTCCATCCCTCCCCCTCTGCCGCGAACCCCAGGTTCTCCAGCCACATCGGCTCGTACCAGGAGAACGGCACATACACCTCGGCCACGTCGATCTGCCGGCGCGGGTCGGCGATCCCGGCCTGCTGGTAGACGTCGGCGGCGCAGTCCTTGCCGGCCTGCGGGCTGACCGTGTCGCGGCTCGCGCGGAAGATCGGCTCGGAGCGCATGGCCGTCCCGTGCACCCAGGCGGGGGTGCCGGTGACCGCCGACTCGGACGACAGCACCATCGCGCAGGCGCCGTCGCTGGACGGGCAGGTCTCCAGATAGCGGATGGGCTCCCAGAGCATGGGGGTGGATTCGACCATCTTCTGGTCGATGCCGGGGATCCGCAGGTGCGCGTACGGGTTCTTCAACGCGTTCAGCCGGTCCTTGACCGCGACGAGCGTCCCGATGTGCCCGGGTGCTCCGGATCTGCGCATGTACTCGCGGATGTGCGGGGCGAAGTACCCGCCCGCGCCCACCACCAGCGAGGCGCTGAACGGCAGGTGCGTGGACAGCGCCCAGGTGGCGTTGGACTCCGACTGCTTCTCGAACGCCACCACCAGCACCCGCTCGTGCACGCCGCCCTGGATGAGCGAGGCGCCGACCAGCGCGGTCGAGCCGCCGACGCTGCCCGCCGTGTGCACGCGCATCATGGGCTTGCCCGCCGCGCCGAGCGCGTCCGCCAGGTACGCCTCCGGCATCATCACGCCCTCGAACAGGTCGGGCGCCTTGCCGATGACCACGGCGTCGATGTCCTTGAACGTCAGCCCGGCGTCCTCCAGCGCCCGCAGCGCGGCCTCGCGGACCAGGCCGGCGATCGAGACGTCCCTGCGCTTGGTCGTGTAGTGCGTCTGCCCGACGCCGATGACCGCGCACCGGTTTCCCATGGTCATGCCTCCAGGACGGTCACGAGGTTCTGCTGCAGGCAGGGGCCGCTCGCGGCGTGGGCGACCGTGCGGCGGGCCCGGCCGTCGTGGATGTGCCGGGCGGCCTCGCCGATGCGGATGAGCCCCGTGGCCATGACGGGGTTGGCGGCCAGCGGCCCGCCCGACGGGTTGATCAGGGTGCCGCCGCCGAGTTCGAGCGCCCGCCGCAGGATGACCTCCTCGTGCGGGAACTGGGCGTGCAGCTCGGCCACCTCGACGGGGGCCTTGCCGACTCCGGCGGCTCGCCCGGCGTCGGCGGCCGATGCCGATGCCGACAGGTCGCGCAGGCCCAGGTAGTGGGGTTCGGTGCGGTGGGCGATGCCCCTGATGTAGGCGGGGTTGGAGCAGATCCGGGTGGCCAGGTCGCCGGTGGCCAGCACGATCGCGGCGGCGCCGTCCGTGATGGGCGGCACGTCCGTCTTCTTGAGCGGTTGCACGGCGAAGTCCTCGCCGTCGGGTTCGGGCAGATCGAGCGCGTACGGGTTGCCCCTGCCGTCGGCCCGGCTGCGCCGGACGATCTCGTCGAGCTCCGTACGGTCCGCGCCGACGGCGTTCGCCTGGAGCGCGGCGTAGGAGAGCTGGTCGAGGCCGAGCGGAGCCAGATAGTACGGGTCCAGCTGCAACGTCATGATCGTGCGCAGGTCGCCGAGCGACGACTTGCCGAACCCGTAGACGAGGGCCGAATCGATGTCGCCGTGCTGGAGCCGCACCCACGCCTCGTACAGGGCCCAGGCGCCGTCCATCTCGACGTGGCTCTCGGAGATCGGCGGCCAGGCGGCCAGCGCGTCCAGGGCCGAGACGAACGAGAACGGGGCGCCTGCGAGGTAGTCGCAGCTGCCCGAGCAGGTGAAGCCGAACCGCTTGAGTCCGGTGCGCTCCTTGATCTCGGCGATCACGGGCGCGATCAGCTCGGGCTCGGTCAGGCCGGTGTCGTGATCGGTGTGCCGCGTCTGGGCGAACGCGACGATCGCCACATCTCTCATGACAGCTCCACGTCGGGCTCGCCGGTGGGGGCGAACCAGCGGATGTTCGCCATGGACGCCGTGCGCTCGCTCTCGGGCACCCAGACCGCCTTGACCCGCATGCCCTGGCGCACCTCGTGTGCGGGAACGTCGCCGATGAGGGCGATCATGGGGATGTCGGTGGTGTCGAGCAGAATGTACGCCGAGACGAACGGCACCTCGGGGGCCCGGGGATCGGGCAGGTTGTTGATGGCGAACGTGGTGATCGTCCCGGTGTCGGGCACCTCGAATGTGTCCCCAAGGCTCTGACCGCATTCGGGGCAGTTGAGCCGGTAAGGCACGTACACCTTCGCGCACCGTTCGCACCGGCCGGCCAGGAAGACGCCGCGCTCGACGCCCTCCAGGAAGGTCCGCAGCGCGCCGCCGGCCTGGAGGCGGTACTCGGCGCGGACGTTCGACACGATCTTCGTGACCTCGGGGGCGAAGTGGGAGATGTCGGTGATGTGGCCGGTGGGCCGGTCGCTCCAGACCGGCCAGACCCGCATGCCCGCCGCCATCGCCTTGGGGTTGTCGGCGGCCACGGCGTGCAGCAGCGCGGTATCCGCGCCGTCCAGCTCGATCAGCGCCCAGGCGAAGGGGCGATCGAGGGGGTGGCCGTCCAGCGGCTCCTCCACCCAGGCCCACGTCTTCACCGTGCCGGCCGGGCCGACCTCGGTGTACTCGCCGGTGACCGGCTCGCCGGTCTCGGGGTCGTACTCCAGGGGCGGGACGAGCACCCGGCCCTCCGCCGTCCTGACCCCCACGATGCGGCGAGCGCGTAATTCGGTCAGGAACCGGCCGATCACCGGCCCCGTCGTCCGCGTGTAGCCGCCGGGGAACTCCAGGACGTGCTGAGCGACGAGGGGATCAGATGGCACGGTCGTGTCCCTCCCAGTACGGGGCTCGGAGTTTGCGTTTCAGCAGCTTGCCGTTGGGTTCGCGGGGCATCTCGGCGATGAAGTCGATGCTCTTGGGCCACTTCATCCTGGCCAGGCGGCCCTCCAGGGAGGCCAGCAGTTCGGCCGCCAGCTCGGGGCCCGGCTCCGCGTTCTGGGCCGGCTCGACGACGGCCTTGATCTGCTCGCCCCACTCCTCGTCGGGGATGCCGAACACGGCCACGTCGGCCACCTTGGGGTGGATCATCAGCTCGTTCTCGATCTCGGCCGGGTAGATGTTCGCCCCGCCGGAGATGATCATGTCGGCCTTGCGGTCGCACAGGTAGAGGAAGCCGTCCTCGTCCAGGTAGCCGATGTCGCCGACGGTGAAGTAGTCCTTGAGGCGGCTGGCGGCGGTCTTGGCGGGGTCGCCCTTGTACTCGAACGTGGTGCCCATCATCTTCATGTAGATCGTCCCTGGCGTCCCGGTGGGCACGGGTTCGCCCTCGTCGTCCGCGATGAGCAGCTCGCTGATCGGCCAGGCCGAGCCGACCGTGCCCGGATGCGCCTTCCAGCCCTCGGGCGTGGCCAGAGTGCCGCCGCCCTCGGTGGCCGCGTAGTACTCGTACACGCAGTCGCCCCACCATTCGAGCATCGCCCACTTGACCGGGACGGGACAGGGGGCGGCAGCGTGGATCATCCAGGAAAGCGAGGAGAGGTCGTACTTCGCCCTGGTCTGCTCCGGCAGCGCGAGCAGCCGCTTGAAGTGGGTGGGGACCAGGTGCGAGTTGGTGACGCGGTGCCGCTCGCACAGCGCCAGCATCTCCTCGGCGTCCCATCTGTCCATGTAGACGAGGGTGTGGCCCATGTGCAGGGCCGTGCCGCCGAACTGGGTCACCGCCGTGTGGTAGCTCGGCGAGGTCACCAGGTGGGCGTTCGGGCGGCCGGGGGTGATGCCGAACAGGGTGAGGAGGAACGTCATGAGCTCGGCTGACTCGTCCGGGTCCATGCCGCTGAGTGGCCGTCTGACGCCTTTGGGCTTGCCCGTGGTGCCGGAGGTGTAGTGCATGGTGGCGCCGGCGGTGCGGTCGGCGGGGGCGGTGTCGGGCTTCCCCTCGGTGAGCTCGCTCGCGTCCCGGAAGCCGTCTGAAGCGTTTCCGATGAGGAAGCGGCGCTCGGGCTCGATGGCCTCGGCGCCTCTGACGCCCTCGCCCAGGAAGCGCGGATGTACGAAGAACGCCTTGGCCTCGCTGTCGGAGACGATGTACGCGATCTCGGGCCCGGTCAGGTGCCAGTTGACCGGTGTGTAGTACCAGCCGGCCTGGAGCGCGGCGAGATACAGGACGAGCCCGTCGGCGCCGTTCGGCACCAGGCCGCAGATGCCGTCGCCGGGCTGGAGCCCTAGCTCACGCAGCCCGTGGACGAGGCGGTTGGAGCGGGCCAGGAGGTCGCCCGCGCGGTGCTGCGTACCGTCGGGGTCCACCGCCGCGATCCACTCGGGATCCGCCTGCGCGAGCCTCCAGAAACCGAGCGTGCCCATCTGTCTCTCCTCTGCTCATGGCTTCACTCCGTGAAGCCGGCTCGGTCGCCCTTGATGCCGCCGTCTTCCCCCGCTCTGGTCGCTCCGCTCTCGCCGCTCCTCCAGACGACGGCGCTCCCTCGCGTCGTCGCGCGAGCAAAACAGGAACCTGTTCTCGTTTGCTGGTGGGAGCGTATCCTGGGCCAAAGTCCGTAGCAAGCGCTTGATTAAGTCACTTCGGAGGCATCCGTGGAGCTCCTGCCGATCAGCACCCCCCACTGCCGGATCGAGCGTGACGGCCACGTCCTGACCGTCACCATGAACCGGCCGGAGGCCCGCAACGCCCTCTCCTCGGACATGCTGATCGGGCTGGCCTCGGCGTGGGCGTACGCGTCGGAGGAGCCGGGGATCAGGGTCGCGATCCTGACCGGGGCGGAGGGCACGTTCTGCGCCGGCGCCGACCTCAAGGCCATGGGCCAGCCGTCGGCGGACCCGGAGGTGCAGGCCAGGGCCGCGCAGATCGCCAACTTCCACTGGAAGGGCCTGCTGCGCGAGGACCTGCCGACCAAGCCGATCATCTGCGCGGTCGAGGGCTACGCGGTCGCCGGAGGCACGGAGCTGCTGGTGGGCACGGACCTGCGGATCGTGGCCGAGTCGGCCACCCTGGGCCTGTTCGAAGCCAAGCGCGCGCTGTTCCCCATGGGCGGCAGCGCCGTCCGGCTGCCCCGGCAGATCCCGTACTGCCACGCCATGGACCTCCTGCTCACCGGCCGCCCGATCACGGCGGCGGAGGCGCTGTCGATGGGCCTGGTCAACCGCGTGGTCCCGGACGGCCAGGCGCTCACGGCGGCCCGCGAACTGGCCGAGAACGTGGCGTCCTCGGGCCCGCTGGCGGTCCAGGCGATCCTGCGCACGTACCGGGACACGCTGGGCATGCCGGAGCCGGAGGCCCTGAAGGTGTCGGACGAGCTGGGCTGGCCGGTGATCGGCTCGGAGGACGCCAAGGAAGGCACGAGAGCCTTCCGCGAAAAGCGCCCGGCCACCTACCGCGGCCACTGAGGTCGGGGGTCAGTCGTTGGTGAGGCGGTCGAGGCGGGCCAGGGTCTCGCCGTACTCCTCCAGCAGGTCGTACACCACGTCCTTGGCCGGCCGGACCTGGTTCATCACGCCGATGATCTGGCCGGCGGGGAAGGTGGCCAGTTCGGTGGCATCGGAGCGGCCGATGCGGCGCAGGGCGTCGGAGACCAGCATGAACTGCAGCGGCATCGGCAGCGTGCCGGGCGAATCCTCCGACTCCCACGCCTGCGTCCACTCGTTCTTGAGCAGGCGGGCCGGCTTGCCTGTCCAGCTGCGGGAGCGGACGGTGTCGCGGGAGGTGGCGGCCAGGATGCGGCGTTTGGCCATCTCCGGGGTATCGGCCTCCTCGACCGTGAGCCACAGGGAGCCGGTCCAGACCCCGTCGGCCCCGAGCGCCATCCCAGCGGCCATCTGGCGGCCGTTGCCGATGCCGCCCGCCGCCAGGACGGGCACGTCCACGGCGTCCACGACCTGCGGGATGAGGACCATGGTGGAGATCTCGCCGGTGTGGCCACCGGCCTCCGTGCCCTGGGCGACGACCACGTCCACCCCCACCTCCACCTGCTTGAGCGCGTGGCGGGGGGTCGAGGCGAGCGCGGCGACCTTGACGCCGTGGGCGTGCGCGAGGTCCACCACGTCGGCGGGCGGCGGGCCGAGGGCGTTGGCGAGGAGCGCGATGGGATGGCGCAGGGCCACCTCCACCTGGGGGCGGGCGGTGGCGTCCGTCCAGCCGAGCAGCACCCGGCCGGCCTCGGCGTCGGCCGACAGCGGTGGGACGCCGTGCTTGGCCAGGAGGTCCTCGACGAAGGCGCGGTGGCCGTCGGGGATCATCGAGCGCAGCCGGCCGACCAGTTCCTCGGGGGCGAAGTCGGCGCCCTCGTACGAGGCCGGCATGACCACGTCCACCCCGTACGGCCGGCCGTCCACGTGGTCGTCGATCCACTTGAGCTCCTGTTCGAGCTCCTCCGGCGTGAAGTAGAGCGCTCCGAGCACACCCATGCCGCCCGCCCGGCTCACCGCGGCGACCACGTCCCTGCAGTGGCTGAACGCGAAGATCGGGAGTGCGATTCCGAACATGTCCGTGACACGTGTCCGCATGGCCCGACCATACGTCTGGAAACCAGCAAACTGCAACGCGTTCTAGACTAGAACTTCTCGTCTGGTACTCGCGGGTAACCTTGCGTTATAACTTGTTCTAGTTTGCTTTCCGGCAAAAGAAAAAGGGCCCGTTCGCACGGGCCCTTGGAATATGCGCGGACGTCACTCGGCGGCGGCCGGGCGGCGGCGGCCCACGACGACCCCCGCGAGGACCAGGAAGACGCCCACGACGAGCAGGACCAGCGGGATGGTGTTGCGCAGCAGGTTGATGGTGCTCTTGCCCTCCTGCGCGTCCTTGACCAGCCCTTCCACGGTCTTGTCGGTCATCTTCGCGGTGGCGATGAAGGCCGCCGAGCGCTCGACGCCGTCCTGCGTCTTCAGCACCTCGTGCCGCTGCACCTCCTGGCGCACGGGTGACCCGGTGACCGGCTCGATCCAGTACGTGGTCTTGCCGTCGTACCAGCGGTCCACCTGCACGTCACCGGTCGTGCCTGTCATGCCGAGCACGTTGGCGGGGGCGGTGCGGGTCTCGGTCTTGGTCGGCGGCACGGACTGCTCGAAGACGTAGACGGGCAGGCCGTTGACGTTGTCCTCGCGCACGAACGTGGCGTCGAACGCCTTGCCCGCCGTGGCGTTGAACACCTTGTACGTCTTCTTCTCCACGTCGAACGGGAACTTGTAGACCTGTCCCTCGATCGTCACCGGCGCCTTCTCCACGCTGGTGCCGCAGCAGTTCACGCCCGCGCCCGTGTAACGGTCGAAGGCGCTGCGCCGCTCGGAGATGTCGATCTGCGGCCGCTTGTTGGTGACGTCGTTGACCACCATGGCCTCGTCCCAGACCACCCGGTCGCTGGTGGCCTCCTTCACGTCGCCGCGGGTGGTGACGATGATGTCGAGGTCGCCGGTCAGCACCTTGAGGTCCTGCAGCGAGAAGTACTGAGCGCCCTTGGCCTCCAGTCGCGAGATGCCGAACTGGTCGGCCGGGGCCGAGATGATCTGGCCGGCCGCCCAGAATTTCAGCAGTGGCGCCAGCGCGATGAAGAAAGCCCCGAACCCGATGAGGACGAGCGTTGAGATACGACCCATCGAGGCCTCCGCCTTAGTAGAACACGTTGTCGTCTGGTGCGATCGTCGAGCAACAAAGTATGACAGGGGGTGATGTCCGTCACCGGCGCCCCTACCACCGCAACCAAATCGATAGAAACAAGTTCTATCGTGGTTTCGGCTCGGAAGGCGAGAAAGTGGGAGCAGCGATGAGGAGCAGGGACGCCGCGCTCGACGGCATCCGCGCGTTCGCCGCGCTCGGCGTCTGGCTGCTGCACGTCGGGAGCAACACCGGGGTCATGTACCGCGAGGGCATGTTCCCCTGGATGATGAGCCGTCTCGGCATCGCCGTACCGATCTTCTTCCTCCTGTCCGGCCTGCTCCTCTACCGCCCGTGGGCGCGCGCGGTGATCGAGGATACGCCACGCCCGGGTCCGCTGCGTTACCTGTGGCGCCGGGTGCTGCGCGTCATGCCGGTCTACTGGCTCGTGACCGGGCTGGCGCTGTGGGCGTGGAGCTCGTTCGACTGGACGGGCTGGCTCAAGTGGATGCTGCTGCTGCAGAACTTCTTCCCGGGCGACCCGGTGCCCGACGGGCTCTACCAGATGTGGACGCTGCCCATCGAGATGTCCTTCTACGTGCTGCTGCCGGTGCTGGCCTGGGTGCTGCACCGGTGGGCGCGCGGCGGGAACCGGCCGGTGCGGCTGCTGGCGGGCATCTCCGTGCTGCCGGTGATCTCGGTCGCCGCCGTGGTCGCGGCCAGGGAGCTCGGGCAGCCGCAGCTCGCCCTGCTGCTGCCGTACCATCTGGTCTTCTTCGCCTGCGGCATGGCCATGGCGGTGCTGTCGGTGTGGATCGGGCACAGCCGGGTGATCGACTCGCTCGCGCCGCAACTGCTCGTGCTGGCCGCCCTGCTGTACGCGCTGCTCAGCACCGGGCTGGCCGGGCCGCGCACGCTCACGCTGCCAACCCTGTCGCAGTCGCTCTGGCGGATCAGCCTGGAGGCGGCCGTGGCGGTGCTCGTGGTGGCGCCCTTCGCGCTGGCGTCCACGCCCGGTTCCCTGCGCGACCGCGTGCTCGGCAACCCCGTCTGCGCCTACCTGGGCCGCATCTCCTACAGCTTCTTCCTGTGGCACGCCCCCGTGATCACGCTGCAGCTCAAGATCATGGGCGCGCAGCCGTTCCAGGGCGACTTCGCCAGCGTGGCGGTGGTGTCGTTCGTGGTCACGATGCTGCTGAGCGTCGGCAGCTATCACCTCGTCGAGGTGAGCGCGCTCAAGCTCAGCCGACACCGGTCAGCACCTGCTCGGCCGCCGGCCGCTCCTGCTCCACTGCCGGCCGCGCCGGCTCCGTGACGAGCTGCCCGAACAGCACGCCCACGGCCGCGCAGGCCGCCAGTTGCGGCACCCCGTCCATGAGATAGGCCACGTCGATCCCGTACTCGCGCAGCACCAACGCCGCCGCCAGCGAGACCGTGGCGGCGCCGAAGACGCCGGCCGCCGCCCAGTGGGCGGGCAGCCTGCGGGCGCGCAGCAGCAGGGTCACCAGGACGGCCGCGAGCACCGCGATCATGCCGGGCCAGTTCGCCACCCAGCCGCCGAAGGCCAGCGCCAGCAGGATCACGTACGGGGCCCGCGGCCTGGCCAGCCGCGCGGCCGACGCCGGGGCGGTCTCGCGTACGTGCTCGGGCCGGGGCCCTCGCAGCACGAGCACGGCCAGCGCGAGCAGCGCGATCCCGGCCAGGCCGAGCAGGAGCGCGAGCCGGTAGGCCCGGTCGGGCAGGTATTCGAGCCTGGCCGTCCCCGACGTGCCGGCCGGCAGCTCCCAGCCCTGCTTCCAGCCGTCGATCCGCACCGGTTTGAGGGTCTTGCCGCTGATCTGGGCGCGCCAGCCGGCGTTGTAGTTCTCGTTGACGACCAGGAAGGCGTCCTTGGGCGCGCTCACCTTGACCTCGCGCTCCGCGGCGGTCCAGGTGCTCTGCACCGCCGCGCCCTCCACTCCGCGCGGCTCGTCCGCCAGCGAGCCGACCACCAGCGAGTCGATCGCGTACGGATCCCAGCCGGCCACCCGCACCCGGTTGTCACCGGCGGCGAGCCCGGCCCTCGAGCAGCCGATGATCCGCACCGGCCGCTGTTCGAGCAGGTCGGCGTGGGTGCCGACGACCCTGGTGGCCACGCTGCGCCCGTTCACCTCGATGTTCGGCCCGAGCCCGCAGTCCAGCCTGAGCGGGATGTCCGCGGGCCGGCCCACCGGATCGACGCCGGGCACCACCAGCTCCGTCACCTGCAGCCGCTGCGAGAACGGGGTGAAGCGCAGCTTGATCTTCGAGGTCCTTATGGGCTTGAACGTGAGCACGTTCCGCTCGTCCACCCGCCCGCCGCGCACCGCGCCGCCGTCACCGCTCACGATCACGTCCATGGGCTGCTTGTCGCCGCCAGGACGGCCGATCTGGATCCGGGAGATCGTGCGCCTGCCCTTCCAAGCGATGGTGAGCGTGGGCTCGGTGTCGCCGGCGGCGGGGATCCAGGTGGTGCTCCCGTCCGCGTCGAAGGCGGATCTGGGCGACACCACCGCGTCCTCGCTCAGCTGGGACGAGCCGGTCACGGTGGTCAGGTCAGCACGGACCCGGGTGAACCGGTCGACCAGCTTCGCATCCCTCAGCACGGCCGTTCCCCGCACGTTCGCCGCCGAGGCGGACTCCGCGCGGAAAGTCCGGTCGAACCCGGTCTCCTCGCCCTGCTTGGCCAGCACCACCTCGTTGCAGACCCACCGGTACGCGTTGCGCATGCACGCGGGCCGCTCGTCCAGCCCCCGGTCCATCACGTACGCGTCGCCGCCCTGGCCGGGCAGCCGGATCGAGCGGCCAGCGGAGACGCCGGGGATCGACAGCTCGACGACGCCGACCCGCTGCCCGTAGCTCCACTCCTTCGACGCCGTGCCTGCCACCTTGATCCGCAGCCAGCTCGTGGGCCCGTCGGGCACCCGCAGCCGCTGCGGCTCCGTGGTGCGCCGCACGTCCTGGACCAGGCTGCCCGCCTCGCTCTCCACGGCCACCCGGGTGACGACCTGGCCGAGCAGCAGGTCTGGGGCGAACATCACGTTCACGTACGGGATCCGCGTGCTGCCCGGCAGGTCCACCCGCAGCCACTCGCCCACCGGCCGCTTCGAGCCGTCGCTCTCCCAGCCGGTGCGGACGTTGCCGTCCATGGCCGCCCAGGGGCTGCGGCCGGTCGAGCTGATGCCCGCGATCGCGTACGGGTCGGCGACCGAGGAGGAGGCGCTGATGCCGGCGATGCCGTGGTACTCGGCCACGGCCGTC
This sequence comes from Nonomuraea sp. NPDC048892, assembly GCF_040649735.1. Taxonomy (NCBI): domain Bacteria; kingdom Bacillati; phylum Actinomycetota; class Actinomycetes; order Streptosporangiales; family Streptosporangiaceae; genus Nonomuraea; species Nonomuraea sp. NPDC048892. The sequence goes on along the minus strand of NZ_JBEZFZ010000005.1, from coordinate 601,953 downwards.
TCGTCCAGCCAGCCCTTCTCCAGCAGGTCCAGGGCCCTGACCCCGCCGAAGTCCGCCTTGCTGCCCGCCGTGAGCGTGGGCGACAGGTTCGTCCTGATCTCGCCGAAGGAACGTTCGCGCAGCCGAAGCGCGTCGCTGACCACGGTCGGCGCCTCGCGGGTGCCCGCGTCGCCGTTCACCAGGACCGGCGCGTCGCCGAGCAGGCCGAGGTCGCCCATCGCGAGCAGCGAGTCGGGCCCGCCGCGCACGGCCACCGCGTCGGCTGCGGCCTGCACGGAGACCAGGTCGCTGCTGCCCGCGACCTCGTACAGGTCGAGCGCGGGGAACGGCGCGTCGAGCTGGTTGACCGCGTCGTCGGTCTCCCTGTCCCCGACCGGCTCACCGAACGAGCGCACCTTCGTCAGCCCCGGCGTCTCGCGCAGTGCTTCGTGCACGCGGGACGGCCAGGCGCCCTGGAGGTTCTGCCTGATCAGGTCGTTCCTGACGAGCAGGTAACGCACGCCCAGCCGGCGCAGCACGGTCGTCACCCCGGCCGAGCCGTGCCCGGCGGCCAGGCGCTGGTCGATGGCGTCGAGCAGCCTGGTCAGGCCCACGCTGCCGGGCGGGGTGATCTGCCTGGCGGTCCAGCGCGCGGTGGTCAGGGCCTGCAGCGGCTCGTCCATGGGGCGGCCCCAGACGTACTCGCCGAACTTGGCGCCCGGCACGATCAGCACGCCGTCGTCGCCGGCGTTGCGGTTGAGCCAGTCCGCCGCCTCCTGCCAGTGGGACGGCACCCGCTCGAAGTCACCCGGCGCGGCCAGCCCCTGGTTGAAGACGGGCAGCACGAGCGCCGCGGCGGCCGCCACCGCGACCGTACGCAGCGGGATCCTGGCCCTGACCAGCAGATGAGCCAGGCCGAACGCGAGCGCGAGCCGGATCAGGGGGTCGAACTTGCGCAGGTTGCGCAGCGGCGCGAGCGGCCCGTCCAGCAGCCAGCGCACCGGCTCGGCCAGCACCGGCTCAAGCGCGCTCGCGTGCCCCGCCACGAGCGCGACCACACCCACCAGGAACATCGCCACCACGAACCCCTTGGCGGGCAGGTCGCGGCGGGCCAGCCCGGCCAGGCCGAGCGCGGCGAGCACGCCGGTGACCACGACCATCGTGGCGGAGGTGGCGATGGCGAAACCGGGCGGCTGCTCGAAGACGCCGTTCAGCGGCAAGTACCGCACCCAGTCGGAGGCGCCGCGCAGCACGTTCGTGAGCGAGGTGACCGCGGTGGTCGTCTCGGAGGTCTCGGTGTACGGCAGGAACGAGAACGCGTAGCGGCCCACCAGCAGCAGGGGCAGCGACCAGAACAGGGTGGCCACGGCCACCGCGCCCGACCACCAGGCGAGCAGCCGCCAGCGCGGCACCGGGCGCGGCCGGGTCAGGATGTACAGGACGGGCGCGACCAGCACGGCCAGCACGGCGACCGCGTTCACGCCGCCGCACAGCGCCACCGCCAGCGCCGACCTGATCGCCCCGCGCGCCCGCTGGCCCGTCTCCGACGCGGTGAGCAGCGGGATGAGGATCCACGGCAGCATCGCGGCGGGCAGCCACTCGATGGAGATCTCGCCGAGGATGGACAGCGTGCGCGGGGCCAGCGCGTACGCCAGCGCCCCCGCGATCCGCGTGCCCGGCGTGCCGATGCCGAGCTGCCGCGACAGCCGCTCCGCTCCGAGGAAGGCGACGCACATGAGCAGCGTCAGCCAGAGCCGCTGCGTCACCCACGGCTCGACTCCGGCCAGGTCGCCCAGGGCGAAGAACGGGCCCATCGGGAAGACGTAGCCGGCCACCTGGTTCTGCAGTTGGCCGAAGTGCTGGATGTCCCACAGGTGGGCGGCGCGCTCCAGCCAGCCGACCGGGTTGAGCGCCAGGTCCATCTTGGTATCGGAGATGAGGTGGCCCGGCTTGGTGGTGAAGGCCATCAGGGCGAAGCCGAAGCAGCTCAGCAGCAGCCAGAGGCGGCGCCTGGCGGGCTCGCCGACCGGCCGGCCGGCGCCCGTGCGGCGTCCGGCGACGAGTTTGTCGGTGGGGAGCAGGCTCATGACCCGCCGCGCGGCCGTCGGCTCGCTCACCGCACCTCCCCGCCGGGGCCGGAGTCGGGGGCGGCGGCGAGGCCCGGACCGGGCCTGAGGTCCAGAGCGAGGCTGAGGTCCGGAGCGGGTTCGAGGCCGGGTTCGAGGCCGGGTTCGAGGCCGGGGGCGGGGCCGGGGTCACGGCCGTGCATGAGCGCGATGAGGCGTTCCGCGCTGCGGTCCCAGGAGAAGCGGCCCGCCCATTCCCGACATTTCACGGTATAAGTGTGGTCCAGCTCGTCGAGTGCCGCGCCAATGCCCTTGGCCAGGTCCGTCCCCTCGGGCAGGAGCCAACCCGTCTCACCGTGCCGTACGGCGTCCCGCAGCCCGTCCACGTCGAACGCCACGGTGGGCACGCCGAGCGCGGCCGCCTCCAGCACGCTCAGCCCCCAGCCCTCCCCCTGCGAAGCGCTGACGTGCAACCACGCCCGCGCGACGAGGCGCGCCTTGTCCTCCTCCGGCAGGTACCCGTGCAGGGTCACTCCCTCGGGCAGCCGCTCCCGCAGCGCCGCCTCCTCCGGCCCCCTGCCAATGACGTCCACGACCAGGCCGGGCCAGCGCTTACGCAGCTCCGGCACCGCGTCGAGCAGCAGATGAACGCGCTTGTGCGCGACCAGCCGCCCGAGGCAGACAAGCCTCGGAACCCCGCTCTTCACGGGCTCGCCGGGCGCATCGGGCTCCCCGGGCTCGGGGACGCTGACCCCGTTCGGGACGATGTGCACGGGACCCGTCCACCCGAGCCGCTCGCGCATGGCCAGCACCGTGGACGGCGAGACGGCCACGCTCTCGTGCCGCCGGTAGCTCCACCGCGACACCGGCCCCTCAAGGAAGCGCCCGACCGCCGCCAGCCACCCCGGCATGTGCACCCCGAACTGCCGGTCGTGCACGTGGTGCACGACGCACAGCACCCTGGTACGCCGCCGCACCACCCACGGGGTGAAGAACGGGATCCCGTTCTGGCAGTCGAGCACCGCGTCGAAGCGCCCCAGGCGCAGCAGCAACCAGCCCAGCACCAGCGGATAGACGGTGAAGACCCCGCCCATGCGGACGAAACGCACCCCTTCCACGCTCTCGCTCCGGCTCTGTCCCGGCGCCCGCGCGGTGACGAAGCACACCGGGTGCCCGGCCCGCGCGAAGCGGCGGGCCAGCTCCCAGGCGAACGTCTCCGCACCGCCCGCCTGCGGATGCCAGGGGTCACGCCAGTTGACGACCGCGATCTTCACGGATATCCGACGGGGTCGAGCGGCGGCTCCCACGCCGGGCGCGCGGCGGGCCGTGGCCGGGCGCGCAGCCGCAGCCAGATCCGGCCGAGCTCCAGCACGATGCCGAACGTGTGCCGGGCCGGGGAGAAGCGCGAGCCCGGCATGTCCCGCCAGCACACGGGGATCTCCATCACGGCCGCGCCCTGCCGGCGGCAGCGTGCGAGCAGTTCGACGTCGAAGGCGAACCCCGGCGTGCGCAGCTCGGCGGCGATGTCGCGGGCGAGCACGCCGTCGAAGAACTTGAAGCCGCACTGGGTGTCGCTCACGCCGTGCACGAGCACGCCGGCCAGCGCGCGGAAACCGAAGGCGCCCAGCTCGCGGACCTTGCTGTGCCGGTTCTCCACGAGTGAGCCGTCGTGTCCCCTCGATCCGATCACGACCCGTTCACCCGACAGCAGCAGCCCGAGCGCCACATCGACGGCGCCGAGGTCGGTGGCCATGTCGGCGTCGAGGAAGCCGACGAAGGGCGCGCTCGTGCCGAGCAGCCCGGCGCGTACGGCGGCGCCCTTGCCCGGGGTCGCGCACCGGATCAGCCGGACGGGAACGGTACCGCTCGGCCAGGTCTCGACGATCTCGGCCGTGCGGTCGGTGCTGTCGTTGTCCACGACGATGACGGAGCTGGGGAACGGCATGCGGGCAAGCTTCGCGCACAGCTGCAGGAGCCCCCCGGGTAGTCGCCCTTCCTCGTTGTAGGCGGGAATGACGATCTCAAGCAGTGGTGGTCGACTCGTCCGCTCGTCCCCTTGCGGAGAGGGCGGCATCTCGGCTCGGGTTACCGGTCGCCGTAGTTGTAGAGCGGCTGGTTGACCGGCGTTGCGGTGGCGCCGGTGAAGGTGACGGTGGTGACCGTCGCCACGAGTGCCGCGACGGCGATGCCGATCATCGCCGCTAAGAGGATCTTGATCACCGGGGTTCCTCCTCAAGCGGGCAAGCGGTGCGGGCGTCCCTCAACTTAGAACCAATTCTTGCTACTCGGAAGTAGCTAGCGGAAATATTAACAAAGAGCCTGATCAGGGTCCGATCCGGAGTAAGACTCAGCGACCAACCCGTTCGAATCTGTACAACCCCAGGTCACGGGTATCGACCAGAACCCTCGCGCTCCGTAGCCAGAGACCGAACCGGCGCCGCTCCTCAAGTGTCCCCGCGTCCACAATGACGTAGCGGAATCCGGCCGCCGCCAGGTCCGGCGAGGATCCTTCTAGTACGCGTTCTACCTCGCGGGCGCGGGGATCCTCGCTCCTGACGACCAGCCCGCCGACCCGTACGGCGTCGCTGGAGACCACCCGCCGGCCCGGCACCGCGAAGAAGCGCTGGGCCGGATCCAGCACCGCCCGGCCCCCGTTCCACGGGAACTGCCGGTACGACTCGAACGGCAGCACCAGCACGTCCCCCGGCACGGGATCACGCCTGATGATCTCCCGCGCGGCCGTCCAGCTCGCCGGATAGGACACGCTGCCGAGCCGCCCCAGCGACCCCCACGCCATCGTCGGCAGCACGGCCAGCGGCACCAGCACCAACGCGACCGTCCACGCCCGCCGCCCCACCACCGGCCCGGCCGCCGGCCCCGCCACCGGCCCGGCCGCCGGCCCCGCCACTGCCCCCGTCGCCGACCCCGCCGCCGACCCCGTCACCGACTCTGCCAGCGCGCCCAGCCCGAGCGCCGCGACCAGGGCCAGCGGCGCGACGAACTGCTGCGCGTCGCGGAACACCGCGAACCCGCCCCACACCTCCACGAGCCACTTGAACGCCTCCCGGCCCGGCTCGCTCACCCCCGCACACGCCACCGCCAGCCCGGCCCCCGCGGCCACAGTCAGCCCCGTCCGGTACGGCGCCCGCGACCGCAGGAAGGCGACGACCCCGGCCAGCGTCAGCACCAGCCTGGCCACGGCCCCCGCCACGCTCTCGTAGCCGGGCGGGACCGCGTACCTGTTCCAGATCCCGCCCAGCGACAGCAGGCTGCCCACAGTGCCGAAGGGCGTGTCCGCCCGCGCGGCGAAGGCGTCGATCCCCACCGGATCGCCCTCGATGCCGTGCGGCCTGAGCGCGGTCGGCACCAGCCACGGCAGGCTGAACAGCGCCAGCACCCCGGCCACCCGCACCACGCCCCACCAGCGCGACTCGCCCTTCACCCGCGACTCGGCCTGGTCACGGGGCTCCCCCTGATCACGCGGCCCGGCCTGGTCACGCGGCCCGGCCTGGTCACGCGGCCCGGTCTTCCAGCGCGACAAGGCGACCGGCACCGACGTGATCGCCGTGACCGTCATCGCCGCGAACCCGCCCACCGCCGCGGGCAGCATCGCCAGGGCCACCCGCCGCCCCGACCACACGGCCCGCACCACCCAGGGCAGCCCCGCGTACCCGAGCAGCAACGCCCACTGCCCGATCAGCAGCCGCTCGGCCACGTACGGGTTCCACACGTAGAACGCCCCCGCCACCAGCCGCGGCCCCAGCGACCCCGACGGCAGCAGCAGCGCCGCCCCCGAGCACCCCAGCACGAAGACGGCCAGCAGGATCGCCTTCTGCACCAGCTCGGCCGGCAGCACCTGCGCCAGCGCGGTCACCACGGCGTCGCTCGGCACGACCCGCGCCGCCCCGCCCGCCATCCCGAAGGTGAACGCAGAGAACTCCGGCCCCGGCACGAACACCATGTCCTGCAGCAGCGTGAACCCCCAGCCCAGGGCGGGCCCGAGCGCCAGGCAGCCCAGGGCCAGCCCGAGGAGGGCGGAGGCGGGCCCGGCCCGGACGGTACGCGGCATTGCGCTATGACATCACAACCGGGGCATCACAACCGGGGCATCACGACCGGGACATCGCCACCGGGACATCGCCACCGGGCATCACAACCGGGCATCACAACCGGGACACGACCATTCCACCGACGACCTCGACGTGACTACGCTGCGCCGGGGAGGACGGGGCGATGACGACGGCGGAGGCGGCACCAGAGGTGACCCACCGGCCGCGCGGAGCCGACGCCGTGCTGGCGGCCGGGCTGGCGATGGTCGTGGCGCAGCTCGTGTGGAAGTTCGAGCTGGTCAGGCGGACCTACTTCCGCCAGGACGACTTCCACTACCTCATCAGGGGCCAGGAGAGCGGCTTCACCTGGGACTACCTGATGTGGGTCGACGTGGGCCACCTGCTGCCCGGCGGGTTCGGCATCTCGTGGGCGGTGGCCAGGCTCGGCGGCTACGACGAGGTGCTGGCGCACACGATGACGATGACGTTGCAGGCCGGGGCGAGCCTGGCGCTGCTGCGGCTGCTCGTGGTGCTGTTCGGGGCGCGGCCGGCGATCCTGGTGCCGCTCGGCTTCTACCTGCTCACGCCCATGACGGTGCCGTCGCTGTCGTGGTGGGCGGCGGTGCTGGAGACGCTGCCGCTGCAACTGGCGCTGCCGATGGCGCTGGCGTCCCACGTCCTGTACGCGCGCGACGGGCGGGCGCGGCACCTGGTGGCGGCGTGCGCGTGGACGGTGTTCGGCCTGGCGTTCTTCGTCAAGGCCGCGTTCATCCCGGTGCTGGCGCTGGCGGTCACGGCCGGCTGGCTGACGCCGTCGTGGCGGGGCCTGTGGCGGCTGTGGCGGGCCTGGGCGGCCTACGCGGCGGTCCTGGCGGCGTACTCGTGGATCTTCTTCACCGGCCTGTACGGCTCCGTCCAGATCAACCAGGCGACCCAGACCCCGACGCTGCCGTCCCTGGAGGTGGCCGGCGAGTTCGCCTGGCTGCTGGGCTCGCGGGCGCTGGTGCCGTCGGCGCTCGGCGGACCGTGGGCGTGGCAGCCGGTCGGCGACGACTACGCCATGGCCGCCGCCCCCAGGCCGCTGGTCTGGGCCGGGCTCGCCGTCGCGGCCGTGGCGGTGGCGGTGTCCGTCCGTCATCGGCGGCGGGCCTGGGCGGCGTGGCTGGTGCTGCTCGGTTACTTCCTGGCGGCCGACGTGGTGCCGGTGCTGCTGGGCCGGATCGAGGTGCTCGGGCCAGGGGTGCTCGGTCACGAGCTGCGTTACCTGGCCGCCACCGCCACCGTCGTCGCCATCGTGATCGGGCTCGCCTTCATCCCGCTGTCCGGCGAGGAAGACCAGTGGCTGCGCCCGCACGGTCGGCTCAGGTGGCTCAGGTGGACGTGGCTCAGGTCGGCGTGGCTCAGGTGGGCCTGGGTGCCGCTGGCGGCCACGTTCGCGGCGGGCTCAATCTGGTCGGTGGCCGCCTACGCCGACCGCCCGCTCGGCGCCCCCGTACGCGCTTACGTGGAGACCGCCAAGCAGGCGCTCGCGCGGGTGCCGGAGGGCACGGTCGTGCTCGACACGTACGTCCCGCCCGGCGTCGCCGCCGCGGCCTTCTTCCACGAGTACGCCCGCCACTCCAAGCTCCTCGGCGTACCCGATCCATGGCCGGTGACCTGGACGAACAGCCTCTCCGGCCCCCTGCGGAGCCCGATGACGTTCGACCCGCACGGCCGCCTGCGACCGGTGACCATCAAGGGCCTGACGATCCCGCAACAGCCGGCGTGCGTGCCGGTCGGCGCGCAAGAGGTCCGCTTCCGCCTGCCCACGCGGCTGCCCGGGGGCGAGTACACCGCGCAGATCTCCTACCTGAACGCGGCCGAGACCACCCTGTCGGTACGCCTCGGCCTCGGCGTCGCCCAGACGGCGGCCGGCAAGGACCTGGGCAGGACGTTCGTCAGGATCGCCGGAGAGGGCGCCGAGCTGGCCCTGCGCACGACCGGCGGCCCCGGCGCCTGTATCGGCGAGATCAGGATCGGCACCCCGATCCCCGACGAGGACGCCACGGCCATCCCCCCGCGGCCGGTGGGGGGATGACCGCGGCCGGTCCAAGGCACTGCTCGCCCGGGGCCGTCGCGGGCAGCGGTTACTTGCCCGGCTCCGGGTCCCTGGGCAGGCCCAGCATGCGCTCGCCGATGATGTTGAGCTGCACCTCCGTGGTGCCGCCGTAGATGGTCATCGCCCTGGTCGCGAGCACCGCCCGGTTCCAGTAGCCGGCGTCGCCGAGCTTCATGTCCGCGGCGACCACCGCGGCGGGGCCGAGCAGCTCCACCGCGGTCTCCGAGACGTGCTGGGCGTGGGAGGTGGACAGCAGCTTGCGTACGGAGGCGTCCGCGCCCGGTTCCGCCCCCGCGAGCTGCTTGAGCGTCACCCGCAGCGACAGCGCGTTGATCGAGTGGCCCTCGCAGACCACCTCGGCCACCCGCTGCGCCTCGACCGGCGTCAGCTCCCGCCCCAGACGGCCGACCAGGCCGAGCAGGTCGGGGACCGACGAGCCGGTGCCGCCCGAGCCGGACGACAGCGAGACGCGCTCGTTGGACAGCGTGTTGCGGGCGACCTTCCAGCCCTCGCCGACCTCGCCCACGACCAGGTCGTCCGGCACGAAGACGTCGTCGAGGAAGACCTCGTTGAACAGGTTCTCGCCGGTCATCTCGGTCAGCGGCCTGACGGTGACGCCGGGGGCCTTCATGTCGACCAGGAAGTACGTGATGCCCTCGTGCTTGGAGCCCTCGCTGGAGTTGCGGGCGATGCAGATGCCCCATTCGGCCACGTGGGCGACGGAGGTCCAGATCTTCTGGCCGTTGAGCTTCCAGCCGCCCTCGACCCGCTCCGCCTTCATCTGCAGCGAGGCCAGGTCGGAGCCGGCGCCGGGCTCGGAGAACAGCTGACACCAGATGATCTCACCGCTGAGCGTCCTGGGCAGGAAGCGCTCCTGCTGGTCCCGCGTGCCGTACGCGGCGATCGACGGCACCACCCAGGCGCCGATGATCATCGCGGGCAGGCGTACCTTCGCCGCCTTGAGCTCCTGGGCGATCAGCACCTGCTCCAGGGGCTTGGCGTCGCGGCCCCACGGCCTGGGCAGGTGCGGCATGACGAACCCGGCGTCGGCCAGGGCCCGCTTCTGCTCCTTGCCCTCCAGCTCGGCGATGCGGGCGATCTCGGCGCGGATCGACTCGCGCAGCTCCTCGGCGTCCTCGGGCAGGACGATCTCCATCTCGCGGGAGACGCCCTGGAGGGACAGCGCGGTCACGGCCGACGCCCACTCGGCCGACGAGCCGAGCAGCGCGCGCAGGGTGAGCGCGCGGCGGTAGTAGAGGTGGACGTCGTGCTCGAAGGTGTAGCCGATGCCGCCGAAGGTCTGGATGGCGTCCTTCGCGCACTGCACGGCCGCGTCGGGGGCCATCACCCCGGCCACGGCGGCGGCGAACTCCAGCTCCTTGTCCGCGCTGACGGCCGCGCTGTCGCCGCCCTCCGCGGCCCGCTCGGCCCCGGCCCGCCGCTCGGCGGCGCGGGTGGCGTCCCACACCGTGGCGCGGGCCTGCTCCAGCGCGACGAGCATGCGGGAGAGCTTGTGCTTGATGCCCTGGAACTGGCCGATCGGGCGGCCGAACTGCACGCGTACCTTGGCGTAGTCGGCGGCGGCGGCGACGCACCACGAGGCCAGGCCCGCCGCCTCGGCGCCGAGCAGGATCGCGGCCAGGTTGCGCACGTCGGCGCTGCCGACGCCGCCCAGGATGCCCTCGGCGGGGACGACCACGTCGGTCAGCTCCACCTTGGCGACCGGCCTGGTCAGATCGAGCGAGGGCAGCTCGGTAACGGTGGCGGCGGAGGCGTCGATCAGCACCCACTCCTCGCCGTCGGCCGTGGCCACGGGCAGGACGAGCGAGTCGGCCAGGGAGCCGCCCAGCACGGGCTCCGCCGTGCCGGAGACGACCAGGGAGCCGTCCTCGCGGCGGGTGCCGCGCAGCGCGCCGCTCAGCGCGACGGCGCCGGTCAGCGTGCCGTCGGCGAACGACTCCAGGTGCTCGGGACGCTTGGAGGCGTTGATCACGGCACTGGCCAGCACGGTCGGCACGTACGGGCCCGGCGCCACCCGCTCGGCCAGCGCCTCGATCGCCACGGCCGCCTCCAGCAGCCCGTAGCCGGAGCCGCCGTGCTCCTCGGGCACGTGCAGGCCGAGCAGCCCCTGCTCGGCCAGGCCAGGCCAGAACGCGGGGCGTCCGCCGGCCCCGGCGCGCAGCAGCTCCGCGGGGATGTTCCGCTCGGCCCAGCCGCGCACCGACTCGCGGAGCGCCTCGTGCTCCTCGCTCAACCCGATAGCCATTGCTCATCCTCCAGCCAGGTCCGGGAGTCTACCCAGAACCATATTCTAGAGGATGCTTCTGGCGTGTCAGCCTGTCACAGCGGGCGAACTTGCTGGACGAGCGTGTTCAGGTCGCGCCAGTACTTCTTGTTCGAGTCGGGGATCGAGGCCAGCAGCATGGCGGGCTTGGTCTTGCCCACCTCGATCACCGTCACCACGGCCTGCGCCTCCTGCTTCTTGCCGTTGAAGGTGTAATCGACCTTGTAGCCGAGCGTCCAGCCCTTGCCGACCGGGAGCTTCTGCGACGCGGTCCACTCGTCGAGCTGCGCGCCCTTCGGGTACTGGGTGCGGATCGCCCAGCGGACCGCCTCGGTGGCGAGCTTGCGGTAGTCGGCGTTCGACGAGGGCTTCTTCTCCGGCGAGTCGCCCGGATACATCGCCGAGGCGATCACCGTGTGCGGGACCGCCACCTTGCCGATCCGCTGCGCGATCGAGAACGGCGGGAACGACTTGGCCTTCCACGGCGCGGCCAGCCTCGGGTAGGTGATGCCCACGGTCTTGTCGGTGATGACGCCGCTGACCAGGGACGCCGTCCCCGAGAGCGTGTCCAGCGTCTTGCTGGCCGGCACCGGCGGCAGCACGACCGGGCTCACGGTCGGGCTGGCGCTGGCACTGGCGGTGGCCGACGGCGTCGCCGAGACCGACGCGCTGGGCACCGGCGCCACCGAGACCACCTGCTCGCCCGCCTGCTGGTTGGCGGGCACGTCGCCGGAGAACACGACGAACACCAGGAGCACGGCCAGGACCGTGGCGAGGATGGCGCCGAGCAGGTAGACGGCCCTGATCGGGATGTCACCGAGACGGCGCGCCGGAGGTGCGGCGGGGAGCGGGGGGACGGGCGGGATGGTCGGCACCGGGTGCTGGTGCGCCTGCTGCTGCCCGAACACCTGCCGCGGCTGCATCCCCGGCCCCATCGGCCCCGGCCCCTGCATCGGACCAGGCCCTTGCATGGGACTGGCGCCTTGCACCGGCCCTGGCCCCTGCGCCGCACCCGGCCCTTGCGACGGCCCCTGACCCGGTCCTGACCCCTGGCCTGGTCCTTGACCCGGGCCTTGCGCGGGTCCTGGTCCTTGAGACGGGCCCGGCGCTCGGCTCGGCGCCTGTGCCGGGCTCGCGCCCGAGGACGGCGGCGGGCCCTGGCGCGGCGGAGCCGGGGTAGGTGTCGGCTTGGGCGGCGCGGTGGGGTTCGGGCCGGACTGCTTCGGGGGCACCGGCTTCGGACCCGACTGCTTCGGAGCGACCGGCTTGGGAGCCGCGGGCTTGGGAGCGGCCGGTTTCGGGGTGGCCGGCTTGGGGCCTGACTGCTTCGGGCCTGACTGCTTCGGAGCGGTCTGGTCGGGGGTGGACGGCGCGGACGGCGGGCTCTGGGGCGGGGTCTGCGGCTTCACCGGGGCGGACGCGCCGGCCGCCGGCGGCCGGGAGATCCTGATCGTCTGCTCGGCCTGCTGCTCCTCGGGCACGACGATCTTGCGGAACGGGGTGGTGGGTGAATCGTAGGTTCGTCTGCGCTCGCCGTCGTCCGCCATGGCCTTGAGATTACGTCACCACGGAGCGGGATAATTCCTCTATTCCCCCTGCAGAATCTAATTCTGTAAGGTCTGCGAACATGAGGGGTTTCTACGAGATCGCGGCCGAAGACCCGGAACGCCCTGCCCTCCTCGGCGACGCGGGCATGACCTACGGAGCGCTGCTCGACCGGGTCAACCAGGCCGCGGGCGGCCTGACCTCGCGCGGAGTCCGCCCCGGCGACAGCGTCGTGACCGTGTTGAAGAACGGGGCCGACGCCCTGACCATGATGCTGGCGACGTACCAGATCGGCGTCTATCTCGTACCCGTCAACTGGCACTTCACAGCCGAGGAGATCGACTACATCGTCGCCGACTGCGGCGCCCAGGTGGTGATCGCGCCGGACGCCCTCACGGTCGCCGAGCTCGTCGAGGGCCGGCCCAGCACCCCGCCCGGCCACCGGCGGGCCGGATCGATGATGCTCTACACCTCCGGCACCACCGGCCGGCCCAAGGGGGTACGGCGGCGGCTGCTGGACCTGACGCCGGAGGAGCTGTACCCGATCCTGATGCGCAAGAGCTGGCGGCACTTCGGGCTGCCGATGGGCGGCGTGCACCTGGTGTGCTCGCAGCTCTACCACTCGGCGCCGTACGGACAGGCCATGATGGCGCTGCAGTTCGGGCACTCGATCGTGGCGCCCGAGCGGTTCGAGGCGGCCGCCGCGCTGGAGCTGATCCAGCGGCATCGGGTGACGAACGCGTTCATGGTGCCGACGATGTTCCACCGGATGCTGGCGGTGCCGGACCGGGAGTCGTACGACCTGTCGTCCCTCACCCACCTCTACCACGGCGCCGCGCCCTGCCCGCCGGCCACCAAGCAGGCGATGATCGACTGGCTGGGGCCCGTGGTGTGGGAGTACTACGGCTCCACGGAGGCGGCCGTGGCGACCATGGTGTCCTCCCAGGAGTGGCTGGAGCGGCCGGGGACGGTCGGCAGGGCGCTGGACGGCATGTCGTTCACGATCGTCGGCGACGATGGCGAGGAGGCGGCCCCAGGGCAGCCCGGACTGGTCTACATCGGCGGGATCAACCGCTTCGAGTACCACGGCGACCCGGACAAGACGGCCTCGGCCATGCGCGGGCGGGACTACACGCCGGGCGACATCGGCTACCTCGACGACGACGGCTACCTGTTCCTGCTGGACCGGCGGACCGACCTGATCATCTCCGGCGGGGTCAACATCTACCCGGCCGAGATCGAGGCGGCGCTGCTCGAACACCCCTCGGTGGCCGACGTGGCCGTGATCGGCGTGCCGGACCCCGAGTGGGGGCACAAGGTGGTGGCGCTCGTCCAGCCGACGGCCGGGGTCCGCGGCGGCGAGGAGCTCACGGCCGAGCTGCTGCGGCACTGTGCGCCCCGGCTGGCCAGGTTGAAGCACCCGCGGCTGATCGAGTACCGGGAGACGCTGCCCCGTACGCCGACCGGCAAGCTGAGCAGACGGAACGTCCGGGAAACGTATCTTTCCAGCTGAGCTGGGCAGTGAGCTGCCATGAGGGAGATCGCCGCCGGACTGGTCGCCGCCGCCGTACTGCTGACCGGTTGCGGCCCTCCCCCCTCGACCACGCGAACGGCCTCGCCGACCGCGGCCCCCACCTCCGCGACGCCTTCGGCATCTCCGACGGCGTCCGCGTCGCCGCAGACCCTGGAGGCGGCGTACGAGCGGGTCATCGCGGAGGCGCTGCCGTCCATCGTGCAGATCAACACGAAGGTCGGGCTCGGCTCGGGCATCGTGTTCGACGCCCAGGGACACATCATCACGAACGCCCACGTGGTCGGGCAGGCCACACAGATGAACGTCACCATCGCCACCGGCGGCGCGCCCCGGCCGGCCAGGCTGGTGAAGTCGTTCCCCGCCGGGGACCTCGCGGTGATCAAGGTGGACCGGCCCGACGGGCTGAAGCCGGCCAGGTTCGGCGACTCGTCGAAACTTCGGGTGGGGCAGATCGTGCTGGCGATGGGCAACCCGCTGGGCTTGTCGGGCAGCGTGACGAACGGCATCGTCTCCGCGCTCGGCCGTACGGTCACCGAGCCGCAGAACCCCGGCTCGCCCGGCGCCACCATCGCCGGGGCCATCCAGACCTCGGCCGCGATCAACCCCGGCAACAGCGGCGGCGCCCTCGTGGACCTGTCGGGCCACGTGATCGGCATCCCGACGCTCGCGGCCACGGACCCCGACCTGGGCGGCGGGGCCGCGCCCGGCATCGGCTTCGCGATCCCGAGCAACACCGCCACCGACATCGCCCGCCAGATCGTCGAGAAGGGCAAGGTCACCGACAGCCACCGGGCCGCGCTCGGCATCCGCGGCAGCACGGTGATCGGCTCGGACGGGCAGCCGAGCGGCGTCGGGGTGGCCTCGGTCGAACGGGGCGGCGGCGCCGAGCGGGCCGGGATCCGCGCCGGTGACGTGATCGTCTCGATCAATGGCAAGGAGACGCCGACGATGGCGGCCCTGGCCGAGACCATCACCACGCTCAAGCCGGGCGATCAGGCCCGGGTCGGGCTGATCCGGGCGGACGGGGCCAAGGAGACGGTCAACGTACGGCTGGGCCGGCTGCAGGGCTGACGTACGGCGGGCGACTACGGCCGGGTGATCCGCCTCCGAGTGGTCATTGCTTGGCGGTGAAGACGATCTCGACGCGCCGGTTCTTGGCCCGGTTCTTCTCGACGGGCTTGCCCCCGATCAGGTTGGGCAGCTTGGGGCGGCTCTCGCCGAACCCGCGCGACTCCAGCGTCACGCCCGCGTTCGTCAGCTGCCCGCTCATGGCCTGCCGCACGGACTGCGCCCGCCGCTCGGACAGCGTGCGGTTGTAGGCGTCGGTCCCCTGGTCGTCGGTGTGCCCCTCGATCGTGACCACTCCGCCGGCGCCCTCGGCCTCGACCTTCTCGGCCACCTTCTCCAGCCGCTGCCTGGCCTTGCCGGTGAGCTGCCACTTGTCCAGCGCGAACAGCACGTCGCTGGTCACGGCCACCCGTACCTGCCGGCCCTGCTTGGTCTCGCTCTCGGTGCCGTCCATCGACTCGACCTCGCCGACGATGTCCTCGATGGGGAACACGAGGTCCTCGACGGCCCCGGTGGCGTCCGGGGGCGGGCTGGGCGGCGGCGGCGGGGACAGCAGGAGCGCCAGCGCGACGCTAAGAGATCGGAACATCGGTGAACACGCCGATCATCGGCATCTCGATGTTGACCTTGGTGACGTCCGCGGGCGGGGCGGCGAACACCGCGTACAGCGTGGACGACTCCTCCGGCTCCAGGAACTGGCCCTGCGTCCCCGAGCAGACGCACTCCGCGCCTTCGCCGGTGCCGTTGCGGGCCACGCGGTAGCGCTTGGCGTTGACCGGGTCGATCAGGGAGACGCCGGAGACGGTGAAGTCGAGCCCGCCGCCGCCCAGGCCGTTGTGCACGTTGACCTTGCCGTCGATGCCGGTGACCGTCCAGTTGAGGCTGACGGTCCTGCCCTGGCGGGTGAGCGCGGTGATGTCCACCCGGGCCTTGCCGTGCGTGCCGCTCGCGCCGGTGCTGACCTCGCGGGTGGCGATCACCTTGGTGTCCTGGGGCGGCGCGCTCTGCGCGGGTGTCGTCTCCGTCGCGGCGCCCTGCTCGGGGGCGGCACTCTGCTCGGACGCGGCAGCCGGAGCGGTTTCCGGCTGCCTCTCCTCGCCGCCCGCGCCCTGCTGGCCCGGGATCACGCCGCAACCGGCCAGTGCGGCGGCCGCGAAAGCCAGTGCGATCGTCTTTCGCATGATGTGGTCACCTTCGTGGATTTGGGATGTGACTCTCACCCTAGAGAGGCGACCTTCAGGATCCGCATAGTCCGCTAAATATGCTGATCAGGCCGCCTGCGGGCTTCCTGTGCGAGGCGTTCCGCCTCGGCTCTGCCCTGCTCGTCACCGATACCGGCAAACTCTCCCATAGTGCGGGTAAGTGTCACAACAGCGGCATCTGGCTCGCCTGCCTGCAGCTCGGCTCGGGCGAGGGCCAGCAGGGCTCTGGCGGCGTTCCTGCGGTCGCCGTACGCGGTGAACGTCTCCACCGCCGACCGCGCCGCCTCCGTCGCGGCCCGCCCGTCGCCGCGCGCCGCCTCGATCTCGGCCAGAACGAGCAGCGCCACCGCCTCCGGCAGCCGGTCGCCGAGGCGGCGATTGACGCTCAGCCGCCGCTCGACACAGTCGCGGGCCACGTCGGGCCGGCCGGCGGCCAGCTGCAGTCTGGCCAGATCCAGCAGCGCCTCGGCCTCGCCTCTCGGGTCGCCCAGCTCCTGGTAGGCGGCCAGGCTCCGGCGCAGCGCGTCCTCGTCCTGGCGCAGGGCGCCCAACGCGCGCAGGGTGTCCGCCCGCCCGCGCCGATCACCGGCCTCCTCGAAGACCCGCAGCGCCCGTACGAACGCCCGCTCAGCCTCCCTGACCCGGCCCGCACGCCGCTGTTCGCCCACGTCGGCGAGCCCACCTTCGGCCGCGCCTCCGGACCCCCTTTCGGATCCGCCTCCGGACCCGCCCTCGCGCCCGCCTCCGGGCCTGCCTTGGGGGTCGGCCGCCTGTGCCTGCACCAAGCCGAGGCGGAGCGTGATCCTGGCCAGTTCCAGACCCTCCACCAGCGGCTGGGCCGCCCGGAGCGCGGCGGCGGCCGCGTCCGTACGGCCCTCCGCCCGGTGCAGGTCCGCCAGGCCGCGCAGCAGCAGGGCCTCGCCGTGGCGGTGGCCCGCCGCCCTGGCCGCGTCCAGCCCGGTGGCCGTCGTCGCGTGCCAGTCGTCGTGGTGGGCGCCCAGCTCGAACAGCGGGGTCAGGTAGAAGGCCAGCCGCCACGCGGCCTCGTACAGACCGGCTCGGTAGAAGTCGCCGACGCAGGCGGCCAGGAACCGGCGCTCGGCGCTCAGCCACCGCGCCTCCTGCCGCAACCACCCCGTCGCCAGACTCGCCTCTTCGAAGAAGACCGTGGAGGAACCGGGCGGGTGGACCTCGGTGCGGCCGGTGCCGGGTTCGGCCGGGAGGAGGGAGGCTCTGGCCTGACGGGCGCGTTCGAGGATCTCACCGGCCACGGCGGCGAGCACGCCGGCCGGGCCGCCGTCCTCCTCGGACAGGCGTTCGGCGGCATAGAGGCGGGTCAGGTCGTGCCAGCCGAACCGCTCCTGACCGGCCTCGTCCAGCCCGCGCGACTGCAGCAGCCCGGCCTCCGCCAGCGGCTCAAGGTCCGCCCCGAACACCCAGGGCGCGAAGTCGGGAGCGGACAGCGCGCCCAGCCTGCGCAGCAGCCGCCGCTCCTGATCCGGCAGGCCGCGGTAGCCGAGCGCGAGGCTGCCCCGTACGGCCAGGTCTCCGGCGCTGAGCTCGTCGAGCCTGCGCCGCTCGTCCCCGAGCCGCCCCGCCAGGTGGTCGAGCGTCCACCCGGGCCGCCTGGCCAGCCGGGACCCGGCGATGCGCAGGGCCAGGGGCAGGTGGCCGCAGAGCCGGACGATGCGCAGCGCCGCCTCGGGCTCCGCGCCGACCCGCTCGTGCCCGGCCACGCCCGCGAGCATCGCCACGGCCTCGTCCTCGTCGAGCAGGCCCAGCTCGTACGCCCGCGCCGCCTCCAGCCCGGCCAGCGGCGACCGGCTGGTCACCAGGGTGAGACTGCCCGGCCCCGTGGGCAGCAGCGGCCGCACCTGGGCCTCGTCGGCGGCGTCGTCCAGCAGCACGAGCAGCCGCCTGCGGGCCGTCGTGCTGCGGTAGAGCCGTACCCGATCGTCGAGGGCGGGCGGCACCGCGCCGTCGGGGCAGCCGAGTGAGCGCAGCAGGTCTTCCAGCACGGCACTGGGCGGCCTGGCGCCGAGCGAGGCGTAGAGGCGGCCGTCGGGGAGGTCGAGCGCGGTGGCGGCGTGCACGGCGACGGCGGACTTCCCGCAGCCGGGCGGGCCGTGCAGGACCAGGTGCACGGGTGCGGCGGCCTGCTCCCCCGCCATCGCCGCGATCCACCCGAGCACCGGCTCCCGCCCGGCGAAGTCGGATATATCCGGCGGCAACTCATTGACCACCACCTCCCGCCCCACCCCTCGCGGCCCCCGCCCCGCACCCGAACCACCCCTGGGCTCCACGCCACCAAGGTCACCGCCCGGCTGCCCCGCGCCACGGAGATCTCCGCCCCATCGGCCCCTCCCCACACCGGAATCGCCACCCCAGGGCCCCTGCTCCACCCCAGGACCGCCACCCAGGGCAGGACCTCCTCCTGGGCGGGGCAGGCCCGTGCCCGCGTCCAGGGCGTCGTTCAGCACGCGCTGATGGGCGGCGACCAGCTCGGCGCCGGGCTCCAGCCCCAGCTCCTCCACCAGCGTCCGGCGCGCGTCCTGGTAGGCGGAGAGCGCCTCAGACCTGCGCCCGGCCTGGTGCAGCGCCTCAATGAGGCGTACCCAGGCACGCTCACGCAGCGGATGCGCCCCGACCAGCGCCCGCAACTCGCCGACCACCTCGGCGCCCCGGCCCAGCCGCAGGTCCAGCTCCACCCGCTCCTCCAGAGCGGTCAGACGCAACTCCTCCAGCGGTACGCCGTACGTCCGGCGCAGCACCGACGACTCCACGTCCGCCAGCGCCTGCCCCCGCCACAGCCCCAGCGCCGCCCCGAACCCACCGGCCGCCTGCGCCACCCGGCCCTCGGCCCGCGCCCGCCTGGCCTCGCCGACCATGCGCTCGAACCGGTGACAGTCCACGTCGTCCCGCTCCACGTCGAGCAGGTAACCGCCCGGCACGGTACGGATCCCGTCCACGACCTTGCGCAGGGCGCTCACGTACACCCGTAACACCGACTCCGCCGACGCCGGCGGCCGGTCGTCCCAGACCACGGACATCAGCCGATCAACCGGCACCTGCTCCCGCGCCGACAGCAACAACGCGGCCAGCAGCGTCCGATGCTTGGCGGGGCCCGGAGCCTGACCCCCGTCGATCCGCAACGGCCCCAGCACCCCGAACCGAACCTGCGACCTCACGTGCCGGTCACCGGTCTGACGGCGAAGGACTCGAACCGCACCTGTATGGCCTCAACACCGACCCCCACCCCGGCCCCACCGGCCCGCACGACACCCGACCGCACGGCAGCGGACTCCGCACCACCGAACCCGATCCCCCCGGACCTCACACCACCGAACGCAGCACCACCAGACCGCACGACGCCGAACCCCGTACCGCCGGATCCGGTGTCAACGAACCGCGGACCGACAGACTTCGTGCCGCCGGGATGTGGGCTGCCCTGGATGCCTGAGCCGGGGGTGGTGGGCTGTTGGGCCGATGGGGCCGCGTAGACGCCTGTCTCGCCGGAGCCGTGGGGGTCGTCGGTGTCGGATGCCTCGCCGACCAGGGTCTCGTTCAGCCACATCCGCAGCGTCACCTTGCCCCCGCTCCGGCCGCATTCCGCGACGACCCGGTTGGTGGCCGTCTTCGGCGTGTTCGTGGGGCCGTAAAGGACCTTGGCCTCGGCACCGGAACGGCGCTTGACGATCGTGACCTTGCCCTCGCCGCTCACCCCGAACTCGTAGCGATCGCCCGAGCCGGCCGCGCCGTGGCACCACACGCCGTACTCACCCGTGCCCTGCTCCAGGGTGGCCTTCGCGCTGACGATCACCCCGTTCGCCGGCTCGCGCACGGGCGCCGACTTCCACAGGCGCCAGCCCGGCTTGACGGTGAGCCGGTAGCCGGAGCCGTCCAGGCGAGCGTCACCGCCCTCGGACGCGCCGGTGTCCCAGGACTCGAAACCCGCCTCGTACGGCCAGGTCTGCTGGGTGAGGCCCGGAATGTTCACGGCGACGACGACGGCGGTGACCAGCAGCGCACCCGCCCCGACGGCCCACGGCAACCACCGCCTCCGCCCCGGCGCCTCGCCCACATCCCCACGACCGGCACCCGCCCCGCCACCCTCAGCACCACCAAGCCGCCCGGCCCCCGCGCCAAGCACAGCGGTCCCGCCCTCAGCAGGCCCCGACCCGGCGATCCCGGACGCACCAGCCCCGGCCGCTCGCGGGTCGGCGGGCGGTCGCGGGCCGACATGAGCACTCCCAGCCCCAGACGGTCCCGAGGCGGCTGGGGGACGGACGTCGGATGTGATCGACTCCGTCCACGTGCGTTCCACCACCTCCGTCGCCGCCGCCAGCCGCGTCCCTCCCACCAGCTCCCCCAGCAGCTGCTGCGCCGTAGGCCGCACCCGCGCGTCCTTGGCCAGGGTGCGTTCCACCACCCCCCGGATGCCGTCGTCCAGCCCGTCCAGTCGCGGCTGGGCGTGCGCGATCCGGTACAGCACCTCCCCAGGCGCCCCGCCCCCGAACGGCAGCCGCCCGGTCCCGGCGTACGCGATCACCCCGCCCCACGCGAACACGTCGGCGGCGGGGGTGAGCGGGTCGCCGCGCACCTGCTCGGGCGCCATGAACGCGGGCGTCCCGAGGATGGACTGGCTGGCCAGGCTGGCCTGGTCGACGATCTGCGCGATGCCGAAGTCGATCACCCGGGGCCCGAGCGGCGAGAGCAGCACGTTGGAGGGCTTGAGGTCGCGGTGGATCACCCCGGCCCCGTGGATGGCGCTCAGCGCGGTCGCGATGCCGACGGCCAGCGCCTCCAGGTTGCCGCCCGACAGGGGCCCCTGGTCGCGGACGGCCTGGGCCAGGTCGGGACCCTTGACGTACTCGGTGACCAGGTAGGCGACGTCCCCGTCGATCCCGGCGTCGAGCACCGGCGCGGTGCAGAATCTGGCCACCCGCCGGGCCGCCGCCACCTCCCGTTCGAAGCGCCGCCTGAACGCCGGGTCGCGGGCCAGCGCCGGGTGGATGAGCTTGACCGCGGCCAGGCCACCGGTGGGCGTGGCGGCGAGGTGCACCTCGCCCATGCCGCCCTGGCCGAGCAGGCGCCGCAGCGCGTACCCGCCTATGACCCGGTCTCCGTTCATCGCAGACACATTAGCCAGATTCGAGGTGATGAGCCGGAATCATCCGACTGCGGGTGCCTGGGCCAGGCGGTAGCGGGAGGGCGGGATGCCGTACCGGTCGATGAACGCCTGCCGCAGCGTCTCCGCCGTGCCGAACCCGCAGCGCACCGCCACCGCCGCCATCGGCAGCGATGTGGAGGCCAGCAGATGGGCGGCGGCCTCGGTACGGGCCTGCCTGACGTAGCGGCCCGGCGTCAGCCCGAGGTGCTTGAGGAACAGCCGGGTCAGGTGCCGCTCGCTGACGCCCGCCTCGGCCGCCAGCGCGGGGGTGGTGAGGTCGTCGCGCAGGTGCGCGGAGATGTAGTCGATGGTCCGCTTGACCAGGCTGTTGGCCGGGGACGGCGCGTCGACGAACATGCTCATCTGCGCCTGGTTGCCGGGCCGCTGCAGGTAGGTGACCAGGTTGCGGGCGACGGTCCTGGCCAGTTCGGTGCCGTTGTCCTCCTCGATGAAGGCCAGGGTGAGATCGAGCGCGGCGGTGATGCCGGCCGAGGTGGCGACGTTGCCGTCCCTGATGAAGATCGGGTCGGGGTCGACGATCACGTCGGGGTAGCTGGCGGCCATCCGCTGCGCCTGGTCCCAGTGGGTGGTGGTGCGCCGCCCGTCGAGCAGGCCGGCCGCGGCCAGGACGAACGAACCCGTGCAGACGGAGGCCACGCGCCGGCTCTCGCGGGCCAGCCGGCGCACGTGACCGACGATCAGCGGGTTGGCGGCGGCGTCCTCGTGGCCGATCCCGCCCGCCACCACGAGCGTGTCGAGCGGCCCTGTGACGCGTTCGAGGGCGAGCTGGGCGTGCAGGGTCAGCGCCGTCGCGGTGGTGACGGGGTGGCCGCCGGGGGTCGCCACGCGGTATTCGTAGTAGGGCTGGGCGCCGTGCCAGTTGGCGCTCTCCAGCGTCGTGCTGACGGAGGCGACCTCCAGTAACTCCGCCGCCTCGTACGCCACCACCACGACCCGTCTCGGCTCCATGACCCCGACTGTAGGTCCGAAGGACGTGGATCCCAAGTTTACGGACCTCCTCAGCCTCCTTCCTTGGCCTCCCCGGCGTGCTCCGGCCACAGTCGGAGCATGACGACGACGACCACCCCCAAGTCAGGCCGCCGCTGGGGCAGATTCGCCCTCCACTACGTCGAGATGATCATCGCGATGTTCGTCGGGATGTTCGCGCTCGGCATGCTCAGGTCCGCCGTCGGCCTCGGCGTCTCCCACGTCGAGCAGCCGGAGCTCTGGTACCTCGCGATGGCGTTCGACATGTCCGTGGGCATGGCCGCGTGGATGCGGTGGCGCGGGCACGGCTGGGCGCCGACGCTGGAGATGTGCGGGATCATGTTCGCGCCGATCGTGCCGCTCTTCCCCATGCTGTGGCTGGGGATCATCGACGGCGGCGTCCTCATGACCGTCTCGCACGTGGTGATGTTCCCGCTCATGCTGGTGGCGATGCTGCGCCGCCTCGACGAGTACGCCGGCTGCGCCCACTGAGCACCGCCGGCTCCCCGCCGGCCCCCCGCCGAGTACGCACCTCAGCGACGCTCGGGCACCGGCTCGCGTGTCGTCCGCTTCCTGATGGCGCCCAGCACGGCGTGCCGGTCCCGGATGTCGGAGATCAGCACGTGCGCGACCAGCATCAGCCCGAGACACAGGATGTCGGCCGCCCACCAGGGGATCTCGGCGAGCAGCAGATACCCCTGGCCGTCGCTCAGCGACCTGATCACCACCGTGACCACCGCCACCACCAGGGTGACCAGCAGCCAGCTGCGCAGCCGGGGCAGGTTGCCGTTGTTCCACAGCCGGACCCGCCAGTTCATGAACACGGTCAGCACGCCGAGCAGGGCGCAGAACCCGATCAGCCACCACGGCAGGGCGAAGGCGTTCTGCTCGGCGATCTGCTCGCGCGTGGTGCGCAGCTCGGTCTCAGCCTGACGCTGGGCCTGGACGGCGGCGTCGAGCTCCCGTTCGAGCTGCGCCACGGTCTTCTGATCGCGGGCGGGCGGCGTGGCGTTCTCCGTGGGCAGCATGCGGGCCACCACGGTGAGCATGATCGCCACGAACGACAGCGCGAGCACGATGGCCATGAACAGGTCGATGAAGCGCAGGTCGAGCGGCGGCGCGAACGCCCTGGGCGGCCGCCTCCTCACGGTTCCCTCACCAGCGTGTACTTCTGCGGCCGGGTCTCGGCGGCGCTCAGCCGCTCGACCGCCGTACGCAGCGCGTCCATGCCCTTGATCAGTTCCTCGGTGCCGCCCCTGGACAGCGCCAGCTCCTGGGTGAGCCCCTGCATGTTGCCCATCTCGCGGGCGAGCCCCTGGATGTGGGACAGCTCGCGCGTCAGCCCCTGCAGCGCGGGACCGGTCTGCTTGGCGGGCAGGCGCGCGATGTAGATCAGGAAGACCTCGTCGGCCTCCATCACCGCGGCCCGCTCGGCCCGCTCGACCAGAGCCATCGACCCGAACGCGAGCACGCTCAGGAACAGCGCGATCATGGTGACGCCGAACGCCGACGCCAGCTCGGGCAGCACGTGCTGCTTGAGCGCGGTGATCAGCACGCCGGGGTCGCCGCGGCTGTCGAGAGCGTTGGAGAACGAGCTCACCATCGCGGCCATGGTCAGCGCGGTGCCGATGAACCCGAACACCGGCAGGGCCCAGATGAGCGCGTGATCGAGATGATGCTTGTTGGTCATCTCGCTCTCGTCCAGCGCCGAGCGGGCGCTCAGCACGGACTCGCAGTCGTTCCCGGCCTCGGCCGCCTCCTTGAAGAGCTTGAGCCGCCGGGCCACCAGCGTGTCCTCGTTCGGCTTCACCGACCCGATGTTGGTCCTGGCCCGCTCGGTCGCCTCATCCTCCCGCCGGATGTCCGGTACGGCCCTCGCGATCCTGAGCACCGTGATCAGGAACACCGCGATGACGAGTGTGACCACGAGCTCCGCCGCCGCCGGGGCCGTGGTGGCGCCCACGAACTCCAGCAGCGCTTCGACCGCTCCCGCCACCATCAGGACGGCGGACACCAGCAGGCCCACCACCGGTGCGAACACCGAGTGACGCCAGTCGTACCTTGACACCCTTCAACCCCACTCCGCACACGACTTGTCAGGGGAACACCTAAGCACACGTACAGCAATATTTGGTTACGGAGTGGCAGTTCTGTGACCTATTGTCCCCCAGCCGCCACACCCCTCGGCACCACAAGGTGTCCGGCAAGCGAACGCGCACGGACGTTCTTCGGATAGTGCGCCCGGGTGGGCGACCATATTCTCGCAGGAACACCGGTGTGGGGGCGCATCGCGCATCCGTCGCGATCCCGGCCGGAGCAACGGGAATGCCGACAAAGACAGAGGTGTCTCCTGACGACGAAGGCTTCATCGATCGGATCTCCGCGCCGGCCCGCGACGCCCGCGTGAGTCACACCGTGATCTTCACGATCCTGGGCCCCGTCGGCGTGCTGACCCAGGGGGAAGCCGCGCGGAAGACGGCAGAAGAACAGCTTTCCGAGCATCGGGTACGCGGTCTGCTGGCCGCCCTGCTGCTGCGGCCCAACAGGTTCGTGGCCCACACCACGCTGGCCGGGCTGCTCTGGGACGAGCCGCCGGCCGGATACCGTTCCAACCTGCGCACGTACGCTTCCCGCCTGCGTCGTTGCCTCAACGCGGCAGACCCGTCGCGGATCCGGCTGGAGTCGCGGAAAGGGAGCGGCGAACAGGGCGGAGGCGGCGCGTACCTCCTGCGCGTCGGGGAGATGGAGCTGGACGCCGACGTCTTCCTCCGGCTGATCGCCCGCGCGCAGACCATGCGGCGCGACGACAACCCCGAGTCAGCCATCCACCTGCTGAAGATGGCCCTGGAGCTCTGGCACGGCCCGGCCGGCGGTTGCGACACCGCCGGATCCGGCCGGCTGCTCGCCCAGCTCGACGCGTTCAACGACCTGCGGTTGATCACGCACGAGGACCTGATCGCGGTCCGGCTGCAGCGTGGGGAGCACCGGCTCGTCATTCCCGAGCTGAGGGCCCTGCTGGCCGACCACCCCTACCGGGAGGGCGCCTGGGCGCAGCTGATCTACGCCTTCCACCGCTCCGGGGACGTCGAGAAGGCCCTGCGCACCTACCGTGAGCTGCGTGACATCCTGGCCAAGGAGCTGGGGGTGGAGCCGAGCGAGGAGCTGAACCGGCTGCACCGCGCCGTCCTGGACCGCGACGACGCCGGCGCGCGGAGCGTCATCTGGCCGAAGCGGGACCCTCTCACGGTGCGCTGACCGGTTGTGACCCGCCGGCGACAGGGGAACCGACCCGCTCGACGCCGGTACCCGATCATCGGCCGATACGCCGGGAGGCGCGGCCGTCCAGCCCGGCTCGATCGCCAGCCAGCTGTCGCGGACCGGCCTTTGACGGACGAACGCGTACGGCAGCCACCCGTAGCCGTCGTCTCCCCACCCCGGCCCCCAGCTGTTGCGCACCCGGAACGCGCCGGTGAGCCCGGGCCCGCACGGCCGATGGTCGTCATAGCCGACGAGCAGCAGCACGTGCGCACCGAGGAGCGCCTCCCCGGCGCGCGGGACCGGAAAGATCCCGTCGGCGAACGACCTGGTCGTCGAGAGATGCAGCGTGACCTCGAAGACGACGGGAACGCCCACCGCGAGCGGCTCCTTCAGCAGTGTGATGAGCCTTTCCCGCCGACCCGCGCCACCCGCGCCGGCGTCCCCCGCGTCAGCGGCGAGCCGCCGGAACTGCAGCCGCGGCGCGCTCGGCGGGTACGCCTCCTCGGGCGGGTCCTCGTTGACCCGGCTCGGGTCCAACGGCCAGCTCGCCTCGTCAGCCAGGCCGTAGCGCGCCCAGGCGGCGAGGCTGAAGAGGATGTGCGAGCCGTCGCGGTCGGGATCCCCGCCGAGCCCACGGGAGAGGCGGTAGTTGAAGAGCACCGAGGGCTCGAACTCCCGTCCCTCGGCCCGTCTGGCGTAGTAGGAGGCCATGGCGGTGACCACCGCGGAGGTGCACAACGGGCGTTCCCCCTGGTCGATGACGGCGGGGAACCACCGCTCGACGGGATCCGTCGCGGGTGGCAGCCTCATCAGGTCGCGCGCCGCCCACGGAGGCGCGAGCCCTGTCCCGGTAGTGCGGAAGCCGCCCTTGACCACGACCTGCCAGCCGGTCACCCGGCCCGCCCGGCGTGAGCTTCGCGCATGACCGCGACCAGCCGGGCGTCCCGCATCCTCACCGCGGCGCGAAAGCCGCGCAGCGCCTCAGGGGCGAAGTCCGCGGCAGGGCGCTGCTCGGGAAGGTAGTACCCGTGACGGTCCTCGCCACGCACCAGCAGGGCGCTGTCGGCGCCATGGACGGGCCGCACGGCGGGGTCGATGTAGTCGACGGCGAAGCAGAGCCGCTCCGTCTCGCCCGTGCTGGGTCCCGAGCTGTGGACGGTCGCGGGGGTGTGCACGGCGCACTGCCCGGGTTCGAGGTCCACGCTGAGCACGTCCTCCCGCGCGATCTCGTAGTCGGCCCGCTCGCCCTGGAGGAGATCGTTCACGGAGGAGCCGGTGAAGCCGTGCGGCACCAGCCCGCCCGCGTGCGATCCGCGGCAGTACACCATCGTGCCGTTCGCCCTGCTCGTGGGGGTGAGAGCGATCCAGACCCGGATCGCGCGGCCCTCGAAGCCCTCCCATCCGTAGTACGGGGCGTCCTGGTGCCAGGCCAGGCGGGCAGGGCTGTGCTCGGGCCGCTCAAAGATGTTGGTGGACCACACCAGGAGATCGGGGCCGATCAGGCTCTCGGCGAGATCCACCGCCGCCTCGTGGTGCACCAGCGCGTCGGCCCATCGCGTGAGCAGGTGGATCTTGGGATAGTTCCAGCGCTGCCGCAGCAGCCCGCCGGCCCGCCGGGTGATCTCGCGATAGGTCCGCAGCGCGGTGGCGTACTCCCGCGCCTCCTCACGCTCCAGCAGGTCGACGGGGAAGAGGAATCCGTCGGCACGGAAGCGGGCGAGCCGGTCGTGCCGCGTCGCGGGACGGTCGCTCATCCCAGGTACTCCCTGATCGCGCCGAGCAGCAGCCGGGCGTCGTCGGCCTTGGTGTCGGGCGCCTCGGTGGCGAAGAACCGGGTGAGCGCCTCGTGCTCGCCGGCGGGCAGAGCGGGCTCGACGACCCGCAACACGTTGCGCGCGGTGCGGTCGGGGAAGTACAGCTGCTTGGCCGCGTCGACGAAGACCGCTCCCGTCCCGGCCGTGACCAGCCCGCGTTCCACCGCCGCTTCGACGGCGAACCGAAGATTGATCATGGGATCGGACACGGCCGTCCCGGTCTCCTCGTCGTAGACGATCGCCACCTCGTCGTCCGCGTCCACGGCCCCGGACGCGTACGCCTCGTAGATCCTGCCGACGCCGATCATGCCCCAGGGAGCGCACTCCACGGCGCGCAGAGCGCCCATGCTGGACGATCCATAGACGCGTACGCCCTGGTCGACGGCGGAGAGAACCTCCTTCGGCGAGATCGACAGCGACGACAGGAACCGGCCGTCCACGATGCCGATCACCTCGGGCGGCTCAGGCCGGCTCAGCAGGGCGTCGATGTCGCCGCGCTGGATCGGCGGCAGGTACTCCGCGTCGAGCTCCTTCGACGCGAGGGCCGGGCTCAGGCTCGGCCCGAGAAAGACCGCTGCGCGCATGGCATTCCTTTCTGCGGTCATAGGGGTCATGGCGGTCGTGGGGGTCGTGGGGGTCGTGGGGGTCATGGCGGTCAGCCCGCCTCGGCGAGGGACAGGCGGCGGTCGAGCTCGGCGGCCGTACGGACGGAACGGTTCCACGCGGTGGCGGCCCGGCGGCCGAGCCTGCTGTGATCGACGCCCCAGGACTCCAGCCCGGGCACCAGCAGCCGGACCACGGAGACCGGGATCTGCGGCGGGGACAGATCGACCACGATGGCCCGGGTCATCCCGATCGCCCGGAGGCGGTCGAGCATGAAGCGCACGTCGTCCATCACGTCCCCGTGCCGGAAGGAGGGGATCTCCCGGGCGTCGAGGATCTTGTTCGCCGGCTTCCAGAGCCAGCCGTTCGCGTCCACGGTCGCCGACCGGTGTACGTGCAGCATGTGCTTGGGCACCTTCGTGCCCGGCAGCGAGATGTCCTCCCGCATGGCCTGGATGTCCACCGCGCGTCCCTGGGCGCACTCGCTGATCGCCCGCACGATCGCGACCTCGGCGTCAGGGTGGGTGCCGAATCCGGCGTGGTTGTGCGCCGAAGCGGCCGTCAGCGCCTCGGTGGTCGCCGCCGCGAAGGTCGGCACGCCGATGTCGTTGGTCAGCTGGACGACCCGCATCTCCAGCCGTGCCTCGCGGACGCGGGCGACCAGCTCCTTGGCTCGCGGCGGCAGCGTGTCGATGTCCACGTGCGGGTGCTGCTCCTTGAGCCAGCCGGTGATCGCGGACGTGTGCTCCGCGCGGTCGTCACCCTCCAGCACCCGGCCGAGCTTCGTGCTCAGCAACTCGGAGATGGTGATGGCGTCACGCTCGATCACCTCGCACAGCGCGTGGCACACCGCTTCCTCCAGGCTGTTGCCGGAGGCGAGCCCATTGGTGGTGGTGATGCGGTAGCAGGGCGCCTCGTGGTACTTGGCCACGTAGCCGGCCGCGTCCTGGGGAACCAGGACCGGTTCGCCGGAGAGCAGGTCGTGGCCCTGCGCCCAGGAGAAGGGCAGGTCGTCGGAGTAGTGCGGGGCCAGTTCCAGCAGGTACTCGGCGGGGTGCATCACGCTCCGCCCCTCGGCGCGCAGTTCCCGGTACGAGGCGATGACGGCGGGCATGCGGGGCAGCCACGCGGAGAAGCGCTCCATGGCCTCCATCACGGCCGAGGTCTTGGCCTGCAACGGGGTCATGCCCTTGCCGTTGTAGACGGAGATGATGTCGTTGGAGCGCGGGGAGATCGCGTTGTAGACGGGGATGCCGATCCGGTCCAGCCAGGTGATGTCGGCGACCCGGGTGACGCCCGCCCGCAGGAGATGCGGCTCCACGCGCGACCAGGTCTCTTCGGCGGTGATCTCCCGGTGCACGCCATGGCCGTCGACCTTGGGCACGTGGGTACGAAGCTTCATCATTCCCCCTCTGTCGGGACGAGTTCTGGCTGGACGAGTTCGACCCGCGCCCGGCCGTCGCCCTCGTACCGGTAGCTCAGCGTGATCAGGTCGCCGGGCGCGACCTTGCGCTCCTCGGGGAAGGCCCAGCCGGCGCAGTACCAGTGGCTCTTCTCGCCGCCGTCCCAGGGAGCTGTGGAGAGCACGGTGGTGGGACCGAGTTGCGCCTCGAAGTAGACGAGCGCGGTGTTGAACAGGCCCGCCCTGGTGACGGGCACGCTCACCTCGTTCTCGAAGTGCCGTACGTCCTGGTGCAGGTCGACCGTGAACAGGGGCACGGGCTCCGAGAGCGGCTCCCACTCCCGCACGTGCTCGGGGCGTTCGTAGAAGCCCGCGGAACGGGAGAGGTTGCCCTCCAGCATCGGCGAGAAGTCGATGCCGTAGCGGCGCTGCCAGCGCACGATGTGCGCGGGCAGGATCCGGTGCCGGGAGCGGAAGCCGTCCGGCATGTGGGCGAGGTAGATCTTGGCGCGCAGCGAGCCGGGGATCAGGCGGGCGTCGTCGGTGAGCAGGCGCCGCCGCGCGTCCTGGAGGTTCTCCCAGATGACCATGTCCAGGCCGTCGTTGCCGATGATGTCGGTGGTCAGGACGGTCGCCTTCTCGGGCAGTTCGGTGGTGGTGGACCAGCCGCGCACAATCGTGACCCGGTCGGCGAAGCCGTTGCGCTCGACCACGCGGGCGGCGATGTCGCCGGTGCGCGCGGGCTCGACCGCGTACACGTGCCTGGCGCCGGCGCGGGCCGCCGCGACGGCCAGGACGCCGCAGCCGGTGCCGAGGTCGAGGACCACATCGTCCGGGCCGACCACCTCGTCGATGGCCTTGAGGAACTGTGTCTTGCGGACCGGGTCGTCGAGCATCGTGATGTCCAGGTACGTCTGTCCGTACCCGCCGATGGGGAACATCAGCTCCGAGTGGCCCTCGGCCGGGTCGGGGGTGAGCAGTCCGGCCCCGGCCATGGTGGTGAGCGTCGTGAGCAGCTCGTCGACGGCGCGCCTGCCCTTGAGCCGCGGCCGAAGCCGCCGGAGGGCCTCGGCGACGGTCACGGGCTCGTAGAACACGTCGAGGAGAGACAGCGCGTGCGGGCCGAACTCCCAGATCCGCCGGTCGTGGTGGACCCGCACCCGATGGGAGCTCTCCACCTCGACGAGCAGTTCGGGGACACGACGCAGCGTCACGTCGGGCGTCAGGGTCAAAGCTTCCTCCTGTTCTCACTGCTTGCGGCGGCGGCCAGAGCGGCGATCAGCGGCGGCAGGTAGTCGCCCATCGAGCCCTTCTCGTCCGCGTCGGTGGCGAGCGAGTGGCCCGTCCGCGGCTCCACCACTTCGAGGCCGTCGGCTCTGAGTTGCGCGATGTTGCGCCGCATGACCGGTTTGTTCCAGGTCGTCTCGCTGGTGGAGGGCACGACGACGGTGGGGCACGACACGGCCATGAGCGTGGAGCTGACGAGGTCGTCCGCGATGCCGTGGGCGAGCTTGCCGACCAGGTCGGCGGTGGCCGGCAGCACCAGGGCCACCTGCGCCCACCGGGCGACGGACACGTGGGAGCGATCCTCCAGGGGGAGGTCGTCCCAGTCGCACATCACCTCGCAGCCGACGACCCGCCGGAACGAGTCCTTGGTGACCAGCCGCAGCGCCATCGGCGTCAGCAACACCCTGATCCGTCCCAGCCCGAGCCGGCCCGTCAGCCAGAGCAGGATGTGCGGCACCGCCAGCGCCGCGACCGAGCCGGACACGCAGACCAGCAGCCGCACCCCGCTCAGGTCGAGGCGGCTCCCAGCCTCGGCGTCTGCCTCTGGCTCCGGTCGGGGCTGGGGCTCAGCGTCGGCCTCGGGCTCGGGCTGGCGCTGGGGCTCAGGCTGGGGCTCAGGCTGGGGCTCAGGCTGGGGCTCAGGGTCGGCCTGGGGCTCGGTCGAAGGCCGGGTCACGCCGTCACCGCCGTCGCGAACCGCCGCCAGTACGCCTCCAGCCGCGGCAGCGCCACGTCCAGCCCACCGTCCGGGCCACCCCCGGCGGCCTGACCCGCGGGCCGCCACAGCGTGCTCTGGGCGCAGTGCTCCAGCAACCGATCGGCGACGAGACCCACCAGCCGATCGGCATCGGGCACCGCGCCGTACCCGTCGAGGAACGCCACCGCCGCCGGATCGTCCGCCAGCTCGACGAGCGCGGCCGCTTCGACCAGCTCGGCCAGGAAGAAGGCCAGATCACGCAGGGGGTCGCCGAGCCCCGCCTCCCGCCAGCCGAGCACCGCCGGCCGGTCGGTGTCGGCGCACACGCCTGTCGAGAACCGGCCGTGCACGACCACGGGGTCACCGCTGAACGGGGTGACGCCCGCCGCGGCGCGGGCGAGCCGTCCGCCCTTCAGCCGACGCCGTACGGCCTCGACCTCCCTGGCCGCCTGCGATCCCTCGGGCAGCCAGGCCGGGGCGGACCGGCGCGGCAGGTCGGCCGGCGGCGCGGCGTGCAGCAGGGCGAGAAAGCCGCCCAGTGCCCGGCAGACGCGTTCGAGGTCGCCGCGCGCGGCACCGTACGCCCGGTCGCAGAGCAGCGCGGGGGTGGGCAACGTGGGCCACGTGGCCAGGCCGGAGGCGGAGAGCGTGGGGACGGCGGCGAGCACGGCGGCGTCCTGGGGCAGCACGGCGCGCAGCGCGCCGAGCCCGCGCGCGTCCAGGTAGCGCGGGTTGCGCTGCTTGTCCTGTTCCGCCCAGCGGTAACCGGACGGGGCGCGCACGCAGACCCGGAGCACGAACGGCCCGTCCATGCTCCGCACGAGACCTCCGACGGCCGGGGGCGTGCGGCCGGTGCCGCTGCGCACGAGACCTCCGACGGCCGTGCGGCCGGTGCCGCTTTCCGCGGGCCCGGCCGTCCGGCCGACGGCGTCGGTTGTCCCGCTTTCCGCGCGACCGGCCGTCCGGCCGGCCGCGTCGGTCATCCCGCTCACGGCACCGGCACCGACACCGACACCGGCACCGGCTCGGCGTACGGCGTCTCCACACTCAGCCCCTCGCGCTCGTAGCGGTCGCGGATGGCGGCCAGCCGGCCGACCGCGTCACCCACCCCCCGCTCGTGCGCCTCGACCAGCGCCTCGGCGACGAGCAGGCAGCGGTGTTCGCCGAAGCTCAGCAGGCGTCCGGGCACCTGGGGCTCGACGGCGAAGGAGACCCCGAACGCCAGCGGCAGCGCCAGCCTCGGATAGTCGTCGCGCAGGACGGCGCGCGCCTGCGCGCACATCTCCAGCAGGGTCGTCCGGTGCCGCGACCACGCCTCCGAGCTCAGGAAGAGCACTCCGGCGTCGCGCCGGGCGTAGGCGGCCGGGTGGTTGGCCATCTTGAACTGGAAAGGGATCTCCAGCGTGTTGAGCGTCGAGGTGACCGCCTTCATCAGGACGGGGGCGCCGGAGTGCCCGTCCAGGCTGAAGTAGACGCGGACCAGCCCGTCCTCGCGTTCGGCGACACCCTGATCGCCGATGGCCAGGTACCAGCCGAGCAGGGCGTACCGCATGCTCGGCGGGAACCGCACCGACACCGGCGCGCCCACCGTCAGCTCACCGTCCGGTCCGGTCGCGACCAGCTCCTGCGGGGTGGCGCGAAGCGTGATGCCGTCCGCGTGCACCAGGAAGCCCTGCTCGTCGTGCCCGGTGATCCGCCAGCCGGGGGTGAAATGCCCGCGTCCGGCGTTGTGGCCGTGCAGCTGCTCGCTGAAGGCGTAGTCCTCGTAGTCGGGGATGGTGGCGACGGCCTTGCCGCCGTCCATGAGGATCCGCGCGGCCGCGTCGTCCCCCGCGTAGTACGACAGATAGATGAGCTTCGCCAGGTAGGTGACCACCGGATGACCGTCCCCTGCGGCCATGTCGCGTGGCGGCTCCAAGATTCCGAACCGCGGGTGGGTGAAGGTGAAGGCGTCCTTGATCACCACTTCCTCCGCGATCTCACGAAAAAAGCGGAGATAGGGGTTGTCCGGCTCGTCCGTCATCGCAGGATGGCCTCCGGGGCGGGATTTCGGATGAGCTGCTTGCCGTACAGCAGGCAGAGGTGGCCGATCCGGCCGAGGGCGCCCAGGAGCTGCAACCGGCTCACCGCCTGGACCAGCAGGAGGATGCCCGCGTACCGGAAGATCCGCTCCTCGTGCGCGTGCTCCTGCTCGGCGAGCCGCCGGTAGGCGCGCAGGAAGGCGCGGATGTTGTGCCGCGCCGCGCGGGGTCCGTCCGGGTCACCGTGGCGGCGCAGAGCAGCGGCGAGGAACTGGCCCACCACGGTGCCGAGGTCGAAGCACGGGTCGCCGAACCCGGCGGCCTCCCAGTCGATGACGCGGACGGGCGCGGACGCCCCCGGGTCCCGGGCCAGCAGGACGTTGTCGTCACGCAGGTCGAAGTGGATCAGGCTGTCCGGCCGCCAGCCGGCGTGAATCTCCAGGAAGTCCTGCCCGAGCTCCTGCATCGTGCGCAGGTACGCGTCGAAGTCGATGCCGCAGCCATGGGCGAACTCGTGCGGCGTGGGGATCGTCGACTTCGGCACCGGCGGACGCAGCAGCCAGTCGGGGTACTCGGCGTACGCCTCCCCGATCGGCGTGCGGTGCAGCCCCGCCATCGCCGCGGCCAGATGGACCAGGTACGCGGTGTCCACCACGTGGGTGTCCCTGATCACGTCGCTCAGGCGTACGCAGTCCCGCATCACGTCCAGGGCGATGGTCCCGCTCCGGGGGTCGGCGGCGAGCAGGCGCGGCAGCGCGGCCCGGGTCCTGGCCGGCAGATCGAGCCGGTCGATCAGGCTCAGCATCACGTACTCGTAGTCGTGGTCGTGCTCGGTGTCGGTGTCCGGCCACTTCAGGAGCTGGGCGCTTCCGTCGGCGAGTTCGACCATCAGCACGAGCCGCCGCGAGACGCGCCGGCTGACCCGGACCACCCGATCCGGATCGATGCCCAGCGCCGTGAACACCGGGGCAAGCTCCGCGCCGCGGTGGTCGAACTGCTGCGTCTGGCGGGGCGCGCTACGCCGACCCGGACGCGGGATGTGAAAACCCAGCGTCCGGGCGCGCAGGAGCTCGTCAGCCCCTGACTGCGGGACCATCTAGCAGTGCACCCCGGCGGTGACGATGATGCCGGTGAAGCTGCCCTGGATGCCCTCGTCGGGCGACAGCCCGACCTTCTCCTCCAGGAACTGCTGCAGGTCCTCCGGGGACACCCCGGCCAACTCGCTGAACGCGGCTTCGGACGTGTCGAAGTCCGCGGCCGACTCCTCGGCGCGGATCTGGGCGACGATCTCGTCGAGATTGTGCTCGGGCACGATCGCTGTCATGGCCTCTCCATGGTTCGGCGTCCGCTGGAAGCGGGAGGAACGGTGAACGGCTCCAGTCTGGGGACGGAGCGCATGCCGAACGCATGGGCGCGAGAATCACCCTCGTGAGGAAGGTCCTGTTCCGACAGGTGCGTGCCCCAACAAACACGAAACCGCCCCTTTCCTGCGATGTTTCCGCAGGTAAGAGACGGTCTGTGATGGTGGAGGTGGCGGGAATCGAACCCGCGTCCTTCAACCCCAAGTCAGGGATTCTCCGGGCGCAGCCTGCTGTGCTTTTCTCAGCCCCGGCGATCACGCAGGCGAGTCGCCGACGGGCTCAGCCACTGTTAGATTTCCCGATCTTCCCCGTGGCCGGGTCGAACGGTTGAGCCTTCTAACGATGCCAGACACCGGGCCGAAGGCACTCCCGGGCTGACAGTGGTTTCGCTACTTAGGCAGCGAGCGCCAGGGAGTCCCTGGCAGCCACAGTGCTCTTGGAATTGGCACTTGTTGTTTGCGGTCACAGGATTAACGAGGTTATGTCCGCAGTCCTCGGCCCGCTTCACCTGGCTTGCAAGGCCAAAGTCGAAGCCAGTCACCCCCTGTGCAGTTGTCAACACGCCCTGGGACCGAAGTCCCAACGACGAGCAACATGAATCTACAGCGGACAACGCCCTCAACGCCAACTTAATTCCGAACGGCGAAACCCCCGGGAGCGCGGCGCAGAGGCACACGCTCCCGGGGGCCGACCGGCAGGGTCGAGCCGGTCCGGACGGCAGGACTTCCCCCGAGATGAAGTCCTGTCTCATCACGGCGACTGGGACCGCAACCCCCCGAGCGGGCCCAGTCATCAGGTAAGACGCAACCGGGCCCGCGAATGGTTGCTCCGCGTAGCGACTAATTCACGAAGAGCTGCCGAGGCCCGCGAAGAAGCTGCCCGCGACGGCCCCGGCGTTGTAGTTCTTCGCCAGCACCGCGAGGGCCACGTCGCCCTGCCAGCCGACGAACCAGGTCTGCTGGTCGCCGGCGGACGCCGTGACCCCGTAGACCTTGCCCTTGCCCGCCTGGGCGGGGGTGCCGGCGGCGCCGGCCCGCATCATCGCCGTCAGCGTCGCGCGGACCTTCGGGTCCATCGGGATCGGCGCGGGCTGGGTGGCCGGCGCCGGCTCGGCTGCCGGGTCGGCCGTCTTGGGCTCGGTCACCAGCACGGGCGGCCGCCAGGTGCCCGAGGCGACCGTGGCCGCCACCAGGGCCATGCTGAGCGGGCTCACCTGGACGTTCTGGCCCGCGATGGCCTTGGCCTTGTCGGCGTCGCTGGACAGCGCGGGACGGGCCCCGCTGAACGACTTCAGCGGCAGCCGCCACGGCTGCCCGATGCCGAAGCCCTGAGCGCTGCGGTCGAGGTCGCCGGCCGAGACGCGGCGGGCCAGGGAGGCCAGCGCGGTCACGCAGCCCTTGGCGAAGTGTTCCTGGAACGTGGCCGACGTCGTGACCCCCGTGGTCTGGCCGACGTGCACGAACTTGGCCCCGCCCACCGTGCGCTCCTGCGGGCAGGCCAGCCGCTGCTTGGGGCTGACGCCGGCCTTGAACAGCGCGTCGGCGGCCACGATGGAGAACGCCGTGCCGGCCGGGAACTTGCCCGCCAGCGCATCGCGCTCCTGGTGCAGGCCCTTGGTGCCGACCGCGAGGATCTCGCCCGTGTTGCGCTGCACCGCGACCAGCGCGCTCGTCTCGGTGTCGGCCACCGCCTGTTCGGCCGCCCGCTGCGCGGCCCGGTCGATCGTGGTCTTCACCGAGACGTTCTGGCGGCCGGGCCACTCCTTGAGCTGGGCGACCTCCTTGCCGGTCTTGAGGTCGAGGATGACGACCTTGGTCTCGGTCGAGCCGGTCAGGTAGTCCTGGTAGGCCTGCTGCAGCCCGCTCTTGCCGACCGAGTCGCCGGCCCGCTGCGGGCCTCCCAGCTTCTGCTCGGTCTCGGGGGTGAGCGCGCTCACGCTGCCCACGATCTGCCGGGGCGGATCGGGGTTGACCGGCTGGTCCTGCGGCTGGACCTCGATCCCGGCGATGGCGTCGAGCTTCGGCTGCATCGACTGGTAGCGCGAGCGCCCGAACGTCACCAGTTGCACGAACTTCTCGGGCGGCGACGACCTGACCCGGCTGAGCAGCCGGTCCTGGGCGTAGCCGGTGACCTCGGACAGCCGCGCGACGACCTCTTCTGCCCGGTCGCCCAGCTTGGCCGGGTAGACGCCGGCGACGTAGAGGACGGTGTCGCTCTGCAGCGGGTCGCCGGCCTTGTCGACGACCGGCATGCGCGCGTTGGGCTCGGTGTCGACCGCGAAGCGCTGGCCCTGCTTGAGCTGCGGATGCAGCACGGACGGCGACCAGCGCACCCGCCACATCCCGTCGACCAGGTGCAGCGGCAGCACCCCGTCGTATTCCCACAGGGGGTTGTTCTCGCCCAGGTCGACCTCGGCGTGGAAGTTGGCCTTGGACTCCTCGCCCTCGACGCCCAGGCTGGTGATCTTGAAGCGGAACGAGGCCGCGTCGAGCTCCAGCTTGGTGTCGGCCAGCGCCTTGCGCACGGTCGCCGGATCGCCGTCGGTGCGGCCGGCGGCCAGCTCGTAGTCCTCGGTCTGCCAGCCCACGAGGAAGTCACGCACCGCGTCGTGCGGCGATGGCTCCTCGAAGCAGCCGGTCAGCGTGGTGCTCGCGACCGCCAGGGTGACGGTCGCGGCCAGGGTGCGGCGGGCGCGTCTCATCGGTTGCGGTGCCGCCGTCTCATCGGTTGCGGCCGCGCAGGGCCCGGGCCATCTCCCGCTTGGCCTGCTGCTCCGCCAGCGCCTGCCGCTTGTCCCAGTCTTTCTTGCCCCGGGCGATGCCGATCTCGACCTTGGCCCGGCCGTCCTTGAAGTAGAGGACCAGCGGCACGATCGTCAGCCCGCCCTCCTTCGTCTTGGCGGCGAGCTTCTCGATCTCCTTGCGGTGCAGCAGCAGCTTGCGCTTGCGGCGCGCCGCGTGGTTGGTCCACGTACCTTGCGAATATTCGGGGATGTGCACGTTGAGCAGCCACGCTTCGTTCCCGTCGATGCTGGCGTAGCCGTCGACGAGCGAGGCGCGACCCTCGCGGAGCGACTTCACCTCGGTGCCCTGGAGCACGAGACCCGCCTCGAAAGTGTCCTCGACGTGGTAGTCGTGCCGAGCACGTTTGTTCTGGGCGATGACCTTCCGCCCGGTCTCACGTGGCATGGTTCGACTTTACCGGCGACCGGGGCGGGGACGACCCATGTGCACGGCTACACCCTCAGGTAGCGCCGCAGCGTCACGAACGAGGCCAGGATACAGATCACGACACCGATGATCATGGTGATCGTGATCGTCTGGGCCACGTCGTTCCAGCCCAGCAGGGCCGTGGCGCCGCCGAAGAAGCCGACGATCTGGTCGAACAGGAACACCTTCGCCACGATCAGGATGACCGCCGCGAACACGCCGCCCACCAGGCCGGCGATGACGCCTTCCATGACGAACGGCAGCTGGATGTAGAGGTTGGAGGCGCCGACCAGCCGCATGATGCCGGTTTCTCTGCGCCGGTTGAACGCCGACAGCCGGACCGTGTTGCCGATCAGCAACGCCGCCGCCAGCACCAGGATGATCGCCACGGTGAGCGCGGCGAAGGCCAGTTTGTCGAGCATGCTGAAGAACGGGGCGATCAGCTGTTTCTGGTCCATCACCTGGGCGACGCCGGGCTGACCGGTGACCGCCTGGATGACGGACTCGTAGTTGTCCGGATCCTTGAGCGCGATACGGAACGACTGGGGCAGGTCCTCCACCTTGGTGGCGTCCACGAGGGCCTTGTTGGACGAGAACGACTGCTTGAAATTCTCATACGCGGTCGTCTCGTTCTCGAAGAACACCTGCTTGACACCCTGGGTGCCCTTGATGTGCGCTTCGAGCGCCTTGGTCTGCGCGGGCGTGATCGCCTTGCCGTTGCAGGCCGGCATGGCCGTTCCCTTTTTACACAGGAAGACCGACACTTCGACCTTGTCGTCCCAGAAGTTCTTCATCAGCCCGACCTGACTGTTGATCATCAGGCCGACGCCGAGCATCGCCATGCCGACCGCCACGGTGATGATCACCGCGATCGTCATGGTCAGGTTGCGACGGAGGCCGATCCAGACCTCGGAGAAGATGAAATTCGCCCGCATGTCTTGTCTGCAGCTCCCTGTCAGTACGCCTGGCCGTACACGCCACGCGACTGGTCACGGACGATCTTGCCGTCCTCCAGCTCCACGACACGCTTACGCATGGAGTCGACGATGGCCGCGTCGTGCGTGGCCATGACGACCGTGGTGCCAGTCCTGTTGATGCGGTCGAGCACCTTCATGATGCCGATGCTCGTCGCGGGGTCGATGTTGCCCGTGGGCTCGTCGGCCAGCAGGATCATCGGCCGGTTGACGAACGCGCGGGCCATGGCGACGCGCTGCTGCTCGCCGCCGGACAGCTCGTCGGGCATGCGGTGGGCCTTGCCTTCCAGGCCGACCAGCTCGATGACCTCGGGCACCACCTTGCGGATGAACCGCCGGGGCTTACCGATGACCTCGAGGGCGAACGCCACATTCTCGTAGACGTTCTTGTTCGGGAGCAGCCTGAAGTCCTGGAACACGCAGCCGATGCGGCGGCGCAGGTGCGGCACCTTGAAGTTGGACAGGCGGGCCAGATCCTTGCCGGCGACGTGGATCGCCCCGGAGTTGGGCCGCTCCTCCTTGAGGATCAGGCGCAGGAACGTGGACTTGCCTGATCCCGAGGGACCGACGAGGAACACGAACTCGCCCTTGTCCACGTCGACGGAGACGTGGTCGAGAGCGGGCCGGTTCTGGTTCGCGTAGACCTTGGTGACATTATCGAAATGGATCACGAGAGCATCACGGCATGCCAGTCTAGGGGTCAGGACGGAAGCGAGGGTGGCACATGCCCACTTCCCGCCACCGGCCGATCGGGGGCGTCTCTTTACTGATGATCGACGTTCCGATTGGCCAGACGACAGTCTAGGGGGAAGACTGGCATGGAACGTCCATAACGGAAACAAAACGATTGTGCGGCTAGACTTGGGGCTGACATGAGTTGCCAACACCTCGTATGCGCGCAGTGCGCCCACCCCGTGATCGAGGGCCGCTGCCCCCTGTGCCGCGCCAACAGGGAGCGGATGCACAACCACGGCTTCGCCGGGCTGTCACCCGCTCTCGTCGTCGGGCTGCTGCTGGTCCTGCTGCTGCTGAGCCTGGTGGCCGAGCACCTAGTCGGTGCCTGACTCCTGACGCCGCATCCAGCGGATCTCCGACTCGATGAACTCGTCGAGGTCGCCGTCGAGCACGGCTGAGGGGTTGCCGGCCTCGGTGCCCGTACGCAGGTCCTTCACGATCTGGTAGGGGTGCAGCACGTAGTTGCGGATCTGCGTACCCCACGACGTGGTGGTGGCGCCGCGCAGCTCCGACATCTTCTCCGCCTCCTCCTGCCGCTTGCGCTCCAGCAGCTTGGCCTGCAGCACGTTCATCGCAGTGGCGCGGTTTTGCAGCTGGGAGCGCTCGTTCTGGCAGGAGACGACGATGCCGGACGGCAGGTGCGTGATGCGCACGGCCGAGTCGGTGGTGTTGACGCCCTGGCCGCCGGGGCCGCTGGAGCGGTAGACGTCGACGCGGATCTCGTCCTCGTTGATGTCGATGTGGTCGGTCTGCTCGACCACCGGCACGATGTCGACCCCGGCGAACGAGGTCTGGCGCCGGCCCTGGTTGTCGAACGGGCTGATGCGGACCAGCCGGTGGGTGCCGTGCTCGCCGCGCAGCGTGCCGTAGGCGTAGGGGGCCTTGATCGTGAACGTGGCCGACTTGATGCCGGCCTCCTCCGCGTAGGAGGTGTCGTAGACCTCGGTGGCGTAGCCCTTGCGCTCGGCGTAACGCAGATACATGCGCAGCAGCATCTCCGCCCAGTCGGCCGCGTCGACGCCGCCGGCCTGGGAGTTGATGGTGACGAGCGCCTCGCGGGCGTCGTATTCGCCCGACAGGAGGGTGCGCACCTCAAGGGCGCCGATGTCGGACTTCAGCGTCTCGAGCTCCTTGTCGGCCTCGGCACGCGTGTCGTCGTCGGCCTCCTCGGCCGCGAGCTCGTAGAGGACCGTCAGGTCGTCGAGCCGGCGCGCCACGCCCTCGACCCGGTTGAGCTCGCCCTGGAGGTGGGAGAGCTTGCTCGTCACCTTCTGGGCCTGGTCGGGGTCGTCCCACAGGTCGGGCGCGGCAACCTGCTGCTCCAGCTCAGCGATCTGCTTGCGCATCGCGTCGAGGTCGAGCACGTCCTGGATGCTGCGGAGCGTGCCCGCGAGCTCGTTGATCTCTTCTGCCGGATCGATGCCTGCCACGTCTCCCAAGGGTACGCGACCCTCGCGGGCCCGAATAACATGGCGAGGTGCGTGCTTACGGTCGGCGGAAGATGCTGGCGCTCGCCGCCGGCCTGCTCGCCGGGGTGACCGCCTGCAGCGGTGGCGCCCCGCCCGCCCCGACCAAGGCGGCCGGGTCCAGCTCGGCCCGGCCCTCGCCTTCGGCGCCGGAGCCGGCCGTCACCCGCGAGGAGGCGGCTGAGGCGTTCGCCGAGTTCATCGCCGCCGACGACCTGCTGCGGGTGCGCAGCGAGCTGCGGGGCCGGCTGCAGCAGGCGAAGGACCTCACGGTCGGCGGCCAGGCCGCGCTCACCGTGGCCGCCTACTCCACCACCGACTACGCGCCGCCGCGCTACCGGTGGGGCTCGCCGACGCTGCTGGTCCCCCGGTTCCCGCCGGAGGAGCGGGCGCCCTGGTTCAGCGCGCTGGTCACCCGCGACGACCAGCCCACGCTGGTGACGTTCGCCAGGTCGGGCGACGACTGGCAGCTGAGCTCGGCCGCGCGGCTGCTGCCCGGCCAGGAGCTGCCGCCGGTGGCGCTCGACGCCGACGGCTACGCCACGGCGGTGGCGGCCGACGACAAGTCGGTGACGATCAGCCCGCAGTTCATGGGTCCTGTGCACGCCAGCGTGGCCGAGACGGGCAAGTCGGGCGTCACGGCGGGGCTGCTCGCCCCCGGGCCCTACACGACCGAGGTGGCCGAGCAGATCGCCACGCTGCGCGGCGACGCCAAGTTCAACGAGCTGAGCTACGACTCGATCTTCAGCGCCGACAACTACCCGGTCTACGGGCTGCGGACGGAGAACGGCGGGGCGCTGATCCAGTACTCGCTGTCGCGCACGAGCACGACGAAGAACATGGTCGACAAGTCCTACAAGATCCCGGTGCCGGAGGAGGCCAGCCGCTGGCTCACCGGCGGCACGGTCAGGCTCAGCCTCAAGCTCACCGAGGTCCACCAGTACGCGACGGTGGTCCCGCCGCTCACCGCTCCTGCCGCCGCGGCTGTGATAGCTCACGACGGCGGCCTTACTGGCGCCGTCGGCCAGTAAAACCCTTTCATCCTTTACGCGCTGCCGTGGCCGGCCACCCGCCGTCGTGGGCCGGCGCCTGTCCAGGGAAACGCCCTCTGACCGGTCTGTGGCGCACCGCCGTAACGGAGCGCACTGTCGGCCCCGTTCCGTGGTCGTTCGCCGCCTGACGGCCCCATGGAGCGCCGCGGCACCACGTCCGAGCCGGCACCGGCGCCTGGCGAGACAGACCTGAAGCCGGCCGGGGCAGCGTGCGTGCTGCCCCGGCCCTGAGCGTCAGGCTTCTGTGTGGGGGAGGTTGCTCGCGGCCACCAGCGTGCGGATGGCACGCAGGGCG
Organism: Nonomuraea sp. NPDC048892; assembly: GCF_040649735.1. Taxonomy (NCBI): domain Bacteria; kingdom Bacillati; phylum Actinomycetota; class Actinomycetes; order Streptosporangiales; family Streptosporangiaceae; genus Nonomuraea; species Nonomuraea sp. NPDC048892. The sequence continues at coordinate 559,797 of NZ_JBEZFZ010000005.1, read as the reverse complement.
ACGGAGAGGGTGGCCAGGTCGAAGTTGTCGCTTTCCCAGATCTCCGACAGCGTCTGGCGGGCGCGGGACACCGCCGCCGAGTTGGCGTCCGACCACCGTGCCAGCCGCTCCTCAGGCGGCAGCCCCGGCTTGCTGTGGGCCAGCACGTCCCGGGTCAGCGAGGCGTGCGCGGCGTACAGGTCGTCGCGCAGCGCCGAGCGGGCGATCGAGTTCCACCGGTTGTCGCGGGGCAGCGAGATGATCCGTTCGCGCAGCCGGGCCAGCTGCAGCCGGTCGGCCAGGTCGAAGTAGACCTCGGCCGCCTCGCTGACCGGCCGCCCCGTCAGCGACGAGATCTCGACCAGGTCGAGCGTCGAGTACGCGGGCACCATCCCCGCGACCCGCTCGGCCAGCTCCAACGGCACGCCGCGGGCCACGAACGAGTCGCGGCGGTCCTCGTAGGCCGCGAGGTCGGGCCCGGTCAGCAGCTTCGGGATGTGGGAGAGCAGCCCGTTGAAGCCCTTCATGAAGAAGCTGACCGACCCGGCCAGGTCGAGCGGGGGCCGCCGGTTGACCAGGAGCCAGCGGGCGCCGCGCTCGGCCAGCTTGCGCGCCTCCAGCAGCATGGCGATCTGGGTGGCGGTGTCGACCTCGTTGTCCAGCGACTCCACGGCCCGGTAGAAGCTGGGCAGGTCGAAGACCTCCCTGGCGACCAGGTAGGCCCGCACGATGTCCGGGGTCGATGCGCCGGTCTCCTCGCCGAAGCGGAACGTGAACGTGGTGCCCGCCGCGTTGACCAGCTCGTTCACCACGCAGGTGGTGATGATCTCGCGGCGCAGCGGGTGCTCGTCCATGTACGTGCGGAACCGCTCGCGCAGCGCCGACGGGAAGTACGACACCAGCCACGACGCCAGGTAGGGGTCGTCGGGCAGGTCGGAGTTCAGCAGCTCGGCGTCGGCCACCAGCTTGGTGTAGGCCAGCAGCACGGCGAACTCGGGCGCGGTCAGCCCGAGCCTGGCCTGCCGCCGCTCGGCGAGGGTCTTGTCGGACGGCAGGAACTCCAGCTCCCGGTTGACCAGCCCGTCGCGCTCCAGCTTGCGCAGGTAGCGGGCGTGGATGTGGAGCATCTCGACGGCCTGGGAGCGGGAGGCGGCCAGGACCACGTTCTGCGCGTAGTTGTCGCGCAGCACGAGGTCGGCGACCTCGTCGGTCATCGAGGTGAAGACCTGGTTGCGCTGCTTGTCGGTCAGCTCGCCGTCGCGGACGACCTGGTCGAGCAGGATCTTGATGTTCACCTCGTGGTCGGAGGTGTCGACGCCGGCGCTGTTGTCGATGAAGTCGGTGTTGACCAGCCCGCCGTTGAGCGCGAACTCGATCCGGGCGAGCTGGGTGAAGCCCAGGTTGCCGCCCTCGCCGATGACCTTGCAGCGCAGGTCGGAGGCGTTGACCCGGAGCGCGTCGTTGGCCTTGTCGCCGACGTCGGCGTTGGACTCGGCGCCCGACTTGACGTAGGTGCCGATGCCGCCGTTCCACAGCAGGTCGACCGGGGCCTTGAGGATGGCGCTGATCAGGTCGTTGGGCGCCATCGAGGTGACGCCGGCCGGGATGCCGAGCGCCTCGCGCATCTGGGGCGTGATGGGGATGGACTTGGCGGTGCGCGGGAAGACGCCGCCGCCGGCCGAGATCAGCTTGGCGTCGTAGTCCTCCCACGAGCTGCGCGGCAGCTCGAAGAGCCGCTGCCGCTCGGCGTAGGTGCGTTCGGCGTCGGGGGACGGGTCGACGAAGATGTGCCGGTGGTCGAACGCGGCCACCAGCCGGATGTGCCGCGACAGCAGCATGCCGTTGCCGAACACGTCGCCCGACATGTCGCCGACGCCGGCCACGGTGAAGTCGGTGCTCTGCACGTCGACGCCCATGGTGCGGAAGTGGTACTTGACCGACTCCCAGGCGCCGCGGGCGGTGATGCCCATGGCCTTGTGGTCGTAGCCGATCGAGCCGCCGGAGGCGAAGGCGTCGCCGAGCCAGAAGCCGTACTCCTTGGCCACGCTGTTGGCGATGTCGGAGAAGGTGGCGGTGCCCTTGTCGGCGGCGACCACGAGGTAGGTGTCGTCGCCGTCGTGCCTGACCACGTCGGGCGGGGGCACGACCTTGCCGTCCACCAGGTTGTCGGTGACGTCGAGCAGGCCGGAGATGAACATGCGGTAGCAGGCCACGCCCTCGGCGAGCAGCTCTTCCCGCGAACCAGACTTTGGCGGATGCTTCACAACAAAGCCGCCCTTGGACCCAGTCGGCACAATAACGGTATTTTTCACCATCTGTGCTTTGACCAGGCCGAGAATCTCCGTCCGGAAATCCTCCATCCGGTCCGACCACCGCAACCCGCCGCGGGCGACTTTCCCGAAACGCAGATGCACGCCTTCGACGCGCGGCGAGTAGACGAAAATCTCGTACTTCGGCCGCGGCAGCGGCAGCACGCTAATGGCCCCGGGGTCGAGTTTGAGCGATATGTACGGTTTGCGACTGCCATCCACTGTTTGGAAGTAATTGGTGCGCAATGTCGCCTGAATCATCTCCAGGTACGCCCGCAGAATGCGGTCCTCGTCCAGCGAGGCCACCGCGTCCAGCGCCCCGAGGATCTCCTCGTGCAGGGCGTCCACCAGCTCCACCCGCACGTCCTCGCCCCGCCGCGGATCCAGCTTGGCCTCGAACAGCTGCACGAGCAGCCGCGCCAGCCGCACGTTGTCCCTGAGCACCTGCTCCATGTACGGCTGCGAGAACGTGCTCCCGGCCTGGCGCAGGTATTTCGCGTAGGCCCGCAGGATCTCGACCTGCTCCCAGGTCAGCCCGGCGGCCAGGATCAGCGCGTTGAAGTCGTCGGCCTGCACCCGCCCGTGCCACAGCGCGGTGAGCCCGTCCTGGAAGAGGCGCTTGAAGTCGTTCCTGTCGACCTCTTCCGAGGGGATGTAGCGCAGCCCGAAGTCGTAGATCCAGGCGTTCTTGGTGCGCGGGTCGTTGTCGCGGTCGATCTCGTAGGGCCGCTCGTCCACGACCTCCACGCCGAGCCGCTGGATCAGCGGCAGCGCCTTCGACAGCGAGATCGGCGAGCCGACCTTGTAGACCTTGAGCCGCCGCTCGCCCTCGGTGGCGTCGTACGGCTCATAGAGGTTGATCTCGACCCGTTCGCCGTCGCCTTGCTCGACGAGGTGTTCGAGCCGCCTGAGGTCGACCACGGCCACCTTGGGCGGGAAGTCGGCCTTGTACCCCTCGGGGAAGGCGGAGGCGTACCGCTTGATGAGCGCGGGGGCCTCCTCCTCGGAGGCCATCTCTCCCAGCGCCGCGGCCAGGTCGTCCTCCCAGGAGCGGGTGAGGCCGGCCAGGCGCGCCTCCAGCTCCTCCACGTCCACGCTCGGCCGCGGCAGCGGGGTGCCGCGCTCGCCGCGCACGACCACGTGCAGCCGGGCCAGCACGGACTCGCCGATCATCGCGCTGTAGTCGAGCGACTTGCCGCCCAGCGCCTTGAGCAGCACCTCCTCCATCTTCAGCCGGACCTTGGTGGTGTAGCGGTCGCGCGGCAGGTAGATGAGGCAGGAGATGTAGCGGCCGTAGTCGTCGCGGCGCAGGAACAGCTTGACCTGCTTGCGCTCGCGCAGCCGCAGCACGCCCATCGCGATCGGCAGGAGCTGGTCAACCGAGGTCTGGAACAGCTCGTCGCGCGGGAACGTCTCCAGGATCTCGATCAGGTCCTTGCCGTCGTGGCTGTCGGCGGGCAGCCCGGCCGCGTCGAGCACGTCGCCCAGCTTGCGCCGCAGCACGGGGATCCTGGAGATCGACTCGCTGTAGGCCACATGGGTGAACAGGCCGAGAAAGCGCCGCTCGCCGATCACCTCGCCGTCGGGGGAGAACAGCTTGACCCCGATGTAGTCGAGGTAGGTGGCGCGGTGGACGGTGGCCCTGGAGTTGGCCTTGGTGATGATCAGGAGCTGCTTCTCGCGCGCCTTGGCCCGCACCTCGGCGGGCAGCGCCGCGAAGCTCTCGGAACCCACCTTGTCGTCGCGCAGGATGCCCAGCGCCGCCCCTGGCAGCGCCCGCAGCGTCTCGCCCTCGTCGGTGTGCTCCAGGCGGTACTCGCGGTAGCCGAGGAACGTGAAGTGCCCGTCGGCGAGCCAGCGCAGCAGGTCGAGGCTGTCCTCCACCTCCGCGGGCTCAAGCGGCGGCGGGTTCATGCTCAGGTCCTCGGCCGTCTGCACCGCCAGCGCCCGCATCTTCCTGAAGTCCTCGACCGCGTGGCGCACGTCGGTGAGCACCCGCTGCAGATCGCCCTCGACCCGCTTGAGCACCTCGGGGTCGGACTGACGGTCGATCTCGATGTGGATCCACGACTCGACCAGCATCTGGCCGGTGACGTCCTCCTGGCCGCGGCCGAGCATCCGCCCGGTCATGTCGCGGCGCACCCGCATCTGCGGATGAACCACCAGATAGGTGCCCAGGTCGTGCCGGTCGAGCTCCATCGTCACCGAGTCCACCAGGAACGGCATGTCGTCGGTGACCACCTCCACCACGGAGCGGCCTGGGTCCCAGCCGTGCTCGTCGAGTGTGGGGGTGTAGGCCCGCACCACGGCCCGGCCCTGGGGGCGGACCTCGGCCAACTGGCGCTGGGACATCGCGGGGCCGTACACGTCAACGGGGTTGCGGTCGAGCAGGTCCTCCGGCGCGACATGCCGGTAGTAGAACCGGAGGAAGGACAGAGCCTCCTCGGCGCTCACATGCTCGCTGCCCACCGCGCAACTCTCGGCGGCTCTCTGGAGCAGCTCGTCCTTGGCCTCGTCGAGCGGCATTTCGCTCTCACTCCTTTGTGAGGGTTCGCCATGGCTGTTCATAGCCAGGCCCTTGGTTCCCACAGCAGCGGGAAGTCGTCGTGAGACCCGCGGTCTCTCGCCACGGCCGGCGGCGCGGCCACGATCCGGTCGTCGCAGACCGGCAGGCCACGCTGGGTGAGGGCGGTCGGGCAAGCATCCCACAGCGCGGGCTCGGAGAGCTCGCGGCGCTGCTGGGCGAGGAGCTGGGGCACACGAAGACGGCCGCTGTACGACAGCCGGCCGCCTTCCTCACCGCACTGCCGACGCGGGGGAACGGGCGCATCGCCTTCGATGCCCACCGAACACCTCCCCGAACCGCCCGGCCGCGTGGGCCGGGCGCAACGCCTCGCCGTACCGATACCACCCGAAAAGGACATAAACGTCAATGTGACATCGACATCGGGGGGTCGTCGCCTGAGGTCGAGGAGGGGGAGTTCTTGAGCTCGTCGAGCTGGTCCGGCAGCTCGACGAGCTCGACCAGCTCCGCCTGGCAGCGCTCGCACGTGTCGAGGTGGCGTTCGAAGGCCTCGTGCTCCTCATCGTCGAGGACACCGAGGACGTAAGCGGCCACCCCGTCATGCATCAGCCGGCTACCCCCTTGTCCCGCAGCAGCTCGCGGAGAGCCCGGATCCCGTAGTAGAGCCGGGACTTCACCGTGCCCGGCGGGATCCCCAGAATCTCCGCCGCCTCACTTATCGTACGGTCTCGGAGATAGGTGTGCTCAATGACTTGGCGGTGTTCTTCGGACAGCGATCGGAGAGCGTCCGCGACGACCATCGCCGACAGCGCTCGCTCCGATCCGTCCGGGACCGACATCATGTCGACTTCGGGCGGCTCGACCTCCTGCGGCCGGACGCTCTTACGCCGACGCCCATCAATGACTATGCGGCGGGCCACGGTAAGCAGCCATGCCCATATGAGGCTCGGTTCCCATTGCAGTCTTGCCGAGTTCCGCCAGGCTCGGACGAGCGTCTCCTGCACAACGTCTTCAGCCCACTGAAGGTCGTTACCTGTGGATTTGCGGACGTGTCGCAGCAGAGGGCCGCCGAACTCCTGGTAAAGCACCGCGATGCGATGCTCCGCCTCGGCATCCGCACTCTCGAACCTGCCGTCGAGGTGACCTAGCACGGGGCACATCTTTACACCTTCGTTATCCAAGCGGTAGCCACTCCGATAACTCCAGTCATTTCTAACTATCTCCGGCCATACGTGAACCAGGACCGGTACAGGCGCGTACCTCCGACCATGCACAGGCTTTTGCGCGGCGAGTTGTTCATGCTCGGCGGCTTCGTCGTAGCCGCCGCCGTGACGATCGTGCTGGTCATGCCACCATCGATCGATCCCGCGGCCGCCCAATGGTCACAGACGTCGTCAGGACCGCTCACAGCTGCCGACCGCGATCTGCTGATCAAAGTCCGTCAGGCAGGGCTATGGGAGATGCCCGCCGGCGAGTACGCCCAGACGCGCGCCGAGTCCCAGCGCGTGAAGGAAGTCGGCAAGTTGATCATGAACGAGCACATGGACCTCGATCTGATCACCCGCCAGACCGCCAAGAAGCTGGGCGTGGCACTGCCGGACGAGCCCAATCCCGACCAGCAACGCTGGATGGCCCAGATGGCCGCCGAGAGCGGACCGGCCTTCGACAAGGACTTCGTGAACCTGTTGCGTGCAGCACACGGCAAGGTCTTCACCGTCGTGGCAAGCGTACGAGCCGGAACGCGCAACTCCGACATCCGGAAATTCGCCCAGGAAGGCATCAACTACGTGATGCGCCATATGGCGTACCTGGAGTCGACCGGCCTGGTGGATCACAACCAGTTGCCCGAACCCCCGACTCCCGCACCCGCTCCACCCGTCGCAATGGCGGTTGAAAAGAGGAGACACACATGAGGAGATCCAGACGCATGGCCGCGGCCGCATCCGCTCTGGCCATGGCGGCAGGCGGCCTGGTATCGGCGGCCGTCATCGGCGTGAGCAGCGGCCCGGCGTTCGCCGACCACTGCGACCCCGCCGAGCAGTCACCTCAGGCGAGCCAGTCGCAGCAGCCGAACCGCGACCAGCGGGGCCAGCGGAACCGGAACCAGGATCAGGACCAGCAAGGACAGCAGGACCAGGACCAGCAGGACCAGCAGGGGCAGCAGGACCAGGACCAGCAGGGGCAGCAGGACCAGCAGCAGCCGGACCAGCAGGGCACCGGCGACCAGCAGGGCACCGGCCAGAACGGTGACCAGCAGGTGGACCAGCAGGGCGATCAGCAGGCCCCTCAGGGCGGCGGCATCGCCCTCGACCCGGCTCAGGACCCCGACGCCCAGGACCAGGGCCAGAACCAGGATCAGGGCCAGGACCAGGGCCAGAACCAGGATCAGGGCCAGGACCAGGGGCAGGACCAGGATCAGGGCGCTGACGCCTCCCAGACCGCGCCGGAGGACAACCCCACCGTCCAGTCCCGCCGTCGCGGTGGCGGCAACGGCGGCCGGCCCACCAACTCCCCCAGCCCGAGCCCCAGCCAGACCCAGAACCCCGATGACGGGGGCGACGCGGACCCGAGCGCTTCCCCCTCGGCCTCCCCGACCGCGACCGGCGGCAACGACGAGGAGGCGGAGTGCGCCGACCTCGGCCCGTTCCCCGAGGACTTCGTGAACATCCGCCAGGTGGCGCCGGTGCGCCTCGACGCGCGGCCCGGCCGTAACGGCTCCCGCGGCACGTTCACCTCGCAGTGCGGCACGAACCGTAACGGGCACAACAACCCCGACAACTTCATCGTCGCTCCCGGTGTGAGCAACGGCGCGCACCACCTGCACGACTACGTGGGCAACCTGTCGACGGACGCGTTCTCCACCGACGAGAGCCTGGCGGCGGCGGGTACGACCTGCCGGCAGGGCGACAAGTCCACGTACTTCTGGCCGGTGCTCAGGGACCGCAAGTCCGACGCGAACTCCAACGACCCCGACGGCAACGTCGGCACCGTGCTCCGTCCGCGCTTCGTGAGCCTGGAGTTCGGCGGCAACGCCACCTCCCGCGTGGTCGCGATGCCGAGGTTCATCCGGATCATCACCGGTGACGCCAAGGCGGCCACGAACGGCACGGCCAACGCCCGCGCCGGCTGGAGCTGCTCGGGATTCCAAAACCGCATAAGTCCGGACAAATACACGCTTTGCCCGCGCGGCAGCCAAGTGCTCCGTATTCTGGACTTCCCCAGCTGCTGGGACGGTCAGAACACCGACAGTGCGAACCATCGAACCCACGTGGTCTTCCCCGGCCAGAACGGAGCATGCCCGCAGGGCACCAGGGCGATTCCGCGACTGCGCATGACCCTCGGGTACACCGTGCCCCAGGGGGCGTCGTACGCCGTGGACGCCTTCCCGGAACAGAAGCACAACCCGGTCACGGACCACGCTGACTTCGCCAACGTCATGCCTGACCGGTTGATGCAGACCGTCGTCTCGTGCATCAACCGGGGGCGCCGTTGCTGACCTGAACCCTCCGCCCGCAAGGGCGGCGCAGCCTTCCGAGTCGCACCCTCACTCGACCCTGGAGGGAAATACATGCTCCACAGACGTAGCCCCCGGCACGCCCCCACCAAGCTGGACACCAGGAGTGTCCGGCTGGGGGCGAGCGCCCTGATCATGGCGCTCCTCCTGTCGGCGTTCGCGCTGACCAGGACGGAGCGCGGGATCGGGATGCTGGGCCAGGGGGTCGGCTTCCTCGAGTTCTACGCGGGCGTGTTCGCCCTGGTGCTGCTGACCGCGACTGTCGCGCTCGGCCTGCTCACCACCGAACGCGTGTTCCTGTCCCCGGCCAACCGGGTCAGGGCACAGCTCGCGCACCGGGCCACCGCGCTGATCGGCCTGGCGTACCTGATCACCCACATCACGCTCATGATCAGCCTGGGTCACGTGCCGCCGGGGGCAGCGGTCGTGCCGGTCGCGGGCATCTACGTGGGGTTCGGCACCCTGGCCTTCGACCTGATGGTCGTGGCCGTGGTGACGGGAATGCTCAGGGGGCGGTTCGCGACACGGAGCAGGCCATGGATGTGGCGGATCCTCCACTCGGCCGCCTACCTGGCCTGGCCCGTCGGGATCATGCATGGCCTGACGGCCGGCCGTCCGCCGGCCGGCTGGGTGGCCTGGTCGTACGTGGCCAGCATGGCGGCGGTCGGCGGTGCGCTGATCGTCCGCGTGCTGGCCTCGCTGCGACGGCCGCCGATCGTACCCGAGAAGGTCGAAGCGCCCCCGGTGACCGCGGCCGCCGCCATGGGCGTCCCGTCAGAACGTCCGATGAAGGCTCCTGTCGCCGCCGGCGCGGCGGCGACGGGACCGAGAGCGGCCGCCGCACCCGTGAGCCTCGCAGAGGCCCGGCGCAGATATCGGGAGGCAGGATGACCACCGTCCTGCTCGCGCATCCCAAGGAGCGACTGTGATTCCGGCCAGAGTGCCACGGGTCTTACGCATGGGTCCGGCCCGGCTCACCGCCGGGCTGGACCACTGCCGACGGCTCGACCTGCCCGCCCACCGCACGCTCCACGGGCTCGTCGAGCCCAGGGAGCTGGGCGAGCTCATCTCGTACGCCAACGAGGTGGACATGCGCGGGCGAGGGGGAGCGGCCTTCCCCTTCGCCCGCAAGTTGCGTGCCGTGGCCGACGCGACCGGCCCCGGCGGCGAGTGCGTGGTGCTGGTCAACGGCGCCGAAGGCGAGCCGGCCAGTTCCAAGGACGCCATGCTGCTCACCCGCAACCCGCACCTCGTGCTGGACGGCGCGGTGCTGGCGGCCGAGGCGCTGGGCGCCCGCGAGGTGGTCGTGGCCACGGCCGGCGGCGAGGTCGCCGAGGCGTCCGTGGCCGCCGCCGTGGCCGAGCGCCGCGCCGCCAACGTCTCCGGCGGAGCCGAGAGCCGGGTCCCGATCCGCGTGGTCGGGATCAAGGAACGGTTCATCTCCGGCGAGGGCGGCGCGCTGGTCAAGGCCGTGAACGGCGAGGAGGGCATTCCTCCCGGCCGCAAGAAGCGGGCCGCGACCAGCGGCGTGGACGGGCTCCCCACACTGCTGTCCAACACCGAGACGTACGCGCAGTTCGCGCTGCTGGCCGAGTACGGGCCGGAGAAGTACGCCGAGGTGGGCACCGCGAAGGAGCCCGGCACCATCCTGCTCACCGTCAGCGGCGGCGCGGCCAACGGCGCCGTCATCGAGGCGCCGACCGGGACCTACCTCGCGGACGTGCTCGGCCTCTGCGAGGCCGACATCGGCGACGGCGTCCTCATCGGCGGCTACCACGGCGCGTGGCTGTCGGCCGACGTCGTCGAGACGGCCGTGCTCTCCCGCGAGGGCATGAAGCAGGCCGGCGCCACGCTCGGGGCCGGGATCATCGTCCCGCTCGGCGAGGCCACCTGCGCCCTGGGCGAGGCCGCCCGGGTCGCCGCCTACCTCGCGGCCGAGTCCGCGGGCCAGTGCGGGCCGTGCCGGCTCGGCCTGCCCGACATCGCCAGGGCCATGTACGCCCTGGTCGAGGGCACCGGCTCGGTGGACGCCGTACGGCGCTGCGTCCGCGGCGTCGAGCGGCGCGGGGCCTGCTTCCACCCGGACGGCACGGCCAAGTTCGTGCTGTCCGCGCTGGACTCGTTCGAGGTCGAGATCACCCAGCACCTGGAGCAGGGCTCCTGCGGCCGCCCCGTACGCGGGGTGCTGCCGATGCCCGAGCGCGAGCCCGAGCCGGAGTACCGGCTGGAGGTCGACTGGTCCCGCTGTGCGGGGCACGGGCTGTGCGCGCACCTGCTGCCCGAGTTCGTGGAGCTGGACGACTACGGTTTCCCGTCGTTCAACAAGATCCCCGGATTCATGGCCAAGGAGGCGCGCAGGGCCGTCGACATGTGCCCCGCGCTGGCCCTGCGGCTGGCCCAGACCGGCGGCGACCACGGCGGCCCGCCGAAGCCCGCCCCCGGCAAGCAACTGCGGCTGGTCAAGGACGGCGTGCTGAAGAAGGCGGGAGAGAGCGTGCCCAGGCTCACGCGCGTGGGCATCCCCCGGATCTCCGGCGTCGGAGGAACGGCCTGACCTGACGTAGCGCAAATGTGACGAACCCGGCGGATCGCACGGGCCTCTCCTCGATGGCCATCGGGGAGGTGCTGCGACCGTCGGGTTCTCGCATGTAGCGGAGATGTGCCGTGCGTATTCCGCCCTACGGCACCGTGGCAGGCAGCCGGGTTCCACAGGATGCGACGACTCCGGAAATGGAGACGATTCATGCGCAGTGGCTCACAAGGTTCATGGCGACGGCGATGCTCGCTTCGGGGATGGCAGCCGGAGCCGGCGGGATGCCGGCCGCCGCTGCCGACACCGCCAAGCCTTACCTCGGGTGGCAGGACGCCCTGGGGCAATGCGGTGGCGTGTGGAGGAGGTACGTCGGGACGAGGAGCTACCAGAAGCCGGAGAAGCACAGCGTCAAGCGGCACACGAAGACCGAGACGTCCTCGACCAGCAGGACGGTCATCTACAACCAGAGCGGTGTACGCAGCGTCAAGATGTACGACGCCTGCCGGTCCGGACGCGTCATCCGCAGCTTCAACCACGCGTTACGCGCACCGGTCGATCAAGGTGAGCGCCGTCTGCTTCGCGGGGCGCTGCACAACCACCAGCGTTCTCTACGGCCGCTGGCTGAACGGCACCGGCAAGCCGATGTAGCGAGTCATCCGCCCTCTCGCCGCCGCGGATCAGCGGACGGTGCGGGGGCGGATGGCGTTCGGCGCGGCCGTCGTCCCTTTTCGGCGCGCGCCCGGCCTGGTGAATATCGCCCGGCAGCACGTCCCGATATTTCCCGGGTTATCCGCATGCTGGCGATATCACGGCGAATCCGGATATTCGGCGAAATGCTTATCACCGGGCTCACATGATCTTGCCGCGGACGTACACGGGCTCGCCGATTTTCACGATTTCGTACAGGCGCTTGGACGTCTCGATCGGCAGGCGCACGCAGCCGTGGGAGGCCGGGCGCAGCGGCACCTGCGACGAGCCGTGCATGGCGATGCCCCCCGTGAAGTAGAGCGAGTTGAACATCGACCCCAGCCGCCCGGTGGTCCAGCCCGGCGCGCGGCTCTGCACGCGGAAGTCGCCAACCGGCGTGATCGCGTTCCCGCAGCGCCCGCCCTCGCAGTAGCGCACCTCGGCGCCCGTGGAGATGTGCGAGAACAGCACCGGCCTGCGGTCGCGGTAGACGGTGAGGAACTGCTCGCGCAGGTTGATCTCCACCCGGTCCGGGGGGCCGTTCGGGACCAGCGGGCGGTGGCGGGCGGGCTTGTCGAGCGCCTTCCAGACCTGGCGATCGACCTCGCCCTTGGGCGCCATCCTGCGGTTCTTCTGCAGCGCCCAGACCGCGAACTTGGTCTGCTCGTCGTAGACGCCGTTGATCTTGCCGTAGTAGTAGTGGCCGGCGTGCAGCCGCCGCTGCAACAGCCTGACGGCCTCACCACGGGCACCCGGCCGCAGCAGCGTCCCCTCGACCGCCCCCGTGGACCCGCTCCCCGCCTGCCCCGTGCCCGTCCGCCCTGTGCTCGTGCGCCCGGTGTCCACGCGCGCCGTGTCCGTTCGCGCGGTATCAGCCCGCGTCGTGTCCGTCCGCGCTGTGTCCGCCCAGGTCGGGCCCGTCTCCGCCGGATCCGTCTGCGCCAGATCCGTCCACAGCGTGTCCACCCTCCTGGCGTCCGCTCCCCTCGTGTCCGTCCCCCTGGGGTCCGCCCGCCTCGTGTCCGTTCGCCTCGGTTCCGCCCACCTGGCGTCCGCCCGCGACGCCACCGCCCGGCCCGTGCCCGGTCTGTCCTGCTCCGCCCATCTGGAGTCCGGCCGGCCCGCGTCCAGCCACCTGGTCTTCGACCTCCGCGCGTCCGTACGGTCCGCGCCCGCCCGACCCGTCTCCGCACGCCTCACGCCCTGCCTGCCGAAGTCCATCCGGCCCTCGCCCGCCCGGCCCGTGTCCGCACGCCTCACGCCCTGCCTGCCGGTGTCCATCCGGCCTGCCCACGGCCGACCCGTCTCCGTCCGGCGAGCCCCTGGCCGGTCCGCCTCAGGCCGACTCGACTCCGGCCGGCCCAGACCCAGCCGACTCGACTCCGGCCGGCTTGTGACTGCCTCAGCGACTGCCGGGAGTCCGCAGGCGACCACGGTTCCGAGTCCTAGAGCGGCTATTCTTTGAAGCTTTATCCTCATAAATCAACGCCTACCCCCACCACCGAGAATTCATGGGCTTTGTCAAGCAAAAGTCCCGGCTAATAAGCCGATCCCGCTAAATCGGCCTTTAGTGGAAAAATAGGCAGCGATACCGCGAAACCACCCCCTTACTCCTGGACGCACTCCAAAACCGTGCGACGGTACCGTCCGGGCGCGACGCCGTAGTCCCGCTTGAACGCGTTGGCGAAGGCGAACTCCGACCCGTACCCCACCTGGCGGGCGATCTCGCTCAGCGGCGCGTCCGTCTCCCGCAGCAGCCGCCCGGCGCTGGCCAGCCGCCACCAGGTGAGGTACGCCAGCGGCGGCTGCCCCACCAGCGCGGCGAACCGGCGCGCGAAGGCCGCCCGCGACAGCCCCGCCCGCGCCCCCAGCTCGGCCACCGTCCACGGATGGGCCGGATCGCGGTGGATGGCGTCGAGCGCGGCGCTGACGCCCGGATCGGCCAGCGCCGCCGCCCAGCCGTCGACTTGGCAGGCGCCGTGCGGATCGGTGAACCAGGCGCGCAGGATGTAGAGCAGCAGCATGTCGAGCAGGGACGACACGACGGTGTCCGCGCCCAGCTTCGGCTGGTGGATCTCGGCCCCCAGCAACTGGACGGCGGCGCGTACCTCGGAGTTGAGCCCCGGCCCCGCGGGCAGGTGGATCAGCTCGGGCAGGTCGCGCAGCAGCGGATGGGCCCGGTCGGGGTCGTGCCGGTAGCCGCCGCACAGCAGCACCGTGCTCGCGCCCTGCCCGCCGGCCGACGCGGAGGCGAACAGGCCGTCCTCGTCCGAAGGGTCGCACGCGGGCTCGGTCACCGGCGTGGACGGGTGGTCGGCCATGGCGTAGCCGTGGCCGTGGGGGAAGAAGACCACGTCTCCCGCGGACAGCGCGACGGGCGGCTCGTCCGGCGGCAGCAGCCAGCACGACCCTTGCAGCACCACCTGGAACCCGGCGGATCCGGAGGCCGAGGGGAAGCGCTGCCCCCAGGGGGCGCGCCACTCGACGCGGGCCGAGCGGGGCCGCCCGGTCCGCATGATGGTGATCACGTCGCTCAGCACGTCCATGCCGAGAACTCTAATCGTCAAGACGCTCGCGTATGACAGCGAGACGAGAACACATTGGACATCTCATCCCATCCTCCTACGGTTTCAGGCGACGCAGGTTTGAGGCGATCGGGAGGAGAGCGTGATGGGACGGATTCTGGTCACCGGGGCGACCGGCACGGTGGGGCGGTCCGCGGTGGCACTGTTGCGGCAGGCCGGAGCCGACGTGGTGGCGGTGAGCGGCGCCACGGGCGACCTGCGCGACCCCGGCACGCTGCCGCTGGACGGGGTGAGCGCGGTCCTGCTGGTGTGGCCGTTCGCCACGGCCGAGGGCGCGCGGGCGGTGATCGAGGCCATCACCCGGCGGACCGGGCGCGTGGTCTACCTGTCCTCCGCCGCGCGCCGGGAGCACGAGCGCGAGATCGAACGGCTGATCGCGGAGACGGCCGATGAGTGGACGTTCCTGCGCCCGCACGCCTTCGCGGCCAACACGCTGCGCTGGGCCAGGCGGATCAGGGCCGGGGCGGTACGCGGCGCGTACGGGGCGGCGGCCATGCCACCCGTGCACGAGCGGGACATCGCCGCCGTGGCCGTAAAGGCGCTGCTGGACGAGGGCCACCACGGCGCCGCCTACGACCTGACGGGCCCCGAGACGATCTCCCAGGCCGACCAGGTGCGAGTCATCTCCGAGGTCACCGGCATCCCGGCACGCTGGGTGGAGGTCCCACCCGAGCAGGCCCGCGCGACCCTGGAGGCCGACGGCCTGCCGCCTGAGGCGGTGGATGAGGTGCTGCGGGCACAGGCGGAGCCGGCGCACCGGCCGGTGCCGGTTACCTCGGTGGTCGAGGAGGTCACGGAAAGACCGGCGACGTCGTTCCGGCAGTGGGTGGAGGAGCACGTGGAGGACTTCCGCGTGCCCGTTCCCACCCCCACCATGCCGGCGGCCCGCATGCACGGCTTCGGGGACGCCTCGGTGATCCGCCTCGACACCGTGCGCACGCCCGAGCCCGGGCCTGGAGAAGTGCTCCTGGAGGTGGCCGCCACCTCGTTCAACCCGTCGGAGATCGGCCTGCGTTCCGGGCTGCTGCCGGAGGTGTTCCGGGTGGAGCCGCCGCACACGCTCGGCTGGGACGTCTCCGGCACGGTGGCGAAGATCGGGGCGGGCGTCACCGGCCTGGCCCCTGGCGACCGGGTCTTCGGGATGACCGGCGGCGCGGCGGCCGGGTACGCGGTGGCCCCGGCGGAGGCCCTCGTCAGGGCGCCGCGCAGGCTTCCGCTCGCCGACGCCGCGGCCGTGCCGGTGGCCGGGCTCACCGCCTGGCAGGCGGTCCACGAGCACGCCCGCGTCACTCCCGGGACGCGCGTGCTGGTCAACGGCGCGGGCGGCGGCGTCGGCCTGTTCGCCGTCCAGCTCGCCGAACTGACCGGCGCCCACGTCACGGCCACGGCCAGCCCGCGCAGCACCGAAGCGGTGCGCCGGCTCGGCGCCGACGAGGTGATCGACTACACCACGGCCCCGCTCCCCCGCGACATGGACGTCCTGCTGAACCTGATCCCGCTCGCCGACGAAGCGGCGGCGGAGCTGGCCGGGCTCGCCCGGGTCACGGTCTCGATCGCGACCCCGATCGAGGGCGGCGCCCACTTCGTGATGCGCGCCGAGCCCGCTCAGCTCACCCGCCTCGCCGAGCTGATCGACGCGGGCGAGCTGACGGTCGAGGTCGCGGAGACGCACCCGCTCTCCGAGCTGGCCCGCGTCCACCGCAGGGCCGAGGCGGGCGATTTGCGAGGCAAGGTCATCCTCGTCCTCTGACGGAGGCAAGGTCGTCCTCGTCCCCTGGCGTACGAGGCGGACGACCCGTACAGCCAGGTCATTCCCTGACGAAGTGGCGCAGCACCTCGGGGTTGGCCATGGCGTCCGGGTTGGCCGCCTGCTCGACCGGCGTCCCCAGCAGGATCTTGCGTACGGGCACCTCAAGCTTCTTGCCCGACAACGTACGCGGAATCCCCGGCACGACATGGATCTCGTTGGGCACGTGGCGCGGCGACAGCTCCGTCCGCAGGGCGTCACAGATCGCCCGCTGCAGCGGCTCGCCGAGCTCGGCCCCCTCGGCGAGGGTCACGTACAGCAGCAGGCGCCCCTCCTGCCCGAGCTGGCCGGTGTCGATGACGAGGCTGTCGGCGATCTCCTCGAACCGCTCCACGACGCGGTAGAACTCGCTGGTGCCCATCCGGACCCCGCCCCGGTTGAGCGTGGAGTCGGAGCGGCCGTAGATGACGCAGCTGCCGTCCTCGTTGATCTTGATCCAGTCGCCGTGCCGCCACACGCCGGGATAGACGTCGAAGTAGCTCTCGGTGTAGCGCTCGCCGCCGGGGTCGTTCCAGAACTTCACCGGCATCGACGGCATCGGCTGGGTGATCACCAGCTCGCCCACCTCGCCGACGACCGGCTTGCCCGCCGGATCGTACGACTCCACCCGCGCCCCCAGCGACCGGCACGGGATGATGCCCGCACGAATCGGATGGAGCATGGTGGCCCCGACGAACCCCGTGCACACGTCGGTGCCGCCGGAGAACGAGCCGAGCGGCGTGCCGGGCAGCTCGGCGGCGAGCCAGGCGAACCCCTCGGGCGGCAGCGGCGAGCCGGTCGAGCCGACCCCGCGCAGCCGTTCGAGGCCCTGGGGATGGATGCCGGCCTTCAGCGAGGCCATGATGTACGGCGCCCCGACCCCGAAGTACGTCACGTCCTCCGAGTCGGCGATCCGCCACAGCGCGGCCGGCGAGGGGAAGGTGGCCGAGCCGTCGTAGAGCACGGGCGTGGCTCCCACCAGCAGGCCGCCGATGAGGTAGTTCCACATCATCCAGCCCGTGGTGGTGTACCAGAAGAACACGTCGCCCTCGCCCAGGTCCTGGTGGAAGGCGAGCGACTTGAGGTGCTCCAGCACCACGCCGCCGTGCCCGTGCACGATCGGCTTGGGCAGCCCGGTGGTGCCGCTGGAGTAGAGGATCCACAGCGGATGGTCGAACGGCACGCGTTCGAACTCCAGCGGCCCCTCCTCGGCCCGCAGGCCCTCCCAGCCGATCACCTCGCCGTGCGGCAGCTCCTCGGTGTGCCCGGGGCTCGGTTCGGCCTGCTGCGGCGCCTGGCCCTCGTCGGCCGCCGCCAGGTAGGGGATCCAGACGGTCGCGCGGAGCGTGGGCAGCGCGGCGGCGATCTCGTTGACGGCGGCGGAGCGGTCGTAGCTCTTGCCGTTGTAGTGGTAGCCGTCGACGGCGATGAGCACCTTGGGCTCGATCTGCTTGAACCGGTCGACGATGCTCGGCACGCCGAAGTCCGGCGAGCCGGCCGACCAGATCGCGCCGAGCGAGGCCGTGGCCAGGCAGGCGATCAGGGCCTGCGGGATGTTGGGCAGGTAGGCGGCCACCCGGTCGCCCCGGCCCACGCCGAGCCGGACCAGCCCTTTCCTGACGCGGGCGACCTCCTCGCGCAGCTCGGCCCAGGTCAGCTTCTGCCGGCCGCCGTCCTCGGAGACGAACACCAGCGCGGTGCCCTCCGTACGGCGCAGCGCGTTTTCCGCGTAATTGATCGAGCCGCCGGCGAACCAGGTGACGTTCGGCATCTCGCCCGACAGCACGGGCCCGTCACCCCGGTCGCCGATCACGTCGAAGTAGTCCCAGATCGACGTCCAGAACTCGGCGGGATGCTCGACCGACCAGCGCCAGGCGTCCTCGTAGTCGCCGGACCGGCCCAGCCACCGCAGGTAGCGGGTCAACTTCGCCGACGCCACGATCTCTTCGCCCGGTTCCCACAGCAGCTCGCCCTCAGCAACCATGTGTCCCATCCTGTCGCCCGTTCAGGGGAATGTCATACCCGCCTTTCCCCATAACTTGCTACCTCCGTAGGTGGTCCACCGCCATACGCGCCGAGGTTCCGATCACCGCGTCGGCGCGCGGCTGGTTGAGCGCGGTGCTGAACGAGCGGGTGAAGACGGACACGGCGTACCGGCCGCCGTCGGGGTAGTCGACGACGCCCGACTCGCAGCGCAGGGTCGGCAAGGTGCCGGTCTTGCCGCTGACGGCCACGTCGTCGTACGGGAATCCCGAGGCCAGGCGGTGCGGCCACACCTGGGCGTTGAGCACGGCCCGCATCCAGGCGCACGAGGCGGCGGAGGCGGCCTCGTCCCGCCAGATCATGCCGAACAGCCGGGTCATCTCCCGCGGGGTGCTGCGGTTGGACCGCGCCGGATCCAGCGCGCTCAGCCGCTCTATGTCGTCGGGATCCACGAACGGCCACCCGTGGCCGGTGTCCCGGCCCAGGCTGTCGACGCTCTCCCCCGCGCCCTGCACGACGCGCGTCGCGTCCAGCCCGAACGAGTCCAGCATGGCGTTGATCGCGTCGTGTCCGACCCGCGCGAGCAGTGTGTCGGCCGAGGTGTTGTCGCTCACCGCGATCATCAGGTACGCCAGGTCGCGCAGCGAGATCGTCACCTCGTCGAGCATCGCCGAGATGCCTGTCGGCCCGGGCGAGCGGCCGGACGGCGGCACCGTGACCCGTTCGGCCGGGTCGAGCAGGCCGGCGTCGGCCTGCCTGCACAGCGCCACCAGCAGCGGCACCTTGAACATCGAGGCCATGGGCAGCGGATCGTCGGAGCCGAGCCCGATCTCGCGCCCGGTGTCGATGTCGGCCGCGTGCAGCCAGCCGGTGACGCCGGCCGTGCGGAACAGGCTCTCGAAGTCGGGCGCGCTCATGCCAGCATCCCCGGCCTGCGGCTGACCCGCCGCGCGGTCGCGGCGCCCTCGTCCGTCATCCCGGCGCTCTCCTTCAACGTCCGTACGGCCATGGCCGAGAAGTCGGCGGTCGCGGCCGTCACCGCGCGCCAGGCGGTGGAGACCCGGCTCGCGATCGGCGAGCCTAGCAGCGGCCGCCAGGCCAGCCCCGGCAGCTCCATCCGCGGCCCGAACGCCACCGCCGCCCCCGCCAGCACCAGCCCGAGCCCGGCGCCCTCGTGCACCTGCTGGGGGACGAACCCCTGGCGGCGGCACTCCGCCAGGACCTCGGCGTGCCAGCCGGGCTCGCCCTCCTTGGGCGGCATCAGCAGCTCGCGCCCCGCCAGGTCGGCCAGGTGCACCTCGCCGACGCCGGCAAGGGGGTCGGTCGCGGCCAGCAGCACGCCATGGGCCTGCACCAGGAGTTGCCCGAAGCGCAGCCCCGGCGCGCTTACCGGGTGGCGGACGAGGCCGACGTCGATCGTGCCCTCGGCCAGGGCGGTCACCTGGTCGGCGGTCCAGATCTCGGCGGGCGCGAGGCGTACGTCGGGGCTGGTCTCGCGGAAGCCCGCGACCAGGGCGGCGAGCACGGTGGCGGCCAGGTCGGGCGGCACGCCCACCTTGAGCACGGCGCCCTCGCCCTGCCGGGCCAGCTCGTGCAGCCGCTCCACCCTGGAGACGATCTCGCGGGCCTCGCCGAGCAGCAGCCGGCCCGCCTCGGTGAGCCGGACCTGGCGGGCCGAGCGGTCGAAGAGCCGGACGCCGAGCTCCTCCTCCAGGCGTTTGACGCGCTGGCTGAGCGGCGGCTGGGCCATGCCGAGCCGGATGGCCGCGTTGCCGAAGTGGAGTTCCTCCGCCACCGCGATGAAGTAGCGAAGGTGCCGGACCAGGTCCATGACCAGCCACTATATCCAGCTTTATATCTATGTGACCCTCATATCAGTATTGGACACCTATGTCGCATCTCTGATGTCCTCTGCGTCATGGCACCACAAACGGGGACAAACTACGCCCACCTGCGGCCCGAACGGCCGGTGCGGCGCCGCAGGAGATGGCCGTGGATCGTGGCGGGGGTGCTGATCCCGCTGCTCGCGGCCGGCGGCGTGGTCTGGGCGCTGCGTACGGAGGGCACGCCCGAGCAGACGGCCGACCGTTACCTCGCCGCCTGGGCCGACCAAGACTACGCGGCGATGCGCGAGCTCGTCGCGGACCCGCCGGCCGACTTCGAGAGCCGGCACCGCCGCTTCCGCGCCGACCTCAAGCTCACCCGGGCGAGCTTCACGCGTCCCCGCCCGACGGGGGTCTTCGCCAGTGAGAGCTCCCCCGACGGGAAGGTCTCCTTCCACGCGAAGCTGGCCGGGCCGCTCGACTGGGACTACGACGGCGAGCTGCGGCTGGTCGAGCGCGGCGGCACGTGGAAAGTGGCCTGGACGCCCGCCGCGCTCCACCCGCTGCTGAAGAAGGGCCTCTCGCTGCGGGTGACGACGCGGCGGGCCGATCCCGTACGGGTGCTGGCCGCCGACGGCACCGACGTCGGCGGCGCGGACGCCCCCGGCTCGGTGCAGCAGCTCGTCGAGGGCATGAAACAGACCTTCCCCGACCGCTTCGAGTCGCCGATCCGCTACGGGATCGCCCTCTACCAGGGCGACCGGCTGGTCAAGAACGTCGTCGAGCCCGGCGGCTACCGGCCGATCCAGACCACCATCGACCTGAAGGTGCACCGGGCGGGGGCCCAGGCGGTCAAGGGCGTGGACAAACCGGTCTCCCTGGTGGCGCTGCGGGCCTCGACCGGGGAGATCCTGGCCGTGGTCAACGCGCCGGGCGGGTTCAACCGGGCGCTGCTCGGCAAGTATCCGCCGGGCTCGACGTTCAAGGTCGTGACGGCCTCAGCGCTGGTGGCCGACGGTGTGCGGCCGGATCGGCGGGTGTCGTGCCCGGCCGAGAAGAACATCGGCGGCTTCCCGTTCCACAACGCGGGCTTCGAGGACTTCGGCACGCTGTCGTTCCAGAACGCGTTCGCGCACTCCTGCAACACCACGTTCGGGGAGATGAGCGTGGCCCGGCTGAACGGCGGACGGCTGGCCGAGGTGGCCAGGAGCTTCGGCTTCGGCTCCGCGATCACGCCGGGGGTGCCGGCCGTGCGGGCCGAGTTCCCCGACCCCAAGGACGACACCGACCTGGCCTCGGCCGCGATCGGGCAGGGCAGGGTGCTGGCGAGCCCCCTGAACATGGCCTCGGTCGCCGCCGCCATCGCCTCGGGCGCGTACGTGCCGCCCCGGCTGGTCACCGCCGAGCACATCCCCGACCAGCAGCCCGACAACCCGCGCCCGCTGGAGAAGGGGGTGGTGACGGCGTTGCGCGCGCTCATGCCCGCCGTCGTCACCGACGGGACCGCGCACGGGGTGAGCTTTCCTGCCGGTACGGCGGGCAAGACGGGGACGGCGGAGTACGGCTCGGGCGAGGAGCCACCCGCGCACTCGTGGTTCATCGGGTATCGGGGGGATCTGGCGTTCTCGGTCATCGTGGAGGGCGGCGGGGCCGGCTCGGCCGTCGCGGCCCCGATCGCGGCCCGCTTCCTCAAGGCCGTCGGCTGACCAGCTTCCGGCGGCGACGGCTGGCGACGGCTGGCGACGGCCTGCGGCGGGTTGTGGCGGCCTGTGACCGCGTTCGTTCAGCCTGCCTTGCGGTCCAGCGGTGAGGTCAGGCCCGCGACCGCGGCCACCACCTCGGAGGCGTTGGACAGGTCGGGCAGCACCACGTCGGCCCCCGCCTCACGCAACTCGGCCGCCATCGACCGCCCGGAGGCGACCCCGATCATCGCCGCCCCGCCGATCTTGGCGGCCTGCACGTCACGCGTGGAGTCGCCGATCACCACGGTGTTGGCCGGCGTGAACGGCGTGCCGTAGCGCTGCTTGGCCCGCGACTGCGCGACCTGCAGCAGCGTCGCCTTGGGATAGACCTCCTCGCCGTAGCCGCCGAGCTCGAAGTCGATGTGCTTGTCGAGCCCGAACGCCTTCAGCTTGTGCACGGCGTTGCTCTTGATCGTGCCGGTCAGCACGGTCTGGACCACGCCGTCGAGCCGCGAGACGGACTTCAGCGCGTCCTTGGCCCCCGGCATCATCCGCCCCTCCTTGGCCAGCCGCCCGCGCCGGTCGGCGAACGCGGTGGCCAGGGCGGCCAGGAACTGGGGCAGATGACCGTCCTCGGCCACGACGCCGTTGACGGCGAGCGTCTCGAAGACGATCTCGGAGTCGGGCCTGCCCAGCGGGGGGACGAGCTTGACCAGCGGGCGCCCGGTCACGAATCGGAACGCCTCGGCGTAGGCGTCCCTGGTCACGATGGCCACGTCGACGAGGGTCAGGTCGACGTTCCACAGCACAAGGCGGTTGATGGCTGCCTCCTGAGTAATCCCTGCAAGGGTACGGCCGACGCCGTCCTCAGGGCTCCTGCCTCAGGAATTCAACCACGATCAGGCATAATCCATGGCCTCGGCCAGGGTGTCGACCACCGGCAGCCCCATGCGCTCCAGCTCTGCCCTCGGCGTCATGCCGCCGGTGTAGAGCACCGCCCGCGCGCCGACGTGCTGGGCGGCGAGCCCGTCGTCCACGCTGTCGCCGATCACCAGGATCTCCGCCGGGTCGACGCCGATGGCCGCGATGTGGGCGGTCATGTGGGCGGCCTTCTCGCCGCCGGTGGCGCCGGTGAGGCCGTCGACCCTGGTGAAGTGCCGGGTGATGCCGAACGAGTCGACCTTGGGCACCAGGTGGGCGTGGGGTGCCATCGAGCAGAGCGACTGGGTGCCCGTCCATCCGGCCAGCGCCGTCTCGGCGCCCACGGCCAGGCCGCAGACGTCGGCCAGCCGGAAGTAGTGGTCGTGGAACCCGGTGTCGAGCAACTCCCATTCGCCCTCGTCGAGGGGCCTGCCGAGCATGCGCTCGTAGGCGAGCCAGATGGGGCGGGTGTAGACCGCGCGGAATCCGTCGGCGGTCAGCGGGGGCAGCGCGTACGGCTTGAAGACCTCGTTGGTGGCACCGACCACGGCGTCGATGTCGTGGAAAAGGGTGCCGTTCCAATCCCAGATGATGTGTTTCGTCATTTCCCGCCAAGCGTAGACGGCGGCTATGACATTCCGGTGAACCGGGGGGCCGCGGACCATGCGGCCCGGGGGCCGCGGACCTCCCGGCCGCCGCCCCCGGCCGGTGCCTACTTGCAGGCCTTGGGGGTGGTGCCGGAGCCGTTCTGGCCGCCGCGACCGCCGTTCCACTGGACGGAGACGCTGCCCCAGGCGCACATGTTGTTCGCCCAGAGCATGTTGCCCCAGTGGCGGCCGGCGTTGCCGCGGTTGAACCGGAACGCGTCGTGGCGCCCGTCCTTGGTGTACACGTGGATCGTGCCGGTCATGCTGGTGCCGGTCTTGACCTCGATCCAGTTGGTCTTGCAGCGGCCCGACCACATGAGCTTGATCGTCCCGACCTCCCCGTTCACCCGACTGGTGATCTTGGCCGACTTGACCACCCGCGCGGCGTTGCCGCAGCCGCTCTTGTAGGGGTCCTTGTGGTCGTACGGCTTCGCGGACTGAGCGTGCGCGGGCGAACCTGCCAGCAACGTCACCGCTCCTACAGCAATCACCGCAAATCGACGCAACACGTGGAACCGACTCCTTTGACCAGAAAACAATCTTCCCGTCCGGACCTTAGCGAGGCTTGACGCGGCGTGGTCAGGAAGCTCGCCCGGCGTGACCTCACCGTTACGAACGCAGCAGGTCGGGAATCTCCTGGGTCGCGTACCACATCAGCTCGTGGGCCTCGGCACCGTCCACGGTGAAGCGCGCGTCGTCGTCGCCCGCGTCGGCGGCGGGCAGGGCGGCGATGGCGGCCTCGATGTCGGCCGCGGCATAGTCGTCGTCGATGTGCACCGCGGCCACCTTGGCCAGCGGGATCGGCTCGGCGAGGCGTACCCTCGCCCGCTCCTCCAGGTCGGCGCCGGCGCCGGCGGCGCGGTCGGGCACCTCGGCCGCGACCACCACCCGCTTGGGCGGGGCCGCGACGCCGTCGGCCCGGTCGGCGGCCAGCATCCGCAGGGAGGCGCGGGCCGCCTCGGTGAGCGCGACGTATTCGAGCTCCTCGGTGTCGCCCGAGGCGTACCACTCGGTCAGCGCGGGGGTCACCGCGTAGCCGGTCAGCGGGGCCGGGCCGAGCTCTCCCGCCTCGACCGCCGCGGCCAGGGCCACGAGAGTGCACGGCAGATAGACGCGCATGAAGAACCTTTCCAAACCACGGGGAAGCTGCCTCACCAGATCGCAACCTTACTCATTGCGCCTGGTCACGAGCGTGCGGACGGGACTACTTCCGGTCTCTTTCGCGCAGGGTGAGACGCAGGACGCCCTCCAGCTCCGCGATGGTCGTGTCCGCGTCGCGGTGATGGATGCCGTTGATGCCCAGCGCGCGGGCGGCGACGATGTTGGCCTCGATGTCGTCGATGAACACGCACTCCTCGCCGGCCAGCCCGATCCGGCTCAGCGCGTGACGGAAGATGCGTTCCTCCGGCTTGCGCATGCCGACCTCGCCGGAGATCACGATCTCGTCGAAGAGCTCGTCCCAGTCGTCCCTGGGGTAGGTGTGCGACCAGGAATTGGACAGCAGGCAGGTCCTGACGCCGTTCCTGCGGACGTCGCGCAGCATGTCGTGCATGGCGTCCACCCGTTCGAAGCCGGCGAACATCCGCTCCAGCAGCCCCTCGGCCACCGGCGGCACGCCGTCGAGGGTCACCAGGCGGGCGGCCAGGTCGCGCTCGAAGGAGGACGCGTCGAGCTCGCCGCGTTCGAGCGCGTGCACGACGTTCTCGCCGTCGCCGCCCTTGTAGGCGTGGTCGATCAGCTCGCGCATCACGGCGTAGTAGTGGTCGCGGTCGATCCTGTCCGCCACGATCCAGCGCGCGATGGAGTCGGAGAGGCTGGTGGTCAGCACTCCGCCCCAGTCGATGAGCACACCGGTAACCATCGTTCTAGGGTAGAGCGTCGCGGAAACGAGTCATACCGCCGGGTACGCCATTGTATTCCGGATTTAACCCCATAAAAAGGACGTCCTATTTGTCCGGTTAGGGTGACCCTCCAGCGTTCATCGCTCACCAGAAGGGACCGCCGTGCGGACGACGATCCTGATCACCTCCCCTGACCAGTGGACCGCCCCCGGGCTCGACCTCTTCCAGTTCGCGCCGATCATTCCCGGAGGCCCCGAGTGGTTCACCAAACCCGTCCTGATCGCCCTGCTCAGCTCGGTCATCGTCATGGCCGTGTGCTGGGCCGCGTTCGCCAAGCCGAAGATCGTGCCGCGCGGCTGGCAGAGCCTCGGCGAGTACGCCTACGTCTTCGTCCGTGACCAGATCGCCCGGCCCAGCCTGGGCAAGGACGCCGACCGCTGGATGGGCCTGCTCCTGACGGTCTTCCTCACGGTGCTCGGCTGGAACCTGATGGGCGTCGTCCCGCTCGTCCAGTTCCCCGTGGCCGCCCACATCGCCTTCCCCGCGGTGCTGGCGATCAGCGTGTACGGCATCAAGCTCTACCTCGGCGTCCGCCACCACGGCGTGCGCGGCTACCTGCGCGGCATCGTGCACCTGCCGGGGCTGCCCGGCTGGGCGTACGCGCTCTACGCGCCGATGATCCTCGCCGAGGTGTTCCTCACCTCGCTGTTCACCCACTTCATCCGGCTGTTCGCGAACATGTTCGCCGGCCACATCATCGTGGCCTTCTTCAGCTCGGTGGGCTTCTGGTTCCTGTTCGAACGGCTCACCCCGCTCGGCGCGGGGCTCGGCGTCCTCGGCGTGCTGATGGCGATCGTGATGACGGCCTTCGAGCTGCTCGTCCAGTTCCTGCAGGCGTTCCTGTTCGCCATGCTCGCCGGCATGTTCATCGCCAGCGGGCTGCACGGCTCGCACTGACGCCTGCCTCGAACGCCGCCTACGAACGCCGCCTACGGACGTCACCTCGGACGTCACCTCGAACGCCGCCGCCACCGTGAGCAGGCGCGCCGCGCCGCGTCGGGTCGCTACGGCTAGCCTCCGGCGCGGGCGGCCAGCTTGCGGTGGGCGGCCGAGCGGAGCACGCCGGCCGCCCGCTCCGCCGACGCCACCGGCGCCCCGGCCAGCAGTCCCCTGTTCTGCTTGAGCGTCAGCAGCCTGGTGACCGACTGGTCGAGGCGCTCGCGCGAGATCCGCCCCGACTTCACCGCCGCCAGCACCGCCTTGTACGCCTTCGGCAGATCGTTCGGCATGAGCAGCAGGTCGGCCCCGGCCAGCACGGCCCGCACCGCGATCTCCCCGTCGTCGTACTTCTTGCGCGCCCCCGCCATGTTGAGCGCGTCGGTGGAGATCACGCCCTTGAAGCCGAGCTTCTCCCGCAGCAGGCCGGTCAGGATCGGCTTGGACAGCGTCGCCGGGTCGCCGGACGGGTCCAGCTTGGGAAAGACGATGTGGGCGCTCATCACGGTGTCCACGCCCGCCGCGATGGCGGCCTTGAACGGCGGCGCGTCGATCCGCTCCCACTCCGCCTTCGTGTGCTTGATCACCGGCAGCCCGGTGTGGCTGTCGACGGAGGTGTCACCGTGGCCGGGGAAGTGTTTGGCGGTCGCCGCGATCTTCGCGTCGGCGAAGCCCTTGACCGCCGCGCTCACCATCTTGGCCACCCGCTGCGGGTCGTCACCGTAGGCGCGGCGGCCGATGACGGGGTTGCGCGGGTTGATGTTCACGTCGGCGACCGGGGCGAAGTCGAGGTTGACGCCGAGCGCGCGCAGCTCCTCCCCTGTCGCCTTGGCCACGGCCCGCGCCAGGCCGGTGTCCTTGGTCGCGCCGATCTGGGAGGCGCCGGGGAAGTCCGTCATGAGCGCGGACATCCTGGACACCAGGCCGTTCTCCTGGTCGGTGCCGATCAGCAGCGGGACCTTCTTGGCGCCGCGCTGCAGGCCGTTGGTGAGGCCGACGACCTGGCCGACGCTCTTCACGTTCTGCGGGAAGAGGATCACCCCGCCCAGGTGGTATTTCGCGACCACCTTGGCCGGGGTGCCGGCGGCGTAGCGGGCCTGGTTCTCGCCGGAGACCGTGGCGGCCGTGGTGCCGTACAGGACCGGCATGAAGAGCTGGCCGACCTTCTCCTCGACGCTCATCCCCGACAGGGCGCGCTGGACCGGACTCGGCGCCGCGGGCGTGCGCTGGGCCGGGGTCGCCGGCGGCGTGCTCTGCGCCATCCGGGCGGGCGGCGCTGCCTTGCCTCCGGTCGGATCCGCCCCCGCGGAACCGCCGCCACCGCCGCAAGCAGTGAGCGCGATCACCAGGAGCCCTGTCGTACCGATCCGTCGAAGCATGCCTCCAAAGGTATCCATCCGACGACCCGCCCGGGTCCGCAGCCGCCCGGGTCCGCAGCCGCCCGGGTCCCGCAGCCAGCCGGGGTCCCGCAGCCGTCCGGGTCCCGCAGCCGTCCGAGTGCGCCGCCGCCCGGGCGTCCGGGCTACAGCCCCAGACCGGCGAGGCCCGGCAGGTGGACCAGGGCCGCCGCGCGCGCGTCCGACGCCGACGGTTGCGCCCGCGCCGCCCGCGCCGCCGCACGGCACTGCTCCAGCGAGTGCGCGGCCAGCCCAGCACGTACGCCGGCCAGCGCGGACGGCGCCATCGACAACGACGAGACCCCCAGCCCGACGAGCACGCAGGCCAGCGCCGGATCGGCGGCCGACTCCCCGCAGACCCCGCACGGCTTGCCCGCCCGCGTTGCGGCGTCGGCGGTCATGGCCACCAGGTCGAGCAGCCCCGGCTGCCAGGGGTCAAGCAGCGCGCTGACGGCCCCGAGCCGGCGGTCGGCGGCGAAGGCGTACTGGCTCAGGTCGTTGGTCCCGATCGAGACGAAGTCGACCATGGCGATCAGGTCCGCGGCCCGCAGCGCGGCGGCCGGGACCTCGATCATGACGCCGACGTCCGAGAGCCCGTGGTCGGCGCACTCCCTGGAGAACCAGGTGGCCTCCTCGGCGGTGGCCACCATCGGCGCCATCACCCGCAGCCCCGCGCCGCCGGCCTCGGCCGCCGCCGCGGCCAGCGCGGCGAGCTGCACGTCCATCATCCCCGGCGACTTCATGAACCTGCGCAGCCCGCGCTCACCCAGCGCCGGGTTCGGCTCCGCGGGCGCGGGCAAAAAGGCCAGCGGCTTGTCCGCGCCGACGTCGAGCGTGCGCACGACCACCTTCTCCCGGGGGAACGCCTCCAGCGCCGCCCGGTAGGCCCGCCGCTGCTCCTCCTCGGACGGCGGGTCGGAGCGGTCGAGGTAGAGGAACTCGGTCCTGAACAGCCCGATGCCCTCGGCTCCCGCGGCCACGGCGGCGTCCAGCTCGGCCGGGCCGCCCACGTTCGCCAGCAGCGGCACCTGATGACCGTCGGAGGTCGTTCCTGGACCGTTCCAAGAAGCCAGCGCGGCCCGCCGGGCCGTCGCGGCGCCGACCGCGTCGGCCACGTCGGACTCGGCGGGCGCGACCCGCACCTCGCCGGAGGTGCCGTCCACCATCACCTCGACGCCCGCCGGGATGCCGGTCGCGCCCGGGCAGGCCACGACGGCGGGCACGCCGATCGCCCTGGCCATGATCGCGGTGTGACTGGTGGGGCCGCCCTCCTCTGTGACGAACGCGACCACGTCGTCCCTGGACAGCAGCGCCGTGTCGGCCGGGGCCAGATCCCTGGCGACCAGCACGTACGGCCGCTCGGGCGCCAGCGGCAGCCCCGGCATGGCCTGTCCGTAGAGCAGCGCGATCACCCGGTCCCTGATGTCGCCCAGGTCGGCGGCCCGCTCGCCCAGGTAGCCGCCGGACCCCGCGAGCACGTCCCGATATTTCGAGAACGCCTCGAAGACCGCCCTGGGGGCGGCCAGGCCGCGGTCGATCAGCGATCGCACCTTCACGACCACGCCGGGGTCCTCTGCCATCAGCGCCTGGGCCTTGAGGATCTCCTCGGCCTTGCCGCCCGCCTGGTTGCCGCGGGCCTCCAGCTCGCCCGCGACCTGGGTGAGCGCGGCCATCGCGCGCTCCTTCTCCTGCTCCGCCTCACCGGTGTACGTTGCGCCCTCGGGGGGTTCGGGCACGGAGACGGTGAGCACATAAGAGGGGCCGTGCCCGATTCCCGGGCTGACCCCCACCCCCCGCAGGTTCATGGCGTACTGGCTATCGCGGCCAGCTCGTCGAGGATCTCCTCCGAGCCCTCGCCGTCGGCGGAGATCACCACGGTCTCGCCCTGCCTGACGTCCAGGGCCATGATCGCGAGGATGCTCTTGCCGTTGACCGCGTCGCCGCCGTGGGACTTCGTCACCGTGATGTCCATCGGGGCCAGCTTCGCCCGCTGGACGAACGTCGCCGCGGGACGGGCGTGCAGCCCCACTTCCGCCGCCACGGTGACCTTGCGTTCACCCATTGTCGTCGTTCCTCCTTCGCTACCGGTCCAGACCAGCCGGACCTCCGTCTGCCGCTGCCGCCCGGTCCGGGGCGAAACCTGGCGGTACTGCCTATTGTGGCGGGTCCTGCCGGTAACCCTTCGCGTACTTGCCCGCGACCGGCGTCCTTGCTCGCGCGACCGGCGCCGCGTCCAAGCTGATGAGGACGTTCCCCTATTCCCACCGGAACAGCTCGTCGCCCACGTGCACCGCGCCCTCCGCGAACCCGGTCAGGGCTCCGGAGAGCGCGTCGAGCGCGACGATCGGGCAGACGGGCGAACGCCCGCCGGCCTCGATGGCGGCGGGGTCCCAGGCCACCACCGGCTGCCCGGCGCCGACCCGGTCACCCTCGGCGGCCAGCAGCCGGAACCCCTCCCCTTTGAGCTGAACCGTGTCGATGCCCAGATGCACCAGCACGCCCCGGCCGTCGTCCCCCACGATGACGTACGCGTGCGGATGCAGTTTCATGATTTTTCCCGCTATGGGGGCCACGGCCTGGCCAGGCCCCCGCAACGGATCGATCGCCGTTCCCGGACCGACCATGCCCGCCGAGAAGACCGGATCGGGCACGGCGGCCAAACCCACAGCTGCCCCCTCAACCGGGGCGAGAACAGTCGTCATGGTCTCGCCCTTTAGCCGATGATGTCCTCGATGTCGCTGGCGATCGTGTCCGCCTCCGGTCCGACGACGACCTGGACCACGTTCCCCGTGGCCATCACGCCATGCACGCCGGCCGCCCTGAGTGCCGCCTGGTCGATCTTGGACGCGTCGTGCACCTCCGTACGCAGGCGGGTGATGCAGGGCTCTATCTCGATGATGTTGTCGGCGCCGCCCAGCGCGGCGATGATCGCGTTCGCGTCGGCCGCCATCAGGCCCTCCCTCGGATTGACACTCCGACCAGGCTAGATCAGTCGGTCTGGGTGACCTTGTTCAACCCGCGCGGCGCGTCGGGGTCGATGCCGAGCCGGCGCGCCAGGGCCTCGGTGAGCAGCTGGCCGGGCACGATCAGGCCCATGGGGGCCAGCCACTCGGGCAGGTCGGGGCCGTTCAGCGCGGCCGTGCCCGCCTGGGCGAGCGCGGTGCCGCCGCCGATCGTGTACGCCGCCGCGCCGGCCGCCACCACCCGCTCGGCCAGCGCCACGGTGCCCTGCAGCGTCGGGCTGTTCTCGGCCGCCACCAGCAGCGCGGGCGTGTCGGCGTCCACGACGGCGATCGGGCCGTGCAGCAGGTCGGCGTACGACAGGCCCATGGCGTGCAGGTAGCAGGCCTCCTTGAGCTTCAGCGCGGTCTCCAGCGCGGTCGAGAACGCCAGCCCGCGCCCCGAGACGACCACGCCCGGCTTGTCGAGCAGCCCCTCGACCACGGCCTCCAGGTCGCCGGGCTCGGCGATCAGCTTCTCGACCGCCTCGGGCACCCGCTGCAGCTCGTCCACGTCCACGTCCGCGCCCAGGCCGATGGCCAGCACGGCCAGCGCCGCCAAAGCCGTCGTGTACGTCTTCGTCGCCGGGACGGCCTTCTCCTCGCCCGCCACCGTGCACAGCGCGACGTCGGCCGCGCGGGCCAGCGGGCTGTCCTCGCCCCCGTTGGTCACCGCGACGGTGCCGGCCCCGCACTCCTTGGCCCAGGCCAGCGTCTCGACGATCTCCTCGGTCCGCCCGGACTGCGAGATCGCGACCGCCAGCACCCCGTCCAGGTCGAGCTTGCGCTTGTACGTGGTCGCGATCGACGGCGCGGCCAGCGCCGACAGGCGGCCGGCGTGCGATTCCACCAGGTAGCGCCCGTACACGGCGGCGTTGTCCGACGTACCGCGGGCGATGAACAGCAGCTGGCGGGTACGCTCGCCGATGCCGCTGATCTCGTCGATCTTGGGAAGCAGGGAGTCCAGTGTGGCCCGCAGCGCGGTCGGCTGCTCGGCGATCTCGCTGCGCATCTTCGTGGTCATCTCGGGCTATCCCTCAACTCATTACGGATCTGACTTGACCGTCTTTCGCGACATGTGGTCTAGTCCGGACTAGACCAGTACGAACCATAGCCCATTGCCCAGGTAGTGACGAGGGGAGGATCCGTGGCGCACATCGATCCGGACAGCCCGGTGCCCAAGTACTTCCAGCTTCGCGAGATCCTGCTGGACCTCATCGACAGTGACGAGCTCAGCATCGGCGCGGCCATCCCGTCCGAGCGCGAGCTGTGCCAGCGCTTCGGCCTGTCCAGGATGACCGTACGACAGGCCGTCGACCACCTCGTGTCCGAGGGACGCCTGCACCGCGTGCCCGGCAAGGGGACGTTCGTCGCCCGGCCGAAGATCGAGCTGGCCCTGCAGCTCACGTCGTTCACCGACGACATGCGGGCCAGAGGCATGATCCCGGGCTCGCGCGACCTCGACCGCCGCGTCGTGCGCGCCAGCGCCCACCTGGCCAAGGAGTTGGGCATCCAGCCGGGCGAGGAGGTCCACTTCATCGAACGGCTCCGCACCGCCGACGGCGAGCCGCTGTCCATCGAACGGGCCCACATCCCGGTCAAACTCGCCCCCGACCTGGCCGAGCACAATCTTTCCGACAGATCGCTGTACGAGCTGCTGGAGAGCAGGTATGGGCTCGTCATGGACGCGGGCGAGCTCACCATCGACGGCGGCATCGCCGACCCGAGCGACGCCGACCTGCTCAAACTTCCCCGCGGCGGGGCCGTGCTGCTGCTGCAGCGCCGGTCGTTCTCCGGCGGCATGTGCGCGGAGCTGGGGGTGTCCACGTACCGCGCGGACCGCTATCAGCTGCGTACCATGCTGGAGATGCCTTCACGACGAGGCTGACGCTCCGGCTCCTGAGGCGACCCCACCCCGCCGCTCCTGGAGCCGGCCCTCCGGGCACCCCCTGGAGTCAGCCTTCCTTCCCCCTTGAGCTCCGGCCCCGAGACCGGCTCCAACACGCCTCGGAGGAACGCCCGGTGAACGAGACCAGCGCCGCCGCCCGGCCTTCGCCGTTCGCTCGCGTGATGTCCGTGCTCCAGCGGCTGGGCCGCTCCCTCATGCTGCCCATCGCCGCCCTGCCCGCCTCCGCCCTGCTGCAGCGCTTCGGCCAGCCCGACATGCTCGGCTCCAACGGCGCCGCGCCGGGCGGCCTCGCGGACGTGGCCGGGCTGTCCTGGATGAACCAGGTGGCCGAGGTGCTGGAGGCGGCAGGGGCGGCCCTCTTTGAGAACCTGCCGCTGCTGTTCGCCGTCGGCGTGGCGATCGGCTTCGCCCGCAAGGCCGACGGGTCCACCGCGCTCGCCGCCGTGGTCGGCTACCTGGTCTTCGACCGGGTGACGAAGGTGATGTTCTTCGGCTCCGACATCAGGGACACCGTCCTGCTCAGAGAGGCCCAGCCCCAGGGCGTCAAGGAGATCATCAACTACGGGATGCAGAACCCCACCAAGGTCCTCGGCGGCATCGTCATCGGCCTGGTCGCCGCCCTGCTGTGGCAGCGTTTCCACCGCATCAAGCTGCCGTCCTGGCTGGCGTTCTTCGGCGGCCGGCGCTTCGTGCCCATCATCACCTCCATCGTGGCGCTGCTCATCGGCGTGGGCTTCGGCTGGCTCTGGCCGGTGATCGGCGAGTGGATCCGCCACGCCGGCGAGGCCCTGGCGGCCATCGGCCCGATCGGCACCGGCATCTACGGCCTGGTCAACCGCCTGCTCATCCCCCTCGGCCTGCACCACTTCGTCAACTCCGTGGTCTGGTACGTGGTGCCGCAGTGCGAGGTGAACGGCCGGGTGCTGGGCGGCGACTGGAACTGCTACTTCGGCGGCGACCCGACCTCGGGCCAGTTCATGGCCGGATTCTTCCCGGTCATGATGTTCGCGCTGCCGGCCGCGGCCCTGGCCATGTGGCGGGCGGCGCCCAAGCACCGGCGGGCCACGGTGGGCGGCATCATGCTGTCGGCGGCGCTGGCGTCGTTCGTCACGGGGATCACCGAGCCGATCGAGTTCGCCTTCATCTTCGTCGCGCCGCTGCTGCTGGTCGTCCACGCGATCCTCACCGGCCTGGCGATGGCCCTGACCACGCTCATCGGCGGCCAGCTCGGCTTCGGCTTCTCCGCCGGGCTGCTGGACCTGCTCCTGAACGCCGGCAAGTCCAACACCCAGAACCTGGCGGGCATCCTCATCCTGGGGGTGATCTACGGCGTCGTGTACTACGTCGTGTTCACGTTCCTGATCCGCAGGCTCGACATCATGACGCCGGGCCGCGAGCCCGAACCCGACCTCGACTCCGGCGAAACCTGACCCCGCGCGTTTCCTGGAGATCCACTTCCGGGTAGTAACCGTTCAACCCCCGCGACCCGAACGGATCGACGCACGCGCGTGGGGGTGAGCACGACCATGCTCTGTCCCCGGACGTCCCACGGCGCTGCGCTCCCGCTCCGGACGGCCCACGGCGCTGTGCTCCCGCTCCGGACGGCCCACGGCGCTGTGCTCCCGTCCTCGCCGGCGCGGCGGCGGGCCGGGTGAGCACGATCAAGCTCCCGTCCTGGGCGTCATCCGCGCTCGCGGTGCTGCAGCGGATCGGCCGTTCCCTGATGATGCCCATCGCGGTGCTCCCCGCGGCCGGCCTGCTCTTCCGGTTCGGTCAGGACGACCTGCTCGGCCAGGACGGCCTGGGCGGCGCCCTGCCCTGGCTGCTGCCCGTGGCCGGGGTCATGGCCGCCGCCGGCGGCGCCCTCTTCGACCATCTCGCGCTGCTGTTCGCCGTGGGCGTGGCGATCGGCTTCGCCCGTAAGGCCGACGGCTCCACCGCGCTCGCCGCCCTGGTCGGCTATCTCGTCTTCGACCGCGTGACCAGAACCATGTTCTTCGAGTCCGGTCCAGGCGCCGTCCACGACAAGGTCACCGTCCTCCTCAGGAACGGCACCCCCGCCCTCGACCTGGGCGCCCAGAACCCCACCGGCGTCCTCGGCGGCATCCTCGTCGGCCTGGTCGCCGCCCTGCTGTGGCAGCGCTTCCACCGCATCAAGCTGCCGTCCTGGCTGGCCTTCTTCGGCGGGCGCCGCTCGGTCCCCATCATCACCGCCGTCGCCGCCCTGCTGCTGGGCGTCGCCTTCGGCCTGCTCTGGCCGCCGATCGGCGACTGGCTGACCCGGGTCGGCGACTGGCTCTCGGCCCACGGCACAGCGGGCACCGGCATCTACGGCGTGGCCAACCGCCTGCTCATCCCCGTCGGCCTGCACCACGTGCTCAACACCATCGTCTGGTTCACCCTCCCGGTCTGCCACACCGGCGTGAACGGCGCGACCCGGGACGCGGCGGGCGACCTCAACTGCTATTTCGCCGGAGAGCAGGGCGCGGGCGTCTTCATGACCGGCTTCTTCCCCGTGATGATGTTCGGCCTGCTGGGAGCCGCGCTGGCCATCTGGCGGGCCGCCCCGGCTCCGCGCCGCCGCGCGGTCGGGGGCATCATGCTCTCTGCCGGGCTGACGGCCTTCGTCACGGGCATCACCGAGCCGCTGGAGTTCGCGTTCATCTTCGTCGCTCCGGTGCTCTTCGCCGTCCACGCCCTGCTGACCGGGCTGTCCATGGCGCTGATGGCCGAGTTGGACGCGCGGCTCGGGTTCACGTTCTCGGGCGGCGCCATCGACCTGCTGCTGAACGCCGGCAAGTCCAACACGCACGGGCTGGGGCTGATCATCGGGTTCGGGCTGGCGTACCTGGTGATCTACTACGCCCTCTTCACCCTCCTGATCCGCCTGCTCAACCTGCCCACCCCCGGCCGCGAGCCCGAGGACGACACCCCGCAGATCCAGGACCCGCGGGCTTAGATCTGTCCCATTTTGGGTCGCCCGCAAAGCACCGGATCACGCCCGAAACTCTCCCGCACCCCTCACCACGAGGACTCCAACTCCACGAAATCACCCCCGCCGAATATGGACGAACACGGGCGCCGAAAGCGGAAGTTGGTGCGGTCTGTATTCCTGAGCCGGGCCGAAAACTCCTTATAACGATTCTTTCTTTCACTCCTATCGAGCATTCGGAGGTTCCCCATGCCCGGCATCGGCGTCACCCCCGCCCCCGAGCCGCCCTACGACGAAGAGCGCGGCCGTGCGCTGACCCACGGCGCGCTGGCCCTCAGCACGCACCCCATCGTGTGGGGCCCGCCGGGCGCCCTGCCCGACGAACGCAAGCTGCGCCACCTGGCCCAGGCCCTGGCCGAGGTCCTCACCGGCCGCCGCGCGCCGGAGACGGTGGCCGACCGGCTCA
Source organism: Nonomuraea sp. NPDC048892 (assembly GCF_040649735.1). Classification (NCBI taxonomy): domain Bacteria; kingdom Bacillati; phylum Actinomycetota; class Actinomycetes; order Streptosporangiales; family Streptosporangiaceae; genus Nonomuraea; species Nonomuraea sp. NPDC048892. Next base: position 524,284 of record NZ_JBEZFZ010000005.1, on the reverse strand, counting down.
CCGACCGCGCGTACCGGGAGCTGACGCGAGCGGGCCGGATGCTCAGGGCCGGGCGGCCGCCTTTCGTCGGTGGCGTGCACATGAAGGAGCCCCGCGAGGGTGCCATTGAAATGTGCGCCCTGGTCCATTGCGGCGACCGGAACCACGTACTCGCCGTACGCCTGGAACGAAGAGGACTGCAATGGCTGTGCACCGACTTCGAAACAGCCTGACCTCAGCGGCGGAGAAACTCGGAAGAACCCGAAGGAACACCGAGAAACGCGGAGACCCCCGCTTCCCGCACGGAAAGCGAGGGTCTCCGAAACCCCGGACCGAAGGTGGACTCGCCAGGCGTCAGGCGGCGTTCTTCGGGTCGCCGTGGCAGCGCTTGTACTTCTTGCCGGAACCGCACGGGCAGGGAGCGTTGCGCTCCACGTTGCCGTACGCCGCCCGCTCGGCCTGCGTGGTGCGGACCTTGACGTGCTCGACGTCGCCCTGCTCACCGGGCGCCGAGTATTCGAGCTCGGCGGGCCGGTCCGGCCCGCGCAGCCCGCGCGCGATGATCGAGCGGGTCTCCGCCAGCACCGCGTCCTCTTCCTCGACGATCGGGTTTTCCTGCACCTCGACCTCAAGGTTGAACAGGAACCCGACGGAGTCCTCCTTGATGCCCTCAAGCATCGCGGCGAACATCTCGAAGCCCTCGCGGGCGTACTCGATCTTCGGGTCCTTCTGCGCGTAGGCCCGCATGCCGATGCCCTCGCGCAGGTAGTCCATCTCGTAAAGGTGCTCGCGCCACTTGCGGTCGAGCACGGAGAGGATCACCCGGCGCTCCAGGTCGCGCATGGTCTCCGCGCCGAACTCCTCCTCGCGCCGGTCGTAGGCGGCCAGAGCGTCGGCCTTGATCTTGTCGACGAGCAGCTCGGCGGTGAGCTCCTCGCGGCCGCCGGCCTCCTCGACGACGTCGTCGATCCGGATGGAGATCGGGTAGAGCTCGGCGAACGCCTTCCACAGCTTCTCGAGGTCCCACTCCTCGGCGAAGCCGTCGGCTGTGGCGCCCTGGACGTAGCCCTCGATCACCTCGCCGACGAAGCCGCGCACCTGCTCATGCAGGTCGGCGCCTTCGAGCACGCGGTGGCGCTCGGCATAGATGACCTTGCGCTGGCGGTCCATGACCTCGTCGTACTTCAGAACGTCCTTGCGGATCTCGAAGTTCTGCTGCTCGACCTGGTGCTGGGCGGAGGCGATGGCCTTGGAGACGATGCCGGACTCGATCGGCTGGTCGTCGGGGATCTGCAGTCTGGTCATGATCATCTCGACCCTGGCCGAGTTGAACAGGCGCATCAGGTCGTCGCCGAGCGAGAGGTAGAAGCGCGACTCGCCGGGGTCGCCCTGGCGGCCGGAACGTCCGCGCAGCTGGTTGTCGATGCGGCGCGACTCGTGCCGCTCGGTGCCGAGGACGTAGAGGCCGCCGAGCTTGGTGACCTCGTCGTGCTCGGCCTTGACGGCCGCCCTGGCCTTCTCCAGCGCCTCGGGGTAGGCCTTCTCGTACTCCTCCGGCGTGTCGACCGGGTCAAGGCCGCGCTGGCGCAGCTCCAGGTCGGCGCGGAACTCGGAGTTGCCGCCCAGCATGATGTCGGTGCCTCGACCGGCCATGTTGGTGGCCACGGTGACGGCGCCCTTGCGGCCCGCCTCGGCGATGATCGACGCCTCACGCGCGTGGTTCTTCGCGTTGAGCACCTCGTGCTGCACGCCGCGCCGCTTGAGCGCCTTGGACAGCCGCTCGGACTTCTCGACGGAGGTGGTGCCGACGAGGACCGGCTGCCCGGCCTCGTAGCGCTCCTTGATGTCCTCGACGACGGCGTTGAACTTGGCGTCCTCGGTCTTGTAGACCACGTCGGCCTGGTCCTTGCGGACCATCGGCCGGTTGGTCGGGATGGGCACCACGCCGAGCTTGTAGGTCTGGTGGAACTCGTTGGCCTCCGTGGCCGCGGTGCCGGTCATGCCGGCCAGCTTCCCGTAGAGGCGGAAGTAGTTCTGCAGGGTGACCGTGGCGAGAGTCTGGTTCTCGTCCTTGATCTTCACGCCTTCTTTGGCCTCGATGGCCTGGTGCATGCCCTCGTTGTAGCGCCGGCCGTGCAGGATGCGGCCGGTGAACTCGTCGACGATCAGGACCTCGCCGTCGGCGACGATGTAGTCCTTGTCCTTCTTGAACAGCTCCTTGGCCTTGAGCGCGTTGTTCAGGAAGCCGACCAGGTGGGTGTGCTCGGGCTTGTAGAGGTTGTCGATGCCGAGCCAGTCCTCGACCTTCTCCACGCCGGACTCGAGGATGCCGACCGTGCGCTTCTTCTCGTCGACGATGTAGTCGCCGGTGCTCTCCTCGCCCGGGTTCTTCGCCTCGATGCCCCTGCGCAGACGGGGGACGATCTTGGCGAACTCGGTGTACCACTTGCCCGACTGCTCGCCGGGGCCGGAGATGATCAGCGGGGTGCGGGCCTCGTCGATCAGGATCGAGTCGACCTCGTCGACGATCGCGTAGTTGTGGCCCCGCTGCACGCACTCGTCGAGCGACCAGGCCATGTTGTCGCGCAGGTAGTCGAAGCCGAACTCGTTGTTGGTGCCGTAGGTGATGTCGGCCTGATACTGCTTGCGCCGCTCCTCGGGCTGCTGGCCGGAGATGATGCAGCCGACCTCGAGGCCGAGGAAGCGGTGGATGCGGCCCATGGTCTCGGCGTCACGCTTGGCCAGGTAGTCGTTGACCGTGATGACGTGGACGCCCTTGCCGGAGATGGCGTTGAGATAGGACGGGAGCGTACAGGTCAGGGTCTTGCCCTCACCCGTCTTCATCTCGGAGATGTTGCCCATGTGCAGATTTGCGCCACCCATGATCTGCACGTCGTAAGGCCGCTGGCCGAGCACGCGGCGGGCCGCCTCGCGCACGGTCGCGAACGCTTCGGGAAGCAGATCGTCGAGAGATTCGCCGTCAGCATGGCGCTGTTTGAATTCGTCCGTCAGCGCACGCAACTCCGCGTCGGACAGGCTCGTGAAGTCGTCCTCGATGGAGTTGACCTGGTCTGCGATCCGCTTGAGCTTGCGCAGGATCTTGCCTTCGCCGGCACGTAGGATCTTGTCGAGAATGGCTGCCACTTTATGTAAAGCTCCTCGCAGGTCTACCCCGGCGGCGCCGCCAGGAGGAGAGGCCGAGACAAACTTCCCCGCTTGCCATCGTAGGCGGTTCTGCAACCAGACACAGCCACCGTGACGGCGAGGGCGCGGAACGGGTCTGGGAGAATGACTCAAGGCAGAGGGTATGCCGGTTGAGAGCCGGCTCGCACCAATAGCGCGATAACCGGCAAAGGAAGGATTAGTCATGGTTGAGGGGAAGAAGTCGGAGCAGACGGAGCATCTCGGCAGCCACGGCGGGCGGGCCTCTTCGTGGCTCGCGGTGACGGTGATGCTGGTGGGAACGGTCGTCGCCGGCTTCGGGCTGACGGCGGCCAACTGGACACTCGTCTGGATCGGCGCCGGCGTGTTCGTCGTCGGCGGAATCCTCGCCCTGGTCTTCGACATCTTCACCGATGTCGTGATCGACGCGCCGCGGGTGGGCATGCGCGCCGAAGACCACCGCTGACCCCCACCGCCACCCAGACCCGCTCCAGCCACCGGCCCCGGCGGGCGCCCCTCCTTCGGGCCGCCCGCCACCACGCTCTAGGAAGCCCCACGTGTGGGGGCGGCGCACTGGGGACCAGGTCCAAGCATGGAGACCAGCCCCACATGCGGGGGTGGGCGGATACCCGGGGTCGGCCCCACAGTGCACCTCCAACGCACGGGGTCAGCCCACGCACAGGGATCAGCCCCGGATGGGTATCAGCCCACCGCGATCCACGCATGGCGCCCATTTCCGCCCATCGGGCCATCACCCCGAAATGGGCGAGCCCCCGCGAAGCGGGCCATCACGGCGCATGGGACGACTCTCCAACACACATCGAGCCGCCCCGCGCACATCACCGCCACCACTGCACCGCATTGGGGGAGTCTCCGGCGCATCGGGCTACCCCCGCACACATCAGGCCGCCACCACCGCACATAGGGCCGGCCCCCTCGGGCTGTCCCCACGCATTGGACAGCTCCCGCAAACCGTGCCATCTCGCGCGCTTCCGCCACACCGTCCCATCCCGCGCGCTGAACGAGTCCCTACCCACCGCGCCATCCCGCGCGCTGAACGAGTCCCTACCCACCGCGCCATCCCGCGCGCTGAACAAGCCCCTGCCCACCGCGCCATCCCGCACAGGGGCACATGGGGCACCACACGCCGCACCATCTCCGCACGTCGGGCGAGCTCCCGCAGATGGGGGCCAGATTAACCCCGCACCTCGCCGGGCCTGAGCGAGCCACCAAGCCGACGGAGAAGCGGACGGAAAAACCGCACCGCCCTGTGGGCCGTCACCCACCCGGTCCGATTCTGTCGGTGCCCGCCGCTAGATTTCACGCATGCACTTCCGTATGGACGGCCAGCCATGAGCGATGTGATCGGCGCGACCAGCGTAACGGGCGGGACCGACGGGATCGACGCGGGCGGCGCAAGCAGCGTTACCGGTGGGAGCGGCCGGACCAGCGACCCCAGCAGCCCCAGCCCGACCGGGGGGATCAGTCGCAACGTCGAGACCGGCAGGACCGCCTCCCCTGCCCTGGGTGGGCTCACGGATCTGACCGCTGACGAGGCGCGCCGGATCATCCTCCGCTCGCAGGGCTTCATCGGCGCCGACGTCCGCAAGGGCGGAGTGCATGCCATGCTGCGCAGGCTGGGCGCCGTGCAACTCGACACGATCTCGGTCCTGGCTCGTTCGCACGAACTGGTCGCCTATGCGCGGCTGGGCGCGGTCGGCCGTCCCAAGATCGAGCGCGCCTACTGGCACAATCCGGCCCAGAGCTTCGAATACTGGTGTCACGCCGCCTGCATCCTGCCCATCGAGCACTGGCCGCTCTACGCGTTCCGCCGCCAGGCGTTCCGTGACAGGCGCCAGCGCTGGCACCAGGTCCCCGACGGCGTCGAGAAGCTGCTCGACCAGGTGCGCGAGTCGGGCCCGCTGACGACCTCCGACGTGGGCGGCGCGAAAAACGGCGGCCCGTGGTGGGACTGGTCCGACTCCAAGATCGGCCTGGAGTGGCTGCTCGACATCGGCGAACTGGTCTGCACCCGCCGGGTCGGCTGGCGCCGCGTCTACGACCTGGCCGAGCGTGTCGTCCCGGCGGAGCTGCTGGCCGAAGACCTGTCCGACGAGGAGTGCATCGTCCGCCTGGCCGCGATCGCGGGCCGTTCGCTGGGCGTGGCCAACCGCACCGACCTCATCGACTACCTGCGCCTCAAGGGCCGTTACGCGGCGATCCTGGACGAGGTCCTGCTGAGCGGCGCGGCCGGCCTGGTGCCCGTGACCGTGGCCGGCTGGCCGGGCAAGAAGGGCCAGGCCAACGCCTGGGCCGACCCGGCGGCCCTGGAGTCGGAGCCGCGCGGGCGTCACCGTACGACGCTCGTGTCACCGTTCGACTCGCTCATCTGGCATCGGGGCCGCACGGAGCGGGTGTTCGGCTTCAACTACACGCTGGAGCTGTACGTGCCCAAGCACAAGCGCGTACACGGCTACTTCACGATGCCGGTGCTGGCCGGGGGCCGGCTGATCGGCCGCGTCGACCCGGCCCGCGAAGGCTCCACACTGGTGGCCAGGCAACTCAGCCTGGAACCCGGCCTCTCCCCCGCCAAGTGGACCGACGCCTTAAGAGAAGCTCTGTGGTCAGCAGCCGAGTGGGTGGGCTGCGACGCCGTACGCGTCGAACGCACCGACTCCCCGGACCTGCTCTCAGCCCTCAACTCGCCCAGAACCCCCTGACCCCAGCCCCGACTTCACCTGTCCGCCCGGGGCTCCCGGACACCCGAGCGGAGGCGAGGAGGACGTTCGAGAGCGGCGTGGGGCGCGAACGTCTGAACGCCGAGCGGAGGGTGAAGGTCCGAACGCAGAGCGGGGCACGGTTCATCGCTCCAACGCGGCGCAGGACGATGCGGCGCGCAACGGTCGGCGCAGGATGATTCGCCTCCGTCTCGGCCTACACCGGTCCTGTGCGCGTCCGTCTCCGCCTGGACCGAGGACTGGTCGCCATCGCGAGCGCGGCGTCCCTCCAGGGCTGAGCGCGGTGGGCAACGCGGCGTATGGCGGGCGACACGAGGGTAGGGCCTGTTGGAGCCCCCTCACGGTCGGCGCCCAAGACGGTCAGCGCCGAAGCCTGGTCGCCTTCGGCTCGGCCGGCGTTGGGGCCAGGTCGCGTGTGGGCTCGTCGGCGTTGGAGCCCTGGAAGCCTGGTTGTGGCGCCTCGGCCGATGTCGGAGCCTGATCGCGGCCCGGGGTAGCCGACGTTGGGACCGCGTCGTGTGCGGGCCCGCCGACGTCACAGCCCAGGAGGCTTTGGTTGTGTCGCCTCAGCCGGCGTCGGAGCGTGATCGCGGTCGGCTCAGCCGACGTGGGGGCCTGATCGCGGCCGGGGCAGCCGGCGTTGGGGCGGGGGCGCCCTTGGCCAGGGTGGAAAGTGGTTCTGGCCGGATGGCGGTTGGATGCTTTTGTTGTGGCGGGCTGTGGCGCGATTTCCAGCCCGGCCAGGTCAGGTGATTTCGAGCATTCGTTCCCGTACCGCGTAAACCACGGCCTCCATCCTCGAATGCAGTTGCAGCTTGTCGAGGATGTTGCGGACGTGGTTCTTCACCGTGTTCTCCGAGATGAACAACCGCTTGGCGATCTCGCGGTTGTTCATCCCCTTGGCCACCAGGCGCAGCACCTCCATCTCCCGCTCGGTCAGCCGGGGGACGGGGAGTTGGGGCGGGCGCTCGGCCTCCTTGCGGCTCATGTTGGCGAACTCGCTGATGAGCTTGGCCGCCATCGCCGGGTTGATTAACGACTGTCCCTCGTGGACGCCCCGCACCGCGGCGGGTACGTCGTTGATCTGGACGTCCTTGAGCAGGTAGCCGGTGGCGCCCGCCTTGATGGCCTCGAAGAGGTCTTCTTCCTCGTCGCTGACCGTCAGCATGATGATGCGGGTGCTCGGGACCGAGGCCTTGATGCCCTTCGTCGCCTCGATCCCGTCCTGCCGGGGCATGCGGACATCCATGAGGGCGACGTCAGGCATGAGGCGATCGGCCAGTTCGACCGCCTCCTGCCCGTCGCTCGCCTCACCGACCACCTCGATGTCTGGCTCCGCGGCCAGCGCCAGCGCCAGGCTGCGCCTGATCAGCTCGTGATCGTCGACGATCAACACGCGGATCGGCTCGCCCGCCGGCGTACGGACCTCGCCGGACTCGGTCACCAGGCCTCCCTGATCCGCCTCGCGACCTCGGTCCGACTGGCGACGATCCGCCTCGCGCCTGCCTTTCCCTCGCTTCGCTCGCTCATCTGCGCCTGACTGAGCTCGCTCACGTCTCCTCCTCGTCGGGGGGCCAGAGCCGTTGAACCGCCATGATGGCACGTACCCGCGGTTCTCGGGTGGTCGAGAAGATCTTTTAGCGCGCGATCAGGGCTCTACGAGCCGCAACACGCCGTAGTTGTACCCGCGTCTGTTGTAGACGACGCACGGCTGGCCGCTCTCCTTGTCACGGAACAGATAGAAGTCGTGTCCGACCAGTTCCATCTCGAGGAGGGCCTGGTCGATGGTCATGGGCTCGGCCCGGTGGTACTTCTCCCGTACGATGAGCGGCCCGTCGCCGTCCATCTCGATGGGGACGATGTCGTCGTAGAGCTGGTCGCGCTTCTCCCGCAGTTCGTCGTCCTCGGCGTCGGGCTGCTTGGGGACGGTCGTCTGTTTGGCCTGGGCCAGGTCGGCGGTGTCGGGAAGGGTCGCGGTGATCTCCGCCACCGAGGGTGGGCAGTGGTTGCCGTGGTGAACCTTGCGCCGATCGGCCAGGCGCCTGAGGCGGCCTTCCAGCTTGTCGAGTGCGAGGTCGAGGGCTGCGAACCGGTCGTCGGCCGAGGCTTCGGCGCGAATGGCCGGTCCTCGCGAGTGAATGGTGAGCTCGACCCGCTCTCGCTGTCCGGCAAGGCGCGGGTTGCGTTCCTTCGACACCTCCACATCGACTCGGATGAGTTTGTTGTCCAGACGTTCGATCCTGGCCAGCTTGGTCGTCACGTGGTCTCGGAACCGGTCACTCACTCCTGTGTGCCGGCCCTTGACGATGATGTCCATGCAACAGCCCCCCTTCGGTCTAACGACTGAGCGAGAGCGCCCGACGACGTGCGTGCCGGACGAGGTTCTCTGTCTGCCTTCCTGTCACCGTTACCCTCTTCCGACTAGGCATCACCGGGAACTCGGAAGGCACCCGCCCGGCCGACCTGGTCTTCGACCCCACATTCGCCTGCTGAGGGTCTCGCAGCTCTGTTGCCACTACTGCCCTTCTCTTCTGGCGGGGGACATCTGGACCCCCGGGAAGGCAGGACTTACCCCTAAGCCGCACCGTGATCGGTCGACAAAGAGTCGCCTTACGTGGACCGTTTTGCCTGCGGCTGGCATCGGCTAGCAGAGCCGGGAACCCCGACCCTGCGCAACCACGGACCCGAACGGGTGCCATGTCAGAACGCTATCCGTATCCAGCACGAATGTCAGCCGGAGGATCGGACGACAGATCACTTAGCGTGAGATTCGGCGGGCCGGAGAGCACCTTCCGGCGCCCTGTTTAACCGATCGGCAACCCCTATCGGCACGGGCCTCCCATACGCTGAGCTGCTATACCACAGCACGGGAGGTAGCGACATCTCACCTTCCGGTTAGAGGCACGAATTGGATCTTTCTTTACCGACCGTCACCGTAATTGATTTGAGATCTTCGGCGTGTCGCTCCGACGGTCACCGCCAGCGGCACGCGCAGGCCCGACGACCGCAGTGCCCTCGCGGCCTCGGCGAGGGTGGCGCCGGTCGTGACAATGTCGTCCACGAGCAGCGCAAAGGCCCCTGGAGGGCCGCTCGCGGCCGGAACGACCTGGAGTGACCCGGCGAGGTTGGCGACCCTCTCAGGGCCGCTCAGGCCCGCCTGATCGGCCACCCGGCCGGTCTGCCGCAGCCCTCGCCACGCCTCGGTCGCCAGCCCGGCCTCCCGCAACCGCCCGGCGACGAGCCCGGCCAGCCTGCCCACGTGGTCGTGCCCCCTGCCCCTGCGGCTCCGCCGCGCGCTGGGCACCGGCACGACCACGAGCCCTCCATCCGCCCACCTCCCATCTGGTCGGTGCCATCCCTCGCGTACGGCCGCCAGGACCGTGTGGGTCAGCGCCTGCGCCAGGACTGCCGCCAGCACCACGGCGCCCCGCTCCTTGTACGCCACCACCAGCCGGCGCACCGCCCCCTCATAACGAGCCGCCGACCAGCAGTCGGGCAGCCCGGGCGGGACCGGGTCGGGCATCCGCCTGACGGGCACGGCGGTCAGAGCGTCGAAGCAGCGGGGGCAGCACGACGCCCCCTGGGCGCCGCAGCCGGCGCAGGAGGAGGGGAGGATGAGATCCAGTACGGCGCTGAGCACGCGGCCCAGCATGCCCGCCGCCACCGACAGTTCCGGCCTCAGGAACAGCGCAGGAGCAGAAATCAGCCGAGAGGGAACAGCGGTGCGCCCGCGTCGGAGTCGATCTTGGGGGTCCAGGTCTGCCGGTCCTGGCCGAGTTCGAGCAGCTTGGCCCCCTTGTCGGTCTCCGCCAGCACCCGGTCCCCCAGTGCCGCCACCGACCTGAGCCGCTCGGTCAGCGGCACCCCGGTGCTCTCCCCGTCGCCCACGTTGATCTCGGTGAGGATGTGCCCGGCCTGGCTCTGCACGAGGACGAGCAGGTGCTCCTCGTCCCCCCACGCCACGTCGATGATCTTGTCGGCCTCGTTCGTGGCGGTCAGCGCGCGCAGGTTGCCCAGCTTCATCTGCGGTCCCTCCCCGGTCAGCGCGCTGATCTGGACGGTGTTGCGCCCGGTCATCACCATGACGCGCACGCCGTCCCTGGCGATGCGCAGCCTGGTGACGTCGAGCCCGGCCAGGTTGGGCGCCTCGACCGGCTCGGCCCCGCGTCCGCTGGAGGGGTCGTACCGCAGCAGCACGGAGTTCTTCCTGTCATAGGTCCACAGGGAGCCGTCACGATGCCAGGTCGGCGCGGTGAAGTCGTCGCCCTTGCCGTGGATGACCTCCTGCCAGCGCCCCTGCGGCACCATCGCCGCCACCGAGATGCCGGTGGAGGTCCTGGCGGCGACGAGGGAGTTGCCGTTCTCCTCCTTGGAGACGGCGAAGTCGCTGTAGCCGTCGCGCTGCTCTCCCGCCGCGCCGGCCACGACGCCGCCCGGGCCGTCCTTGCTCAGGTAGTGGATCGCGCCCTTGGTCACGTAGTAGGCGGTCTTGCCGCTGTCGTCCAGCCAGCTCTCGTCGGTGTTGGGCAGGGCGGTGGTGTACGGCTCGCCGTTCGTCTGGATCTCGATCGTGCGGCCCTTGGCGACGTCGTTCGCGTTCAGGCTGTACTTGATCTGGGCCCTGAGCGCGTCTCTGGAGCTGAGGTCGAGCGGGCCCGACAGGTTGACCACGACGCGCTCGCCGCCCTCGCCCGACCTGATCGACTCGATCCTGGTGCCCTCGGGGAGGCTGGTGGTCACCGCGTCCTTCAGGGTCGCGGTCGGCGGCTTGAGCAGCCGTTCGAGCACGGTCTGCGCGAACGACTCGGTCGTCTTCAGCCGCAGCCGCACCCGGTCGACGACCAGCCGGTCCTGGAGGCTGCGGTTGAGGTAGTAGAGGGTGGTCGGACGGTACGCGCGCCGCACGTCGGCCCTGGTGAGCACGAGCCCCTGCGGCAGGCTCTTGACCAGGTAACCGCCCTGGGGCGCCTTGACCAGATCGAACGGCTGCTCCCACGACCCGCCGGTGGGCGTGTAGGTGTCGTCCTCGTCGATGCGGGCGACGTACTTGCCCTTGAGCACGACCTTGAGCACCGGGTCGGTGGCCTCGCGCGGCGGCGGCGGGACGACGTCGATCGCGTCCTCGACCACCGTCACGGGCCCGCCGGCGCTCCACTTGGCGCGCGCCTCGGGGGTGAGGTAGCTGAGCAGGATCGACGGGTCGTCCGCGTAGGCGGCCATGGCGGCCTGGAGGCCGCGCATGGTCTCGTCGATGCCCCAGTTGGGCTGCGGCTTGATGGCGATCATGCGGTGGAACGGCTTGCTGAGCGGATCGCCCGCGCCCTGGTCGTTGACGGTGTACGGGCCGCTCACGGGGATCACGGTGCAGCCGGAGCCCGCCCAGGCCACCGTGACCGCGAGCGCGACCGCCGTGCCGAGCCGCCTAATCCTCGTCATATCCGGCCCTGTCGTATCCAGCGCCATCGAACGCGGCACCGTCTCCCGAGGCGGGCAGCAGCACGGGCGTCATGGCGGTGCGCCAGGTGCGGCGCATCTCGATCTCGGGCGGCACCAGCGACAGCGGCGAGCCCTTCAGGTCGGATCCGGCGACCCTGGGCAGGGTCAGCCTGAACTGGGAGCCCTCGCCGGGCTGCCCCCATGCCTGCAGCCAGCCGCCGTGCAGGGTGGCGTCCTCGCGGGAGATCGCGAGGCCGAGCCCGGTGCCGCCGATGGTCCTGGCCCGCGACGGGTCGGCCCGCCAGAACCGGTCGAACACCATCGTGTCCTCGCCGGCCTTGAGCCCGATGCCGTGGTCGCGTACGGCGACGGCCACCGCGTCCCTGTCGGCCCCCACGGTGACCACGACGTCCCTGCCCTCGCCGTGCTCGATGGCGTTGAACAGCAGGTTGCGCAGGATCCGCTCGACCCGCCGGTTGTCGATCTCGGCCATGCACGGCTCGTTGGGCAGCCGCAGCTCGAAGCGGGTGGTGTGGCGTTCGGCCAGCGCCTCGGAGTCGCCGATCGCCCGCAGCACCACGTCGCGGACGTCCACGGAGTCGAGGTCGAGCGTGGCCGCGCCCGCGTCGTAGCGGCTGATCTCCAGCAGGTCGGTCAGCATGGACTCGAACCGCTCCAGCTGCGCCTGCATGAGCTCGGCCGAGCGGGATGCCATGGGGTCGAAGTCCTCGCGGGCGTCGTAGAGCAGGTCGGCGGCCATGCGGACGGTCGTGAGCGGCGTGCGCAGCTCGTGCGAGACGTCGGAGACGAACTGCCGCTGGACCTGCGACAGCTCCTCAAGCTGGTGGATCTTGAGCGCCAGGTTGGCGGCCATTTCGTTGAACGAGTTCGCCAGCCGGGCCAGGTCGTCCTCGCCGCGTACTTTGAGTCGTTCGTCGAGTTTGCCGGCGGCCAGCCGCTCGGCGGCCTCGCGCGCCAGCCGCACGGGGCTGACGACCTGGCGGGCGACGAGATAGGCGATGGCGGCCAGCAGCAGCACGAGCCCCAGGCCGACCACGACGATGGCGAGCCTGACGTTGGTCAGCAGCTCTTCTTCCTCGTTGAACGGGAAGAAGTGGTAGACCTCGTAGTTCTCGCCGGTCGGGAGCACGTGGACGATGCCGCCGACCACGAACCGCAGCTGCGGCTGGCTCTCGCCCGCGAGCCTGATCGACTGGATGAACCCGACGGTCTTGTCGTACTTGTACTCGCGGATGTTGCGCTGCAGGCTGAGCCGGAGCCCCACCGGCACGTTGGCGGGCTCGACGCTGTTGGACGCCCGCGACTTGCCGGGGTTGGTCAGGTTGAGCACCAGCACCTCGTAGCGCTTCTCCGAGGCGTCGTCGCGGGAGCCGGTGATGGTGTCCATGACGTCGTCGAGCGGGTCGGCCGCCCCCTTCTCGCCGCCGTCGGCCGCCTTGGCCGGATCGTCGGTCTCGGGGGCCAGCGCGTCGGCGATGCGCAGCCGGTCGGCGGTCGCCTCGCCGGAGGAGGACTGCTGGCTGCTCTGCACGACCGAGTTGTTGATCTGCTGGAACAGGAACGTCCCGAGCACCACGACCACGATCACCGAGATCACGAGCGTGCTGGTGACCACCTGGAGGTGCAGCGAGCGCCGCCAGATGCTGCGCGTCCTGCCCGCCGCACGGCGAACCCGCCGGCGAACGCCTCCGAGAATCTGACGGAGTGTGCGTCGGCGAGTTCTCTTCTTCCTGGTCGGGGGCATGGCAGGGCGCTACGAGGGTTAGGCGGGGCCGGCTTTGTAGCCGACGCCGCGTACCGTCACCACGATCTCGGGGTGCTCGGGGTCCTTCTCGATCTTGGCCCTGAGCCGCTGCACGTGCACGTTGACCAGCCGCGTGTCGGCCGCGTGGCGGTAGCCCCACACCTGTTCGAGCAGGACCTCGCGGGTGAACACCTGGCGCGGCTTGCGGGCCAGCGCCACCAGCAGGTCGAACTCCAGGGGCGTGAGGTTGATGGTCTCCTCGCCGCGCTTGACCGAGTGGCCGGCCACGTCGATGGTGATGTCGCCGATCTGCAGGATCTCCGGCGTCGGCTCATCAGTGCGGCGCAGCCGCGCCCGCACCCTGGCCACCAGCTCCTTCGGCTTGAACGGCTTGACGATGTAGTCGTCGGCGCCCGACTCCAGACCGAGCACGATGTCGATCGTGTCGCTCTTGGCCGTGAGCATGACGATGGGAACCCCCGACTCCGCCCTGATCCTCCGCGCGACGTCGATGCCGTCGGCCCCCGGCAGCATCAAATCGAGCAGCACCAGGTCCGGGCGTGTATCCCGGAACGCGTCGAGGGCCTTGTCGCCGTCGGACACAAATGACGGCTCGAAGCCTTCCCCTCGCAGCACGATCCCCAGCATCTCGGCGAGAGCGGCGTCGTCGTCGACGACCAGCACGCGACCTTTCATGGCCCCTCATTCGTTCTACGCATTGTGGGACATACCCGCACGATCGCTGAAGGTTACCCTTGGTCGGCCCATGAGTGTGACCTGAGCCGTGCAAAAGGCGAATTTTAGGTCCGCCCCCGCGACCGCAATCTCAGTCTGCGGTAACACAGCGACTTTCGGCCATCCCCGGACGCGAACCTTGCCCGGATTCGTCGGTGAATGCCGTCAAGATGACATCGCGAATCCTTCCCGCGACACCAATGCCCCGCCCAGCGTGCCAGGATTGGGATATGTCAGACGGTCACGGTCCCACGCCCGAGACGCCATCAGGCTGGTCGGCCGAACAGCCCCCGCCCTACAGCGCCCCGCCGGCCTCGCCGTGGACCGCGCCCGGCGCTCAGCCGCAGCAGCAGGTGCCCTACGGGCAGCCGTACGGGGACACGCCGCAGCAACAGCGGCCCGACGCGCTCGGACCCCAGACACCGTATCCGCCGCATCCGCCCCAACCGAACCAATCGAACCAGCCGAACCAGCCGAACTATCCGAACCAGCCGCACCAGCAGCCCCCGCAGGGCTGGGGCCCGCATCCGGCCCCCGGCTACGGCCCCCATGCGCCGGCCCTGCGCCCGGGGATCATCCCGCTGCGCCCGCTCGGCCTCGGCGACATCCTCGACGGCACGATCAAGCTGATCCGGTCCAATCCCAAGGCCGTGCTCGGGCTGTCGGCCGTGGCCGCCCTGCTCGCCGCCGTGCCGCTGGCCATCGGCCAGGTGTTCGTGCTCAACTCCATGAGCGGCATACTGTCCGACCCCGGCAGCGTGAGCACCGCCGAGAGCGAGCTCACCACCATCTACGGCGTCGCCGGGCAATACATCGGCTCGATCATCTCGTACGCCATCCAGTTCGTCGTGGTGACGCTGCTGACCGGCGTGCTGACCCGCATACTCGGCCGGGCCGTCTTCGGCGGCAACATCACCGCCGGCGAGGCGTGGCGGCTGGTCAAGGGCCGGGTGCCCGCGTTGTTCGGCGTGGTGGGCCTGATGGCCGTCATCATGCTGGTGCCGCTGATCGTCTTCGTCGGGCTCATCGTGGCGCTCGCGGCCAACGCCTCCAGCTCGGACGCCGGCTGGATCGCCCTGGTGTCGATCCTGTTCGTCATCGTCTACCTCGCCTACTACCTGTACTTCAGGACCCGCTTCGCCCTCGCCTCCCCCGCCGTGGTGCTGGAGGGCAGGGGGCCGCTCGACGCCATGCGCCGCTCGTGGCACCTGGTCAGCGGCGACTTCTGGCGGTGCTTCGGCATCCTGCTGCTCACGTCCCTGCTCGTGGGCCTGGTGGCGAGCATCCTGACGGTGCCGTTCACGCTGGCCGGCACCATGTTCGGCATGTTCGGCGCGGGCTCGGCGGCCACGACCGTGGTCTCCGCGGTGCTGATCACGATCGGCGCCACGCTCGGGTCGATGTTCACCTACCCGTTCGAGGCCGGCGTCTCCGGCCTGCTGTACGCCGACCGGCGCATGCGCAGTGAGGCGTTCGACCTCGTGCTGCAGACGGCCGCCATCGAGCAGCAGCGCCAGGGCTGGGTGCACGCCTCGGCCGACGAGCTCTGGCACCCGTCCAACTCCGCCGGGTCGTGAACCCGGTCGACAGGGGGGAGGCCGCGGGCAGGGCCGCGCGGGAGCTCCTCGATCCCGGCTACGAGCACGAATCGCTGTTCGACCTGATCCACCGGCGGGTGACGCAGTTCCTCGGTGACCTCGTCGACGCGGTCGGCGGGGGCGGCTCGGCGGGCGGGATCATCGCCGCGGCGCTGATCGTGGCGATCCTGCTCGGGGTGATGACGCTGATCACCTGGCGGCTGCGCAGGACCGCCCGGCAGCGGGCGCCCGGCACGAGCGGGCTGTTCGGCGGCCGGACGATGAACGCGGCCGACCACCGGCGGGCGGCCGAGCGGCTGGCCGCCGAGGGCGCCTGGACGGAGGCGGTCCAGGAGCGGCTCAGGGCCATCGCCCGCGACCTGGAGGAGCGGGCGATCGTGGACGGCATGCCGGGGCGCACGGCCCACGAACTCGCCAACGAGGCGGCGTGGTCGCTGCCCGGCTTCGCCGGGGAACTGGCGGCGGCCGCCCGGTCGTTCGACGACGTGACGTATGGCGGGGTCTTGGGGACGCGGGAGGCGTACGAGCGGATGGCGAGCCTCGACGACCGCCTGCGCCAGGCCCGCCCGGCCCCGCTCGCAACAGCGGGCGCCCAGCTCGGACACGCCACGGGCGAAAGCCTCGCGGGCGGGTCCGGCGGAGGCTCCACGGGCGAAAGCCCCGCAAGCGGACCCGGCGGGGGCTCCACGCCCGCGGCCGGTGGGACGGGGGGCGGGGCGGGATGAGCATCTTCGCGCGTCCTGCCGACGCCGGAGCACCGCCTCCGGCCGGCCCCGCGACCGCGCCGACGCCGCCGGCCCCGCCGCCAGGGGCGGACGGGCGGGGCTCCTCCTCGACCTCCCCCACCGCCCGCTCCGTCTGGCGCTCCGGCCGCCTGATCGTGCTGCTGGGCGTGCTGGTCGTGCTCATCGCCGTGATCGGTGTCCTGCTCAGCCCCAGCCGCGGCGAGTCCCGTCCGCTCGACCCCGGCGACACCTCTCTGGCCGGCTCCAGGGCCCTGGCCGAGATCCTGCGCGACCGGGGCGTCCCCATCGAGCGGGTCGACTCGATGGAGGCGGCGGAGGAGAAGGCCGCCGCCGGTGACAAGCTGCTGGTCGTCACCGACATCACGTACTTCGACGAGGAGCGCCTGGCCAGGATCCCGGGTGACCGCCTCGTCGTCGGCCCGCTGCCGTACCTGGAGGTGCTGGCTCCGGGGGTGCGGGTCGAGCCGGGCGACAACCGCGCCCGTTCCCGCGAGCCCGAATGCACGCTGCCGGCCGCCGCGGCGGCCGGCAGCGTGCACATCGGCGGGCTCGCGATGAACGGCCCCACCGGCACGATCGGCTGCTTCCCTGTCGAGGACGGGCATCTCCTCGTCCGCTTCCAGCGCGACGCCGGCTTCACCACGGTGGTCGCCGACGGGAGCTTCATGAGCAACCAGCGCCTGGCCGAGGACGGCAACGCGGCGCTGGCGATCAACCTGTTCCAGACGGGCAAGAGCGTCCTGTGGCTGGTACGCCCGGCCACCCCGCCCGCCGTGGACCTGCCCGGCGAGGGCGGCAAGTCGATGGAAGACCTGATGCCGGAGAGCATCCGCTGGGCCGTCTACATGGCGATCATCGCCGTGGCCGTCGCCGCGTTCTGGCGGGGCAGGCGGCTCGGGCCCGTGGTGACGGAGAAGCTGCCCGTCGTCGTCAGGGCGGCCGAGACCGTCGAGGGCCGCGGCCGGCTCTACCGGGCCAGGCGGGCCAGGGGCCGGGCGGCCGCGTCGCTGCGGGCGGGCACGATCGACCGGCTCGCGCCCAGGCTCGGGCTCGGGTCGAACGCCGGGCAGCACGAGGTCGTCGCGGCCATCGCCGCCCGTACCGGACAGGACGCCCACCAGGTCGGCGCCGCGCTCTACGGCCCGCCCCCGCCCGACGACGCGGGGCTCGTCGCGCTGGCCGGATATCTCGACCTCATCGAAAGGCAGTTGAGTGAACTCTGAGGATGCATACCGGGTGACGGCCTCGGGCGACTCGGCCAGAGAGGCGCTGGGCGCGCTGCGGGCCGAGGTGTCCAAGGCCGTGGTCGGCCAGGACGCGGTGGTGACGGGGCTGGTCATCGGGCTGCTGTGCGGAGGGCACGTGCTGCTCGAAGGCGTGCCTGGCGTGGCCAAGACGCTGATGGTGCGGACGCTGGCGGCGGCGCTGTCCCTGGACTTCAAGCGGGTGCAGTTCACGCCCGACCTGATGCCGGGCGACGTGACGGGGTCGCTGATCTACGACACGCGCACGGCGGAGTTCGAGTTCCGCGAGGGGCCGGTGTTCACGAACCTGCTGCTCGCCGACGAGATCAACCGCACCCCGCCGAAGACGCAGGCGGCGCTCCTGGAGGCGATGGAGGAGCGGCAGGTCAGCGTGGAGGGCACGGCCAGGCTCCTGCCGAACCCGTTCATGGTGTGCGCGACGCAGAACCCGGTCGAGTACGAGGGCACCTACCAGCTGCCCGAGGCCCAGCTCGACCGTTTCCTGGTCAAGCTGACGGTGCCGCTGCCGCCGCGCGAGCAGGAGATCTCGGTGCTGGAGCGGCACGCGCTCGGCTTCGACCCGCGCGACCTGTCGGAGGTCAAGGCCGTGGCCACGGCCGCCGACCTGGCGGCGGGGCGGGAGGCGGTCGCGCAGGTGCGGGTGGCGCCCGAGGTGCTCGGCTACGTCGTGGACGTGGCCCGCGCGACCAGGAGCTCCCCTTCGCTGCAGCTCGGCGTCTCGCCGCGCGGCGCCACGGCGCTGCTGGCCGCGGCGCGGGCGTGGGCGTGGCTGTCCGGGCGGCCGTACGTGACGCCCGACGACGTGAAGGCGCTGGCCAGGCCGGCGCTGCGGCACCGGGTGCAGTTGCGGCCCGAGGCCGAGCTGGAGGGGGCGACCGCCGACGGCCTGCTCGACGGCATCCTCGCCTCGGTCCCGGTCCCGCGCTGATGCCTGGGGACGAGCCGAATGGACTGGTGCCGCTGATGCCCGCGAACGAGCTGACCGAGCGGGCGGGCCGACAGGGCGGGTGGGGCCGATGGCGCTGACCGGACGTACCGGGCTGATCGCGCTGGCCGGGATCGTCGTGGTGCTGTTCGCGCCGCGTCCCGGCGCCGCGCTGGCCGGGGTGTGCCTGCTGCTGGCCTCGGGGATCGTGGTCGATCTGGCGTTCGCCGGCGCCGTGCGCCCGCTGCGGCTGCACCGCTCAGGCGAGACCCTGGTCAGGCTGGGCGGGCAGGCGACGGTGGAGCTGGTGGTCGAGAACCCGGGCAAGCGGCGCGTACGCGGCCTGCTCAGGGACGCCTGGCCGCCGTCGGCGGGCGCCACGCCACGCGAGGCCGAGCTGGACGTGCTGAGCGGCGAGCGCCGCAGGATCGTCGTGACGCTCACCCCGACCAGGCGCGGCGACCGCTCGTCCGTGGCCGTGACCGTGCGCTCCGTCGGGCCGCTGGGCCTGGCCGCGCGCCAGGGCAGCCACCGGGCCCCGTGGACGGTACGGGTGCTGCCGCCGTTCCTGTCGCGCAAGCACCTGCCGTCCAGGCTGGCCAGGCTGCGCGAGCTCGACGGGCAACATCCGGCGCTGGTGCGCGGGCAGGGCACCGAGTTCGACTCGCTGCGCGAGTACGTCGTGGGCGACGACGTGCGCTCGATCGACTGGCGGGCCACCGCGCGCCGCCACGACGTCGTCGTGCGCACCTGGCGCCCCGAACGCGACCGCCGCGTGCTGATCGTGCTCGACACCGGCCGCACCTCGGCGGGCCGGGTGGGCGACGCGCCCGTCCCCATGGCGGGGACGGAGGCGAACACCGGCCTGCTAGCACCCCCCGATTCCCGGCCCGCGCCCGGCTGGCCACGCCTGGACTGGTCGATGGACGCGGCGCTGCTGCTGGCCGCGCTGGCGGCCAGGGCCGGCGACCAGGTCGACTTCCTCGCCTACGACCGCGCCGTGCGCGCCTGGCTGAGCGGCGCGTCACGCACCGAGCTGCTGTCGATGCTGGTCAACGCGATGGCGCCGATCGAGGCGGAGCTGATCGAGGCCGACGCGCAGGGCATGGTGGCGGCCATCCTGTCGCGGGCCAAGCGGCGCTGCCTGGTCGTGCTGCTCACCGACCTCAACTCGGCGGCCATGGACGAGGGGCTCATGCCGGTGCTGGCGCAGCTGTCCTCGCGGCACCTGGTGCTGGTGGCCGGCGTGTCCGATCCGCGGGTGGCGGCCATGGCGGGCCGCAGGGGGTCGGTCGAGGAGGTGTACGACGCGGCGGCGGCCGAGCAGGCGCAGCTCGGGCGCAGGCGGATCACGGCCAGGCTGCGGCGGCACGGCGTGGAGGTCGTGGACGCGCCGCCGGAGGAGATCGCGCCGGCGCTGGCGGACGCCTACCTGGCGCTCAAGGCGGCCGGCCGCCTCTGACCCGGCCCTATCCGGCTGATGGGGCGACGTCGGGGGCGCGTTCGATGTCGCCGGTCTCGTTCTGCCGCAGCGCTCGCCGCCCGAAGACGATCACGTACGTGAGGAAGACCGCCTCGGCGAGCACCCCGATGCCCACGCGCGCCCACGTGGGCAGCCCCGACGGGGTCACGAACGCCTCGATCAGCCCCGACACGAACAGCACCACGACCAGCCCCAGCGCCACGCTCATCACCGCCCGGCCGTTCTCCGCCAGCGCCTCGACGCGCCTGCGGGGGCCTGGGTCGATGACCGTCCAGCCGAGACGCAGGCCCACAGCGGCGGCCAGGAAGACGGCGGTCAGCTCCAGGAGCCCGTGCGGCAGGATCAGGCCGAAGAAGATGTCGAGCTTGTCCCTGGAGGCCATCAGCCCGCCGGAGACGGCGACGTTCGCGGCGTTGGAGTAGAGCGCGAACGGGATCGGCAGCCCGAGCACCACCGAGTACATGATCATCTGGGCCGAGACCCAGGTGTTGTTGATCCAGACGCGGTTGGCGAAGGAGGCGGCCGGGTGCTCGGAGTAGTAGTCGGCGAAGTCCTCGTTGACCAGCTGGGTGATCTCGTCGGGGCTGGCGATCGTCGCCTGGACGTCGGGGTTGGCCGCCACCCACGCGCCCATCGCGAACGCGACCGCGAGGAAGGCCAGCGCGCTGGCCAGCCACCACCACCGCGCCCGGTAGGCCACCACGGGGAACGACACCGTGAAGAAGCGCGCCAGCTCCCGCCAGGCCGGGGTGTGGGCCCCGGTGACCGCGGACCTGGCCCTGGCCACCAGCGCGGACAGCCGGCCGACCACCATCGGGTCCTGCTCGGCGGAGCGGACGATGGACAGATGCGTGGACACCCGCTGGTAGAGCTCGACCAGTTCGTCCACCTCGTCGCCGGTCAGCGAGGACCGGTTCTTGACCAGGTGGTCGAGCCGATCCCACACGGGGCGGTGTGCTGTGACGAACGCATCGATGTCCACCCGAACATTCTGGCCGCTCAATCACGGGGGCAGAGCCGTTAGGCTCCACATATGTCAGAGGTTGTGACCGGCGACGCGGTCGTCGTCGAGGTGCGGGTGGCCCAGATGCCCTCCCGCGCGCTGGCGATCATCATCGATCTGGCCACGCAGTTCGTCATCCTGGTCGCGATCAACGCGATCTTAGGTGCGTTCGCGGGGGTCACCGACTTCGCCATGTACGCCGCCGTCATGATCCTGCTGACGGTGCTGGTCCTGGTCGGCTATCCGGTGATCTTCGAGACCCTGTCCAGGGGGCGCAGCCTCGGCAAGCTGGCGCTCGGGCTGCGGGTGGTCGGCGACGACGGCAGTCCCGTGCGCTTCCGTCAGGCGTTGTTCCGCGGGCTGGCCGGGATGCTGGAGTTCTGGCTGCTGGCCGGAGCGCCCGCGCTGATCGCGTCGCTGGTCTCGCAGCGGGGCAAGCGGCTCGGCGACGTGTTCGCCGGCACCATCGTGATCTCCGACCGGGCGCCGCGCGAGTCGGGCCAGCTCATCGCGATGCCGCCGGAGCTGGCCCACTGGGCGACCTCGCTGGAGCTCTCCCAGTTGCCGGACGACGCCGCGCAGGCCGCCAGACAGTACCTGGCGCGATGGCACCAGCTGTCGCCGCAGGTCCAGCACGAGATGGGGGTGCGGATCGCGACCCAGGTGGCGGCGTTCGTCTCGCCGTCCGCGCCCGCCGGGGTGCCGCCGCACGCGTACCTGAGCGCCGTGCTCGCCGAGCGGCGGCGCAGGGAGCAGGTGCGCTTCGCCCAGCGGATGGGCACCGCCCCACCGCCCCAGAGCCCTCCTCCAGGGCCGTACGCGCCTTCCGGGCCGTACGGGCCAGGGCCGTATGCGCCGCCCTCCGGGCCGTACGCGCGGCCCTCCGGGCCGTACGGGCCTCAGGCGCCTTCGCCGCAGGGGCCGCCTGCCGGGTATCCCCCGCCGCAGCCGGCGTCGCCCGCACCCGCACCGGAGCCGCCGAGGGCGACTCCGGGCGGGTTCGCACCGCCTCAGTGAGCGCGGTCAGAGGGCGGACGAGCGGTCACCTCACCAGCCGCCGTGCCCACCACCGTGGCCACCGCCGGGGAACGACTCCTGCGTCTGGACGTTCAACCTGTCGGTACGAACGTGCCTGGCGCCGTCGGTGAGCCGGTCGTCGATCTTGATGACGTCGAGCCCCTCGTTGAAGTCGGCGCCGTAGATGTAACCGTTGTAGTAGTAGGCGGACCAGATGCCGCCGCCGCTGCCGTCCGAGCGGGGACCGCGCTCGAAGTAGCCGATCTCCCTCGGCCGCGAGGCGTCGGTGAAGTCCCAGATCGACAGCCCGCCCATGTACCAGGCCTGAACCATGATGTCGCGGCCCTTGACCGGGATCAGGGAGCCGTTGTGCGCGACGCAGTTCTCGCTGTCGGCCTGGTAGCGCGGGATCTTGAAGTAGCTCTTGAACACGAGCTTGCCGCGGACGATCTCGTAGATCGCGTCCGCGCCGCGGTTCGGCCCCGTCGCCTCGTTGCAGGTGGCCGCTCCGCCGCCGCCGAGCTCGTCGGTGAAGACGACCTTCCTGGCGTCGTTCGTGAACGTGGCCGAGTGCCAGAACGCGAAGTTCGGGTCCGTGGTCCTGGCCGTGACCCTCGGGTTCAGCCGGTCGCGGATGTCGAACAGCACGCCGTCACCCATGCACGCGCCCGCCGCGATGTCCTTCTCGGCGTAGACGGTGATGTCGTGGCAGCCGGTGGTCGGAATCAGCAGGCCCGGCTGGGTCTCGTTGCCGCCGTCGGGGAAGACGATCGGGGTGGAGGCAACCGCGGCCGCGGTCGGGTTCCGCAGCGGCACCTTGATGATCGAGATCTTGTCGTGCGGCGGCTGGCAGTCGGGGAAGTCCGCCTGCGGCAGGTACGACGAGACGTAGAGGTAGACGTTCTTGTTCTTGTCGCGGCCCTTGCCCGGCACCAGGGTCAGGGTGTGGGAGCCGCAGTTGGTCTCGACGGACTTGATGTAGCGCGGGTTCGCCTTGTCGGAGACGTCGAAGATACGGACGCCCTCCCACGATTCCTTGATCGTGGCGCTCTGCCCGGTGCTGCTGCACGAGTCGTTGTTGCGCGAGGAGTCGACGGCGGTGAACAGCAGGTTGCCGTAGACGCTGACGTCCATCTGGGAGCCGGGGCAGACGACCGAGCTGACGGCCCTGGCCCGCTTGGGGTTCCTGATGTCGTAGATCGAGAAGCCGCCGTAGTTGCCGACGTAGGCGTAGTCGCCCTGGAAGGCGATGTCGGTGTTGATGGTGGCGGCGATCGGGGCCGGCTTGGGGATGTTCAGCACGTGGGTCACGTTCGGGCTGGTGACCACGGCGTCGGGGGGCGGGATGTCGGCGGCCGACGCGGGCATGCCCGCCAGCGCTAACGCTGTGGCCGCCGCCGCCACGACGATCGAGCGGCGAAATGGGAACACTCGGGAGCCTCCTTGATTGCATTACTCGGGAACTGTGGCGGGAAAAGCCTGAGCGGCGAGGGCTCCTTCCGGGCGCCCCCGCCGCTGGGGTCTGTCAGTGGTGGCCGCCGCCGTGACCGTCACCGTGGCCGTCACCGTGGCCGTGGCCTCGTTCGGGGTACGACTCCTGCGTCTGCGCGTTCAGCGAGCGCATCTTGACGCCGTTGGCCTTGTTCGTACGCCAGTCGTTGAGCTTCAGCACATCGAGGCCGAGGTTGAAGTCGGAGCCGTAGATGTAGCCGTTGTAGTAGTAGGCGGACCAGAAGCCGCCGCTGAGCGCCGGCGCGGTGTTGTCGGGGCCGCGCTCGAAGTAGGCGATCTCCTGCGGGTGCGCGGAGTCGGTGAAGTCGACCACCGAGATGCCGCCCTGGTACCACGCCTGCACCATGATGTCGCGGCCCTTGACCGGGATCAGCGAGCCGTTGTGGGCCACGCAGTTCTCGGTGTCGGCCTGGTGCCGCGGGATCTTGAAGTAGCCCTTGAACACGAACTGCCCGTTGACCAGGTCGTAGTAGGCGTTCGCGCCCTTGACGGACCCGATGGCCTCGTTGCAGGTGGCCCTGGTGCCGCCGCCGAGCTCGTCGGTGAAGATGACCTTCGTGCCTTCGTTGTTGAACGTCGCCGAGTGCCAGAAGGCGAAGTTCGTCTCGTCCCGGACGGTGGCGGTGACCCTGGGCTGCTCGGGGTTGCGGATGTCGAGCAGCACGCCCTCACCCATGCAGGCGCCCGCGGCGATGCCCTTCTCCGGGTAGGCCGTGATGTCGTGGCAGCCTGTGGTGGCCGACTTGCCGTCGGGGTACTGGCCCGGCACGCCGGGGAAGCCGCCGTCGGGGAAGAGGTTCGGCGTGGCGATGACCGAGGCCGCCGCCGGGTTGCGCAGCGGGACCTTCACGATGGTGATGAGGTCGTGCGGCGGCTGGCAGTCCGGGTACGTGGCGCTCGGGCTGTAGGAGGAGATGTAGATGTAGACGTTCTGCCGCCTGCGGTCGGGCACGAGCGTGTGCGTGTGCGAGCCGCAGTTCGTCTCGACCGCCTTGACGTACGTCGGGTTGGCCTTGTTCGAGACGTCGAAGATGCGGATGCCCTCCCACGATTCCTTGATCGTGGCGCTCTGCCCGGTGCTGCTGCACGAGTCGTTGTTGCGCGAGGAGTCGACGGACCCGAACAGCAGGTTGCCGTACACCGACACGTCCATCTGGCCGCCGGGGCAGACCACCGAGCTGACCAGGGACGTTCGCTTGGGGTTCCTGATGTCGTAGATCGAGAAGCCGTAGTAGTTGCCCACGTAGGCGTAGTCGCCCTGGAAGGCCATGTCCGTGTGGATGTCGGCCAGAGCCTCGGGTTTGGGCACATTGGTGACGTGCTTGATGTTCGGGCTCATGACGATCTCGCCGGGAGCCGGGATGTCCGCAGCCTGCGCCGGCGCGATGACGCCGGACATCGCGACGAGCGCCGCGAGCAGGATGAGAGCCCTGCGGGGGGTGAACACGCGGGAACCTCCGATAAAGGGAGCATAAATCTAGGCAATCCTCACCTTTCTTCGCTTCCGTGACCAGCGTCCAACGTGTCAATTTTTGTCACGGTTCGCCCTCTTTTCTTCGGCGGGCTTATCACCTAGAGTGCGCATTCTGAACCGAGTCAGTCAGGAGGTTGGGTGCGCGCTGCGCTCATCGTGTTCGCGAGCCTGCTCGTCGTCCTCACCGGCTGCACCTCCAGTACGGCGCCCCAGGCTCCACGGGCCGGCTCGACCGCCCCCGTGATCGCGCCGGGCCGTCCGGGCGAGCAGGCCAGAACGCTCTCCCCGAGCGAGGCCGCCACCGCCGTACCCTCCGAGACGCCCAACGCGGCGGACATCACGTACGTCCAGGACATGATCGTGCACCACCGGCAGGCCATGGACATGGCCCTGCTGGCCCCCAGCCGCGCCGAGTCCGCGAAGCTCAAGAGCCTGGCCGACCGCATCAAGGCTGCACAGGGCCCGGAGATCCAGTTCATGACCTCGTGGCTGCGGGAGCAGGAGCAGAAGGTGCCCGAGCATCACGCGGCGCACGAGGGCATGCCGGGAATGGCCACGCCGGAGCAGATGGAGGCGCTCAAGGCGGCCACGGGCAAGGACTTCGACCAGATGTTCCTGCAGCTCATGATCAACCACCACCTCGGGGCGATCAAGATGTCCGAGCAGGTGCTGGGCGGCGGGAAGCACATCCGGATCGAGGAACTGGCGAGCGACGTCAGCGTCACCCAGGCGGCGGAGATCCGCCGCATGCAGGAGCTGCAGCGGGCGCCGTGAAGCCCGGAGCCTACAACGTTTCCGCAGGTCATGGCGGTGGGTCGTCCGTCACCTGAGAGCCACGGCAATACATCACTCTGAGTAGTTATCTCGTCGCTGTTCGTGTACGAGAGTGTGGGGCGTCAGCATCGAACCGCCCTCCCGAGGAGGCATCTTGCCGTCCCTGAGCACCGCACTCGCCCGCGCCCTGACCGTCACCGCCGCCACCGTGGCCCTCGCCGGCGTCACCGCCCTGCCCGCCGCGCCGCCCGCCGCCGCCGCGCCGCTGCCGCCGGGCGTGATCCAGCTCGGCGACGGCGAGCCGTGCCCGCCCGGCACGCTGTGCCTCTACCGCGACTACGGCTTCTCCGGCCCGGCGTACGGGATCGGCGCCGGCTACGCCATCGACCTGCGCTGGCTGCCCATGCCCGGGCACGGCGGCCCCACCGCCGCCGACAACGTCTCGTCCTGGGTGAACCGCACGGCAGGCGTCGCTGTGCTGATCGACGAGCAGAGCGGCCGCACCCGCCCGCTGTTCCCCGGCCAGCACCTGGAGGAGCCGGTCCTGCTGAACGACACCGTCGACCGGGTCGTCTGGTAGGGCCGGGCGCGGCGTCCGCGGCAGCCCCCTGCCACGGACGCCGGCGTCAACGGCAGGCCGGCTCGGGAGAGGGCCGGCGCCCGCGTTCACGAGCCGACGCGCCACGAATGCAGGTAGTCCTCCTGCTCAGGGTTGAGCACGTCGATGCCGATGCCGGCCGCGGACAGCTTGAGCCTGGCCACCTCATGGTCGATCTCCTCCGGCACGTCGTACACCCCCGGCGCGAGCCCGGCCCGCTCACCGGCCAGCCAGGCCACGGCCAGGGCATGGGCGGAGAACGACATGTCCATGACGGCCGCCGGATGCCCCTCGGCGGCGGTGAGGTTGACCAGGCGGCCCTCGGCCAGCAGCAGGAGGCGGCGGCCGTCGGGCATGACGTATTCGTCGGTGTTGGGGCGCACGCCCCGGTGCACCTCGGAGGCCAGCTCGTCCAGCGCCCGCACGTCGATCTCCACGTCGAAGTGCCCCGCGTTGGCCAGGATCGCGCCGTCCTTCATCGCGGCCAGGTGCTCGGCCCTGATCACGTCGCGGTTGCCCGTCACGGTGACGAACAGGTCGCCGATCAGCGCGGCCTGCGCCATCGGCCGCACTTCGTAGCCTTGCAGGGTGGCGTCGAGCGCCTTGACCGCGTCGATCTCGGTCACGATCACCCGGGCGCCGAAGCCCTTCGCCCGCTCGGCCACCCCCCGCCCGCAGAAGCCGAACCCGGCCACCACCACGGTCCGGCCCGCCAGCATGGTGTTGGTGGCCCGCATGATGCCGTCGAGCGTGGACTGGCCGGTGCCGTAGCGGTTGTCGAACATGCGCTTGGTGCGGGTGTCGTTGACGGCCACCACGGGGAAGCGCAGCGCGTCCTCGGCGGCCATCTGCCGCAGCCGGATGATCCCGGTCGTGGTCTCCTCGCAGCCGCCGCTCACGCCTTCGAGCAGGTCGGTGCGCTCGGTGTGCAGGATGTTGACCAGGTCGCACCCGTCGTCGAGCACGAGGTCGGGCGCGAGGTCGAGCGCCTGGTGGATGTGCCGGTAGTAGGCCGCCCGATCCACCCCGGCCCGCGCGTGCACCGCGATCCCGTAGCTCCGCAACGCCTCGGCGACGTCGTCCTGCGTGGACAGCGGGTTGGACGCGGCCAGCGCGATCTGCGCGCCTCCCGCCTTCAGTGCCCCCATCAGCACGGCCGTCTCCGCGGTCACGTGCAGGCACGCGGCTATCCTCAGCCCGTCCAGCGGGCGTTCGAGGGAGAACCGCTCACCGATCGCGGTCAACACCGGCATCGACCGGGCAGCCCAGGAGATCTGCCGCTCACCGCTCGCACTGAGATCCATGGCCAGCCCCCACCGAAGAACACGGCCAAGATTACGCGTCGTCACGGCGCCCGGCCCGTGAGCCTTCACGACCGGCCATGACGGACGGAGGTGGCGTCGGCGCGTGCGGGTAACCTGGCCCGCCGTAAAAGATGAAAAAACGGATAGCTCCGAGAGAGGATCTCCCGGAGCTATCTCTGAGGAAGATCTAGTACCGGTAGTGGTCGGACTTGTAGGGGCCCTCGATGTGGACGCCGATGTAGGAGGCCTGCTCCTTGGTCAGCTCGGT
This sequence comes from Nonomuraea sp. NPDC048892, assembly GCF_040649735.1. Classification (NCBI taxonomy): domain Bacteria; kingdom Bacillati; phylum Actinomycetota; class Actinomycetes; order Streptosporangiales; family Streptosporangiaceae; genus Nonomuraea; species Nonomuraea sp. NPDC048892. The sequence goes on along the minus strand of NZ_JBEZFZ010000005.1, from coordinate 496,502 downwards.
GAGCTTGACGCCCAGGGCGTCGAGGTGCAGGCGGGCCACCTTCTCGTCCAGGTGCTTGGGCAGCGTGTAGACGCCGAGCGGGTATTCGGCCGTCTTCGTGAACAGCTCGATCTGGGCGATCACCTGGTTGGTGAACGAGTTGGACATGACGAAGCTGGGGTGGCCGGTCGCGCAGCCCAGGTTCATCAGGCGGCCCTCGGCCAGCACGATGATCGAGTGGCCGTCGGCGAAGACCCACTCGTCGACCTGCGGCTTGATCGTGTTCCTGACGATGCCGGGCAGCTTGGCCAGGCCGGCCATGTCGATCTCGTTGTCGAAGTGGCCGATGTTGGAGACGATCGCCTGGTGCTTCATCTGCGCCATGTGCGCGGCGGTGATGATGTTGAAGTTGCCGGTGGCGGTGACGAAGATGTCGGCGATGCCGACGACCTCCTCCAGCGTGGTCACCTGGAAGCCGTCCATGGCCGCCTGGAGCGCGCAGATCGGGTCGATCTCGGTGACGATGACGCGGGCGCCCTGGCCGCGCAGCGCGTCGGCGCAGCCCTTGCCGACGTCGCCGTAACCGCAGACCACGGCCACCTTGCCGCCGATCAGCACGTCGGTGGCGCGGTTGAGGCCGTCGATGACGGAGTGGCGGCAGCCGTACTTGTTGTCGAACTTCGACTTGGTGACCGAGTCGTTGACGTTGATCGCCGGGAAGAGGAGCTGGCCGTTCTTGTGCATCTCGTAGAGACGGTGCACGCCGGTCGTGGTCTCCTCGGTGACGCCCTTGATGCTCTCGGCGATCCTGGTCCACCGCTTGTCGGCGCCGACCGTGCGGGTGAGCAGGTCGATGATGACGTGCCACTCCTCCGGGTCGTCGGCGGTCGCGGGCGGCACGGCGCCGGCCTTCTCGTACTCGGCGCCCTTGTGCACCAGCAGCGTGGCGTCGCCGCCGTCGTCGAGGATCATGTTGGGGGCGTCGCCGTCAGGCCAGGTCAGCGCCTGCTCGGTGCACCACCAGTACTCCTCCAGCGTCTCGCCCTTCCAGGCGAAGACGGGCACGCCCTTCGGGTCGTCGGCGGTGCCGTCGGGGCCGACGACGACGGCGGCGGCGGCGTGGTCCTGGGTGGAGAAGATGTTGCAGCTCACCCAGCGCACCTCGGCGCCGAGCGCCACCAGCGTCTCGATGAGGACGGCGGTCTGGATGGTCATGTGCAGGGAGCCCATGATCTTCGCGCCGCGGAGGGGCTGGGAGGCCGCGTATTCCTTGCGGACCGCCATAAGGCCGGGCATCTCGTGCTCGGCGAGCCGGATCTCCTTGCGGCCGAAGTCGGCAAGTGAAAGGTCGGCGACCTTGAAGTCCATCGGGTTTCCCCTCGCGTCACTGATGCTAGTCACTGATGTTGTCGCCGACGAGTTTAGGCGGCCCTCGTACGCGGTCGCACCCCAGGCGGCCGGAATCTGACGTAAGAATGTAAGAATGCGCATCACGGAAGCGGCCAAGCGACTCGGCATGTCCCCCCGAATGCTCCGATACCGGGAGGCTCTCGGCCTGTTGCCGCCGGTGCGGGAGCAAGGGGCCCATCGCCGGTTCGGGCCGGACGAGCTGTCCGCCGTGGCCCAGGGAGTGGAGCTGGAGAAGCGGTTCGACGTCTCGCCGGCCGAGCTGGCGTTCGCGCTGCGGGTGCTGAGCGACCCGGCGGTGGCGGCGGCCGTACGCGACCTGGGGGTGCGCATCGGGCGCATCCAGGTGCCGCGCAGGGCACTGGACTTCGAGAAGGAGAAGGCCCTGCGCCTGCTCCGCCACCGCTGAGCAGGCCGCGAGGCGGGGTGCGGACCCGCCAGGAGCCTCGGCCCGATCAGGCCGAGGCTCTTCAGATGGGCTCAGGCTTCGGATGAGGTCAGGCGGAGGTGGAGGCGTTGCTGGAGCTCTGACGGTCGAGGTCGGGCTCCAGGTAGATCACGCGGGCGATCGGCACGGCGTCCCTGATGCGGCGCTCCGCCTCGTCGATGCCGTGGGCGACCTCCGCCGCCGTGTCGTTGTGCTCGACCGCGATCTTCGCCGCCACCAGCAGCTCTTCGGGCCCCAGATGCAGCGTGCGCATGTGGATGACCCGCGCCACCTCGGGCGCACCCTCCAGGGCGGCGCGGATGCGGGTCTCCATCTCCGGCGCGGCACCCTCGCCGACGAGCAGCGACTTCATCTCGACGGCCAGCACGATCGCGATCACGGCCAGCAGCACGCCGATCATCAGGGTGCCGACGCCGTCCCAGCGCCCGTCGCCGGTGACGACCGCCATCGTCACGCCGAACAGGGCGAAGACCAGGCCGAGCAGCGCGCCCAGGTCTTCGAGCACGATGACGGGCAGTTCGGGCGACTTGGAGCGGCGGATGAAGGCGACCCAGGACTGCTTGCCGCGCACGGCGTTCGATTCCTTGATCGCCGTACGGAACGAGAACGCCTCGGCGATGATCGCGAAGATCAGCACGCCGAACGCCCAGAGCGGCGCGTCCACCGGGTGCGGATCGGAGAGCTTGTGCACGCCCTCGTAAATCGAGAACGCGGCGCCGATCGTGAACAGCACGACGGCCACCACGAAGGCGTAGAAGTAACGCTCGCGCCCGTATCCGAACGGATGCTCCTTGGTGCTGGCCCTGGCCGCTCTCTTACCGCCGACCAGCAGCAACACCTGGTTGCCCGAGTCGGCGACCGAGTGGATGCCCTCCGCCAGCATCGAGGAGGATCCGGTGAAGAACGCGGCCACGAACTTGGCCACGGCGATGGCCAAGTTCGCGGACAATGCCGCAATGATCGCTTTGGTTCCGCCGCTCGCGCTCACCGATCTGCTCCACTCATAAAGATCAACTACAAAGGCCTGATAGGGGATCCTATTGCGAAATTCGGGCCTTGAGTTCAGTGATCGCCGACACAGCGGTGGGATCGATGGCATAACCCAGTGCCAGGTAGGTGCTGGCGTAATCACCGAGCCCGATGAGCGTGGCCATCCGCTCCAGCGGGTGCACGCCCTCGGCCACGAGCTCGGTGACCGGCACCCCGCGCTCGCGCGCCAGCCTGAGCGACGCCTCGCGCCGCCGCGTCACCTGGGGATGCTCCTCGACGTCGCGCAGGATCACCAGCCGCAGCGTGCGCCCGGAGACGTCGGCGAAGATGTCGCGCTCGGCCACCGGCCCGTCGAGGGCCGCGACCTGGAGATGGCCGGCCTCGGGCAGCTCGCCGTGCATCGCGGGATATTTCGCGTTCGCGTGGAGCTGGCCGGCCAGCCGGTGCGCCGCGACGGCCGCGGACGGCGACGAGCCCCAGATCATCGGTACGGACTCGGCCAGGTCCATGGCCAGCGACTTGCCCGGGTTGATGAACGACTCGCTGGCCGGCCGGCACCGGTTCGCCATGTCCTCAAGCGCCGCGGCCACCCGTTCGAACAGCTCAGGCTCCGCCGTCACCAGCCGCAGCTCGGCCGCGGCCACGATCAGCGGCACGGCCAGCAGCCACAGGTTGGCCCTGGACTGGCCGCTGACCGGCACCGGGACGTAGACGGCCGACGCCTGGGTGGCGATGGCCTCAAGCGGCGAACCCGGAGCGCCCACGCCGAGCAGCGTGCAGCCGCGCCGCACGGCCTGGGTGGCGACGGACAGCGTCTCCTCGGTGTCGCCCGAGCCGGAGACGGCGATGACCAGGTCGGTCGCGCCCACCCAGCCGGGGAGCTGGTAGGAGCGCAGGGTCACGATCGGCAGCGGGGCGCCGTTGCCCGCCACCGCCGCCAGCATGTCGCCGGCGATGCCGGAGCCGCCCATGCCCGCGACCACGATGGCGCGGGGACGCCCCTGGCCGGCCAGGCGGTCGACGCGGGCCTCGACGGCGCTGCGATAGCCGGTGCGTACGTGGGCCGCCGCGCCGGCCACCGCCGGCAGCATGCCCGAGGGATCGCCCTCGCTGAGATGACGCTGGTCGTCGAGCCGCTCCGGCTCCCAGGTCACGGCTTCCTGGCCTCGTCGACGAGCAGAACCGGGATGTCATCCCTGACCGGGTAGATCAGCCCGCATCCGGTGCAGGCCAGCTCTTCCGCCTCGGTCTCGGCACGCAGCGGCGCCTTGCACGCCGGGCAGGCCAGGATCTCCAGCAGCCAGTCGTCGATCTTCACTCTGACACCTTTCCCACAATGGCGAGGACCTCGTCCCTGATCGCCGTCATCTTCGTCTCGTCGGCCGCCTCGGCGTTGAGCCTGAGCAGCGGCTCGGTGTTGGAGGCGCGCAGGTTGAACCACCAGCCGGAGCCGGTCACGGTCAGCCCGTCGAGCTCGTCGAACTCCCCGCGCCCCGCGAACTCCTCACGCACCCGCCTCAGCGCCTCCGCCTGGTCGGACACCGCGCTGTTGACCTCGCCCGAGGCGTGGTAGCGCGAGTAGGCCCCGACCACCTCCGACAGCGGGCTGTCCTGCTCGCCCAGCGCGGCCAGCACGTGCATCGCGGCCAGCAGGCCGGAGTCGGCGTACCAGAAATCCCTGAAGTAGTAGTGGGCGGAGTGCTCGCCGCCGAAGACGGCGCCGGTGCGCGCCATCTCGGCCTTGATGAACGAGTGTCCGACCCGCGTGCGCACCGGGACGCCGCCGTGCTCGCGCACGATCTCCGGCACGCCGAGCGACGTGATCAGATTGTGAATGATCGTCGCCCCTGGATGCTTGGCCAGCTCGCGCGCCGCCACCAGCGCCGTGATCACCGAGGGCGAGACCGACTCGCCGCGCTCGTCGATCACCCAGCACCGGTCGGCGTCGCCGTCGAAGGCCAGCCCCAGGTCGGCGCCCTGCTCGACCACCGCGCGCTGCAGATCCACCAGGTTCTGCGGCTCCAGCGGATTGGCCTCGTGGTTGGGGAAGCTCCCGTCGAGCTCGAAGTAGAGCGGGGTCAGCTCGATCGGCAGCCCGTCGAACACCGCCGGCACGGTGTGGCCGCCCATGCCGTTGCCCGCGTCGACGACGACCTTCAGCGGCCTGATGCCGCGCAGGTCGACCAGCGTGCGCAGATGGTCGGCGTAGCCCGTCAGCAGGTCTTTGCCGATCACCGAGCCGCCCGGCGCGAACGTGGCCCCGACCAGCTCGGCCGCCCGGTCGCGGATCTCGGCCAGGCCCGTGTCGCCGCCGATCGGCACCGCGCCCGACCGGCACATCTTCATGCCGTTGTAGCGGGCCGGGTTGTGGCTGGCGGTGAACATCACGCCGGGCAGCCCGAGGCTGCCGCTGGCGTAGTAGAGCAGGTCGGTCGAGCCCAGCCCGGCGTGCACGACGTCGGCGCCACGCGAACGGGCGCCGCGGATGAACGCCTCGGCCAGCGGGGGTGACGACTCGCGCATGTCGTGCGCGACCACGATCGATCCGGCACCCGTCACCTCGACGAACGCCGCGCCCACGGCCTCGGCGGCCGGCTCGTCCAGCTCGTCGGGCACCACTCCGCGAACGTCGTACGCTTTGAAGATCTTGGCGAGGTCGCCCACTCTCCAGCTCCGCCCTAGGTCGGTTCCGCCTTACACAGGGAGCCTACCGGTCACGGTGCTGCTGGGCCGATCTCAGAACGCGCAGGTGCCCGCGACGGCCGACCTCGACGCCCTGACCGACCGGCTCACCGCCGCTTGACGGCGTCGGCCGCGCGGCCTCCCTGACCGCGTTGGCCAGCGCTTCGAGGTCGTCGGAACTGGGCGAGGCGCCGTCCGTCGGCAGCCGTACCACCTCCCAGCCGCGGGGAGCGGTCAGCCGCTCGGCATGTTCGGCGCACAGGTCATAACAATGTGGCTCCGCGTACGTCGCCAGGGGGCCCAGAACAGCGGTCGAGTCGGCGTACACGTACGTGAGCGTGAAGACGGCAGGCTGGCTGCAGGCGGTGCGGGAACAGCGGCGGACGGGGCTCACGGAGGGACCGTATCTGGTAAGAGTGCGAGGCGCCACTACCTGAGCGCTCTTAACGAGCGTGTCGCCACAATTCGGACACCTGTCGCAGGTTTTCCACCCACATGCCCCGAAGAAAACGCCCCTTCCCCCGCACTTCCCTCCCCGGCTTCCCCACCTCCCCTCATGAGCAACCTCTCCTGCCTCCCCTTCCTTGGCCAAGAACCCGCATCGGAGCCGCCCGGGCGTAACCCGTACGTGCTCCCGGTGCGCGGGGGACGCGCCCCGTACACTGGCTGACGTGACTCAGAAGCGCGGGCCCAGACGGCGCGATCGCCATGGTCGCGGCCTGCGCGGCCCGCTCGCTCCCTCCCATGTCCCCATCGCGAAGTCGCGCAGCGAACGCTTCGACGACCTGGTGCTCGACGCGGTCGACCGGCTCAGGCCGCGCTGGGAGAAACAGCTCGCGGCGGTGGAGTTCGCGGTGGAGGAGGTGCCGCCGCTGAGCGAGCTGGGCGACGGGCCCCGGCTCGGCTCCGACCCGATCCCGTTCGGCCGGGCCGACGCCGCGGCCGGGCAGTCGCCCGCGTCCGTCGTGATCTACCGGCGGCCGCTGGAGGCCAGGGCGCGTGATCGTGACACGCTGGGGGCGATGGTCCACGACACGGTGGTGGAACAGGTCGCCACGCTGCTGGGCCTGGCCCCCGAGACGGTCGACCCGGGCTACGACGACCGCCGCTGAACGCCCGGTGCTCAAGAGAGCACCACGCGGAGCCTGTCCCGCCGGGGTTCCGGTGCTCAGGGGAGCACCACGCGGGGGGTGTCCGTCAGCGGTCGGAGCATCGTCCACATTCGTGCGGGAGCCAGCGGCTGCGCCGTCAGCAGGACGCCCGACTTCAGGCGTTCGCGCACCACCCGCCCGCCGTAGACCTCCCCCGACACCGGCGTGACCACGACCGCGAAGTCCCCCTTGGCCTTGAGCTTCACCGCCCGCGTCCGTCCCGCCGCCACCTCCACGTCGAACGGCGCCTGCTCCGCCCCCTCCCCCTGCACCACCTGGACCCGCACCGAGCCGGGGCCGCTGACGGCGGTGAGGAGGAGTTCCGAGCCGGCGCCGTTGCGGGCCACAGCGCTGCCCAGTTCCAGGGACGGCGTCCCCGCCGTGAAGGCGACGTCCGAACGCGCGCCCGTGCCGGTGATCATCAGCCCGGCCACGACCGGCGCGGACGAGGTCAGGACGAGGTCAGGACGAGGGCGGACGCGCTGCCGACGATGCCGGTGGTGACGTCGAGGGCGACCACGCCGCCGGCCGGCACGTTCAGCGACTCCTTGCCGCGCATCGCGAACTCGGCGTCCTCGCTCACCGCCCTGACCTGCACGGTCGCGTCCTCTTCGCCGGGCGCGGCGACGAGCAGGCGGCGCAGGCCGCCGCCCCCGGGGATGCCGGGCACGACCACGCGCGTGGCCGGCGGCGCCGCAGGTGGGAGCCAGTCCACGCCGCCCGTCTCCAGCGTGGTCCTGGCGGCCACGGCCACGCGGCCGAAGACGGTGGTGACGCTCAGGGCCATGATGTCGGCGGACGGGGCCAGCGTCTTGAGGTCGATCTCCCTGTGCTCGCCCGGCGCGATCTCCAGCCCGACGCCCGCGTCACCCGAGATCGGGCCCTCCGCCGCGTAGACCTGCACGTCCGCCAGCGCGGGGGCCTTGTCGGCGTTCGTGAGGTGCAGGCGTACGTCGGCGTTCGCGGGGCCCGGCCCGACCAGCCAGGTGGCGGCGGACGGCTCCGTGCAGCGGACGCCCGCCAGGCCGCGGCCCGCGCCCTTCGTGACGCGGGTGAGGTAGCCGGCCTCAAGACCGGCGGGGCCCTTGGTCACGAACGGCTTCGCGTCCTCCATGGTCTCGCCGTTCACCGTTCCCGGCAGGTAGACGCCGGTCCGCTCGCCCTTCGCCCCCGGGCAGACCGCGGTGACCGACTCCACGGACACCTTCCTCGGGGCCGAGGGCGGGGGCGGGATCGGGGCCGGGGTGGTGACGTACGCGACGCCGTACAGGGCGGTCAAAGACACGACGACCAGCACCAGCAGCCCGACCCTGTGCTCCACGAAGTCCCTCATCGCGCCACCTCCGCCCGCCCGCACACGCCCGCCTGTGCCACGTTTGCCCGGCATCAGGCGCCCGCCAGTGCCACGCCGGCGGGCTCCGCCGTCTCCTGTCGCTGCCGGCCTGGTGCCGCCATCAGCAGCACCACCAGCAGGAACGCCCCCTGCGCCCACAGCAGCGGCACGTGCATGACGCTCACCGGCTGGGCGGGCACGCGGGTGACCGGCTCCGCCAGCCGCCACAGGCCGCCCGACTCCGACAGGCTCAGGCGCTGCAACGACGGCTGCGAGTCGAGGGTCCTGGCCAGCTCGAAGGAGACCGGAGGCGCCAGCGCCACCATGCCGATGCCCTGCTGAGCCAGCGTGGCCGCGTCGCCGCCGCGGCCCCCGACCAGCCCTTCCGCCGCCGCGCCCACCCGGGCGCGGGCCTGGGGGTCGGCCGGCAGCTCCGCCTCGCCGATCAGCGGGATGCGCCCGTGCAGCACCGTGAATCCGGAGCCCTTGATCACCAGGGTCCGTTCCCCTTGTGTGGTACGGGCGGCGGCCAGCGCCGACATCACGTCGGGCGCGTCGCCGAGCAGCGGCCCGCGTACGCCACCGGCCATCCAGTAACCGGCGGCCAGCAGCGGCGTGCTGAACGCCACCGCCACCACCGCCGTCGCCCCCAGCCCCCGCAGCCCGCCACCCGCGCGCAGCTCGGTCAGCCGGTGGGCGGTCAACCCGACCAGCACCACCAGCCCCGCGCCCGCGAACGCCAGCGGCACCCCTGGCCAGGCCCGCGCGCCTTCGACGGTGATCCGGCTGACCAGGACGCCCGCCAGCACGCCGTAGAGCGCGATGCCCCAGCCGACGGCGACGATCGTGCGCTGGCGGCGCATGAGCAGCGCGACCAGCGCCGCCGCCACCAGCCCCGCGCTCACCCAGAACGGCGGCAACCCCGGCCCGCCCGGGCTGATCGCCAGCAGGGACGCGGCGGGCAACGACGGGTCCACCAGGGCCGGATCGTGCAAGCCTGCCTCAAGGAGCAGTCGCCAGGGTTCGCCCAGCAGGTCCATGAGCCAGGGCAGCAGGAGCAGCGGCGGCACGGCGAGCGCGATGCCCATCGACCCGGCGACCCCGCCCCGCACACCGTCTCGCAGGTCACTCCGCACGCCACCCTGCGCATCACCTCGCGCGCCGCCCTGCACACCACCTCGCGCGCCGCCCGGCGCGTCATCCCGGCCGGCGGAACGCGACCGGCCGCGGACGCCGCCGAAGGCCACCGCGCCGAGCACGCCGAGGACCGCGAAGAGCGGGTAGACGAGGGGCACGAACGCCGTCCCCACGGCCAGCAGCAGGCCAAGACCCCACGCGGCCCGCCTGGCCGGTCGCGGCTCGGCGGACAGCAGCCGGGCGCAGAGCCAGGCGTACACGGGGACGAGGACGAACACCACCGCCGTCCCCACCCGCCCCGCCGCGATGGCCCCGGTGCCGACGGGCAGCAGCGCGTACGTCCCCGCCGCCCAGGCCCGGGCCGGCACCGCGGGGACGATGTGCCGCGTGGCCAGGTACGCCGTGACCCCGGCCAGCGGCACCGAGCCCAGCAGCAGCACCGACACGGCCACCCAGGTCTTGCCGAGCGCGAGCGTGGACAGGGCGGCCAGCACGGCCACGTACGGCGGCGCCCAGGCGGTGGAGCCGAACCCGACGTCGTGGTAGCCCTCGGTGTAGAAGGCCCACAGGTCGCTCGCGCCGCCGGTCACCGGCACGAGGGCGCCGCCGCCGAGCCGTTCGCCGCCGAGGAGCGAGCGTTCGGCGATCAGCGAGACGACGGTCAGCGCGAACATGAGGATGACGCCGGGCCGGCCGATGAAGCGCTGGAAGGCGCCGGTGTCGGGCGGCGGGACGACGTCCTGCTCCTCGCCCGAGGCGCCGGTTGGGTGGGCTGTGGAGTGGTGATGCCGGCCGGCGGAGTCGACGGGCGCCTCGCCGGCCAGGAAGCTCTGCACCATGTCGGTGAGGCGCCGGTAGGCCGCACCCCGAGGGGTCATAAGCCGCTTTATGCGTATATATCCCCTCTTGCGGCCGTGACGGCGGGCCCGGCGCGCCCGCAGCAGCCGGAACGGATGCACGAGGATCGAGCAGATGGCCACGACCTCGTCCAGCGCGTTCGCCGGCTGTTTGCTCACGATGAACAGCACCGTGCGCACGATGGAACTGATCACGTTCCGCAGCAGCGCCCACAACATCGCGCGGAACGGCAGGTTCGCCATGACCACGAAGATCGCGTTGCGCCGGTCGAGGCGGCGCGGATGGTCGCCGCTGACCGTGATGCGCCGGCGCCTGCGGGCCGCCGCCTCGGCGTGCCAGGCCACCGCGGACGTCACGATCAGCACCTTGTGCCCGGCGTTGCGCACCCGCCAGCACAGGTCGAGGTCGTCACGGAAGATCGGGAAGAACGGGTCGAGGCCGCCGGCCTTCTCCCACACGTCGCGCCTGATCAGCATCCCCGCCGTGGACACCGACAGCACCTCGCGGGTGCCGTCGTGCTGCCCCTGGTCGAACTCGTGCGGCTCCAGCCCCGTGTCCCTGCGTCCCGTACGGCCCACGGTGACGCCGATCTCCAGCAGCCGCCTGCGGTCGAGCCAGTCGCGTAACTTCGGGCCGAGCACGGCGGCCTTGGGATCCTGCTCGGCCGCGGTGAGCAGCAGCTCCAGCGCGCGCCTGTCGGGGGCGCAGTCGTCGTGCAGCAGCCAGATCCATTCGTCCCGTCCGGCGGACGGAAGTTTCTCCAGCGCCGTGGCGACCGACTCGCCGAAACCGGTGGAGCGGGGCAGGGAGATCAGGTTGCCGCGCCCGAGCGTCTGGGCCAGCAGGTCGGCCGAACCGTCCCTGCTGCCGTTGTCGACGCCGGCCACGCGGTCCGGTCTGCGGCTCTGGTTGATCAGGGCGCGCAGCGTCTCCCCGAGCCAGCGCGCGCCGTCATGGGCGACGACGATCACGGTGACGTAGGGACGTGCCATGGGTGGGTGACTCCTGGGGGGATGATCAGCGGCCCCACCATACAGGTGCGCGGCTGTCAGGAGATGCGAAAAGGGTCACACGGCGGACCGCGTGACCCCTTCCCCCCTATATAACGATAAGAAACCGCAGGTCGGACTGCCGTCCGCGACCCACGCCGCAGCGGCGGCCCGCACCGGATCTCTCATTCGGCCTAAACGGCCTGACGCTTGATCCGTCTGCGCTCCCGCTCGGACAACCCACCCCAGATGCCGAACCGCTCATCGTGCTCGAGTGCGTATTCCAGGCACTCGGCACGGACCTCACACGATCGGCAGACCTTCTTGGCCTCTCGGGTGGAGCCGCCTTTCTCCGGGAAGAACGCCTCCGGATCAGTCTGCGCGCACAACGCGCGCTCCTGCCAGCCGAGTTCTTCAGCGTCAAGCTGATCCTGTGCGATGACCGGATCGGTCACTGCACACCTCCCTGCCGCCCGCCCGCAATGGAGCCCCCCATGGACGCCTTCCTTATTACCCACCCACAGGAAGGCGTAACAACATGGTTGTAATTACACGCGCGTGCCGTGCGTGACGTCAAGCGGCATGCAGCTATCCGGGGAAAGACCAGATCTCGCCCCGGTGTGCTCGGCATGTGATGTTCGCACCCGGCCGGCGCCTCGCACGCATGGCGTCGGCCTGGCTCGTTCAACGCTGTCTGCGGTCGGAACCGTACCAGGGCGGGAAACACGCCCGCCCATGGCCCACCTTCTCTCTAGCCGTCCATTGCCGGTCCGTTACCTGCGGGGTTCGTTGGGGGTGTATATGGCCGTCGGGTCGATCGGGTCGTCACCGGGGCGGCGCTGGTCGCCGCCGAAGGCGTTGCCGCCGAACGCCGCCGGGTCGAGCCGCATCGTGGACTCGCCCTGGTCCGGCCATCCCGGCTGGGCGGCGGCGGCCTGCGGAGCCTGGTGGGTGGGCCGGTACTGGCCCTGCTGGGGCTCGTACCCGCCGTTCTGCTCCTGGACCTGTCGCAGGAGCTCCTGCTGCGGGTGGCCGAACGGGTCGCCGCCGTACTGGCCGCCGCCCTGGCCGTAGTCGGGCACGCGCAGCTCCGGCTGGGTGCCCGCGTTCGGCTGGCCCGCATTCGGCTGGCCGGCGTTCGACTGGTATGTCTCCGCCTGATGGTAGGCGTCGAGAAGCTGCTGCGAGCGCGGGTCGACCGGCGGGTCGGGCTCCTGGTAGGCGGACGGGGTGGCGAACTCGGCGCCCGAGTAGCCGGTGAACGGCTGGCCGCCCTGCTGTTGCTGCTGCTGCTGGTCGAACGCGCTCTGGCCGAAGTACGACTGCTGCTGCGGCTCGGCCGGCGGGAACGAGGTGTTGGGGGCGGTCTCGCCCGGCGTGTACGCGTTGTCGGACGGAGGCGCGTACGGGTTCGCCTGCTGCTGGTCGGCGGGCGGGGCGAAGGAATTGGCCTGGTCGTTCGCGGCGGGCGCGTACGGGTTCGGGCTCGGCTGGCCGTAGATGTTCGGCTGGCTGTCGGCGGGCACGTACGGGGCGGGGGTGTACTCCCCGGCCGGCGGCGTGCTGTAGTCCTGGCCCGCCGGGGACGTGTCGACGGAGGCGTAACCCTGGCCGAAACCCTGCGGCGGGAAGGACGGCTCGGGCTGCTGCTGGTCGGAGGGCGCGGCCGGCAGCGCGCCCCTGATCTGCGGGTACGGCTGCTGCGGGTTGGTCTGCGGCTCGGGCTGCCCGCCGAAGCTCGGGGGCTGCTGGCCGTAGCCGGGCGTCGAGGGGGGCTGCTGGCCGTATCCGCCGGGCGTCTGGTTGTATCCGGGGGCGGACGGCTGCTGCTGGTCGTACGCGGGGGCTGAGAGCGGCTGGGGCGCGTAGCCGGGGGTGGAGGGGGGCTGCTGCGCGTAGCCGGGGGTGGACGGCGGCTGCTGGCCGTAGCCGGGCTGCTGGCCCGACATGGGCTGCTGGCCGTACGGGGCCTGCTGCTGGTCCTGGGGACCGCCGAAACCGGGCTGACCGGGACCCTGCTGGCCGGGGCCCTGCTCCTGGCCGAACCCCTGCTGCCCGGACATCGGCTGCTGACCGTAAGGGGCCTGCTGGTCCTGGGGGCCGCCGAGAGCGGCGGCCTGGTCCTGACCGAAGCCGGGCTGACCGGGCTGCTGGCCCGACATGGGCTGCTGGCCGTACGGGGCCTGCTGCTGGTCCTGCGGGCCGCCGAAACCGGGCTGACCGCCGGGGCCCTGCTGACCAGGACCGCCAGGACCCTGCTGGCCTGGACCCTGCTCCTGGCCGAAGCCCTGCTGACCGGGCTGCTGGGCGAAGCCGCCCGCCGCCTGGTCCTGACCGTAGCCGGGCTGACCGGGCTGGTCCTGGCCGAAGGGCTGCTGGCCCGAGGGGGGCTGCTGCGGGTAGCCGGGCTGGCCGTAGCCGGGCTGGGGCTGCTCGCCCTGGCCGAACTGCTGGGGCTGGCCGGCGAAGAAGCCGGGCTGAGCGCCGAACTGGCCGTGGTAGACCTGGGCCGCCGGCCGCTCAGGCATCACCTGCGGCAGCAGGTAGACCAGCGCGATGGCGGTCAGAGCGAGCGTGGGCACGCCGAGGAGCACGTACTCGATGGTGGAGCGGGCGCCGAGGCCGGAGAACAGGCCGAGCAGCAGCGCAAGCATGCCGAACACCGAGGCCAGCAACAGTCCGGCGGCGGCGCCGTACGTGATCGGCTTGGCCTTGGCCGACGGCTCGCCCACCTTCGTCACCAGCAGCACGGCGCCGAGCAGCAGCGCCGTCACGACCGGGCTGGTCACGCTCGAAAAGTTCCCCGCCGCGCGTTCCATGAACGACGACGACGCGGTCGACCCGATCAGGATGTGGCCGATCGCCAGCACGACCTGCATCAACCCGGTGACGAGCATGATCCAGGCGGCCGGCTCCTTCAGCCGAGCGACGTCAAGTTTGCTCACAACTACCCCCATCGGGACCCTTTAGCCCGAAGGGAGTTTGCCACATCACCGACCCACCTGCCGGGAGTCCCAGCAACCTCTTCCATCTCAATTCATGCAGTACCAGGACGTACGCCGCCGACAAAAAGGCGAAAACCGGTCCCCCGGAAGGGTTGTCGGAGCCCGGTGAAAGACTGGGGCGCATGCACATCGTGTCACTCGCCGGCGGCATCGGCGGCGCCCGCTTCCTGCGCGGCCTGCGCGCCACCGCGCCTGACTCCTCGATCACCGTCATCGGCAACACGGGTGACGACATCACCCTGTTCGGCCTGCGGGTCTGCCCCGACCTCGACACCGTGATGTACACCCTGGGCAACGGCATCGACGAGGAGCAGGGCTGGGGCCGGGCCAAGGAGTCCCACGTCGTCAAGGAGGAGCTGGCCGCGTACGGCGTCGAGCCGCAGTGGTTCGGGCTGGGCGACCGCGACTTCGCCACCCACATCGTGCGCTCGCAGATGCTGGAGGCGGGCTACCCGCTCTCGCAGATCACGCAGGCGCTCTGCGCGCGCTGGCAGCCGGGCGTGCGGCTGCTGCCGATGAGCGACGACCGCTGCGAGACCCACGTCGTGATCGAGGACGAGCGCGGCAAGCGCGCGATCCACTTCCAGGAGTGGTGGGTGCGACTGCGCGCCTCCGTTCCCGCGCAGTCGTTCGCGCTGGTGGGGGCCGACACCGCGAAGCCGGCCCCGGGGGTGCTTGAGGCCATCGAGCAGGCCGACGTGGTCGTCCTGCCGCCGTCCAACCCGGTGGTCAGCATCGGCACGATCCTCCAGATTCCCGGCATCCGCGAGGCGCTGCTGCCCAAGACCGTCGTCGGCGTCTCGCCGATCATCGGCGGCGCGCCGGTCAGGGGCATGGCCGACGCCTGCCTGACCGCCATCGGGGTCGAGACGACCGCGCAGGCGGTGCTCGATCTGTACGGCTCCGAGCTGATCGACGGCTGGCTGGTGGCCGAGGAGGACGCCGGGGTCGCGCTCGACGGCGTGCGGGTGGTCGCCAGGCCGATCCTCATGCACGACGCCGAGGCCACCGCCGCCATCGCCCGCACCGCCCTCGACCTCGCTCTGGAGCTCGCCCGATGACCACCCCTTCACCCGGCGCCCCGACGCCCGCCACCCCTGCCGCGACCCGGCCGCAGGGCGACCCTGCCTCGACCCCGCCGCACGATGCTCCTGCCGTGTCCCTGCCGCAGGGCGGCCCCGCCGCCCCGCCGCACGACGGCTCGGTGGTGCCCGAGCGGGTCGAGGTGATCGCGGTGACCGGGATCGGCGAGGTCCGGCCGGGTGACGACGTGGCGGCGCTGCTGGCCGGAGCCGGGCTGCGTGACGGCGACATCGTGGTGATCACCTCCAAGATCGTGAGCAAGGCCGAGGGCCGGGTGCGCCACGCGCCCGACCGCACCCGGGCGATCGAGGAGGAGACCGAGCGGGTGGTCGCCAGGCGCGGCGACACCGTCATCTCCCAGACCCGCCACGGCTTCGTCATGGCCGCCGCCGGCGTCGACGCCTCCAACACCGAGCCCGGCACCGTCCTGCTCCTGCCCGAAGACTCCGACGCCTCGGCCCGCCGCATCAGGGCAGGGCTCAGCGGGCGCGACGGCGGGAGCGACAGCGAGCCCGGCGACGGGCGCGACGGTGGGCGCGACGGTGGGCACGATGGCGGGCACGATGGCGGGCACGATGGCGGGCACGATGGCGGGCGCGGTGGGGTGCGGGTCGGGGTGATCGTGTCCGACACGTTCGGACGGCCGTGGCGTAACGGGCTCACCGACGTGGCCATCGGGGTGGCCGGCCTCCGCCCGCTCGACGACTACCGCGGCACCTCCGACACCTACGGCAACCAGCTCAGCGCCACGGTCACAGCCCTGGCCGACGAGATCGCGAGCGCCGCCGAGCTGGTCAAGGGCAAGCTCGCCGGGGTCCCGGTGGCGATCGTGCGCGGGCTGTCCCACCTGGTGACCGAGGACGACGGTCCCGGGGTCAGGCCGCTGGTGCGGCCGGCCGACGATGATCTGTTCCGGTTCGGGTCGCGTGACGTGGTGTTCGCCCGCCGTACGATCAGGGAGTTCTCCGACCGGCCCGTCGATCCCGAGGCGGTGCGCAGGGCGGTCGCGGCGGGCATCGCGGCGCCGGCGCCGCACCACACGACGCCGTGGCGGTTCGTGCTGCTGGAGTCGCCGCAGACGCGGACGAAGCTGCTCGACGCGATGCGCGAGGCGTGGATCGCCGACCTGCGCGGCGACGGGTTCACCGAGCAGTCGATCGCCAAGCGGGTCAGACGGGGCGACGTGCTGCGTAACGCGCCCTATCTGGTGGTGCCGTGCCTGGTGATGGAGGGGTCCCACACCTACAGGGACGAGCGGCGCAACGCCTCCGAGCGGGAGATGTTCATCGTGGCGACCGGCGCCGGGGTGGAGAACTTCCTGGTGCAGCTCGCCGTCGAGGGGCTGGGCTCGGCGTGGGTGTCGTCCACGATGTTCTGCCGGCCCGTGGTGCGCGAGGTGCTCGACCTGCCCGAGTCGTGGGACCCGATGGGCTGCGTGGCCGTCGGGCACGCCGCCGCGCCGCCGCGCGACCGGGCGCCGCGCGATCCCGGCGACTTCATCCTGACGCGATGACGACTTCTTCCGCACACGTGACGGCTTCATCCGTCACGCGGTGACGGCTTCGTCCTGACGCGTTGACGGCGGTCCGGACAGCGGTCAAGTCGAGTTTACCGTTAGGAAAGTTTCCTTTACATTAGGGGTCACCCCCCATGTAAAGGAGCCACTTCATGCGAAGGACTCTCTCAGTACTCGCCGTGGCGGTGACCGCGGTCGCCACCACGGTGTTCAACACCACGCCCGCGTTCGCGCACGGGTACGTGCTCACGCCGCCCAGTCGCCAGGCCAACTGCCACCAGGGCAAGGTCTCCGGCTGCGGCAACATCGTCTACGAGCCGCAGAGCGTGGAAGGCCCCAAGGGCTTGCGCAACTGCCACGCCAACCTCGGCCAGTTCGCCCAGCTCAGCGACGAGAGCAAGCCGTGGCCCGCCGCGTCGGTGGGCAGCACCGTGACCTTCACCTGGACGTTCACCGCCAGGCACGCCACCTCGAACTTCGAGTACTACATCGGCAACACCAGGGTGGCCAGCTTCTCCGGCAACAACCAGCAGCCGCCGGCGACGGTCTCGCACCCGGTCAACTTCTCCGGCTACTCGGGCCGGCAGAAGGTGCTCGCCATCTGGAACATCTCCGACACCACCAACGCCTTCTACTCCTGCATCGACCTGAACTTCGGCGGCGGTGGCGGCAACCCCACCCCGACGCCCCCGCCGACGCCCACTCCCACCCCGACGCCGACGCCGACGCCTCCCCCGACGACGCCTTCCGGCACCTGGCGGGCGGGCACCGCGTACAGCGTCGGCAGCACCGTGACCTACAACGGCGTCAGCTACCGGTGCGTCCAGGCGCACACCGCCCTCGCCGGCTGGGAGCCGCCGAACGTGCCGGCGCTCTGGCAGCGCGTGTAGTCACTCCGACCCGGCCCGGCCGCCCAGGACTCCCCTGGGCGGCCGGTCCACGTTCTCCCTGGGGCGGGCGGTCAGGTGGTGGGTTTGCAGGTCGGATGGCAGAGGCGGCGGGCCAGGGCGGCGAGGAACACGTCGATGATCTCGCCGGGCTCCTGGGCCTCGTGCAGTGAGCCGTTCGTGGCGGCCGTGATCTGCGACAGGGCCGCCCGGTCCACGTCCTTGCCGAACGCGATGACGATGATCTGTACGGGCTTGTCCGGGTTCCACTCACGCCGCAACTGGTCGAGCAACTGGCGCAGGTTCAGGCCCTTGCCGTCGTCCCGGCCGGCCGTGATCACCAGGAGCGCGTTGTTCATCTCCTCCCGGTACTCCTCGCTGACCTCGCGAAAGCCGCTGTGGATGGCGTCGTACAGGGAGCTGGCGAGCTTGGGATGGGCGGTGATCGTGCTGGTCAGCTCGTCCAGGCGGCTCTTGCGGATGACCTGCCCGCCGTCGGGCTCGCTGATCGGGCCGAGGGCCACGCGTTCCTGATACCCCTTGATGCGCCCGACCTTGTCGGCGAACTCCCACAGACCCATGTGCGTGGAAGCGGGGAAGAGCTGCAACCCGATCTTGGCCGCCGCCAGCGCCACGCTGACCCGCGGGGTGCCGTTCAACGGCTCGGCCATGTGCTTGGAGGTGTCGGCCAGCACGAGGATGTTGGTCGGCGGGGCCAGCCTGCTCCAGGCCAGCAGCGCGTCGTCGATGTCCTGCGGCGACACCGAGGCCCTGGTCCTGGGCGCCTCCGTGGGGATCTGCGGGCCGGGCGAGATCGGCCCTTGGGCGCCGTCGCCCGACCTGAACCCCGCCCTGCGCACGATCTCCTGCGCCTGCGCGCCCTTCAGCCAGCCCGCGAAGACGCTCGACGCCTCGGCGACGGAGGGATCGGTGGCGGTGACGACGTACGGATAGTCGAGGTTGATCGTGCCCTCGCGCGGATGCAGGGCCACGACCGGATCGGCGGAGGGCCGCAGGTTGTGCTGCCACACGGACTGCTCGGGCACGATCACGACCGGGCGCTGCCAGAACGTACGGTCGTCCACCGCGGCCAGCATGCTGCGGTAGTCGGGCGCCGAGCCCGCCTGCGCCCACCGAACGAACGCGGTCAGCGCCTTGTCCGCCTCGGGCCCCTTCCCGACGACGTCCCGCGCGGCGGCCACGGTCGCGATGCCGGCCCCGGCCAGCGACGGGTCGGGCACGCGTACGACGTCCGGTTCGTCCGCGTTGGGCGTCAGCCGCCCGCGCACGGTCGAGGGGAAGACCATCCGCCAGTTCATCTCGGTCCGCCCCACGGAGAAGCGCTGGGCCAGCGACGACCGGGTGGCGAACACCAGCGGCGAGGTGGCCACCACGCTCTCCCCCGCGGGCAGCGCGCTCGCGCCCTGCTGGCGGGCCAGCCTGATCCAGGCGGAGGAGTCGGCGATCCAGCCGTCGGGCCGCTCGCTCAGCACGCCGGCCCGGTCGCCGATCAGCGTGCGCAGGACGGTGGCCGGCGGCTGCTCGGTCACCTGGACCAGCACGCACCGGCCACCCACGGCCGTCTTCGTCCCGTTGAATCGGCTCGCCGCCTCCATCACGGCAGGAGCCACGTCCACCGCTGCGGCCACGTCGACCAGAACAGGCTCTCGTGTGGTGCACAGCACGCCGCCGCTGCCGAAGATCACGACCAGGCCGGCCGCGAAGATGGCCACGGCGGACAGCCCGGCCAGGATGCCGCGCTGGAGTGCCTTCCTCCGCCGCTGCTCGGGGGGCAGCGCGGCGCGGTGTCGACCCAACCGCACGGTGAACCTCTCTCCCAGGGGAGTGACGATTCTCCCAGCGACTCACTGGGCGGACGCAAGTGCTTGTTAGAACATGTTACAACTAGGCCAGCGGGAGCACCCTTCTGACGCTCTGGCAGACGCCGTCGCTGGCCGCCGAGGCCGCCAGCCGCTCCTCGCTCGGGACGCCGTACTCGGTGGTGCGCTGCCTGGCCGGCCTGCCGGTGACCGCGACCATCTCGCGCAGCTCGCTGATCGTCTTGTACGAGCCGTTCTCCGACCCCGCCATCCGGCTGATCGTCTCCTCCATCAGGGTGCCGCCGAGATCGTTGACGCCGCCCGTGAGCACCTGGCGGCACAGGTCGTCCTGGAGCTTGACCCAGGAGCACTGGATGTTCCCGATCGCGCCGTGCAGCAGGATCCTGGCCAGCGCGTGCACGGCCCGGTTCTCCCGCGCGGTCGGGCCCGGCCTGGCCACGCCCGCCAGGTAGATGGGGGCGCTGGTGTGCACGAACGGCAGCAGCACGAACTCCGAGAACCCGCCGGTCTGCTCCTGCAGCCGCCTGATGAGCTTGATGTGCCTGACCCAGTGCAGGTGGTTGTCGACGTGTCCGTACATCATGGTGGCGGTGGTGGGCAGGCCGACCTGGTGCGCGGTGGTGATGACCTCGACCCACTCCTTGGCGGGCAGCTTGCCCTTGGTCAGCACCCAGCGCACGTCGTCGTCGAGGATCTCGGCCGCCGTCCCCGGCAGGGAGTCCACGCCGGCCTCCTTGGCGGCCTCCAGCCAGTCGCGGATGGACAGGTTCGTCCGGCTCGCTCCGTTGATCACCTCCATCGGGGAGAACGCGTGCACGTGCATGCCGGGCGTCCTGGCCTTGACCGCCTTGGCGATCTCGAAGTACGCGGTGCCGGGCAGGTCGGGGTGGATGCCGCCCTGCATGCACACCTCGGTGGCGCCGGCCGCCCACGCCTCCTCCGCGCGGTCGGCGACCTGGTCGAGGCTGAGCGTGTAGGCGTCGGCGTCGGTCCTGCGCTGGGCGAAGGCGCAGAAGCGGCAGCCGGTGTAGCAGACGTTGGTGAAGTTGATGTTCCGGTTGACGACGTAGGTGACCGCGTCGCCGGCCGCCTCCGCGCGCAGGGCGTCCGCGATGGCGGCCAGCTCGTCCAGCTCCTCGCCGTCGGCGCTCAGCAGCGCCACGGCCTCCGCGTCCGTCAGCCCGGCGGGATCGGCGGCGGCCCTGGCCAGCGCCTGCCGCACCTCACCAGAGAACGCGGCGGCGGGCGAGGGGAGGCGGTCGCGGAGGGCGTCCCAGTCGCCGTAGACGTGGTCGAAGTCGTCCCTGCGGTCGGCGGTGCGGCCGGTGGTGTCGACCTCGACGTGCAGATCGACCCGGCCGGACGCGGTGAATCCGCCGTCGGGCTCCTGCCAGGGCCGGCCTTCGAGCACGGCGTCCTCGCGGGCCAGGCCGGTGGCCGGATCGGCGAGCGCGGCGACGTGGGCGAACAGGCGGGGGTCGAGCCAGGGCTCCCCCGCCTGCACGTATTCCGGATAGATCGTCAAACGCTCGCGGAGCTGGAAGCCGGCGCCGGCCGTACGATCCGCGAGGTCGTCGATCTGCGGCCACGGCCGTTCCGGGTTGACGTGGTCGGGGGTGAGCGGGGACACGCCGCCCCAGTCGTCGATCCCGGCCCTGATCATCAGCTCGTACTCGGAGTCCACCAGGTTGGGCGGCGCCTGCAGCCGTACGCGGGGGCCGAGGACCAGCCGCGCAACGGCGATCGTGGCGGCCAGCTCCTGGAGGTCGGCGTCCGGCAGGCCGCGCATGGCGGTGTCGGGCTTGGCGCGGAAGTTCTGCACGATGACTTCCTGGATGCCGCCGTACTCCCTGGCCACCCGCCGGATCGCGAAGATCGACTCGGCCCGGTCCTCGACGGTCTCGCCGATGCCGATGAGGATCCCGGTGGTGAACGGCACGTTCGTCCGTCCCGCGTCCTCCAGCACGCGCAGCCGCACGGCGGGATCCTTGTCCGGCGAGCCGTAGTGGGCCTGCCCCTTCTCCTCGAACAGCCGCCGCGACGTCGTCTCCAGCATCATCCCCATCGACGGCGCGACCGGCTTGAGCCGCTGCAGGTCCCGCCAGCTCAGCACCCCCGGGTTGAGGTGCGGCAGCAGCCCGGTCTCCTCCAGCACCCTGATCGCCATCGCGCGCACATAGGACAACGTGTCGTCATAGCCGTGCGCGTCGAGCCACTCCCTCGCCTGGTGCCAGCGGTCCTCCGGCCGGTCCCCCAGCGTGAACAGCGCCTCCTTGCACCCCATCGCCGCCCCCTGGCGGGCGATCTCCAGCACCTCGTCCGGGCTCAGGAACGGCGCGGGCAGCTTGTGCGGAGCCGTGGCAAAAGTGCAGTATCCACAACGGTCCCGGCAGAGCCGGGTCAACGGGATGAACACCTTCCTGCTGTAGGTGATGACCCCCTCGCGCCCGGCGGCACGCAGCCCGGCGTCGCGCACGCGAGAGGCGTGGTCGAGAAGCGTATCGAGGTGCTCGTCCCGGGCGTGCAGGAGGACGGTCGCCTCGGTGACGTCGAGGGTCTTGCCGTCCCTGGCGCGGGCGAGGGCGCGGCGGAGCGCGGAGTCAGAACTCATAGAGGCACAGTACGTCCGCCTGAGTTCGCCGTACGCACCCAGGGTCGGCTCACCACACCGGGCTCAGAACGCGCGGTAGTCGCGGACCGGCATCCGGGGCCCCCGCGCCGGCGGGCGCACGCCGCTGAGCCAGACCAGGACCGTGGCGCGGTGCCGATGCCCGGTGTACGGCTCAAGCAGCCGCATCATCCCGGAATCATCGGTCTTCTCCCCGGTCAGGGCGTAACCGACCAGCTTGGCCAGATGGAAGTCACCGACGCTGACGGCGTCGGGGTCGCCGAAGGCGCGCTGGCGCACCTCGGCCGAGGTCCACACCCCGATCCCGGGCAGCGCGCGCAGCAGCCTGTCGAGTTCCTCGGTGGTGGCGGCGGCCTCCAGCTTGGCGGCGTGCCAGGCGGCGCCCGCGATGGTCCTGGCGCGTACGGCCTCGGCGCCCGCCTGGTGCCAGTGCCAGCTCGGGATCTGCCGCCACACGTCGCTCTCCGGCACGACCCGCATGCCCTCGGGCGCGGGCCCGGGAGCAGGCTCGCCGTAGCGGCCGAGCAGCCACCGCCAGGCCCGCCACGCCTCCCGCCCGACGACCTTCTGCTCCAGCACCGCCGGCACGAGGGCCTCCATCACCCGCCCCGTACGCCCGATCCGCAGCCCAGGATTCCTCCTGACCGCCTCGGCCAGCACGTCGTGCTCGACGCTGAACCCGGCGACGTCGTCATCGGCGCCCAGCAGCGCCGGCAGGGTCTCCAGAGCCCAGACCGCGCCCGGCCCCCACGCCTGCCCGTGCACGCACCCGGCCTTGACGCTCACCCTGAGCGTGCAGGGGCCGTCGGGGGTCCTGGAGGTGCGCCACACGACGCCACCGCTCTCACGGCGCCAGGTGGGGTCGCCGCCGCCACGCCGGTGGGGCATCAGCGTCAGCCCCACGTCCAGCGGCCCCGCGGGCACCCACCTGCGCTCCATCACCCCACCAGTCTGCCCCTGCCCCTCACCTGCTCAGGCCGGGCTCAGCGCGCGGCGAACAGCCTGCGCCCCAAGCACAAGCAGGGCCGCGGCCGAGACAAGGGGGTCAGACGTCGCTGGAGTAACGCAGGGCCCGCTCGGGCAGCTCGATGCCCGGCCAGACGCGTACGCCGTGCTGCAGCTCGTTGCCGGGCCCCACGACGGCGTCGTCGCCGATCACCGCGTCGCGCACCACCGTGCCCGCGCAGATGCGCGCCCGCTGCCCCACGACGGAGTCGGTCACCCGGGCCCCGGTCTCCACGACGCAGTCGTCGCTGAGCACCGACCCGGCCACCGTCGCCCCCGCCTCGACGACCACGCGCGCGCCGACCGCCGTGCCGTCCTGGATCTTGGCCTCGGGCGAGATCCTGGCGCCGTCGAGCGCCAGGTATTCGCCGGTCGGGCCGGGCAGCGCGGGCGAGGCCAGCCGGCCCAGCACTAGGTCACGCGAACCCTGCACGTAGGCGCTCGGCGTGCCGACGTCGAGCCAGTAAGTGCGGTCGGCGTAGCCCATGATGAGCTGATCCGACTCGATCAGCCCGGGAAACGTCTCGCGCTCGACCGACACGACCTCGTCGCGCGGGATCGAGTCGATCACCGAGCGGGTGAAGACGTAGCAGCCGGCGTTGATCCGGTTGGTCACCGGGTTGGGCGTCTTCTCCAGGAACGCCGTCACCCGCCCCGCCTCGTCGGTCGGCACGCAGCCGAAGCGAGAGGGATCGTCGACCTCTGTCAAATGGAGCGTTACAGCGGCCTGCCTGTCACGGTGCAGGCGCACCTGCGCGCCGATGTCGTGACCGGAGAGGATGTCGCCGTTGAGGATGAGGACGGGGTCGTCGGGGCCTGCGTCGAGCGCCTCGCCGGCGTTGCGGATGGCTCCGCCCGTGCCCAGCGGCGTCTCTTCCGTCATGTATTCCAGCGAGAGCCCGAACGCCGCCCCGTCGCCGAAGGCGGGCTCGAACATGGCCGCCTTGTACGACGTCGCGAACACGATCCGGCGTACGCCGAAAGATCGCGCCCGGGCGAGTTGGTGCGCCAGGAACGGCACCCCGGCGGTGGGCAGCAGCGGCTTCGGCGTGCCCAGTGTCAGCGGACGCAGGCGCGTGCCCTGCCCCCCGACCAGGAGGATCGCCTCGAGGTCTGGCAAAGAGCTCTCCATCACTCCGTGAGGTTACCGAACTATTCGATCGCGCGTTGGTAGGAGCTGAGATGCGCCTCGGCGCTGGCGTCCCAGGTGAATTCGCGGGATCGGGCCAGGCCCGCCTCCCGCAACTGGTGCCTGCGCTGGGGAGATGCCAGCAACTCGCCGAGCGCCGTGGCGATGCTGTCGGCATCCGGCTCGGTGTAGGCGACCGCGTCGCCGCCCACCTCGGGCAGCGAGCTGCGGTGTGTCGTCAGGACCGGCGCGCCGCAGGCCATGGCCTCAAGGACCGGCAGCCCGAACCCCTCGCCACGCGAGGGGAAGGCGACCACGAGCGCCCCGCCGAGGAACCCGGGCAGGTCGGGCGCGCGCAGGTAGCCCGGCCTGATCACCCTGACGGTGGCCTCCACCTCCCGGCAGGCGGCGTCCACGTCGTCCTCGTGCACGCCTCCGCCGAGCACCAGCGCCGGCGGCTCGTCCAGCCGCTTGACGGCGGCGGCGAAGCCCCTGATGAGGTTGGGCACGTTCTTGCGCGGGTCGAGGGCGCCGAGGAAGGCCACGTACGGCTGGTCGTGCAGCCCGCACCTCATGGCGGACCTGCGGATCTCCTCGCCCGTCGGCGGGTGGAACTGGGTCAGGTCGACGCCGTGGTAGGCGACGTCGATGCGGGTGGGGTCGGCGGACAGTACCCGGATGAGCTCGTCCCTCGTCGCCTTGGACGGCACGATCACCCGCCTGGCGTGGCGGACGGCGGTGCGGGTGGCCGAGCGGAAGAACGAGGCGCGCGGGCTGAGCTGGTCGGGCTCGGTGAACCACGTCGTGTCGTGCACCGTCACGACGGTCGGCAGGCCCGCGCTGAGCGGAATGGAGTAGTAGGGGGCGTGGATCACGTCGGCGCCGGCCTGGCGGGCGAGAAGGGGCAGTCCGCTCTGCTCCCAGGCCAGCCTGGCGGCTCTGTTGGTGATCGAGACCGGCCCGGGGATCACCTGGGCCGAAGGTGCGAGGCGTCTGTAGCGTTCCGCTTCGGCCCGCTGGCAGACCACCGCGATGTCGGCGCCGGCCCGGTCGAGCGCGGCCACCAGCCCGTCAACGTATCTGATCAACGCGCCGCGGTCCGCGGGGACCGCTACCGCGTCGACGAGCACTCGAGGCATACGAAGATCTTCTCCCCTCAAGATCAACGTGGGACTGGTCGTCCCCCTCTGAAGTTCACCTTATGACCAGCCTCCCCTAAATCGTGGGCCAAATCACACCGAGTCGCGACGCGCTGCGATTCCCGCCAGTCCGGCACAGATCAGATCCCCCACGATGATGACGATCCTTGACGAAAGCGCCACCGCGATGGCGGCGCCCTGATCGAGGTGGGGCGCCAGGATCGCCACCATGGCCAGCTCCCTGACCCCCGCCCCCGCCGGGATCACGAAGGTCAGGATGCCCAGGCACCACGACAGGGCGAAGGCTCCGATCGCGAAGACGAGGCCGCCCTGGGGGGCGACGAAGTAGAGGTGCACACCGTAGGCGATCCAGCCGATCAACGCCCAGCCCAGCGCCGTGAGCATGCCGCGCCTGGTCAGCGGCCGTTCGAGGGGCTCGCGCTTGAGCCGGCGCAGGGCGTACCCGATGACGGCGTTGATCACCTTGGGTTCGAGCAGGACCAGCAGCAGCGGGATGAACAGCAGCAGCCAGCCGTAGCGGTCCCAGCCGAGCGTGACCAGCGTGACCAGCAGGCCGGTGGCCAGCTGGATGGGCATCATCAGGAAGAACGCCGCCGCGCTGCGCGCGCGGGGCACGCCGAGGTCGCGGCCCATCTCCATCTGGGCGAGCACGGGCCAGATCGTGCCCGGGATGTATTTGCCGAGCTGGCCGACGAAGAACACCTTGGCCGCGGGCCTGGGAGGCAGCGGCGAGCCCAGGTCGGCCAGCAGCGTGCGCCAGGTGAGCATGGCCCCGAGCAGCGCGGCGACCACCGCCACCAGCGCGCCCGCCAGCGCGGCCGGGGTCAGCCGGGAGAACCCGGCCACCACGTCGTCCCACTGCCGGGCCACCGCCCACGTGCCGAAGCCGAGCGCGACCGCCAGAAAGCCGTATCTGACCAGCCGGCGACCCATGGACCGGCGGCGCGGCACGGGCTCCACCGTCGTGTCTTCTTCGACGCTCACAGCGGGCGGACCAGTTCGGGCGGCTGCGGCAGCGTCGCGCCCACCGGCCGGCGCGGCGTCTTTGTCGCCACCCACAGGTACGTCGGCACCACCGGCAGCAGCAGTTTGAGCACCCCGCGCGGGGCCCGCGACAGCACCGCCTTGACCACCTTCCCCGGCATCCCGGGAAACAGCTCTCCCCCGGCGAACTGCGTGGGCGTGGCGAGCACCGGGAACGTGTAGTCCCACACGTGGAAGGCCCGCAGCATCCTGCGCAGCCCGCGCCGCGTCCTGAACCGCTCGTAGTAGTGGTCGGCCCGCCCGAAGGCGCGCACGTAGCGGTCGGCCAGGCCGGGCGGCAGGTAGGACAGGAACGGCAGCTTGTAGTGGGGCTCCATGATCCCGAGCCGGTTGCCGAGACCCAGGTAGAGCGCCCCGTCGTCGGACAGCACCCGGTGCATCTCGGCCACCACGGCGTCGGGGTCGACCACGTGCTCGTAGATGTGGTTGAACACCAGCACGTCGATCGAGCCGTCGGGGAACGGCAGCGCCGTGCCGTCGCCGCAGACGAACGCCACCCGCTCACCGAACCGGTCGGCCGCCTTGCGCAGCCCCGGCACGTCGATGTCGATGCCCAGGGTGTGGCCGGCCCCCGCGCCCGCCAGCTCGTCGGCGATGAACCCGGCGGAGCAGCCCACGTCGCCCACGGTCAGCCCGCTGAGCGGCCCGTGGAAGTGTTCCAGCACCGCGATGATCTTCGCCGCCTTCCGCCTGCGCTTCGCCTCGTCGAGCATGGCGGACTGGAACTCTGAGTATTCGAGCTGCGCGACCCGTTGCTTCACCACGGTTCCCCACCGTACCGACCTCCACCCGACCTCGACGCCACTCCGACGTCAAACGCCTTTGGTACGGTGGCCGACCGGCGAAACCAGCACGGACGGGGGCGAAGTGGCGCTGTTCGACAAGATCCGCGGCGAATTCATCGACATCGTCGAGTGGCTCGACGACACCCGCGACACCCTCGTCTGGCGTTTTCCGCGCCACGACAACGAGATCAAGATGGGCGCCCGGCTGATCGTGCGCGAGTCGCAGACCGCCGTCTTCGTCAACGAGGGCCGGATCGCGGACGCGTTCGCGCCGGGGACCTACACGCTGGAGACGCGGAACCTGCCGGTCCTGTCCACGCTCAAGGGCTGGAAACACGGCTTCCACTCGCCGTTCAAGGCCGAGGTGTACTTCGTCAGCACCCGCCAGTTCGCCGACTTCAAGTGGGGGACGCAGAACCCGGTCATCGTGCGCGACCCCGAGTTCGGGCCGGTGCGGCTGCGGGCGTTCGGCTCGTACGCGGCCAGGGTGACCGACGCCCCGGCGCTGCTGCGCGAGCTGGCGGGGACCGATCCGCAGTTCCGTACCGAGGAGGTGGAGGGCTACCTGCGCCAGCTCGTCGTGGGCCGGCTCGCGCCCGCCCTCGCGAGCGCCGGCGTGCCCCTGCTCGACCTGGCCGCCGACCAGCACGAGATGGGACGGCGGCTGGCGACGGCGCTGACCGCCGACCTGGCCGGCGTGGGGCTGGCCGTCCCCACGTTCACGATCGAGAACATCTCGCTGCCCGAGGAGGTGGAGCGGGCGCTGGACAAGCGGTCGCAGATGGAGATCGTGGGCGATCTGGGCGACTACGCGAGGTTCCAGGCGGCGAACGCGCTGGAGAACGCGGGCGGGGCGGCGGAGGGCATGGGGCTGGGCATGGGCATCGCCGCCGGCCGGCAGATGGCCGAGTCCCTGGCCCCCCAGAAAACCCAGCCGTCCCAGCCTTCTGACGGGCCGCCACCGTTGCCCGGGAACGAACGCTGGTTCATCGGGGTGAACGGCGCACAACGAGGACCGTTCGGCGCGGCGGAGCTGCCCGGCAACGGGCTCACGCCGGAGAGCCTGGTGTGGAAGACCGGGATGTCCCAGTGAGTTCCGGCCCGCGACGTGCCCGAACTCGCCGCCCTCCTGCACGACACCCCGCCCCCGCTCCCACCCTCCTGATCCACCATGACCTCACCCGCCCAGACCCCCGCCCGCCCCTGCCAGGGCTGCGGCGCGAGCGTGGCGTTCGCTCCCGGCACCGCCGTCCTGCGCTGCCCGTACTGCGGCGCCGAGCAGCGCATCGCCTCGCCCGCCAGGCCGGTACGCGAGTTCTCCTTCGACGCCTTCATGGCCAAGCCGCGCGTCCGTTCCCTGGCCAGGCACCAGTACAGCTGCCCGGGCTGCGGCGCCCGTACGGACAGCGACGCGCTGTCGCGGGCCTGCCAGTTCTGCGGCACCAATCTGGTGGCCGATCCGGTGCACGACGACCAGATCGCCCCCGAGGCGGTGCTCCCGTTCGCTCTGGACCGGGCAGGCGCGCGGAACGCACTGCGCGTCTGGGTCAAGAGCCGCTGGTTCGCCCCGAGCCGCCTCAAGAAGGTCAGCGAGGCGGAGACGATGAAGAGCACGTACTTGCCGCACTGGACGTTCGACACCCAGACGGTCTCCGACTACACCGGCAGGCGTGGCGAGCACTACTACGTGAGCTCCAGCTACACCGACTCGAACGGCAACCGGCGCACCCGCCGGCAGCGGCGCACCCGCTGGCGTCCGGCGGCGGGCCGGGTGGCGCGCGGGTTCGACGACGTGCTGACCGTGGCGACCGGCCGGGTCCCGCCCGAGCGGCTGACCGCGCTGCAGCCCTGGCCGCTGGGGTACGCGCTCCCCTACGACCCCGCCTACCTCGCCGGGCACCACACTCTGCGCTACGACTACGAGCCGCAGACCGGCTTCGAGCAGGCCAAGCAGCTCATGGCCGAGGTCATCCACGCCGACTGCCGCCGCGACATCGGCGGGGACGTGCAGCAGGTGTCGTCGGTGCGCACGACCTACTCCGGCGTCACGTTCAAGCTGGTGCTGCTGCCGGTGTGGGCGGGCAACTACCTGTTCGCCGGCAAGACGTACCAGGTGCTGATCAACGGGGCGAACGGGGAGGTGCAGGGCGACCGGCCGTACAGCGTGGTCAAGATCTCGATGGCCGTGGCCGCCGTCGTGCTGATCGTCGCCGTGGCCGTCTGGCTATACCTGGTGAACCACGCGTAACCTGAGCCAATGCTCCGCCGCCTGCTGCGCATCGTGCTCGCCCTGGTCGCGCTGGGTTTCCTCGGCTACGGGCTGGCCGCCAACTGGGACGACACGACCACGGCCCTGGCCGCGATGTCGCCGTGGGCGGTGCTCGGGGCCTTCGCGGCGGTGCTGCTCGGCCAGTTCTTCATGCTGCTGGCCTGGCGGGAGATCCTGGCGGGGCTCGGCACGCGGGTGCCGGTGCGGATCGCCGGGCGGATCATGTTCGTGGGGCAGCTCGGGAAGTACATCCCGGGGGCGGTGTGGGCGTACGCGGCGATGATGGACCTCGGCCGCGACCACGGGAGCCCGCCGCGGCGCACGTTCGCCACGATCTCGCTCGGCCTGGTGATCAACCTGGGGGTGGCGATCTCGATCGCCGCGGCCACGCTGAGCCGGCTGGAGGCGGTGCGCGAAGCCTGGTACCTGGTGCTGCTCGTGCCGGCGATCATCGTGTGCCTGCATCCGAAGGTGCTCACCTGGGGCCTCAACCTGGCGTTGCGCGTCGCGCGGAAGGAGCCGCTGGAGAGCGTGCTGCCGGGCCGCACGGTGGTGGTCGCGGTGGCGTGGACGGCCCTCGGCTGGTTCGTCTACGGCGTGCACATCTGGCTGGTCGCGGGCAGCACCGACCTCTACCTCGTCGCGACCGGCGCGTACGCGTTCGCCTGGGCGACCGGCATCCTCACGGTCGTGGTCCCGGCCGGCGTCGGGGTCAGGGAGGGCGCGCTGGTGCTCGTGCTCGGCCCGGTCATCGGCACGCCGGCCGCGCTGGCGGTGGCGATCGTGTCGCGGCTGGCGTTCACGCTGGCCGACGCGGCGGCCGCGGGCATCGCGTTCCTGCTGGGCCGTCAGGCGCCGAGCAGCGCCCCGGCGTACGCCGACCAGAACGGCTCGGGATCGACCGCCTTGACCCCCGACCGCAACCTCTCGGGCTCGCCTGAGGCGTAGAACCGCTCGATGGCCGCGCGCAGCGCGTCCACGTCGCCCGGCTCGACCAGCAGCCCGTCGACGCCGTCGGTGACGTGGTCGGCCAGCGCCCCCACCCGGGTGGCGATCACCGGCACGCCGTGCTCGTGCGCGAGCCAGACGTTCTGGCTGGCCGTGGCGTTGCGGTAGGGCAGCACGAGCGCGTCGGCCGCGGCGAACAGCTTCGGCACGTCGCCGGCCGCCACGTAGCCGGGCCGCAGCTCCACCCGCTCGCCCAGGCCCAGCTCGGCGATCAGCGCCTTCGTCTCGTCGAGCCCGCCCCAGAACTCGCCCGCGACGGTCAGCCCGATCCCCTCGGGCAGCGCCCGCAGCAGCAGGTCGAGCCCCTTGTACGGCCGCACGATGCCGAAGAAGAGCAGCCGCCGGTGCACCTCGGCCGACCGCTCACCGGTCGTGGAAGGAAGGTGCGGCGGCAGCGCGGCCACCTCGATCGGACTTCCGGTGAGCCCTCTGGCCAGTGCCGCCTGCTGCTCGGAGTGGGTCAGCACGGCGTCGACCCGCTTGAGCAGGGCCGTCATCAGCGGCCGGTCGTACGGCTTGCGCTCGTGCGGCAGCACGTTGTGGCAGAGCGCGATCGTCCTGGTCCTGCGCCCGATCCCGAGGAGAATGCCCAGGTACGCGGGCACCTGCACCGGGCTCAGCACCGCCAGCACCACCAGGTCGGCCGAGCGCAGCCGCCGCCCGGCCGCCACCCAGCCGTCGGGCCGCCGCCAGTCGAGCCGGCGCGCGGTCTTCTCGTACGGTGTGCCCTCGGGCGCGGAGATCGTCTGCTGCCCCGGATAGAGGAAGGACGGGTATTGCGCCCGCCACGACTCGATCACCACGTCGTGGCCCAGTGCGGCGAGGCGGTGCGCCAGCTCGGTCGTATGCTGCGCCCCGCCCCCCTTGTACGGATATGTCGGGCCGACGATCGCGATCCGCAACGTCACTCTCCCCGCGAGCGCACGATCAGGTCGGCCAGCAGCGCCACGGACCCGATGAGCATGCCTGACAGGAAGATCATCACGGTGTTGGCCGGGAAGTAGAACGGGTGCTGGACCATGTCCCAGACGCCCTTCACGAACCCGATGCCCACCAGCCACAACGCCGGCGGCATGAGCACCTTGAGCGGGTTGAAGTACATGATCATCCGCAGCACCTGGAGGATGTAGCGGTAGGCGTCGGAGACGAAGCTGAACTTCGACTTGCCGGCCCGCTTGGCGTATTCGGTCGGCAGGTAGTAGACGTCGTGCTGGTTCGACAGGAACGACAGCGTGATCGTGGTGACGCAGGAGAACCCGGGCGGCAGCAGCCGCAGGTAGGGCTTGGCCACCGACTTGCGGAAGGCGCGCAGCCCGGAGTTGAGGTCGGGGATCTTCTGCCCGGCCAGCATCTCCGCCACCTTGCGGATCACGAACTTGGCGGGCACGCGCAGCAGCTTGTGCGAGCCCTCCTCGCTGGTGCGCGCCCCGACGACCATGTCGATGGCGGCGTCCTTCTCCAGGATCTGCACCAGCTCGGGGATGCGCTCGTTGGCGTAGGACATGTCGGCGTCGGTCCAGACGACGATCTCGCCCTTGGCCTCCTGCGAGCCGATGCGCCGCACGGTGCCGGCGCCGCCGTTGCGGTGGAAGGCGCGGATGCGCAGGTGGGGGTAGTCGGGCGCGGCCTGCTTCAGCTTGGCCAGCGTGTCGTCGGTCGAGCAGTCGTCCACGGCGACCAGCTCGTAGGTGTAGCCGCTCGAGTCCATCGCCTTGGTGATGCGCTCCACCTCGTCGATGACGTGATCCTGCTCGTTGTAGCAGGGCAGGACGATCGTGACGTACGGCGCTTCTTCCACGGCAATTCCACTCTTGGGGGTCTCAAGCGTGCTCACGGGGGTCGAGGTTACTCTGCCCAGCCGAAAGGCGAGTCCACATCGGCCTACCGGGAGCTCCTGATTCGGGACAGCTTCCAGTCTGGACCATACGATCAGGCGACGGCCATCCACACGTTCATCCGCAGGGACCACGTGGCGTTCGGGGCGTCCACGAGTGAGCGTTCGTCCTGGCGGGTGACCAGGCCGAGGATCTGCGTGGCGGTCCCGTACGGGGAGACCTGGCCCTGCTCGGCCCCGAGCACGACCGGCACGCGCCCCGCCGCCCGCACCCGCCCGGCCAGCCTGCGCACCTGCTCGGGCGGCGCGGTCTGGCCCTGGTCCGGCCTGGACACCTGCGCCGCGGGCAGGCCGCACATGCCGCGGACGACCTGGGTGAACCGGTCGGCGGTGACCCGCTCCACGATCAGCACGGAGGCGTCGCGCGGGATCCGCGCGCACATCGCCTCGACCGCCGCCGCCTCGCCCCGCTCGACCGGGGTGAACGCGGTGCCGATCGAGGTCACGGCCGGCGGCACGAGCACGAGCGCCACAGTCAGCACCGCCCCCCACTTGCGCACCAGCGGCCCATGCCGGTCCGCCAGGACGTGCAGCCGGGCCAGCCCGTACGTGGCCAGCAGGATCAGCCCGGGGATGACGATCGGGACCAGGCGGCGCGCGGCCCACGGATGGTCGGGGGTGATCTCGGGGCGCAGCAGCGTCGTGACGGTCGTCCAGCCCACGATCGCGAGCGGCAGCAGCCACTCGAACGGCGCGCCGTCGCGCAGCAGCTTGCGCACGAGGAGCGCGGCGCCGAGCGTGGCCAGCAGGACGACGGGGGCGCCGAGGTACCAGACGACCCAGTGCAGGGAGTTCTCGAAGTACAGGCGGGTGCCGTCGAGCGGCATGCCGTTCGCGCGCTGGATCTGCTGGATCATCTCGAACGTGCGCACGTCGTCGGGGTTGGCCGGCGCCCGGGTCACGGTCTGAAACCAGGGGCGGGCGTACAGGAGTGCCATCAGCAGCAGCACCAGCCCCGCACCCGCCGGCGGCGCCCACGACGGCAGCCGGGTCCTGGCCAGCGCCGGCGCGGCGGCCGTGCCGGCCGCGATCAGCACGAGCACGCCCGCGCAGATGAGCAGCAGCGGCCGCACCGACCCGGACAGGTAGGAAAGATAAGGACGAGCCAGTACGTACGCCGCCAGCATCCCGATCCCGGCCCCGGCGATCAGCCCCGCCAGCAGCGCAGGCCCCACCGCCCCCTGCGGCCTGCCGCGCCGCCGCATCGCGATCAGCAGCCCCGCGAACGCCAGCACCGGCAGCACGTCGCGCAGCCCGTCCACCCTGACCAGCACCGCCAGCCCGAACACCAGCCCGGCCGGCAACCCCTTCCACCAGGCCGGGCGGGCGAGCGCGTCGTAGGTCAGCGCCAGTCCGCCGAACAGCAGGATCAGCGACGGGATCTCGCTGAACGTGGTGCGAGAGGTGTAGAGGATCGGCAGGCTCACGGCGAACGAGAGCGCCGCGAGCACCGCCCAGCGCGCTCCCGACAGCCGTGCCACCACCCCGGCCAGCGTCAGCACGGCCAGCGCGCCCAGCACAGCCGGGATCAGGAACGGCGTCCCGAGCCAGTTCCCGATCGCGAACAGCAGCGGCGGGCCCGGCATGAACTGCGGCACCACGGCGCCGTTCTCGGCGTACAAGCCGACGCTTTTGAAGATCAACTCCGGGTCGGGGCCGCCGAACGCCTCGGCCTGGGTGGGGATGGGCAGGGAGCCGTGGCCGGCGATCCAGGCGGCGTACTGGGCGTAGGTGGCCGGGTCGCGCCTGACGGCGAGCTGCTCGCTGTGCATGATCGCGTTGAACGCCCCGGACGCCACGGCCACCGCCGCGACCCCGCCCACCTGCCACCAGGTGGCCGCCGACCCGGCCTCCCCGGCCGTGGCACCACCCGGCCGCGACGCGTCCCCGCCCTTCGCGCCACCCGGCCGCGATGTGTCCCCGTCGTTCGCGCCGCCCGGCCCGCGCGCTTCCGCGCGGCGGCCGAGCCCTCGTGTGCCCGCCCAGCACAGCAGCGCCGCCGCGGGCACGCCGAGCAGCGCGGCGAGCGGCGGCGTGAACCGGCCGAGCAGCAGCAGAGGCAGGCCCGCGAGCAGCCAGCCCGCCACGGCCAGTGCGGGCAGTACGGACAGCGTGGCGAGCACCCGGCCGGGTCGATCGACTTCCATGGCTGAGCGAGCGTATCCAACCCGGCACACCCCGTGCGCACGGCACCCGCCGATCTTGCCCCCACCCCGCGAACCCCCAGGTGGAACCGTGCGCGCCCGCCGCACGGGCCGCTCAGGCGGCACGAGTCCACCCCGATCCCGGGTAGCGTACGGACCACGCGGCCGGCGGTTCGCGAGGTCATGCGGCGACGCGGCCGGCGAGCTGTGCGGCGACGCGGTCAGCGGGCCACGTGGCCCTGTGGTCAGGCGACGCGCCGGAGGAGCGGGAGGAACGTGCGGGTGATGTCGGAGGCTCGTGACGCCGAGCCCGCGAAGACCGGCCGCGGCCACCGCCTGCCGCGCGACCCGAAGCCCTGGGCGCGGCGGCACGGCTGGTTCCTGGCGGTGCTCGCCCTCGGCGCCGCCCTGCGCGCGCTGGCCATGCTGGGCTACCGGCCCGCCCTGTGGTTCCCCGACACCTACACCTACGTCGTCACGGTCTTCAGACCCCGCCCCGACCTGGTGCGCCCGGCCGGCTACTCGATGTTCCTCAAGCTCCTTGAGCCGCTGCACGCCTTCGCCGCCGTCACGGTGGTGCAGCACCTGCTCGGCCTGGCCGCCGCCGTGCTGATCTACCGGGCGGCACGCAGGGCCCCGCGCTGGGCGAGGACGCTGGCGACCGTGCCGGTGCTGCTGGACGCGTACCAGATCGAGCTGGAGCACCTGCTCGTCTCCGACACTCTGTTCATGTTCCTGGTCGTCACCGCCGTGGCGCTGTGCACGACACGGTGGCCCGCCCGGATGGCCGCCCCGACGACCGCCACCGTGGTGGCGATCGGGCTGCTGCTGGCCGCCGCCACGCTCACCAGGACCGTCGGCCAGCCGCTCATCGTGGTGGTGGCCGCCTGGTTCGTGCTGCGCCGGCGGTTCAGGCCGGCCGCCGTGCTGCTGGCCGCCGCGCTGGTGCCGATCATCGCGTACGGCGCCTGGTTCCACGCCACCTACCAGCGAACCGGCCTGATCGGCGCGAACGGCGTCTTCCTGTACGCGCGCGCGATGTCCTTCGCCGACTGCGCCAAGATGGACCCCCCGCCCGACCTGGCGGTCCTGTGCGACCCGCGCCCGCCGGAGCGGCGGCCCCCGTCGCAGGAGTACATCTGGGCCAAGGACTCCCCGCTCGTCCTGCGGCCGGGCATCACGTTCACGAAGGAGAACGACGACCTGGCGGCCAGGTTCGCGACGCTGGCGATCACCAGCCAGCCGCTCGACTACGCCGCCTCGGTGCTGACCGAGCTGGGCCGCACGTTCACCTGGGATCGCCCGGTCTACCCCGATCCCGAGATCTACGCCTACTACCAGTTCCCGGTGACCCCTCCCGGACCGCCAGGGCGCTATCCCGCGCAGGTCGGCGCCGAGTATGCCAAGCTCTACGAGCAGGGTGCGATCGGTACGGAGATCGTCGAGCCCTACGCCGGATGGCTGCGGGCCTACCAGAGTCTGGTGCGGCTGCCCGGCCCGGTGCTCCTGGGGATCCTGCTGGTGCCGCCGGTCGCGGCGATCGTCCGCCGGCGCCGGAGCAGGCGTCCCGGCGCGAAGCCGGCGGGGCCGCCCGCCTGGGCGGTGTCCTGGTCGGTGGCCGTGGTGCTGCTGGTCACTCCGGCCGCGGCGGCCGAGTTCGACTACCGGTACGTGCTGCCGGCCGTGCCCCTGGCCTGCCTGGCGGCCGCCCTGAGCATCAAGTCGAAGCCTCGGGCCTGACCACCGAGCCTGACGACCGAGGACGGATCGGTGGCAGGAAAGAGTTTGGCGATGATATTCCACCCAATGTCCGGCTCTGAGTATGCTGTGCCGCGGAAACATCACACCCGGGTCACGGGCCGTTCCGCACGATCGGGCACGTGGCACGCCGTACGTGACCTAGTCTCGTGGCGCGGAGCGACCAAGCCGGCGGCGCAAGGAGTGAGGCTAGGGGGCGTATGAGTGACTACAGAGGCGTGCCGCCGGTAGTCGATCCCGTGCACGATCGCCGAGGTGCGCCGACGCAGCCGGGCAGCCGGATGGCCCGCCGGGCGGCCGCCGCCGCGCCGCCACCCCCGCCGCCGCCGGACCCGCGGCCCTCACACGGGCACCGCTCGGGCGGCTCGGGCAACGGCCAGACCAAGATGCGCGTGCTGGCCTGGGTCAGCATCGGCCTGACCTCGGTGATGGTCGCGGGCACGCTGACTGCGTACACCCTCTACCGCGACGCCTTCGGCAACATCAACGAGAAGAGCGTCAAGGAAGACATCATCAACCCCCGCCCTCCCGACACGGGCGCGCTCAACGTGCTGCTCGTCGGCTCCGACACCCGGGCGGGCAAGGGCAACGCGCGCTACGGCCAGCAGCTGGCCCGCACGGCCGACGCCGGCGGCAAGCGCACCGACACGATCATCCTCATGCACATCTCCCCCGGCCGGGACAAGGCGCGGCTGATCAGCTTCCCGCGCGACTCCCTGGTACAGATCCCCAGGTGCAAGAACGAGGCCACCAAGCAGGAGATGGCGCCGCGCCGGGACATGATCAACTCGGCGTACAACTCGGGCGGCATCGCCTGCACGATCTCCACCATCGAGACGCTGACCGGCATCCGGGTCAACCACTTCGTCGAGGTCGACTTCAGCGGCTTCAAGAACATCGTGGACGCGCTCGGCGGCATAGAGATCTGCCTGAAGTCGGGCGTCAACGACAGGGCCTCCAAACTGGTGCTGCCGGCCGGCAAGAGCCTGCTCAACGGCGAGAAGGCGCTGGGCTACGTACGCCTGCGCAAATACGGCGACGGCAGCGACATCCAGCGCATCAAGCGGCAGCAGATCTTCCTGAGCAAGGTCGTGGCCAAGGCGACCAGCAGCGACCTGCTCACCGACGTGGGCCGGCTCAGAGACTTCATCGCGGCGGCGGCCGGCTCGGTCACCATGGACCCCGAGCTGGCCAACGACACCGAGCAGCTCATCCAGATCGCGATGAGCGCCAAGGAGATGACCGCCGGCGGCGTCAAGTTCACCACGGTGCCCTGGGGTCCCGCCCCCGACGATCCGAACCGGGTGGTCTGGAAGGAGCCGGACGCCACCGAGCTGTTCACCTCGATCAAGACCGACACCGAGCCCGTCCCCGCGCCGACCGCCACCGCGAGCGCCAAGCCCAAGGTCGCGATCAAGCCCGAGCAGGTGAAGGTCCAGGTGCTCAACGGCACCAAGACCGTGGGCAAGGCCCGCGAGGTCGCCGACGAACTGGCCAAGCAGGGCTTCAACGTCGTCGGACTGGGCAACTTCGAGGCGCCGGGCGGCGTGAGCCTGCCGAAGAGTGAGATCCACTACGCCAAGACGATCGAGACGGCGGCCGACCACGCCGTCGCGCTGGGCGCATCGGTGCTGCCCAAGCCTCAGGCCGCCTCGGGCAAGGTGGCGGCGACCAACGCGCAGCCGTACACCACCGCGAACCCCGCCACCACGGCGGGAGCCGGCCCGAAGAAGGGCACCCCGGTGATCCAGCTGGTGGTCGGCGAGGACTTCGAGTCGGTCAAGGTGACCAAGCTGCCCGACAGCGTCAACAACAGCACCATCACCGCCTCCGAGCAGAAGAACGTCTGCACCTGAGCCTCAAAGTTCCCTGTGTAACGGGACGATCTGGGCCGCTGCGTGAGACAGGACCCACGAGTGCGGGATAGTCTGTTTCGGGTCGGCGACGCAGCGCGACACGGAGCCGCAAGGGTGTTCCTGGTCGTGTTGCCGTCGTGTTCCCCGGACCCGAGCGAAGCTGAGCGACTCCCCTAGTGTCTGAGACCAGATCCTCCCGACCGGTCACGCCCCCGCGGAGCCCAGAGGAGGGCCCCGCAGACACGGGGGCCCGGTGGCCGCTTCCCGAGGAGACCTTCTGGAGCGAGGCCACCGACCCCCACGGAGTCGCCCCGGGCGAGCGCACCGCGCCGCAGGCGGCGGTGCCCCCGGTGCAGGCGAAAGCCCCCACCCAGGCCCCCGCCCAGGTCCAGGCCGCGGAGTCCGGCGCGAAGCGCCAGGAGCGGCCGGAGCCGCGTCCCCAGCCCGAGCAGCCGAAGCCGCGCAAGCGCGATCCGTTCCTCGACAACGTCAAGTTCATCCTGATCGCGCTGGTGCCGATCGGCCACTCGCTGGTGCCGACCCTGGCCGCCGACTCGGCCAGGGCGCTCTACATCTTCATCTACGTCTTCCACATGCCGCTGTTCGTGGTGATCAGCGGTTATCTGTCGCGCAACTTCTGGAACTCCAACGCGAAGACCAACAAACTGGTCGACACGTTCCTCGTCCCTTACGTGATCGTCGAGGTCGGCTACGCGGCGCTGCGCTTCTCCCTCGGGCAGAAGTGGAGCCTGACCATCATCGACCCTGCGTGGCTCAACTGGTATCTGCTGGCGCTGCTGTTCTGGCGCCTGTCCACCCCGGTGTGGAAGCGGATGAAATACCCGGTGCCGGTGGCCATCGCGATCTACCTGTTCGCCGGGTTCTCCCAGATCTCCGGCGACTTCAGCATGGACCGCTTCTTCGGCCTGCTGCCGTTCTTCGTCATCGGCCTGGTCCTGCAGCCCGAGCACTTCGAGCTGCTCAACCGCCGCTGGATCAAGATCGTCTCGGTCGTCACCGTGCTCTGCGCGGCGGGGGTGGCGATCTACATCGCGCCCATGGCCAAGCTCAGCCCGTTCTACTACAAGAACAGCTACCAGGACCTCGACCTGTCCTGGTACATGGGCCTCGGGGTGCGCATCGGGCTGCTCGTGTGCGCGCTGGCCATGTGCTTCGCCGTGCTGGCGCTGGTGCCCAGGCGCGAGACCTGGTACACCGACCTCGGCACCCGCACGCTCTACTGCTACCTGCTCCACGGCATCCCGGTGCTGATCGCCAAGGAGATGGGCTGGCTGGAGCTCCCGTGGCTGCACGGGCCGCTGGGCGTGCTGGCGATCAGCACGAGTTGCTTCGCGCTGGCCATCATCCTGTGCCTGCCGGAGACCCGTACGGTCTTCAAGTGGGTGCTTGAGCCCCGGCTGGTCTGGCTCTATCGCCGTCCCTCCCGAAGTTAAGCGACCGTTCCTTCCGCATTAACGCCTCCGACCTGGGAGGCGCGGAGCATCGACACATGCGCGCATGTGTCGCCACCACCGTCCATCATCCCGAGGACGCCCGGATCATGCACCGGCAGATCAGGGCGCTGCTCGACGCGGGCCACGAGGTGACCTACGTCGCTCCTTTCAGCTATTTCAACGTGACCCCCGCCATGGGGCTGACCGCGGTGGACGTGCCGCGCCAGGCTTCCTACGGCCGCGCCCGCAGCGCGCTCAGACGCGGCGTGCGGGACGCGGACCTGCTGCTCGTGCACGACCACCGGCTTCTGCGCGCGCTGCCCCACCGCCGTCCTCCGGTCGTCTGGGACGTTCGCGAGCAGGTCACCCCCAGGCAGCTGGCCCGCGCCGGGCGGCGGCACCGGCTGATCACGCCCGCCGAGGTCCCCGAGGCGACCCTGGTGGCCGCGAGCCCGCCGCCACCGGGTGACACCAGGGTCGTCCACCTCGGCCGCCTGTCCACGGAACGCGGCGTGACCGAGTTGATCGGGCTGGCCGAGCGGCTGATCCCGCACGGCATCAGGCTGGACCTGATCGGCGGTGCGGCCCGCGAGGTGCGGCCGCTGCTGCGGGACGCGCAGCGGGTCGGGCTGCTCGACTGGTTCGGGTACGTGCCCAACCGCCACGCCCTGCGCATGGCCGAGGGCGCGCTGGCCGGTCTGTCCCTGGCCGACGACACGGTCAGGGCGCTGCCCACCAAGATCATGGACTACATGGGCCGGGGGCTGCCCGTGATCACCACCCCGCAGGGCGCCTCTCTGGTCGAGGAGGCCGGCTGCGGGCTGGTGGTGCCGCTGAACGTGGACGCGGTGCTGAACGCCGTACTGGACCTGAAGGAGGACCCGGCGCGCCGGGCCGAGCTGGGCACGCTGGGGCACGCGCGGGCGCGGCTGCGCCACCACTGGCCGGACCACGCCGCCGCCTTCGTCCGCCGCGCCGAGTCCTGGGCCGGGATCCCGACGCACGCCCTCGCCGTGTGACCACTGCCTCCGCGGTCCACGGACATCGCACCTGGACGACACCGGGCCGGGAATGGCCACACGGGCCGCCGGTTGATGTACTGGGTCCATGGCATCGCATCTGATCCAAGGCCGGACGGTGGGCATGCCTGTGCGGGTGAGGGACGCCGAGGTGTGCAGCGCCTTCTACCCGGTGCGTGCCGACGCCGCCAGGGCGGTGATCGCGTACTCCGGCCTAGACGTGGCCGAGGTCCTGCCCGGCAAGGCCGTCTGCGTGCTCGTGTTCGTGGACTACCGCGACGGTGATCTCGACGCCTACCACGAGTTCGGCATGGCCTTCCTGGTCCGACCGCCCGGGCGATCGGGCCCCACGGGGCTCCGGGACCTGCGCCAGGCCGGGATCTTCGTGCACTGGCTGCCGGTGGACCAGCGGTTCACGCTGGAGGCCGGGCGGACGTTGTGGGGCTTTCCCAAGGAGCTGGCCGACATCGAGTTGCGGCTGGCCTCGCCGTACAAGAGGTGCATTCTGCGCAAGGACGGCCGGCTCGTGCTCGACATGCTGGTCAAGCCGGGCCTGCCCGTGCCGGCCGGCGGCGCCATGGCGCCGCTCGACGCCTACACGCACCGCGACGGCGTCACCCGGCGCGTCCCCTGGTCCGTACGCGCCCGCGGCGCGAAGATCCGCCCCGGCGGCGCGCTGATCCGCCTGGGCAACCACCCCATCGCCAAGGAGCTGAGCGAGCTGGGGCTGCCCAAGCGGGCGATGTTCAGCACCACCGTGACCCACGCCTCGATGGCGTTCGAGGACGCGACCACGACCTGACCCCGCGGGCGGCGGGGCTCAGACGATCGGCGGGCGGCCGAGCTTGACCATGCGCCACGCGGTCCGCCACGCCATCGGCCGGCGCTCGCCGGCGGGCGTGCGCAGGCCCTCGAAGAAGCCGGCGAACCACGCCTTGAGCGCCGCGGAGGCGCCGCGCTCGCGGATGACGGTCAGCACGACCCAGTTGGTCAGGTAGAGCAGCGCCAGCGGCCACGGCAGGTTGCGCCGGGCCAGCCAGACCCGGTTGCGCGCGTTGAGCCGGTGGAACTCGGCGTGTCGGGTCGGGGGCACCTGGGGGTGGTACATCACCGTCTCGGCGTCGTACTCGATCCGGTAGCCCTCGCCCAGCAGCCGCCAGGCCAGGTCGGTCTCCTCGTGAGCGTAGAAGAACCGCTCGGGAAGACCGCCCACCTGGAGGAAGGCCGAACGTCTGATCGCCGACGCGCCGCCCAGGAAGGTGGTCACCGGCGAGGAGCGCTGCGGGTCGCCCGAACGCAGCCGCGGGACGTGGCGGCGCTGGCCGATGCCGCCGTCAGGATCCATGATCCGGAAGGAGATCACCGCCAGGTCGGGCTCGGTGGCGAAACGGTCGCGCACGTGCGCGACGACCTTCTGGCTGGCGTACCAGCCGTCGTCGTCGAGAAAGAGCACGACGTCTCCCGAGCACTCCTCCACACCGCGATTACGGCCGGCGGGAATGCCCGTGTTCTGGTCGAGCCGGATCGTTTTCACGACCGCGGCCGACCCCTCGGGTGGCGTCGCCGACACCGCGGGCACGTCGGCGCCGTTGCCCACGATCACCACTTCGACGTCGCCGTCGACCTGGTTGAGCGCGGACTCGACCGCCCGGTTCAGCTCCGCGACCCGGTTGCCCATGGTGAGGATGACGCACGAGATCTTCAACGAATCATCGTCCTGACGCGTTGAGAGCACGAGCGGAGCATTCTTTCATGATCACCGAGTCTGCTGGGTTTGCATGGTCTGGATGGTGAAGCTAAGCGTATCGGAACCGGCAGTGAACCCCCACCGAACGGCGGACGTCCGATCAATACGACGGACGAGGGGCGCCTCCGGTTCCGACAGAGATCAAGCAAGTCTTCTCGATGCCATGATGCTGATCAGATGCAGAACGGTCTGCACCGCCGCGGC
Organism: Nonomuraea sp. NPDC048892; assembly: GCF_040649735.1. Classification (NCBI taxonomy): domain Bacteria; kingdom Bacillati; phylum Actinomycetota; class Actinomycetes; order Streptosporangiales; family Streptosporangiaceae; genus Nonomuraea; species Nonomuraea sp. NPDC048892. The sequence goes on along the minus strand of NZ_JBEZFZ010000005.1, from coordinate 454,091 downwards.
CAGCAGGCAGGCCACGACGAGCACGCGGGTGGCGGTGAGATTCCCCGCGAACACGTCGATGACCGCGGTCGCCAGCGCGAGCAGGGACAGCTCGATGGGCTGCATGATGCGGTGGAACCGCGTCGCCGCCAGCACCCGCCGGCCCAGCCCCAGCAGCCCCGACCTGAACTGCACCGCCGCCGCCTCGGTCGCGGCGCCCAGCCCGCCCTTGGCTCTGGCCACCTCCACCAGGTCGCTCTCCGCCTTGATCAGGATGGCGCCGAGCGCGGCGGCGAAGCCGAACACGGTGTACCAGTCGGGCAGCACCTCGGAGGCGCGCCAGCCCAGCCCGGCCAGCACGGCCGCCTCGGCGAAGTAGGCGCCGACCCGGTCGAGGTAGACGCCGGCCAACGAGGTCTTGCCCGTCCAGCGGGCCAGCTCGCCGTCCGAGCAGTCGAGCAGCAGGTAGACCTGGATCAGCAGGGCGGCGAGCACGGCCGCCCACAGCCCCGGCAGCGCCAGCACGAACCCGGCGGCCACGCCCGCGACCGTCATGATCCAGGTGAGCTGGTTGGGCGTGACCGAGGTCTTGGTCATCATCCAGGTCACGTAGATGGACAGGCGGCGCATGTAGAGGACGCCGGCCCAGTGTTCGCCGTTCCTGCGCTCCAGGTGGCCGGGAGGCTGCGCCACCTGCCGGAGCTCAGCTACCGAAGGCCCGGACATAGTCCCCCACCCGATCGCGGATCTCGGAGTCCTGCATGCGCAGGTGCTCCAGGATCGTGTAACGGCCGGGACGGGTGGCCGGGGCCAGCGCCACGACCTCGGCGAACTGCTCGGCGCTCAGCCCGATGTCACCGGGGACGACGGGCAGCTCGTGCTTGCGCAGGCAGCCGACGACCTGCTTGACGCGGGCGTCGTCCTCCCTGAGGAAGAAGCAGAAGGCGGCACCGATCCCGGCGAGCTCGCCGTGGTTGGAGGTGCCGGGAAAGAGCTGATCCACAGCATGAAGGATCTCATGGTCTCCGCCGCTCGCGGGCCGGGACGAGCCGGCCACGACCATCGACATGCCGGACAGGATCAGCGATTCGGCCAGCACTGTCAGGAACGCGTCGGACTCGATGGAGTCGGTGCGCCCGATGAGCGCCTCGGCGGCGGTGCGCGACATCGAGCAGGCCAGCCCGTCGATGGGCTCGCCGCGCTCGACGTTGCCGAGCTGCCAGTCCTCGATGGCCGACAGGTTGCTGACCACGTCGCCCACGCCCGCGCGCACCAGCGCCTGGGGCGCGTTGTGCACGAAGTCGAGGTCGACCAGGATGGCCAGCGGCATCGGCACGCCGAACGTGCCCTTGCCGCCCTCGTAGATCAGGGAGGCCGTGGGCGAACAGATGCCGTCGTGGGACAGGTTGGTGGCCACGGCCACCATCGGGATGCCGGCCAGCGACGCGGCGTATTTGGTGGCGTCGATCGTCTTGCCACCGCCGACGCCCACCACGACCTCGTAGGCGCCCTTGCGCAGGTCGGCGCCGAGCGAGACGGCCGCGTCGACCGACCCGTCGGCCACCCGGAACACCTCGGCCTCGCCCAGCGTGGGCGCGATCAGGCTCTCGATGTGGTCGCCCTGGCCGCGGCCGACGGCCACGGCCACCCGGCCGGAGGTGGCCACGCGGCTGTCGGCGAGCAGCGCGCCGAGCTCAGCCACCGCGCCCCGCCTGACGTCCATCGTCAGCGGCGCCGGCAACATCCTCGCGAGAAGCGGCATGCGCGCTCCCTCAGTAGCGAACGGCTATGGTGCGGGCCTTGGCCAGGTCGTCGTGGTTGTCCACCTCGACCCAGTCGACCTCGCCGATGGGCGCGGCGTTGATGGTCTCGCCGCGGTCGACCATCTCCTGGTAGCCGTCCTCGTAGTAGAGCTGGGGGTCGCGCTCGAACGTGGTCTTGAGCGCGTCGGCCAGCCGGTCGGCCGCGCCGGGCCTGATCAGGGTGGCCCCGATGTACTCGCCGTAGGCCTCGGCCGGGTCCATCAGCTTGGTGATGCGGCGCAGCGAGCCCTCGGGCGAGAGCGTCACCTTCATCTCCTCGTCGGCCAGCTTCTTGACGTCGTCGACGGCGAGCAGGACGTCGCTCGTCTCGGGGGCCGACAGCAGCGTCTTCTCGACCGAGACCGGGTGCACGGTGTCGCCGTTGACCAGGAGCACGCCCTGGGCGAAGTAGTCGCGGGCGCACCACAGGGAGTAGGCGTTGTTCCACTCCTCGGCCTTGTCGTTGTGCACGAGGGTGAGCTTGACGCCGTGCCGCTCCTCCAGGGCGTCCTTACGCTCGTGTACGGCCTGGGCCGCGTAACCGACGACGACCACGACCTCCCGCAGGCCCACCTCGGCGAGATTGCGCAGCGAGATGTCCATGATCGTGGTTTCGCCGTCGACCGGCACGAGCGCCTTGGGCAGCGTGTCGGTGTACGGCCGCAGGCGTCGTCCGGCTCCAGCGGCCAGAACCATTCCCAGCAACGTGCACTCCTCAGTCGAGCAGGTCTGTTCGGATTCGCGGAGCGTTACGCGGACGTCCGCGAGCGTCCCACCATAGGCCCAAAGAGTATTCGTCTTTGGACCCCGTGCGGGTAATCCGGCGTTAGTCTTGCGTTCCCGTATCGGCCGTTTCGGCCCCGGACACCGGGGCGGCGAGCCAGCAGGTCAGGCTCTCCCAGCCGAACAGGGCCCACAGATAGACCGCGAGCACCACATAGCCGCCGGTCAGCCACCCTGACAGGGCGGTCAGCGAGACCACCATCATCCGCCCGTCCCAGCCGAGCCCGAGGGCGGCCAGCCACGGCGGCGGGTAGACGCGCTGGCGCAGCCGGTAGACCAGATCGTAATGGTGGAAGGCGAGCGCGCCGAGCAGAAGGAAGATCAGTACGGGGTTCAGCCGGTGGGCGAAGCCGACCGCGGCGATGAAGGCGTACTCGACGAGGCGCAGGATCGGCGGCACGAGCCAGTCGAAGCGGCCGTCGTGCGGGTGGGTGCTGCCCGGCCCGGCCAGCAGCAGCGTCACGGCGGGCGCGAAGACGGCCAGCCCGTCGGAACCGGCCACGCCGATCAGCAGCAGCATGCCCGTGACGAACGTGCCGGCGATGACCGGAGGGAGCGGCGGGAGCTGCCCGGCCACGAGCAGGCCCATGGCGCGCGAGAGCGGCCCGTCGTCGCGGTAGGCGACGACGGCGCTGTTGGGTACGGGGGTCAGGTGAACCGTCGTCATCGTGCCGACCTCGCGATCCGTCCGGCGAGCTGATAGAGGGCCGCGACGCCGCCCCAGCAGAGCAGGGACAGGAACGTGACGCGCGCGTTCCAGCCGGCGGCGGTGACGGCGATCAGCGCCATGCGCTCCCCGATGGGCAGGACGACGATCTTCTTCAGCCAGCGCGCGACCGTGCCGCGTTCGAGTCTCTGGGCGAGCTTCAGCACGCCGCCGTGGTCGCGGCGGACGTCGTGCGACTCCATCAGGGAGCGCGCGGGCCTGCCCCACATGGCGCCGACCTTGGCCGCGTCGGCGAGGGCTCCCGCGTACGTGGCGTCGATGGCGTGCCTGACGACCTGGAGGATCATGGCGCCCACGGCCAGCGGCCAGATGCCGGGACCGGCGAAGCCGAAGGCCAGGCCGACGTAGACGACGTATTCCTTGAGCCGGTCGGACATGCCGTCGGCCCACGCGCCGAGCGGGGAGAACGTGCGGGTGTAGCGGGCGAGCTGCCCGTCGAGGCAGTCGAGCGCGAACGACAGGTAGAGCAGCACCGCGCCGGCCAGCCGCCCGCCCTGCGTGCCGGCGGAGAACCAGACGGCCGCGAGCAGGGCCAGCCCGGCCGAGACGCCGGTGACGGTGTTGGGCGCGAGCTTGAGCCGCACCGCCGGTCTGACCAGGTGGCGGGTCCAGGACGAGACCAGGAACGTGGCGAGGAAGCCGTCGTCGTCCTTGACGGACGTGTCGAGCCTGACCTGCTCCTCGTCCACCTCCGACAGCCTGACGACGGCCGCGTCGGCGGCGTTCTGGCCGCTCACCCGCTCGGCGTGCAGCGGCCCGATCGCCGCGGCGCGCACGCCGACGCCCGACCTGACCAGGCCGACCAGCAGCAGATCGACGGCCTCGACCGCGGTGACGGGGCCGAGCTTGCCCGCCTCGGACAGCTCGGCCAGCTCTTCCGCGATGTCGGCGAGCGAGGTCAGGTCGGCCTCGCCGGCCTGGAGCACGCCTCTGAACGTGGCGTTGGCCTCCGGCACGAGGTGGAACGAGCTGCCCGCCGCGACGACCTTGCCGCCCTCGACGCGTACGGGAGGCCGCAGCGGCGAGGTGACCACGTCGTGGGCGATCAGCGCGGCGGTGTCGCGGGAGGGGTGTTCGAGCAGCAGCGCGAGCGCCTCGGTGTGGGCCACCAGGTCGGCGGGGAGCACGGCCACCGTGCCGGTGGTGGTGCGCGCGATCTTGGCGACGCCGCGCAGGTCGGCCCCGAGGCCGCCGCCGGCGCTCACCACCAGGACGTCGCGGACGGGCAGCACGGCGAGCTGGTCGTGGAGGCGGTCGAGCAGGGTGCCGTCACCGCTGGAGAGCCTGCACGCGGGCGTGGTGGCGAGCAGCACGGCCGACGTGGTCGTGCCCCCGCGGATCAGTGAGTCGGGCAAAGCGCAGATCTCCTCCCGGCCGGGGTGGAGTGCGGTCACTTGGGGGTGCGTAGACACAGCGTAGCGACAGGTCACCGCGATATCACGGACCAGCGGCACTACGCTGCCGGTATGGATTCACCGCTGCGGTCGGTTGGAGTGCTCCTCGCGGGCGGCGTGGGGCAGCGGGTCGGGCTCAGCACGCCCAAGCAGCTCATCGAGGTCGCGGGCCGGACGATCATCGAGCATTCGCTGGCCGTCTTCGAGGACGCGCCGGAGATCGACGAGGTCGTGGTGCTGATGACGCCCGGATACGCCGGCCGGGTCAGGGAGATCGTCGCCGCGGGCGGATACCGCAAGGTCAGCAAGGTCGTGGACGGCGGCGCGAGCCGGACGGAGAGCACGTGGCGGGCGCTGGCCGCGCTCGGCGCGGCGGAGTGCAACGTGCTGCTGCACGACGCCGTACGCCCGCTCCTGGAGCCCCGGATCATCACGGAGTGTGTCAAGGCGCTGGAGACCCACGAGGCCGTCAACGTGGCGATCCCGAGCTCCGACACCGTCTTCGTGGCGGTTCCAGGGCCGGACGGCGGCGAGGTGATCGGCGAGGTGCTGGACCGGGCGCGGCTGCGGCGCAGCCAGACTCCGCAGTGCTTCCGGCTCTCGGTGATCCGCGAAGCCTATGAGCGGGCGATGGCCGACCCCGGCTTCGGCGACCTGCCCGCCACCGACGACTGCGGCGTGGTGCTGCGTTACCTGCCCGAGGTGCCGATCCACCTGGTGGCGGGCAGCGAGCACAACATCAAGGTCACCCATCCCGCCGACCTGCACATCGCGGAGCTGCTCTTCGGCCTGCGGCGAGCGGCGAGCGAGTCGCCGGGGCCGGCCAACTGAGCGCGCTCGACGTGGCCGCGCCGACCAGGGCGCCGGCCCGCGAGTGGCCGCTGACGGCATCAGGGTCGGCATCAGGGTCAACTGCGTCAATACCGGCGCCTCTCCCCTCCTCGGCTCGCAGACCTCGCTGGACATCCTCATCTCCGACCTATCAGGGCAAGTCATAGACGTGCGCGTGGACGGCTCTTGACCTGAGCATTGTTACCGTGCGATCACATGAGGAGACTCATCGTGATCGCGGCCCTGCTCGGCTGCTACCCCGCGCTCCTGGTGACGGCTCTGTGGCCGGCTCCGCTGCTGTTCGGCGCGGTGGCCGTGGCCTCGTACGCCGTCGAGTGCGTCGCACCGCGCGCCGCCCGCCCGCTGCCCGACCTGCTCGGCAAGGTGCACCTCGGGATCACGCTGCGCTTCGCGGTGCGCGAGACGCTGGCGCTGCTGCTGGTGGCGCGGACGGCGGGGGCCGACTCGCCGTGGTTCGTGGCGCTCGCGGCCGGCGTGCTCGCCCTGCACGCCGTACGGGCCCTGCACACGGGCCTGGCGATGCGGTTGCGGCAGATGCTCAGCCGCATGCCGGTGACCACCCGCAACATCGACGTCTCCGCGCTGCGCATCCCCAAGATGCCGCCCAGGCGGCTGCGTGACGCGCGCAGCGTGCCGTTCCTCTACCTGGACGCTCTTCCGGTGCTGGGCGCGGTCCACGGGGCCGTGCTCGCCACCCTGGGGGCCGGGGTGGCGCTCGTGGCCGGTCTCGTGGCGGCGCTCGCGCTCATCCCGTACGTGCGCCGCGCCCTGCCCCTCACCGACCGCGCCAACGTGCTGCGGGTGGTCGGCGAGCAGGTCGAGCGGTACGCCCCCGAGATCATCCTGTACTTCTCCGGCGCCACCGCCGCCGCCTACCAGGCCAGGATGTGGCTGCCCACGCTGGAGCGGCTCGACCGGCGGGCCATCGTCGTGCTGCGCGAGCGCGGCATGGCCGCGCATCTCGAAGGCACCAGCCTGCCGATGGTGTGCATCCCGTCGTCGGCCGACCTGATGAGCTTCCGCGCGCTGGCCGGGGCCCGGCTCTGCCTGTACGTCGCCAACGTCGGCAGAAATGTGCACATGCTGCGCATCCCCACCCTGCGCAGCGCGTTCCTCAACCACGGCGACAGCGACAAGGAGGCCTCGTTCAACCCGTTCTCACGGGTGTACGACGAGGTGTGGGTGGCCGGGCCCGCGGGCCGCGACCGCTACCGCAAGGCCAAGGTGGGCGTCAGGGACGAGAACATCCACGAGGTCGGCAGGCCGCAGCTTGAGGGCATCTCGACGGAGGGGCCCGGGCTGCCGTACCGAACCGTGCTCTACGCCCCCACCTGGGAGGGCTGGAACGACGACCTGTTCCACACCTCGCTGATCACCATGGGCCCGCGCATCGTGCGGGCGCTGCTCGACCACCGGTCGCCGCTGCGCGTGATCTACAAGCCCCACCCGCTGACCGGCCACCGCGACAAGAGCGCCACCCGGGCGCACAGGAAGATCGTGGCCATGATCGAGGCGGCCGAGCTGGCCAAGTCGAAGGCCCGGCATCCCTCGCACGGGAGCGGGGAGGAGGAGCAGCGGATCAGGCATCTGATCGTGGACGGGCCCGAGCCGCACCTCTACGACTGCTTCAACGAGTGCGACCTGCTGATCAGCGACATCTCCAGCGTGGTGGCCGACTTCCTGGCCAGCGAGAAGCCGTACGCGGTGACGAACGTGGCCGGGCTGCCCGAGAGCGCCTTCCACGAGCGTTACCCCAGCGCCGAGGCGGGGGTGTTGCTCGGCGAGGACCTGTCGAACCTCGCCGAGTTCTTGGACGGGGATGACACCCTGGCCGGGGCCAGGGTCAAGCTCAGGAGCCGGCTCTTCGGCCCGGAGTATCCGGACGCGCTGACCCGCTTCAACGCCGCCGTCGAGCGGGTCTTCGCCGGCTCATGACTCGGCTGAGTGGCTACTCGCCGAAGCGCGGCGCCGGCTGCTCCCTCCCGACCGGCTGCCCCGGCGGGCGGGCCAGCCTTCTCGGGCTGGTCAGGAAGCCCCAGCCCCAGGAGCAGTGCATGGTCGCGTACACGAGCGGCAGCCGCAGCTTCGCCGCCCCTGACAGCCCGCTGCCGGTCACCGCCGAGCCGGCCACGATGGCCAGCGCGTAGCCGCCGGGGACGATCAGCGCGAGCGGGAAGAACGGCGAGACGAGCAACCCGAGCAGCATCGCCAGCACCGCTGCGGGCGGCGCCAGGTAGCGCAGGTTGATCGTGCCCTCGTGCGTGCGCGAGACCACGCGGCGCCAGCGGCCGTAGTGGAAGTACTGCTTGGCCAGCGCCTTCGCGTCGGGCCTCGGCCGGTAGGAGACCCGCATGCGCGGCTGGAACCACACCAGGCCGCCGGTCTGGCGGATGCGGTGGTTCATCTCCCAGTCCTGGGCCCGCTGGAAGTGCTCGTCGTAGCCGCCGACCCTGGCGAGGGCGGAGCGGCGGAAGACGCCGAGGTAGACGGTGTCGGCGGGGCCCGCCGTGCCGCCCACGTGGAAGGCGGCGGCGCCCACGCCGATCTTGGACGTCATGGCGCAGGCGACGGCCTGCTCGAAGGGGGTGATCCCCTCGGCCGCCATGACGCCGCCGACGTTGTCGGCGCCGGTCTCCGCCAGCGTCTCGACGGCGACGCGCAGGTAGTCGGAGGGCAGCATGGCGTGCCCGTCGACCCTGGCGACGATGTCGTTACGCGAGGCGGCGATGGCCGCGTTGAGCGCGTTGGGGGTGCGGCCCGTCGGGTTGGGCACCACCGTCACCCGTCTGTCGGCCGCCGCGATGGCGTCGGCGACCTCCTGGGTGCGGTCCTGGGACGGACCCACGGCGAGGACGACCTCGATCTCGCCTGGGTATTGCTGGGCGAGGACCTGATCGACGGCCTCGCGGAGGTGCCGCTCCTCATTGAGGACCGGCATGATGACGGAGATGGGGGGCCAGCCGCGCGTCTCCGCGGGCGCGTGCGGCGAGTCGGGGAACTGCTTCATGGCGGGGCTCACGCTACTGTACGACCAGGGGAGGAGGGCAATCGAAGGCCCCGATCCACCGGGGTGACAAAAGGGGGACGGCATGCGCGACCCGGGCGAGGAGGACGGCGGTGTGCTCGTGGGCGGCGACGCCTACGGAGGCGTCAAGCTGACACCCGTCCGCACCCGGAGGCCGCGCAGGAGCGCCAGGGCCCGCCGCCGCAACGTCGTGCTGGCCGGTCTGCTGTCCACGGGCGTGCTGGTCACCACGGGTGTGGTGTGGGCGACCCCGCGCCAGATCGGCACGGTGGACGCCGGGGTGACCGCGCCCTCGTCCTCGGGCGCCGAGAACATCCTGATGGTCGGCGTCGACAAGCGCGACGACCTCACCCGCCAGCAGCAGAACCGGCTCAAGCTCGGCCGCGAGGCCGGCCAGCGCACCGACACCATGATGGTCATCCACCTGTCGGAGGACCACAGGAAGGTGACCGTGGTCAGCCTGCCGCGCGACACCTGGACCACGGTTCCGGGCAAGGGCGACCACAAGATCAACTCGGCGTACCAGTTCGGCGGACCCAAGCTGGCCAAGCAGACCGTCGAGGCGGTCACCGGGCTGCAGATCAACCGCTACATCGAGGTCAACATCCTGGGCTTCATCGACGTGGTCGACTCACTCGGCGGGGTCACCGTCTGCACGCCCGTGCCGATCAACGACACCAAGATCGCGCTCAACCTGCCGGCCGGCACCCACCAGCTCGACGGCGTGCAGGCGCTCGGCTACGCCCGCACCCGCGCCACCGCCCGCTCCGACCTCGACCGCATCGACCGGCAGCAGCAGGTCATCTCGGCGCTGCTCAACCGGGCGCTCAGCGCCGACACGCTGGCCAATCCGGCCAAGCTGGCCTCGTTCGTCAACTCGACGCTCAGCACGGTCAAGGTCGACCCCGACGACGGGCTGATCGGTCTTGCCACGCAGATGCGCGACGTCGCGCTCGACGACGTGACGTTCGCCGAGGTGCCGCTGTCCGACGTCGACTTCAAGACGCCCACCGGCGAGTCGGCGGTGCTGTGGGACAAGCAGGCGGCCCGCGAGATGTTCGCCGCGATCGACGCCGACCGCGACCCGGCCAAGCCCACGCCGAGCGCCGCCCCGACGCCGTCGGCCAAGCCGTCCGCGATCCCGCCCGGGGAGATCTCGCTCAAGGTCAAGAACGGCACGCTCATCACCGGCCTGGCGGCGCGCGCCAAGACGGCGCTGGTCGCGTACGGGTTCAAGGTGCCCGGCGATCCTGGCAACACCACCAAGAAGGACTACAAGAAGACCATCGTCCGCCACGGCGAGGGTCAGGAGGCGGCGGCGAAGGTCGTGGCGGCCGCCATTCCCGGGGCGGAGATCCGCAAGACCGGCACCGAGGGCATCGAGGTCATCCTGGGCAGCGACCAGCTCAAGATCAAGCAACCGAAGGCGAATGCCACGCCATCCGCGAAGCCCGGCGTTACACCAACCACCAAAACGGCAATGGACAACATATGTAAGAAATAGGCATATCTTTCTGGGCTCAGGGCAGGTGAGGCCAATGGTGGTCAGGTGTTGGCGGGAGGGCCCCTTCACGGTGGTCCGTGTCGTGGGCGACCTGGACGTCGCGGGCGCGCCCCGGCTCCGGGCCGAGCTGGAACAGGCGCTCGGCGCTCCTGCTCCCCTCAACCTGATCGTGGACCTCACCGAGGTGCCGTTCTGCGACTCGGTGGGCCTGGGGGTGCTCGTGGCGACGCTCAACCAGGTCCAGCGCCTGCGGGGGCGGATGGTGCTGGTGGTCGGGCCGGGGATGATCCGGCATCTGCTGACGATCACGAACCTCGACCGGCATTTCGCGACCAGCGGATCCCTCGACGAGGCCCGTACGGCGCTGGGCACCGCCGCCTGAACGCCCTCCCCGAACGCCCTCCCCGAACCCGGTCCGGGACCGGCTCCGCCCGGCTTTGCGGTGGAGGCTCGTGAGAACGTGATCTCCGCTTGATCGCGTGGACGTATGCGAGAACATGATGGTCATGTCATCGCGGGCGCATCTCCTCCCGACGTATCAGGCGTCGCGGGAGAGCCCTCTCACATGCGGAGGCTTCCACGTTGTTCGACGAGTTCCCCGAGCCCGCGCGCTCCCAGCTCAGGACCGCCCATGACGAGGGCAGGACCCGGCCTGAGTGGTGCTTCGCGGAAGGGCGGGCGCGCCTGGCCTACTGGGCGCCCTTCACCGGCTCCGAGCCGGCGATCGTCTGGCAGTTCGACCCGGGACCCGACCCTCTCGCCGCCGCCGGCCTGCTGCGCCGCAGCCTGGACGCGATGGGGCTGACCAAGATCATTCATGACATCCCGCTCAAGCCCGGGCTCACCCCTGTCGTCGATCGCGCCGTCGAGCACGAAGCACTCATGGAGGCCGGATTCACCATGGAGGTGGAGCGGCTGCTGCTGGAGTGGGTGGCGGGCAGCGACGTCCCCGGCGATCCGGGGCGGCTGACCTACCGACCCGCGCGCCGCATGGACCCCGACGAGGTGATCGACATCCTCGTACGCGTCTCCGAGGGCTCGCTCGACCACGACACCCGGGTCGAGGTGGCCACGTCGGGCGCGGAGAAGGAGGCCCGATGGATGTACGACGACCTGATGAACCGCAAGGCCAAGCCCGGCTGGTTCGTCATCGGCCACCTGGGTGACGCCCCCGTCGGCCTGGTGGCCCCCGACGACCACTCGATCGCCTACATCGGCGTGCTGCCCGAGCACCGCGGCCACGGCTACGTGAACGACCTGCTCGCCCACGGCACCCGTACCCTCGCCGAGGCCGGCCTGCGGCGCATCGTCGCGGCCACCGATGTCGCGAACGTCCCGACCGCCAACGCCTTCCTGCGTGCCGGATACTCGGAGACCGGCCGTCTCTACCGCTATTACTGGAGGGCACCGTGAGACTCGGAGTCATGTTCGACCGCGACCTGCCGCCCGAGCAGCTCGTCCCGTTCGCCAAGACGCTCGACGAGACGTCCGTGGACGATCTCTGGGTGGTCGAGGACCTGGGCTGGACCGGCGGCGTCTCGTCCGCCGCGACGGCGCTCGCCGTCACCTCCCGGCTGCGGGTGGGCATCGGCATCACCCCCGCGCCGCTGCGCAACCCCATGCTGCTGGCGATGGAGCTGGCCAACCTGGCCCGCCTCCACCCCGGCCGGCTGGCCGCCGGCATCGGACACGGCGTGGGCGCCTGGATGGAGCAGGTGGGCGCCGCCGTCCCGTCGCCGCTGGCCCTCCTGGAGGAGACGATCACGTCCGTACGCGCGTTGCTGCGCGGCGAGAGCGTGACCCTCGACGGGAAGTCGGTCCATCTGGACGGCGTCACGCTGGTGCACAAGCCCGCCGTGCCGCCGCCCGTGCTGGCCGGGGTCAAGGGGCCGCGCTCGCTGGCGCTGTCCGGCCGGGTGGCCCAGGGCACGATCCTGCCCGAGGGCGTCGGCCCCGACCAGTTGCCCGGGGTCGTCGAACGGATCGGCGCGACCGAGGAGCACGAGCTGGTCGTCTTCGCCTACCTGCGCGGGACCGCCGAACTGGACGAGGCCGCGCAATCGCTGCTGAACGGGCAGGCGGAGTTCCTGGGGGTGGCGCCCGAGGACGTGGCGATGGCGTCCGGGGCGGCCGAGGAGGCCGCGGAGTGGGTCAAGAGCCTGTGGGCGGCGGGGGCGGACACGGTGGTGCTCCGCCCGGTCGGCGCCGACCCACTCGGCCAGGTGCGAACCCTGCTGGCGGCCCTGTAAGCGACTGAAGCCCCAGCCGAACGGATCTCGGACCGGCCGAACGGATCTCGGACCGGCCGAACGGATGAGGGAGCCGGGGGCGGTTCGGCCGGATGGCCGATGGGGGCGGGAGTGGCGCTCGGCCACGATCGTGACCATGAGGCAGATCGCGGCATTTGCGGCATGCGCGGCGTTACTCGTCGCGACGACCGGCGCTTGTGGCGTGGAACTAGAAGCGGACGAGGTCCACGCCACCCGGTCGTTCCCGTTCACCGGAACCGACCTGAAGATCAACGCTTCCCTCGGCGGGGTGCGCGTGCTCCCTGGCACGAGCGGCACCGTACAGGTGGAGCGCTGGCTGCGCGGCAAGGCGGCCACGGACGGCCCCGCCTGGTCCCTGCGCGACGGCGACCTGCGCCTCAGCACGGACTGCAACCTGGTCTTCGGCGACTGCGGCGCCCGCTACCACGTCAAGGTCCCGCCCGGCGTGAAGCTGTCGGTCGATGCCGGGGACGGCGTCATCCTCAACGACCTCACCCAGGACGTGGACGCGGTCAGCGGGGACCGCATCCAGGTGACGGGCGCCTCCGGCCGGCTGCGGCTGCGCAGCGAGGGCCCGATCACGGCCGAGGGCCTCAAGTCAGCACATGTACGGGTACGTACCTTCGACGGAGCCATCGACGTGGCGTTCACCGCCCGGCCCACCACGCTCGACCTGCAGTCCACGGACGGGAGGGTGACGGCGAGAGTGCCCTCGGGGGCCTACGCGGTCACGGCGGCCAGCAAGGAGGGCAGCGAACGTTCCGAGGTCGAGCACGACGGCAAGAGCGACAGCACGATCGTGGCGCGCAGCACGTCGGCCGACGTCCGGATCCTGCGGAACTGACCCGGCGGCTCTCAGGCCGCGATCCGGGGGACGAGGCGCGGGGACGGCTCTCGTGCGGGGTGCGGCGCCCGGCGGCGACAGCGGCGCGCATCGCACCCGTACGCTCTCCGGCCCGCTACCACCGGAGCTCCGTACACATCCTCCGGCCCGTTACCGCCGGAGATACGTCATATGGCGTGACACTGCAGGAGGTACGCCATACGGCGTGCTATTGCCAGATGGCGGCGTACTTGCCGTTCTCGGCGTTGACCTGCACGGGGTGAAGACCCTTGGCCTTCAAGTCGTCGACGCGCTTCTGGTAGCCGGCGGCGTTCATGTCCACGTAGTGGGCCCAGGACTTCACCCCGTCCTTGCGCCACACCGCGCTGTAGGTACCGTCGGGCGCCACGGAGACCTTGACCGGCCGGAAGCCCTTCTGCCTCTTGGCGTAGTACTCGGCCTGGTGCTGCTGCCTGCTCTTGCCGTACGTGTAGTACCAGGCGCCGGAGCTCGCGCTCCAGACGCCGACGTAGCGGATGTCACCGGGGGTGCCGTACGCGTCCACCGAGCTCAGCGCGAGCCCCTTGGCGGCGGCCTGCTTGTTGGCGGCGCCGAACTGGGCGGGCGTGAGCCCGGACTTGGCCACGAACGCGCCGCTCTTGCGCTCGAAGACGGCGGTGAACACGGGCGAGTCGGCCGGGCCGGTGGCGGAGACGGAGGTCGGCTGCGCGCCCTCCTTCACGGCGGCGTCGAACCGCTTCTGGAACCCGCTGGCCGACATGCCCTGCCAGATGCCCCAGTCGTTGGACGCGCCGCCCTTGATCCAGACGGCGGCGTACCGCTCCCCGTCCGAAACGTTCACCGTGATCGGCCGATAGCCCTGGTTCTTGAGCCGGGTCACCCGGCTCACGCTCTGACTGGCGCTGAGCCCGTGGTAGGCGGCCCAGGCCGGCCCGCTCTCGGCGACGGCGGCCGGCGCCGCCGTCCCTGCGGTCGCCGCCGCTCCGGCGAGCACGGAGGTGATGATCGCGATCTTTCTAGAGGTCCTCATGACCCTCCCATGACGAATTCTTGACTCGGTCAGTGATGAGGACCGACCCTAACAGCCCTCGCCAACACCTCGCAGGCCCGCCTCACGCCGCCCAAACCGCACCAGACTGTGCAAAACAGGGCTCGGCCTGGACATCCGCCGCATCAGGACCCACGATGGGGGCCAGTCGAGCGTTCCTCATGGAGGACCCATGAAGGCTCACCAGAGCGGCCCCGTCCGCCGCGTGGCCGCGTCCGCCGCCGTCATCCTGGCCACCTTCGTCCTGACCTCCGCACCGGCCGCCCAGGCCGAGCAGGTGGGCGGCGGCACGGAGACGGACTCGACGGTGGTGCGGACGCCGCAGTTCGACGAGTGCGACTACGCCCACACCGACCTCTGACCGGGCCCTCACACGCCGACCCGAGCCGTCAGCGGGCCTGAGCCGTGACATGAGCCGTTATACGGCGCTCAGGCATGGGCGCTGTATGGGGCTCAGGCGCGGTGCTCACTCGTCGGCCGTCGTGACGCGCAGGGCCTGGTGAGCGGCCTCCGGGTGGTCGGACGCGCGTACTCGCCGCACCAGCTCTCGCCAGGGCGCCGCCCAGCCCGATCGGGGACCGCAGGACGCGGCCAGCGCCATGGCCAGCAGTGCGCCCTTCTCCCCCTGCCCAGCCAGCCACTCCGCCTGCGGCAGCACCTGCTCCAAGGGCACGTCGCCGGTCGACTCGGCCAGGTAGTGGCCGTTCTCGACCGCGGACAGCACGCCAGGGACCGTCGCCACCAGCCGTTCCAGCGCCGGTCGCGGGTCGTCCCAGTCGACGGTGCCGGCCAGGAGTTCGGCGGCGAGGTCGGGCGGGAGGTCGTCGGGCAGCCCGGTCACGATCGGCTCCCTCTGGGCCCGGTGCCACCAGCGCAGCTCCGCGACAAGGTCCCCCAGCCGCCGGGCGGCCGGGCGGTCGCGGTCGGCTCCCGCGTCGGGTTCGGCGGGCGCGGCGGCGAGCGCGCGTACGGTCCGCCGCAGCACCTCCGGCTGGTAGCCCGAGCACGCGCCCGTGACCAGCCCGCCTACGGCGGCCTGCCAGCTCGCCGTGTCGTCGAGATCGCGGGCGATCCCGGCCAGCCGCTCCATGGCCTCGGGCGCGTACGCGACCCAGCGGGGCAGCGCCGCGACGGCGGGCAGCCGTACCGTCCGCTCCTCCGCCAGCGTGGCGGCGATGACCAGCTCCCCGAACGCCGCCCGCCACCGCCCCGGCACGTCCAACGGCCGCGCATCCAGCACAGGAGCCACCAGATCCGCCACCGCGCCACCCGCCACGCTCCGTGCCATGGCGACCGCCTCCCTGAGGAGGTCCCAGGCGCCCGGTTCGTCGAGCAGGCCGAGGGCCGCCGAGACGATCGCCACCCGCACGTCCTTGTGCTGCCCCTCGGCCTCCCACAGGCTGCGCAGCCGCGCCATCGCGCCGGGCGCGTGGTGCCGGGCCAGCAGCCGGACCGCCTCCTTGCGCGCGGTGACCTTGCCCTCGGCCAGGACCGGCTCCAACGCCGCCGGCAGCTCGGCCGGGCGGACGAACCGGGCCGCCCGGGCCGCCGCGGACACGGCCACGTGGGCGTCGTCCGAGCCCGCGTACTCCAGCAGCTCGGCCAGCACCTCCTGCGGGCGCGCCGTCCAGGGCAGCGCCGCCAGCCTCGCCTGCCGCAACAGCGGCTCCGCCTCCAGGTTGCGCAGCCGCCCGGCCTCCATCGCCGGGATCGCGCCCATCATCCGCACCGCCTGGGCCCGCTCGTGCAGCGGCAGCGACGTGTTCCACACGACGCGTTCCAGCAGCTCCGTGTACGCCTCGCGCTGCCGCGCCGTCCACCGCCGGACGTACTGCCGCGCCACGTACCGGACCCGCCGCACCCCGCTCTGGGCGAAGCGCCCCTGGCGGGCCCGCCGGCTCAGGACATGCCTCAGCAGGTCCGTACGCCGCGCCGTCAGCTCGTCGAACACGGAGCCCAGCGCCACCACGGACGGATCGGCTGCCAGCAGCCGCTCCACCCGCTCCCCCCTGGTGCGCGGCGGCTCCAGCCAGAGGTCGACGGCCCTGATCGCGTCGGACTCACTGGTGGCCGTCAGCGCGCGTTCCAGCGCCCGCTGCAGCTCGGGCAGGTCGTGGCCGCGCCGGCCGAGCGCCGAGGCGAGCAGGAAGGCCAGCTGGTGCCGGTCGTGACGGGCCTCCGCCTCCAGGTAGGGGGCGAGCCGGCGTACCAGCTCGCTCTCCTGGCCCCGCCGCAGCACCCGCGACAGCCGGTGCACGGAGACGATGCCCACGGAGCCGGCCAGCCGTTCGAATACCCGCAGCCCGTACTCCAGCATGGCGGCCTCATCCTGCCGCGCGCCCTCCTCGAAGATCGCGGCCGCCAGGCGGGAGAGGTTGCTCCGCGTCTGGTAGGAGCAGTCGCGGGCGTTGACCGCGTCCTCGACGAACCGGTCCA
This sequence comes from Nonomuraea sp. NPDC048892, assembly GCF_040649735.1. NCBI lineage: Bacteria > Bacillati > Actinomycetota > Actinomycetes > Streptosporangiales > Streptosporangiaceae > Nonomuraea > Nonomuraea sp. NPDC048892. Next base: position 437,427 of record NZ_JBEZFZ010000005.1, on the reverse strand, counting down.
GCACGGGCACGTGCCCGGCCGTCCACAACCGCGGCGGAACACCGGTCAGCGCCTCGACGGCGGCCTGGCGTACCGGGTCCTGCTCGTTGCGCAGCCGCCGGAGCGCGTCCAGCATCCGGGTGACGACCTCGGGATCGCGGGCGCGCCCCGCGCAGGCGATCAGGTTCCGGTAGCCATCGGCGCGGTCGAGCGCGTCGGAGCGGCGGGTGGCGGCCCGCAGCACGGACTCGGCCTCGTCGTACGGGAGGAAGGCGGTGATCTGCCGGGTCTGCCGCGGATCGTCGGCGACGGAACGCAGCCCCAGCATGCGGCGCGCCTCCGCGACCCGGCGGCGCAGCGGCAGGACGTCCAGCAGGTACGGGGAGTAGATCGCCTGGGACTGGTCGACCCCCGCCATCACCTCGGTGAACAGCGCGTCCCTGCGCGCGGGCGCCACCGAGCGCAGCAGGTTGATCAGCGACGGCTCCTCGTCGCGCAGCGCCCGCCCCAGCTCGGCCAGCCGGGCGTCGGGAAGCAGGGCCAGCCGCCGGCGGACGGACTTGCGCTGCAGCAGCCGGGTGAGCTGGTGGCGGTGGCCGGGGGCCAGGTAGAGGGCCAGCGTACGCACCGGGTCGGCGTCCAGCAGCCGGCCCGCGCAGTGCCAGATCCGGTTGGTCGGGTAGCGCTCCAGCAGCGCGATCACCCGCTCGGGGGCGTGCGTGGCGGCCACCTCGATGCCCGAGGCCGTCGCCGTCCACCAGGTCTCGCGCAGGGGGCGCGGCAGCTCGGCCAGCGTCGACTCGGCGTGGTCGAGCACCGTGTGGGGATGCCGCCTGGCCAGGGCGCCCCAGTTGGGCACCGCGTACGCCAGGTCGCCGAGCCGGGCCGCGACCGCCTCGGCGGAACAGGCGGCCAGCAGCCCCGCGGCCTCGCGGTCGCCCCAGCGCCCGCGTGCCTCGTCGACCAGGCGCTCGACCAGATCGCTCCTGCGCTCACGCCGGACGGCCCGGTACACGACCGCGCGATGGGCGGCGGGGGCGTCGCGGACGATCTCCATGACGGCGTCATCGGGGATGCCCAGCCTGATGGCGTGGCCGATCGCGTACTGGGATATGTCAGGATCCGGGTCAGCGGTGGCGCGGACGAGGTGCGGAAGGTGCCCGGCCATGACGGCCAGCCGCGCCGCGAGCAGCCGCTCGTACGGGCTCCGTTCCGACAGGGCCGTGAGCAGGGCCTGGAGCTCGTCCGGCCGGCCAGCCAGCTCCCTGCCACGTTCGGCCAGGCGGCGGGACCGCTGTCCGTGGGACAGGGGTTCCACCTCGTTGAGCAGTTCGTCCGGGGAGAGGAATTCAGGCTGCATAATCGCCTCATTATGGCGCTCGGCCGTCAAGCAAGCGCGTGCTTTTCCGCCCCTGGCCCGGCGCTCTTCGTCGTGGCCGCCCACGCTCACCTCACGTCGTCGTGACCGCTCCGGCGACCAGCTCCACCTCGAAGCCGTCCGCGTTCTCCAGGTAGGCGGCATAGTGCGCCTCGCCACCGGCGTACGGGTGGCGGTCGGGGAACATCAACGTCCAGCCGTACGCGGTCGCCCGCTCCGCCAGCTCGTCCACCCGCGCGCGGTCGCCGGCGTGGAAGGCCAGGTGGTTCAGCCCAGGGCGGAGGCGGTCGTGCCGCCCGGCGCTGAGCGCGGGCGACTGCTCGAACACCAGGTACGTCGCCCCGAGCCGCCAGCTCCGGCCGTCCTCCCACTCCTGGTACGGCTCATAACCGAGCTCCTCCAGCAGCCACCGCCAGGCGGTGACGGCCCGCCGCAGGTCGGGCACCCAGATCTCGACATGGTGCAGCGCACCGACAGCGGATTCTTCGGCCATGCCCCTGATTGTCCTCCCGGGCTTGACCTCAAGTTCGGTTGAGTTCCTAGCGTCGCAGGAGACGAAAGGAACAGGACGATGACGACATTGGTGACCGGCGCGACGGGGAACACGGGCGGGCACGTGGTGGCGGAGCTGGTCCGCCGGGGAGAGCACGTACGAGCCCTGACCCGCGACCCGGCCAAGGCGCGCTTCCCCGACGAGGTGGAGGTGGTCGAAGGCACGCACACCGCGCCGCAGGAGCTGGGCCCCGCCCTCGACGGCGTCAGCCGGTTGCACGTCACGGTGACGGCGGGACTCGCCGAGGCCGCGCCCGAGCTGGTACGGCGGGCGGTCGACGCCGGCGTGCGCCGGATCACCGTGGTGTGGGGCGGTTACGTGGGCCCCGCCGAGCAGGCCGTGGCCGAGTCGGGGGTGGAGTGGACCCGCCTCGAACCGCAGGAGTTCATGTCCAACGCCCTGACCTGGGCCCCCTCGATCCGCGCCGAAGGGGTCGTCCGCGAGCCGTACGACCACCCCGGCGCGCTCGTCCACGAGGCCGACATCGGCGCGGTGGCGGCCGTCGCGCTGCTCGACGACGGCCACGCGGGCCGCGCCTACAACCTCACCGGCCCCGAGGCGCTGAGCACGAGCGAACGGGTCGCGATCCTGGGCCGGGCGATCGGCCGCGACCTCGCCTTCGTCCCCATCACGCCCGAGCGGGCGGTGAACCGGCTGGTGGCCACCGGCGTGTCGCGGGCGGACGCCGAGTATGTGATCGGCTGGCACGCCGCCGCGAGCATGGAGTCCAAGACCGTCGTCGACACCGTCGAGCGGGTGACCGGTCGGCCGGCGCGCACGTTCACCCAGTGGGCCACCGAGCACGCCGGCCGCTTCACCTCGTAACGACGAACCCGGCGAGCGTCAGTCCGACCAGGTGAAACCGTTGGTGGAGACCGGGGCTCCGCCGGACGTCGCGGTGTCGGCGGAGGCGGGGCTCGCCAGTGCCCCGCCGGCCACGACGCCGGCCGCCACGACCGCCGCGGCGACGAGGACCTTCGCTGCCCAGCTCTTCGCGGCCACGGGATACCTCCGAATGAAAAGTCCCAGGCGATCCTGATTTCACCTGGGCGCAATGAATTAATGATACCGAGGCCAATAAAAGCCAACAAGAGCCTTAATTTCGGGTATATCGCCATATTTGGCGAAATCGCCCGAGGGCTGGTCAGGAGCAGGTGAAGCCCTGCGGCGCGTCCCGGCAGAAATCGCGGAAACCGGTCAGCCATTCGGTCGTCGCCGAGTAGTTGCGGTCGAGCTCCTCGCGGTGGAACTCGAAGGTGTCGGGTTCCGTGGTGACCGTCCCGTCGAGCAGCACCCGCCCCTCACCGGGCACGCCCGGCAGGTAACCGTCGAGGAAGACGGCGATCTGACGGGCTTCCGCGCCGCTCAGCTCCACCCGGCCGTTGTAGCCGAGCGCCATCAGCGTCTCCTCGTCCAGCACGCGGCCCCGCTCCAGCAACTCCAGGGTCGGCCGCCAGTTCCAGGCGTTGACGCGCAACGACCTGCCATCGGGCGTTTCGAGCGTCCAGGACACGCAGCCCACCGTACCGGGTGCCCGGCGCCGGCATGGGGACGGCGGCGCATGGGGACGGCGGCGGCATCCGTTCCCGAACGAGCCCTTGACCTTGCCCCAGGGGCAAGCCTGAACGATGCTCCACATGAACACCAACGCGCTCCACACCGTCGAGACCCACTTCCGCGAGCAGATCGCCGCCGCCTGCGAGTCCGGCGAGGTGCCCGGCTTCGTCGCGGGCGTCCACCACGCCGGCGAGCAGATCATCGTCGCCCACGGCACCGCCAACCTCGCCACCGGCGCGCCCATGCTGGAGGACACCGGCTTCCTCTTCGGCTCGGTCACCAAGGTCTTGACCACCACACTCGTCATGCAGCAGGTCGAACGCGGGCAAATCGACCTGGACTCGCCGGTGGTCGCCTACCTTCCCGAGTTCGCCCTGGCCGTGCCGGGCGCGGCGGACAAGATCCTGGTCCGGCACCTGCTCTCGCACACCAACGGCATCGACGCGGACCTGTACTTCCCCGACGCCAAGGGCCGCGACGCGCTGAAAACGTACATGAACGGGCTGGCGAGCGGGTGCGGCACCCTGTTCGAGCCGGGCGAGCGGCTCAGCTACTCCAACGGCGGCATGATCGTCGCGGGCCGCCTGCTGGAGGTGGTGACCGGCCTGCCGTTCGCCGACCTGCTCGCACGGGACGTCTACGCGCCCGTCGGCATGAAGGACTCCAGTACGTCGGCCGAGCAGGCCATCCTGCGCAGCACGGCCGTCGGCCACTTCCCCGACCCCGAGACCGGGCTGCTTCGGCCGACGAACATGTTCACCCTGCCCGAGACCTGGGGACCGGCCGGCGGCACCCCGATCGGCACCGTCGCCGACCTGCTCGCCTTCGGCCGCACCCACCTCGCGGGCGGCATCGCCCCATCGGGCACGCGCGTCCTGTCGGCCGAGTCGGTCGCGCTGATGTGGCAGGTCTCGTACGACATGGACAGCCCGAACGTGCCGCCGATGGGGCTGGGCTGGGTCCTGTACCCCTTCGGCGACACGACGGTGCTCGCCATGTCCGGCGCGTCGCCCGGCGGCGTGTCCCTCCTGTGCGTCGTGCCCGAGCACGACCTCGTCTTCACCGCCTTCGGCAACACCCCGGGAGCGCTCATGGTCCAGGACCAGCTCCTGTGCCGGCTGCTGACCGACCACCTCGGCGTCCCGCTGCCCAGGCTGATCACCGGCGTGCGCGAGGACGTCGATCTGACTCCGTACGCGGGCACGTACCGCTCCGACCAGCTCCGCATCGACGTCAGCATCGTGGACGGCCAGCTGGAGGAGCGGACGACGTACGAACCGGCGGACGAGTCGCAGGAGCGGATCTTCACCGAGTTCGCCGGCGGCACGACCTCCGCACCGCCGCAGCGTTACGTACCGATCCGGCCGGGTCTGTTCGCGCCCGCCGGATATCCGATGGAAGTCTTCGACGGCTACCTGAGGCTGCTGCTGGTCTCCTTCCACGACATCCGCGACGGCCGGGCGCGCTACCGCAACGCCGGCGGTCGCCTCACCCGCCGCACCTGACCCCCGAACCGCCAGGCCGGCCCGACCCGCCTGACCGCCTCCTTGGCCGCTCAACCCACCCATAGACCGCTTGATGGAAGGATTCCCGGCATGTTCACGATCGGCCAGTTGGCGAACTACGCCGGGGTGACCACCAAGGCCATCCGCCACTATCACGAGCGCGGCCTGCTCCCCGAGCCCGGCCGCGACTCCTCCGGCTACCGCCGCTACACCGCCAAGCACGCCATCGACCTCGTCAAGATCAGAACCCTGGCCCGTGCGGGCGTGCCACTGGCCCGGATCAAGGACCTCCTCGACGCGGACCCGGACATCCTCACCGCGGCCGTCACCGAGATCGACCTGAACCTCCAGGACCGCATCGCGCAACTGGAGCACCTTCGCGACCAGCTCGCCCAACTCCAGGGCGGCGACCGGCTCTACGTCTCCACCGAGGTCGCCGACCACCTCGACGCCCTGCGCGACATCGGCGTCAGCGAGCGCCAGATCCAGCTGGAACGCGACGGCTGGATCCTCATGCGGACGGCCTCACCCGAGGACGCCGCCGTGTGGATCGCCGAGAAGCACGAGCTCATCGCCGATCCCGAGTTCCGTGCCCTCTACCTCGAACACGACGCCGCCTACGACTGGTCGCCGGACGACCCCCGGCTCCCGGGGCTCGCGGACCGTACCCGCGACTGGTTCGCCCGCCACCACAGCCGCTCCGAGACCCGCCCCGTACAGAACCCGGCCGTCGCCCGCCTGGCCCAGCAATCCCAGCCCGAAGCCTCGTCCCCGGCCTGGACCCGCCTGGCCCAGCTCATGGGCAAGGAGTAGGCAACCGACCACCACGTCCCAGACCGCTTCGCTATGACAGCACCTCACCCGCTCTCCGACCTGAACACCCGAACCCTCCCCCCTCGTACCGCGAGTTGACCTCATCCCCGGTACGAGAGGACCACCATGCGACGACCACGGTTACGCCGGGCCGGCCTGCGGATCTGCTTGGGACTCACCCTCGCCGGCCTCCTCACCACGACCGCACCCCCGCCCACGTCGGCGGCCGGCGCGAACGTCAGCACCACCGCCGTCGCGCACGCGACCCCTTACCTCGGGATCGCCTCCGCCGAGGACCGGCGCCAGGGCGCCCTCGTCTTCGCCGTCCCCCTGCTGGCGATCGGCGGGGCGGAGCTGATGACCGCGCTGATCTTCAGCGTCGGCACGGTGGTGACCGTCACGACCACGCAACAGGCGATCAACTACTGCAAGCGGCACGGCTGCAGCGTCAACCTGACCAAGGCCAGAACCGCCGTCCAACGTCCCGACATCAATTCCAACAAGGCCAGGAACGATCGCAATCTCTACATCGGATACGAGATCTTCTACGGCCGCAAGACCTACAAGTACGGGATCAGCCTCGCCTCCCGGGGCGTGGTGCGACCGCAGGAACAGCTGAGGGCGTGCAATTTCCACTTCGGCATCCTGGGCGGCTGCACGTACAAGATCCTCACGCGTAAAGTGGGCTATCTCAAGGCACGCTGGTGGGAGCACGGCAGGATCACCGCGTATTTCATCATGCACGGCCACTGCCCTCCCGGACAGCTGAAAAGCTGTAAATAGCAGGGCCCTCGCCGACAAGAACGTGAGACGCCGAGACCGGCGTCTCACGTTCTCCTCCGCACCCGCAGGGAAGGCTTCGCCGATGACCGAAGAGACCTTCTGGGATCTGATCGACGAACTCGACGGGGTGATCGACGACGACAGCGTCGACGTCCTCGGCGAGCAACTGTCCTCACTCTCACCGGAAGACGTGGAGTCCTTCTGCGCCCACCTCGCCGCCAAAGTAAGCGCACTCACCGAACTACCGCTGGCCGACTCCGCCATCCCCGACATCACCGACGCCGGGCACCCGCCCCTGCCCCTGTCGGGAGACGCCCACGAAAACCTCCTCTACGCGATCGTCGCCGCCGGCCGGGCCCGCTACGACACCGTCATCACCGATCCCTCCACGGTCGAAGAATCGGAATGGGACGCCGGCGAAGCCGAACTCCTCATCGACCTGGCGGCCACGACCCTGTGGGAGTCCGCCGGCCTCGACTGGTACGACGAACTCGACCCCCTGAGAGCGCCTTCACCCCCCGACGAAGGCTGGTGGGAGACTTTCCGGGGATCGGCCGGGAAATCCATCCCGGCGGCCTACCTCACCGCCGCCCACGAACTCGACCGGAAACTCAACCACTCCGCGGAATGGCTCGCGTGGTGGCGGCAGACCTCACTCCGCAAGATCAAGGTCGGCATCACCGTCAACGCCGACAAGAACCACCACCGGATCGAACGCGGCAGGAACATCGCCAGAGCACAATTCACGATGGACCGATCACACCTCACCGACCGCACTCCGGACACCCTGCGCAACCTCGTGTCCGAAGAAACCACCCACCTCACCACCGCCATAGCCACCGAACTCCGAATGACCCCTCCCCCCACGCTCCAGTAAACACGCCCACCATCACTACACTTCTCCAATTGATCTTCCCAAGGAGAAGGCGGCAGCATGACCCAGGATCAGCAACCCGCGTTACCCACGCCATCCCCGAAAACGGCGGCACTCCTGCGCTCCGGCGCGGTTCTGGCGGCGTCCGGGCCGGTGATCCTGACCGCCTTCGGAATCGGTCGGCAAACAGTCGGCTGGTTCTGCGCTCCGCCGCCATATCACGCAGGGGAGAACTCGTACCCGCTGGAAGATCTGTACGCGTTCGAGGGCCTGTACTCGCTGGCGGGCCCCTACAGATGGAGTTCGTACGCGCCGGACGACCTGCCAGGGGAACTCCTCTTCTGGGTCGTGCTCCTGCTGCCGATCATCGTGGCCGGCCCCATGCCCTCACGCCGCCTTGGCTCCTGATCACCTGCTACCCGCTGTCCGCCGGAGCCCTGCTCCTGACCGCCCGATCGCCCCGGCCCCACAGGAGGTACGGGCTGATCCTCTGGGCCGTCGCCGCCATCGCGGCGGCGTGGCCGGCGCTGTTCGACCGCCTTCCGCCCATGTACACCATGTTCATCGGCGGCACTGCCTACATCACCGAGACGTCCGTCTGGGACGGCCTCGCGTCGTGGTTCGGCGACGCCGACAGGATCGGCCTGCCCCTCGTCCTCGTCGCCCTCGCCGCGATCACCACGGCCACGGCTCCCCCACGCTGGAGACGCACAGCCGGCTCGACGTCCGCGGCAGCCCTGCTCCTGTTCGTCCTCGTCGAAATCGCGTCATGCGTCAGCCTCGGCACAGACGTCTTCGAACTGCTTCTCACCGATTCAGCGTCCTGGCGCCTGCTTCTCACGGCCGCACTGGTCGCATCGGCCGCCTGGTACCCGCCGCCACGCTTCTCCTGGACCGGCACCGCCCGCCTGGCCAGAAACCTGATGCGCCGCCCGCAGGCCCGCACGAGGTACGTCATCGTCACCCTGTTGATCGCAGCCGGCGCCCTCTGGCTGATCGCCTCCTCCTTCACCCCGACCCGCTAGAAGAACGACCGGGCAAGGCGCGGCGGCGTCAGCCTTGATCCAGGTAGCGCGCTATCCGCGGCAACCTGCGAGCCACTTCCCGCTTATCGTCGAAATCCCAATCCTCCCCCTCGGGACCGCCACCGATAGCCGGAACCAGCGGAAACCTGCTCTCAACAGCCCCGACGAGCCCATCGGCGGCTTCTCCGGTCGCCTTCTCATAGGCGTAATACGCCACGTACCCCAGCGATTCGAATCCGGGGCGAGGTGACTCCCCCGTGCCGTCGTACGACTCCTCCAGCTCCACCATCCGCAGAACCTGAGGCGCCTCGACCAGCCGATCAGGGCAGTCGGTCACCATCTCGAACGTCTCCCGTCCCAAGCTGACGAGCCAGCGCACGAAGTACTCGAAGCCGTCCAGCGAACCCAGTTGGAAGACGAACCAGTACGCCGCGTAGAGATCCACGGTGCAACCGCGGTTCATCGTGCTCGTCCACAGGCCGTGATAATCGACGATCTCATCGACGGGCCGCCGAGCGAGCTCGTCCACCAGCCACGCGACCCGCACTTTCCTCGTGCTGCTCTCACGCCCGGAACGCTCGATCAAATCCCAGAACTCATCGATGGTCATGCCGCGTCATGCTCGCACCTCCGGATCACCGTGTGAAGATCACCCAGCACGGGAAAACCGGCCGCGACAAGCCGATCACCGCATGTCAAACTCGTCGGGTACGGCGTTCCGGCTCATCACCGAAACCGTTCGCGCGCAGGAAGGGCGGAGATGCCGCATTGGCTCAAGGTCACGATCGCGGCGGTGGTCCCGTCCACGGCGGGGGTTCTGGCCTGGTGGATCTGTGTGGCGCGTGGGCTCGCGCTGGACACCACGAGCATCGTCGTGGGGCTGGTCGTCCTCCTTCCAGGAACCCCGCTCGCCATCTGGGCCGGGCAGGCGAAGCCGAACACCGGCCCGGAACCCGCCCCGGAGGCCGACCGACGCTCCGCGCCCGCGGTGATCGGCGAGGTTCCCCGCGAGCCGAAGGCTTTCCAGCCGCGTCCGGACCTGAGTAAGCGCATCGACAAGGTGTTCTCCGGGCATCATGCGGCGGCGGTGTGCGCGCTGGCCGGCGGACGCGGGGTCGGCAAGACGCACCTGGCCGCCACCTACGCCCGCGTCTGCATCGACCAGGGTGTTCCCGTGGCGTGGCTGCACGCGGAAACCGCCGGGCAACTGCACGGATCCGTGGATCGGATGGCCGCCGAACTCCGGATCCGCGGCGAGGGCGACGATGCGGCGACCGTGACGCGCAAGGTCAGAGCCTGGCTCCAGGAACGCCGCGAACCGTACCTCGTCGTGATCGACAACGCGACGGACCCCGACCTGCTCGCGTCGCTGCTCCCGTCCCACGGCCGAGCACGCGTACTGATCACCACCAATGATCAATCTTTCGAGCGGCTCGCCACGCTGATCACGGTGGAGCAGTTCTCGGAGGAGGAGGCGGTCAGCTACCTCAGCATGCGGGTGGGCGGCGACGAGGGCGACGGGTTCCGGCCGCTCGCCCAGGAACTGGATCGCCTGCCGCTCGCCCTCTCCATCGCCGCCGCCGCGCTGCTCGGCCCTCCCCGCCTGTCCTGTGCGTCCTATCTCGTACGGCTGCGCACCACCCCGGTCGAGGTGCTCCTGACGCGGCCTCGTGGCGAGCCCTACCCCCGAGGAGTCGCGCAGGCGATCATGCAGTCGGTCGGGGAGATCGACCCGGCGTCCGCGCACCTGCTCGGCGAACTGTCGGCGCTGTCGACCTCAGGCATCGGCCTGGACCTGCTCGGCGCGGAGGCACAAACGGCATTGAGCCGGCTGGCCGGTCGATCGCTGGTGACCTTCAGCCGCGACGACACCACCGCGTTCGTCCACCGCCTGGTCCGCCGTGCCGTACGCGAACAGGCCATGCGTGACCGCACTCTGGCGCAGTTGATCGAGACGGCCGCCCAGCGGATGCGCGCGGCCGTCGAGGAGATCCCCGACAAGGACACCTGGCGGAAATCGCCCACGATCATGGCGGTGGCCGGCCACGCGACGGCCCTGTGGGAGGCCATGGAGCAGTTCGGCGACGATGACTCCGCGCATGCCCAGCCGGCTGCCGAGATCGTGCTCCGCGTCTGGGAGGTGGCGGCCAATCACCTCATCTATCTCAATGACGACATCCGAGCCTTTCCGATCGCGCAGAGTCTCGTCGCAGGGCGCGAGAAGTTCCTGCCTGCCGACCATCCGGACACGCTCACCGCCCTCTTCACGCTGGCGCGGTCCTACCCGGCGGATCAGGCCTCGCAGGCACGCGAACTCTTCCAGCACGTCGCGTCCGAACGTGCCCGGGTCCTGGGCGATGATCACCGGATACGCTGCTGGCCCGCTCCTGGCACGCGTTCAGCCACACCACGGCCGGCCGGCCCGCCGAGGCGCTGGCGCTCCTGGACCAGGTCGTCACCGACCAGACCCGCCTGCTCGACCCCGGCCACCCGACCCTCTTGCAGGCCCGCTTCTCCCAGGCATATGTGTGTGTCGACGCCGGACAGCCGGACCGGGCGGCCGACCTGTTCGAGCGACTGGCGGCCGATCACGAACGGCTCTTCGGCGTCGACAGTCCTGACGCTCTCGTCATACGTGGACGGGTCGCCTGGGCACACGCGGCAGCAGGCCGCGCCGTCGAGGCCGCCCGCTTGTACGAAGTGGTCACGACCGCCCAGGAACGGGTGATCGGCGCCGACCATCCCGACACGCTGATCACACTGCACGGCCTGGCCGCCGCGTACGAGGCTGCGGGACGGGCCGACGACGCCCTCGCCGGATACGAACGAGTAGCCGCCCGGTTCGAGGCCGTGATGGGCCCTGAACAGACCCTGACCAAGACGGCCAAAGCCGACCTGGAACGTGTCCGCCGCAGCCTCCACCACCCTTGACCGAGCAGCTGGTCACATCAGCGACCTCGACGCTCCCACCAACCTGATCATCACCGGCACGGCCGACGACCTGCGGACTCGATGGACTACCGGCGACCGAGCAGAATGGTGTCACATGGGGCAGGACGAGGTTTCCACATGGGACGGCGTCACACTGCGGTCGACTTACAGCGACAAGGCGATCGAGGGACGCGACAAGCTGGCGGACGCGGCGCGTGACGGTGATTGGTCCACGGTCCTGGATCTCCTCGAAAGACACCGTGGCTGGATCAACAGCGGCAGAGTCGGCGGCAGTAGCTGGTACGCCCCGCTTCACCAGGTCGCCTGGCACGGCGCCGACGCCGACATCGCTCACCGGCTGGTCGCGTACGGCGCCTGGCGCACGCTGCGCACGGCTCAAGGAGAGCGGGCGCTCGACATCGCCGATCGCAGGGGACACCATCATCTCCTGGTACCGCTGACGCCGGTCGTCCACCACCCACTGCCGGCAGAGACCCTGAGATCGATCCAACGCCACTTCCACCTGCTGATTCACGACCGTGCCGACGATCTGATCACCGATCATCAGTTGCGCCTTCCCGAGCTGGAGCCGCTCACCGAGCAACAGAACCCGGCCTGCTGGTTCGCCGTTCCCGGCATGTACGGCGGTTTCAGTTATCGGCTGAGCGGGGCCGAACTGACCGTGGAAAGCTGGAGCCGCATCGCCGGAGGATCAGGCCAGCGACACGTCATAGACGAACACGGCGCACGGCTTGTCGCCGAGGGTTTCGTCTGACCGACAAAATCCAGACACGGCCTCACCGGCCCCGGTCACAGCGGCTCACCAGTCACAACCGGGTGATCGCCGTCGCCCGGCCGATCTCCTTCAAGAGGTCCTATGGGACAGCCGGTGCGGCCCGCGTCGATGACCAGCCGAATGCCCCTCTGGATCCCGCCCTCCTCCTACGCCTACGAGCGGATATGGGTGCGTGACACGGGCTGGATGGGGTCGAAGGACCTGTTCAGGTCATCGGCTGACGCGGCGGGGTTTGAGCTGGGGTTTGGGGGCCGCGCCCCGATGGACACAGCCTGAGCCCCGTGCGCGCAGCGCCCCCAGGGAAGACCTTGCTTTTGGGTTGGGGCTTGGGGGGCCGTGCCCCCCAAAGGTGCAGTCTGAGCTTCTGTGCGCGAAGCGCCGCTTTTGCGATGACCGTGCTTTCCCCCTGGGCCTATTTGAGGAGCTGGCGGGCCATGACCACGCGCTGGATCTGGTTGGTGCCCTCGTAGATCTGGGTGATCTTGGCGTCGCGCATCATGCGTTCCACCGGGAAGTCCTTCGTGTAGCCGTACCCGCCGAGCAGTTGCACCGCGTCCGTGGTGATCTCCATGGCCGCGTCCGAGGCGGCGCACTTCGCCGCGCTCGACAGGAAGGTCAGGTCCTTCTGGGGCTCCCCGTGCATCGCGCGTTCCGACTTGGCGGCGGCGTGGTACGTGAGCTGGCGGGCCGCTTCGAGCTTCATGGACATGTCGGCGATCATGAACTGGAGGCCCTGGAAGTCGGCCACCGGGCGGCCGAACTGCTTGCGTTCCTTGATGTAGCCGATCGCGAAGTCGAGGGCTCCCTGGGCGATGCCGAGGGCCTGGGCGGCGATGGTGATGCGGGTGTGGTCGAGGGTGGCGAGGGCGGTCTTGAAGCCGCTGCCGGGGGCGCCGATCATGCGGGAGGCCGGGATGCGGACGTCGTCGAGGATGACCTGGCGGGTGGGTGAGCCCTTGATGCCGAGCTTCTTCTCCTTGGGGCCGAAGGAGACGCCTTCGTCGGACTTCTCCACCACGAACGCGGAGATGCCGCGCGCGCCGGCCTCCGGGTCCGTCACCGCCATCAGGGTGTAGTACTCGGAGACGCCCGCGTTCGTGATCCACATCTTCACGCCGTTGAGGACGTAGTGGTCGCCGTCGGCCACCGCTCTCGTCTTCATGGCGGCGGCGTCCGAGCCGGCCTCCGGCTCCGACAGCGCGTACGAGAACATCGCCTCCCCGCGCGCTACCGGCGCGAGGTAGCGGGACTTGAGCTCCTCCGACGCCGAGAGCAGGAGGGGGACCGTGCCGAGTTTGTTCACGGCGGGGATGAGGGAGGACGACGCGCAGGCGCGGGCCACCTCCTCGATGACGATGACCGTGGCCAGCGCGTCCGCCCCGGCGCCCCCGTACTGCTCAGGGACGTGTACGGCGTGCATGTCCGCCGCCACGAGCGCCTTGTAGACGTCCCAGGAGAACTCCTCGGTCTCGTCGATCTCGGCGGCGTGCGGCGCGATCTTCTCGTCGGCCAGGGCCCGTACGGTCTCCCTGAGCATGTCGTGCTCTTCGGCGGGCGCATAGAGAGGGAAGCTCATGCTGCAAATACTAGGACGTCCGAGCATCTTGTTACCAGCGGGTACGGTTTGCGGGGAATTGCAGGTGGCACGTAGCAGATAGCGAGGGCCGGTAGCCGGTAGCATGCCTGCGCGATCGAAAGGAGCCTCCTCGTGCCATATCGCCTCACGGTGATCGGGACCGGATACCTGGGCATCACGCATGCGGCGTGCATGGCTGATCTCGGATTCGACGTCCTGGGCCTCGATATCGACGCCGACAAGATCCGCCGGCTGAACGCGGGCGAGCTTCCCATTCACGAACCGGGCCTCGAAACCGTCCTTCGCCGTGGCCTCGAATCGGGCCGGCTCCGCTTCACCACCTCCTACGAGGAGGTCGCCGCCTTCGGCGACGTGCACTTCGTCTGCGTGGGCACACCGCAGAAACGCGGCGAGTATGCCGCAGACGTCACATACATGGACAACGCCATCGAGTCCCTCGCCCCGTTCCTCGATCGCGAGTGCCTGGTGGTCGGCAAGTCCACCGTTCCCGTGGGCACGGCCGAGCGGATGGCCGACAAGCTGACCCGGCTCGCCCCGGCGGGCGGGCACGCCGAGCTGGCCTGGAACCCCGAGTTCCTGCGCGAGGGCTTCGCCGTCCAGGACACGCTCCACCCCGACCGCATCGTCCTCGGCGTACGCAGCGAGCGGGCCGAGAAGATGTTGCGCGAGATCTACGAGCCGCTGGGCGAGGTGCCGGTCGTGGTGACCGACTTCGCCACGGCCGAGCTGGTCAAGACGGCCGCCAACGCGTTCCTGGCCACCAAGATCTCCTTCATCAACGCCATGGCCGAGGTCTGCGAGGCCGCGCACGCCGACGTCGAGCTGCTGTCCGAGGCGCTCTCGTACGACGACCGCATCGGTGGCCGCTACCTCAACGCCGGCCTCGGCTTCGGCGGCGGCTGCCTGCCCAAGGACATCAGGGCCTTCATGGCCCGCGCCGGCGAGCTGGGCGCGGACCAGGCGCTGACGTTCCTGCGCGAGGTGGACGCCATCAACATGCGGCGCCGGGCCCGCATGGTCGACCTGGCCAGAGAGCTGGCCGGCGGCTCCTTCCACGGGTGCACGGTGGGCGTGCTGGGCGCGGCGTTCAAGCCGAACTCCGACGACATCCGCGACTCTCCCGCCCTCGACGTCGCCGTGACGATCGGGCATCAGGGCGGACAGGTCACCGTGTACGACCCGATCGCCCTCGACAACGCTCGCAAGGCGCATCCCGAGCTCAACTACGGCGAATCTGCCGTGGAGGCGGTGCGCGGGGCGCATGTGGTGCTGCTGCTGACGGAGTGGCAGGAGTTCGTGCAGCTCGATCCGGTGGAGCTGGGGGCCGTGGTCGCGACCCGGCGCATCGTGGACGGGCGCAACGCGCTCAACTCCGATTTGTGGCGGTCGGCGGGCTGGCACTATCGCGCCCTCGGCCGTCCCTGACCCCCATCCGGCTTCCGTGGCTACGCCAGGTGCCGGATCCACTGGGTGAAGAGGGGACGATAGCCGCGACGGGCCCAGAACGGCGTCGAGAGCGGGTTCGGCAGCGCGTGGTGCAGCACCATGGACGTCACGCCCTCGGCCGCCGCGTGATCATGGGCCGCGTCGGTGAGCGCCACGCCCACGCCCTGGCCGCGGGCCGCCGGTTCGACGTACATGGTGCCCAGGTACGCCACGGGCGCGGCGTTCACGGACGACGAGATCCAGCGGGTCCTGGTGGGCGGCTGGACGATGACACAGCCCGCCGCCTGGCCGCATACCTCGGCGAGCCAGCACCACTCCAGCGGCAGCACCTCCTTGGCCACCGACTCCCGCAGCCGCTCCGTGGTGGACGCGCGCGCCGTGACCCAGCCGAACTGGGCGTCGTAGTCGACCAGCCGCCGGTACATGCCGGTCACGACGTCCAGGTCGTCCTGGTTCGCCCGGCGTACGGTGACGCCGGGGACGGGAGCGGCAGGCGTGTGCGGCAGGATGCGGCGGGCCGCCGCGGCGGCGACGGGCATGAAGCCGCGCAGGGCCAGCGCCTTGACGGGAGCGGTGTCGCGGCTCGGCCATGACACGCTCAGCGCCTGCCCGGGGCCCGCGGGGCGGCGGCGGGCGAGCCAGCGGTCGAGCACGGCTCCGAGCGCGGCCTCGGGGTCGGGGCCCGCGACGCGGGCCTGGAGGCGGTGGACGACCAGAGGGGACCAGGTGGCCTGCATGCTGTCGGGGTCGAGCCGGTCCGTCGAGGCGAGCCCGACGGCGTCGCGCACTTCGAACCATTCGCCCTTGCCGTGGAGCTCGTCCTGGCCGGCGACGAGCGGGTCCACGGCGCGTACGCGAGCCGCATGGCCCTTGATCAGGTCGTCCATCCCGGCACCCTAACCGCCTCGGAGCCCATGAATAAAGGGGGTTCAGCGCCGAGTGCCACGTCCCGGTAGTGCCGGGCTCAGCGCCCGGCGACCCGTCCCGGTGGTGCCGGGCTCAGCGCCCGGCGGGCTCAGAGGCCGGCGGCCTCCGCGCGCAGCTTCTCGCCCTTCGCGTACGCCTGCTCCTTCAACCGCCCCTGGAACTCCTCCATTCGCGCCCGCAGCCCCTCGTCGGAGGCCGCCAGGATGCGTACGGCGAGCAGCCCGGCGTTACGAGCCCCGCCGACCGCCACGGTGGCGACCGGCACCCCGGCCGGCATCTGGACGATCGACAGCAAAGAGTCCATACCGTCCAGGTATTTCAGCGGCACCGGCACCCCGATGACCGGCAGCGGCGTGACCGAGGCCAGCATGCCGGGCAGGTGGGCGGCCCCGCCCGCGCCCGCAATGATGACCTTGACGCCCCGGGACGCGGCCTGCCGGCCGTAGTCGATCATCTCGACGGGCATGCGGTGGGCGGACACCACGTCGGCCTCGAACGGCACCCCGAACTCGGCCACCGCCTCGGCCGCCGCCTTCATCACCGGCCAGTCGGAGTCGCTGCCCATGACGATGCCGATCACGATGCCTCCTTCGCCGGCCCCGCGACCCTCGCGGCACCGTGTCCTGCTGCCGACCCGGTGACGTGCCTGCTCACACGTACTCCCCCGTCATCAGGTGCACGGCGGCGTGGCGGGCCCGGGCGCGTACTTCGTCCAGGTTGGAGCCGAGGGCGGTCACGTGGCCGATCTTGCGGCCAGGACGCACCTCCTTGCCGTAGAAGTGCAGCTTGATGCCTGGATCGTGGGCCAGCACGTGCTCGTAGCGCTTGAACACGTCAGGGTCGTCGCCGCCGAGCAGGTTGGCCATGACGACGTACTGGGCGGTCATCTTGGGCGTGCCGAGCGGCAGGTCGAGCACGGCCCGCAGGTGCTGCTCGAACTGCGACGTCGTCGAGCCCTCGATGGTCCAGTGGCCGCTGTTGTGGGGGCGCATGGCCAGCTCGTTGACCACCAGCCCGCCGGAGGTCTGGAACATCTCGACCGCCAGCAGCCCGGTCACCCCGAGCTGGTCGGCGATGGTCAGGGCGATGCGCTGGGCCTGGGCCGACTGCTCCTGATCGAGGCCGGGGGCGGGAGCGATGACCTCGACGCAGATACCGTCCTGCTGCACGGTCTCGACGACCGGGTAGCTCACGCCCTGCCCGTGGGGCGAGCGGGCCACCAGCACCGCCAGCTCCCGTTCAAAGGGCACGAAAGCCTCGGCCATGAGCTCGATCCCGGACGCGAACGCCTCCACGACGTCGGCGGGGGACCGGCACACCCACACGCCGCGCCCGTCGTAGCCGCCGCGCACCGCCTTGAGCACCACGGGCCAGCCGTGCTCGCCGGCGAAGGCCGTGACGTCGTCGACGGAGCGCACGCGCGCCCAGGCGGGGCAGGGCGCGCCGATCGCGGTCAGCCGCTCGCGCATGACCGTCTTGTCCTGGGCGTGCACGAGCGCGTCGGCGCCCGGGTGCACGACGTAGCCGTTGGCGGCCAGGGACCTGATGTGCTCGGTGGGCACGTGCTCGTGGTCGAACGTGATCACATCGCAGCCCCTGGCGAACTCGCGCAGATCACCAAGATCGCGATAGTCTCCGATGCGCGTGTCGACGACGACCCTGGCCGCGCTCTCCTCAGGATTGTTGGCCAGCACCCGCAGCTCGACGCCGAGCGCGATGGCAGGCAGCTGCGACATCCTGGCCAGCTGGCCCGCGCCGATGATGCCGACGACCGGCCCGATGGGGCTGTATGAACTCACGCCAGGTGAGCTTACCTGGACGGATGGGCTTTCCCCGACCCGCCCGGAGCAATCCGCGACGGGCCGGGGCTGGGCGGCCGTTCCGGGTCGCCTCACAGACGCCGCCGTTCCGGGTCGCCTCACAGTGCACGACCGTTCCGGGTCGCTGACAAAGCGCAGCCGTTCCGGCTCGTCTCGCAGGCACGGCCGCCCAGCCGTCGCGCAGGCACAGCCGGCAGGCCGCATCACAGGTACGGCCGTCCAGCGTTCGCGTGCCCTCGAACTGCACCGCAGCGTATTCCCCCTCCCGCCGTTATGCCCCGCATAAGGCGATATTTCGCTAGATGTTCTTTGCGCGGTATGTTCGGCGGTCTGACACTCGCCCGACATCCCGGCCGGTACGCTGGGGCGAACAGGCACGATGAGGGAAGGGACCGAGCAGAGACGTGGATTTCGTCAGACGGCTCTACCAGCGGTTCTCGGCCCTCGTGCACGAGCTGGCCAAGTTCGGCAGCATCGGGGCGGTGGCGTTCGTCATCGACCTGAGCCTGCTCAACCTGTGCAACAGCGTGCTCGACCTCGGCCCCCTGACCTCGAAGGTCGTGGCGACGACGATCTCCACCACCTTCGCCTACTTGGGCAACCGATACTGGACCTTCCGGCACCGCGAGCAGAGCGGGCTGGGCCGCGAATACTTCCTGTTCTTCCTGCTGAACGGCATCGCGCTGCTGTTCGGCATGCTGACGATCGGCTTCACCACCTACACGCTCGGCCTGCACGACACCCTCAGCTTCAACATCGCCAACATCGTCGGCGTGGGGCTCGGCACCCTCTTCCGCTACTGGTCGTACAAGAAGTGGGTGTTCCTGGAGGCCACCGAGCCGATCCCGGTCGAGCTGCCCGAGGGCGGCGTCAAGCAGGAGCGCTGACCCCACCCCTCACGCCGGGCCGCTGACCACCCGGTTCCTGTTGTCGTCCTCCGCCGGCCGCAGGAAGATGGCGAACGTCGCCGGACGGCGGCGTACGAGCTCCAGCCGGCCGCCGTCGGCGGCGGCCAGCGCGCGAGCCAGCGTCAGCCCGAGCCCCGTGCCTCCCCCACCGCTCACGTTGCGCTCGAAGATCTTCGGGGCGATCTCGTCGGAGATGCCGGGCCCCTGGTCCGCCACCTCGATCACCACGTAGTTGTCGCCGCAGCTGCTGGTCACGGTGACGTCACCGCCGCCGTGCCGCAGGGAGTTCTCCAGCAGCGAGGCGATGACCTGGCCGAAGCCGCCCGTGGTGGCCATCGCCTTCAGGTCGCGGGCGCCGTCGAGGTGCAACCCGCGGCCCGCGTCGCGGAAGACCGGCGCCCACTCAGTGATCTGCTGGTCGAGCACCTCGTCGATGGCGACAGGTTCGGCCTGGGCGTGGCGCTGGCGGCGGGCGGCGGCCAGCAGCTCGTCGATCACGGCGGTCAGCCGCTCGGCCTGGACGATCGCCGCCTCGCCCTCCTCGCGGACGACCTCGGGCTCGTCGGAGGCGGCGACGATCTCCTCCAGGCGCATGGTGAGCCCGGTCAAGGGGGTACGGAGCTGGTGGGAGGCGTCGGTGGCGAACTCCCTCTCGCGGGTGAGCAGGTCGGAGATGCGGGTGGCGCTGCGGTCGAGCACCTGGGCCACCCGGTCCAGTTCGGGGATGCCGTAGCGGTGTTTGCTCGGCCGCGCGTCCCCCGAGCCCAGCCGGTCGGCGATCTTCGCCAGGTCCTGGAGGGGCAGGGTCAGCCGGCGCGACTGCACCACGGCCAGGCTCACGGCCACCGCCAGGGCGGCGACGGCCAGGGCCACGATGAGCAGCAGCCTGGCCCGTACGTCCTGCTCGACCTGATCCTGGTCGCGGCTGATCCGTACGTAGACCCCGGTGTTGGTCTGGGCGTCCTCGGTCATCAGGTGACCGGACGGCGGGGGGTCGCCGACGACGGTCACCCTCAGGGGGGTTCCGCGTTCCCAGATCTGGATGAATCTGCCCGGGTACTTCTGCTCCAGTTGCTGGGGATCGAGCGGCGTCTCCTGGACGCGGGCGTACTCCACCTCTCCCACGAGACGCTTGGCTTCCGCCCCGAGCTCCTGAGCCGCCTCATCGACGATCAGGCGGCTGACGACGACGCCCAGGGGGACCCCCAGCAGCAGGACCGCGATGACCGCGACGACCAGGGTGGAGGAGAGCAGTCGGCGGCGCATCTACTCGCGCTCGAACCGGAAGCCGACCCCCCGGACGGTCGTGATGTAGCGCGGCTTGGCCGCGTCGTCGCCGAGCTTGCGGCGTAGCCAGGAGATGTGCATGTCGAGGGTCTTGGTGGAACCCCACCAGTTGGTGTCCCACACCTCGCGCATGATCTGCTCGCGGGTGACGACCTTGCCCGCGTCGCGGACCAGGACGCGGAGCAGGTCGAACTCCTTGGTGGTCAGGTGCAGCTCCTTCTCCCCCATCCAGGCGCGCCGGGAGTCCGCGTCGATGCGCACTCCCTGCACGACCGGGGTCTCGGACGTGCCGCGGCGCAGCAGCGCCCGTACCCGGGCGAGCAGTTCGGCCAGCCGGAACGGTTTGGTCACGTAGTCGTCGGCGCCGGCGTCGAGGCCGACGACGGTGTCCACCTCGTCGACGCGGGCTGTGAGTATGAGCACCGGGGTGCCGTGCCCTTCGGCGCGGATCCGGCGCGCGACCTCCAGCCCGTCCATCTCTGGTAGGCCAAGGTCGAGAACGATGAGGTCGATCCCGCCCGACAGTGCCCTTTCCAGGGCCTGTGGGCCGTCGGGACTCACCTCAACCTGATAGCCCTCGCGGCGCAGCGCACGCGCGAGTGGCTCGGATATCGAGGTGTCATCCTCGGCGAGAAGTACGCAGGTCATAAAGCGATCGTAGGACCTTAGGCGATCGTTTCCCGGGCGCAGCGCGCGGTTTGACTCGTCGTTGACCTATCCATTGACCTGGGCAAACGTAGCCAAAATACGGTAGGTCGTGATTAAAGCACCGCTGCTTCGGGGGGTGAATTCATCGGGTGATCATGCCCACCGATGAATTGCCGCAATCCACCCTCTCGGCGGGTCGTCGTCACGGCATGGTGCGATCATGGGGAAATGTCGTTGCCTGCCGCCGATCGCGCGCGTGAAATGTGGTCCCGCCTCGCCGGCGCGCCCGCCGGCTTCCCCCGCCCCGGTGACGTCGGCGTGGTGGTCTCGGGCGAGTCGGCGTTGTGCCCGCCGGGTTGGAGCGGGCTGGTCGAGCTCGGCGGGGCGATCCTGGCCGTGGTGCCGCGCCCGGAGCTGGTGGACGGCGTATGCGCGCGGCTGCTCGCCCTGCTCGGCGAGGGGGACGGGCTCTCCCGGCTGGCGGTGGGCGAGGTGCTGGGCCCCGCGGAGCTCGCCTACCTGGACGAGACGGACTTCCGGCCGGCCGGCGCGGAGGTGGAGCGTCTGCCGTCCGGGCACGGCGACGTGAAGGCGCTGCTGGCGTCGGTCCCCGAGGCGGACGCGGCGGAGTCGGGGCTGGAGGATGCCGGGTCGCCGGTGTACGTGGTCCGCGACGGGTCGCGGGTGGTCGCGGCGTCGGCGTACAGGCTGTGGCTGGAGATGGCGGCGCACGTCTGTGTCCTGACGGCGGACACGCACCGGGGGCGCGGGCTGGCCCGCGCGGTGGCCTCGGCGGCGGTGGCGGACGCGCTGGCGAACGGGCTGCTGCCGCAGTGGCGGGCCCGGCCGGTCGCCTCGCGCCGGGTCGCCGCGGCGCTCGGCTTCCGCCGGCACGGCGAGCAGCTCAGCGTCCGCGACCTGGCCGCCGCCGTGAAATGAGGCCGTGAGATAAGGCCGGGCCGGGTCGGTGCGGGCGTCAGTCGCCGCTGGAGCGGGGCTCGGCGTAGCGGGCCAGGTAGAGCTGCTCGCCGAGGCTGCGGATCAGCCCCAGCTCCGTCTCCAGGTAGTCGATGTGCTCCTCCTCGTCCCGCAGGATGTCCTCGAAGATGTTCGCGGAGGTGATGTCACCCTTCTCGCGCATCAGCTGGATCGCCGGCCGCAGCCGCTCGACCACCGACATCTCCACTTCGAGGTCGGCCCGCAGCTGCTCCTCGACGGTCTGGCCGATGTGCAGCGTGCCCAGCCGCTGGTAATTGGGCAGGCCCTCCAGGAAGAGGATGCGGTCGGTGAGGCGTTCCGCGTGGCGCATCTCCTCGATGGACTCGTCGCGGGTGTGCTCGGCCAGCTTGGTGTAGCCCCAGTTCTCCTGCATCTTGGCGTGCAGGAAATATTGGTTGATCGCGGTGAGCTCCGCGGTCAGCTGTTCGTTGAGCAATTCGATGATCTGCTTGTCGCCCTGCATGGAAACGGGCTCCTCATCGCTATCCGGCTATGCGGTCGTCAGTTCTTCCGACCGTTTCAGGATCGCACAGATCTTCCGTACACAACGGGCACAGTCACCACCGGCACCTGTAGTGTCGCGAATCTGCTTCGCGCTCGTCGCCCCGGCGGCGATGCAGTCGTGCACCTCATTCTCGGTCACAGCACGACAAACGCACACGTACATCCGGGGACAAGCCTTTCGAGCAGGGGAAGGTGCCGTTAGGTTAGGCACGCCTAAGGTACCTCACTATGGTTAGGCTTGCCTATGTTGACTGTGTCACAGTCGCCTTCCCCGGCTGTCAGTGCCCCCTGGCGATCCATTCCTCCAGGTGAGGAGCCTCGGCCCCGATGGACGTCGAGTCGCCGTGACCGGTGTGGACGACCGTCTCGGGCGGCAGGGTCAGCAGCCGCTGCCTGATCGAGTCGACGATGGTGTCGAACGAGCTGTAGGAGCGCCCGGTCGCCCCCGGCCCGCCCTTGAACAGCGTGTCGCCGCTGAACAGGACCCCGAGCTCGGGCGCGGACACGCAGACCGCCCCGGGCGAGTGGCCCGGCGTGTGCAGGATCTCCAGCACGGTGCCGCCGGCCACCAGCTTCTCGCCGTCGGCCAGCGGCTCGTACGACACCTCGGGGCCGTACACCTGCTCCCACAGCACCTGGTCGTCCGGGTGCAGCCGGATCGGCGCCCCGGTCAGCCGGGCCAGGTCGGCGGCGGCGTTGATGTGGTCGTTGTGGGCGTGGGTGCAGACGATGGCCCTGACCGCGCGGCCGCCCACCCGTTCGGCGATCGGCGCGGCGTCGTGGGCGGCGTCGATGACCACCACCTCACGCGCGTCGCCGACCAGCCAGACGTTGTTGTCGACCTCCCACGTGCCGCCGTCCAGCGAGAACGTGCCCTTCGTGATGACCCGGTCGATCATCAGAAGACCACCACCGAGCGCAGCACCTCGCCGCGGTGCATCTTCGCGAACGCCTCCTCGACCCCGTCGAGCGCGATCGTCTCGGAGACGAACTTGTCGAGCGGCAGGCGGTTCTGCAGGAACAGGTCGATGAGCATGGGGAAGTCGCGGCTGGGCAGGCAGTCGCCGTACCAGGAGGACTTGAGCGCGCCGCCGCGGCCGAACACGTCGAGCAGCGGCAGGTCGATGCGCATCTCCGGGGTCGGCACGCCGACCAGCACGACCGTCCCGGCCAGGTCACGGGCGTAGAACGCCTGCTCGTACGTCTCCGGCCGGCCCACCGCCTCGACCACCACGTCGGCGCCGTTGCCGCCGGTCAGGTCGCGGATGGCCTCGACCGGGTCGCTCTCGCGCGAGTTGACCGTGTGGGTGGCGCCGAACTCCTTGGCCCACTCCAGCTTGCGATCGTCGACGTCGACCGCGATGATCCGGCTCGCCCCGGCCAGCGAGGAGCCGAGGATCGCCGCGTCGCCGACGCCGCCGCAGCCGATGACCGCCACGCTGTCGCCGCGCGTCACCCCGCCGGTGTTGATCGCCGCGCCGAGCCCCGCCATCACGCCGCAGCCGAGCAACCCCGCCACCTGGGCCGGAGCCTCGGCCGAGACCTTCGTGCACTGGCCGGCCGCGACGAGCGTCTTGTCCAGGAACGCGCCGATGCCGAGCGCGGGCGACAGCTCGGTGCCGTCCTTGAGCGTCATCTTCTGCTTGGCGTTGTGAGTGGCGAAGCAGTACCACGGGCGGCCGCGCAGGCAGGCCCGGCACTGGCCGCACACCGCGCGCCAGTTGAGGATCACGAAGTCGCCGGGCTCGACCTCGGTGACGCCTGGGCCGACCGCCTCGACCACGCCCGCCGCCTCATGGCCCAGCAGGAACGGATAGTCGTCGCTGATCCCGCCCTCGCGGTAGTGGAGGTCGGTGTGGCAGACCCCGCAGGCCTGCACATCGACGACCGCCTCGCCCGGACCGGGATCGGGCACGATCACCGTCTCGAGCGATACTTCCTGGCCCTTGCCCCGGGCGACCACGCCCTGCACTTCGTACGGCATGCCAGCCATCTTGTGTCAGAGGGATGATCTCCGCAAGACATACGGCTGGACCACGCCGAGTCCTCTGGCCGGACGGTGCCGGATCTTGCGTAGTTCGCAGCCGTCCTCGCCGGTCAGGGCCTCGGCCAGGGCCGCGTCCACCAGGATGGTGCCGGGCCTGGCGATGGCGGTGAGCCTGGCCGCCAGGTTGACGGTCGTGCCGAAGACGTCGCCCATCAGCGGCACGACGGGGCCGTAGGCCAGGCCGATGCGCAGTTCGTCCGTGCCGGTCAGGTCGAGCGCGACGGCCGCCGCCTGCGCCGGGGTCGGCGCCGTGAACAGCACCTCGTCGCCCAGCGTCTTGACCAGCCTGGCTCCGTGCGTGGCCACCACGTCGGAGGCCCGCGACTCGAAGCCCTCGACCAGCTCGGCCAGCGCCTTCTCGTCCAGCTCGCGGCTGCGTCTGGTGAACGAGACCAGGTCGGCGAAGCCCACCGCCATCGGCACCCTGGCCGGCGCCAGCTCGTCGGTGACGTCGGCGATGGCCAGCAGCCGGGTGCCGGCGGCGGCCAGCTGGGCCCGCCACACGTGGACGAGCACGCGCTCGAAGTCGGGCATCAGCCGCTGGGCGGTGTCGAGCACCCGATCCAGATCCGCATCCGCCGACGGCTCGGCATCCACCGACGGCTCCGGCATCATCGTGCCCATCATGATCTCGGCCTGCCACTGCGCCAGCCTGGCCGTGGTCTGGCCGAGGGCGCGGGCCATCCGGATCAGCGTCTGCTCGTCGAGCAGGCCGCCGTCGAGCATGCTGCGCACCCGGCGCAGCGCGTCGGCGTCGCCCTCGGTGAACGCGACCGCGTCGTCCGCCCGCTGCGCGAAGCCGAGCGCCCGCCAGATGCGCTCGGCCAGCGGCTGCGGCACCCCGCTCGCCGCGGCCACCTCCGCCCGCGTGTAGCGGGGCGCCTGGCCGAGCAGCAGGCGTTCGATCTCCTCGGCGCTCGGGCGGCCGGGGCGCGCCTCGCTCACCTGCGGCCGGACGGGTCAGCGCCCATCGAGCTCGCCGTCCGAGGCGTCCTCCACAAGCCGGAACAGGTCGGTCCTGACGTCCTGGATGCGCGGGATGTCGCGCAGCACGATCTCGCCCCGGTCACCGGCCGACTCGACGGTCAGCGTGCCGCAGCCCAGCAGGCGCTCGGCGAAGGTCTGGTCGGAGCTCACCGTGTTGACCTTGGTGATCGGGATCTCGTCGGTCGACTTGTTGAGCACGCCCGTGCTGATCGTGAAGCGGTGGGTGGTGAGCACGTAGCCGGTGTTCTTCCACCGCAGATAGGGGACGAACGACCAGATCGTGAGCAGGATGAGCCCGACGACGACGACGGCGATCCTGGCGTAGAAGGCGTACTCGAAGTCGCCGGGGATGAAGTAGAGCGCCGCACCGGAGGCGAGGGCGATGAGAAGCAGCGCGATGAAGGGGACGATCAGTCGCTTCCAGTGGGGGTGGAAGGATCGGACGCGCCGCTCACCCTGCGTCAGATGGTGGTCGGGAATGGTCATGGCCCAAATCGTGCCATCAACCCGGCCCGCCTGCTATGCCGACGACACAACCGGACGACCCTCCGGCGATCGGCGGCGACCGGCTGCGACCGGCGGGGACGGGCTACAGGTCGGCCGGGCGGACGTGCACCACGTCGCCGGCGCTCAGCGTGTGGCGCTCGCCGCCCGCCTCGACCTGGAGATGCCCGGAGGCGTCGATCCCGGCGGCGAGCCCCGTCAGCGACCGGTCTCCCGGCAGCTCCACCCGGACCAGCCGCCCGACCGTGGCGCTGGAGGCCAGGTAGGCGGGGCGCAGCCCGGACGCGTCCGCGTCGCCGCCGGCCTCCGTCCAGTCGCGGTAGTGGCTCTCCAGCTCTCTCAGCACGGCCCGCAGCAGCGGGTCGCGGTCGAGGCAGGAAGCCTGCTCGATGGCCAGCGACGTGGCGGTCTCGACCGGGAGCTCGTCCTTCCTCAGCGTCACGTTGAGCCCCATGCCGATGACGACGGCGTCGTCGGCCCGCTCGGCCAGGATGCCCGCCAGCTTGCGCTCGCCGATCAGCAGGTCGTTGGGCCACTTGAGGCCCACGTCCACCTCGGCCAGGCGGCGGATCGCCGAGGCGGCGGAGACGCCGTACAGGAGGGACAGCCAGCCCTGCGCGGCGATCGGCGTCTGCGGCCTGAGCAGCACGGAGAAGGTCAGCCCCGAGCGGGGCGGCGCCGACCAGGCGCGGCCCAGGCGGCCCCGGCCCGACTCCTGGACCTCGGCCACCAGCACCGTCCCGGCGGGGGCGCCGCTCCTGGCGGCCCTGGCCAGGTCGGCGTTGGTGGAGCCGGTGCTCTCGACGACGGTGACACCGGTCCACAGCGAGCCGGGGCGGACCAGGGCCCGGTTGAGGGACGTCTGCGAGAGTGGCGGACGGTCGAGGTCGGAGTATCGCGAGTCGGGCATCCTCCCATCTTCGCGGATGGCCTGACCTCTCAGGACGACGCCTACCAGGCAGGACGGGCCGGACAGATCTCCGTCCGAGAAAAGTGTGGAATAAAGCATTCCGTTCTGCTATTCTGAGATCAGAACAAAGCGTTCCGATCCACGACTATCCGGAGGCTCCCCATGAGCGCCATCACCTCCTTCCGCGTCGAGATCCCGCAGTCCGAGCTCGACGACCTCCAGGCCCGCCTCGCGCTCACCCGCTTCACCGACGAGATCCCCGGCGCCGAGCAGGGCGTCGCCGTCGAGCGGGTCAAGCGCCTGATCGGCCACTGGCGCGACGGGTTCGACTGGCGGGCGCAGGAGGCCAGGATCAACGCCTTCCCGCAGTTCACCACCGAGATCGACGGGCAGAACATCCACTTCATCCACGTACGCTCCGATAACCCCGACGCGCTCCCGCTGATCCTCACCCACGGCTGGCCCGGCTCGATCGCCGAATACCTCGACGCCGTCGAGCCGCTGTCGCGCCACTTCCACCTGGTCATCCCGTCGCTGCCCGGCTACGGGTTCTCCGGGCCGACGCGGGAGCTGGGCTGGAACAACCAGCGCATCGCCAGGGCGTGGGCCGAGCTGATGGCGCGGCTCGGCTACGAGCGTTACGGCGCGGTCGGCAACGACGCCGGCTCGATGATCTCCCCCGAGGTCGCCAGGATCGACGCCGAGCGCGTCGTCGGCGTGCACGTCACCCAGCTGTTCTCGTTCCCGTCGGGCGACCCGGCCGAGTTCGCGGAGCTGAGCGAGGAGGACCAGGCCGGGCTGGCCGTGCTCGACTGGTTCTGGAAGGAGAAGGGCGCCTTCAACGTGCTGCAGTCACAGCAGCCGCAGACGCTCGCGCACGCCATCGCCGACTCCCCCGCCGGGCTCGTGGGCTGGCTGGCCCAGCTCTTCGACGAGGACCTCGACGACGACTTCGTGCTCCTCAACGCGGCCATCCACTGGTTCACCGGCACGGCCGGCTCGGCGCTGCGGCTGTACTGGGAGAACGCCAGGGCCGAGCAGCCGAAGGAGCCCACGACCACGCCGACCGCGCTGGCCATGGCCGAGGGCGACTTCAGGTCGATCCGCCGCTTCGCCGAGCGCGACCACGCGAACATCGTCTCCTGGAAGACCCTGCCCGCCCCGGCCCACGGCCACTACACCGCCCACACCGCCACCGAGGCGCTGACCTCCGACGTCATCGCCTTCTTCGGCAGTGTGCGCTGAGCGCGGCCCGTGGCGGAGAGCGCCACGGGCCGCCGCCCTTGCGGGGTCAGCCGGTGTTCTGCAGCCCCGCCGCCACCCCGTTGACCGACAGGAGCAGGAGCGTGGACATGCGGTCGCGCTCCCGCTCCGACAGGTCCTCGGTCCGCAGCGCGCGCAGGGCCCGGAGCTGGAGGTGCGAGAGCGCGTCCACGTACGGGTCGCGGAGCTGGACGGCCCGCGAGAGCACCTTGCGGTTCTCCAGCAGCCGGGTGTGGCCCGTGACCTTGAGCACCAGGTCGCGGGTGCGGTCGTACTCCTCCAGCACCTGGCGGGCGAAGTCCTCCCTGCCGCCCAGGGCCAGATAGCGCTTGGCGATCGAGCGGTCGGTCTTGGCCAGCGACATCTCCGCGTTGTCCAGCATCACGTTGAACAGCGGCCATTCCGCGTACGCCGCCCGCAGCTCCTCCAGCGAGCCGACCGAGGCCAGGCCGGTGCCCAGGCCGTACCAGCCGGGCAGGTTGACCCGGGTCTGGGCCCAGGCGAAGACCCAGGGGATGGCCCGCAGGTCGTCGAGGGAGCGGGGCGCGCCCAGGCCGCGGCGGGCCGGGCGGGAGCCGAGCCGCAGGGTGCCGATCTCCTCCAGCGGGCTGACCAGGCCGAACCACTCGGGGAAGCCAGGCGCCTCGGTCAGCGCCCGGTACGCCTCCTCCGAGGCCCCGGCCACCCGCTCGGCCAGGCCGCGGAAACGCTCAGCCGCCGTCGCGGTACGGGCGCCGACCGTGGGCGAGGAGGCCAGCAACACGGCGTTGGCCACCTGCTCCAGGTGCCTGCGGGCGATGGCGATGTGACCGTAGCGGGCGAAGATGACCTCGCCCTGCTCGGTGACCTTGAACCGGCCGGCGACCGAGCCGGGGGCCTGGGCGAGTACCGCGCGGTTGGCCGGGCCGCCGCCCCGCCCCAGGGCGCCGCCCCTGCCGTGGAACATGCGCAGCTTGACGTCGTGCTCGGCGGCCCAGGCGGTCAGCTCCTCCTGCGCCTCGTACAGCCGCAGGGTGGCCGCCGCCGGGCCGAGCTCCTTGGCCGAGTCGGAGTAGCCGAGCATGATCTCCATGCGCCGGCCGGTGTCGGCCAGGCGCCGCTGGATCTCGGGGATGTCGAGCATGCCGGTCAGCACGGCCGGCGAATTGGCCAGGTCCTGGCCCGACTCGAAGAGCGGCACCACGTCGAGCGTCGGGGCCCGCTCGCCGAGGGCGCGCCGGGCCAGCTCGTAGACGGCCGCGATGTCGTCGGCCGAGCGGGTGAAGGAGACCACGTAGCGGGAGCAGGCCGTGACGCCGAAGCGCTCCTGGATCCAGCCGATCACCCGGATCGTGGCCAGGACCTCCTCGGTGCGCTCCGACAGCTCGCCGCCGGCCCGCAGCTCCTCCAGGGCGGCCGCGTGCACCTGGGAGTGCTGGCGCACCTCCAGCTCGGCCAGGTGGAAGCCGAACGTCTCCACCTGCCACATAAGGTGCTGCAGCTCCCCGTACGCCTGCCGCGGCGCGGACGCGGCCAGCGACTCCTGGGCCAGCCGCAGCTCGGCCAGCAGTTCGGCGGGCGAGCGGTAGGCCAGGTCGAGATCGCGGCGGCGGGTCGCGGCGATGCGCGCGGCCACGAACAGCAGCCACTGCCGGTGCGGCTCGCGCGGCGAGCGGGTGGCCAGCTCGGAGACCACGTCGGGATGGGCGTCCACGGCCGCCGCCAGCGCCCCGGCCAGCTCGGACGAGCTGGGCGCGAACTGGGCGGAGGCGGTGAGCGTGCGGGCGATGCGGGTGCAGGCCGTCTCCAGGGCGGTCAGCACGTGCTCGGACTGGATCTGGATCGTCTCGCGGGTGACCCTGGAGGTGACGTTGGGGTTGCCGTCGCGGTCGCCGCCGATCCAGCTCCCGTAGCGGATGAAGGGCCTGGCCAGCGGCGGACGGGTGCCGGTGCCCTCGTCGAGCGCGGCGTCCAGCGCGCGGTAGACCTGCGGCACCATGCGGAACAGCGTCTCGTCGAAGGCGGCCATCGCCGTGCGGACCTCGTCGAGCGGGTCCAGCTTGGTCGAGCGGAGCTGGGCCGTACGCCACAGCAGGTCGATCTCCTCCAGCATGCGCCGCCTGTTCTCGGCGCGCTCGGAGGCCCCGCGTCCGGGGGTGTTGTACTCGGTCAGCTGGCCGCTGATCCGCTGGATGGCGGTGACGACGGCGCGCCTGCGCGCCTCCGTGGGATGCGCCGTGAGCACCGGATGCAGCTCCAGGCCCTGCAGCAGCTCTTCGACGCGCTCGTGGCCCAGCTCCTGCACGGCGTGCGCGAGCGACTCGCGCTGCACCCTGCCCTCGGCGTCCCGTTCGCGCAGCGTGCGGATGCGGTAGTGCTCCTCGGCGAGGTTGGCCAGGTGGAAGTAGCACGTGAACGCGCGGGCCACGGCCACGGCCCGCTCGATCTCCCATCCGGCGACCATTTCGGTGATCACGTCGGCCGAGATCTCACCCCTGCGCGCGGCGATGACGGCCTTGCGCAGTCGTTCGACGTCGGCCAGCAGGTCGTCGCCGCCCTGCTCGGCCAGCACCTGGCCGAGCAGTTTGCCGAGCAGCCGCACATCGTGGCGTAGCTCGTCCGGCATCTCGGTTACGGCGGCACTGCGACGCTCGAGCCCCTGGTCAATCATGTTTCGAAGGGTATCCAGTCGCTTCTCGGCGCCGTAGACCGGTCTCAGGTATTGGACTAGACCACTGGTCAGGTGGGCTTCGAGATGGCCGCGAGCAGCTCGGGCGTACGGGGGAAGCCGATCTTGGCGGCCAGGCGGCGGCCCATTGTCTCGGCCAGCAGGCCGTAGAACGGCGCCACCACGCACACCCAGTAGAGCCCGAACAGCAGCGGCACCACGAACGGCAGCGTCAGCAGCGCGATACCGGCCGTGGCCCCCAGCGCGGAGGCGGCGGCCACGCCACCCTGGCCCGGCGCGGCGCCGCTGAAGGCGTTCATCCGCTCGGGCAGCGTGTACGGGAGCACCACGCTCGTCACGGAGCCGACTCCGAGCCCGATCCCGAGCGCGCCCCACCCGGCCATCACCGCCGGCACGATCGAGCCGGGATTGCCGGTGAGCAGCCCGGCGGCCACGCCCATCACGGTCAGCAGCGGCACGGCGAGCAGTGCGTTGGCCAGGTGCCGCCCGGCCAGGTCGGTGATCAGGCCACGCTCGCTGCCGAAGACGACGGCGTTCATCCACAGGGAGCGGCCGTCGATGCCGAAGATGTTGCCCGCCTGCAACGCGATCATCAGCGCGCCCGCGGACGTCAGGAGGACGGGCAGCCCGGCCCCGGCCCCGAGGTTCCGCATCGAGAAGGCCAGCACGACCGTGACCACCGCGGCGCTGAACCAGCCCACGCGGGAGCGGGGCTCGCGCCTGATGTACTTCAGCTCCTTCGTCACCACCGCCGCCAGCGGCCCGTCCGGCAGGATCCGGTCGATCAGGCCCAGCTCCCTGCGTACGGAGGCGGCCTGGGTGGAGGCGTCGGGCGTGACCAGCGCCCGGTTCAGCGCCTTGATCCACAGCCAGGCCAGCACGGCCACGAGCAGCGCCACGAACACGATCTCGGCCAGGCCCACGAGGCCGCCGTCCGCGATGGCGTGGGCCATCATCCCGGACGGGGTCCACCGCAGCACGTCCGCCATCCGGTGCAGCATGGCCGCCGGGTCGCCGAACCCGGCGTTCATCACCAGGTTGGGCAGTTGCGAGAGCACCACGAAGAGCAGCGCGGCCACGGCCAGCACGTCACGGCCGCGCCGGGTGCGCAGCGCGCTCGACAGCGACGTGGTGATCAGCCGGGACGCCACCACGCAGAGCGCGAACTGCACCAGCACGGCCGGCACCCCGAGCAGCCAGCCACCGGCGCTCGACGCCAGCCCCACCAGGGCGCCGAACGTGACGATCAGCATGGCCGCCGGCCACACGCCGGTGACGGACGCGGTGAACATGCCGACCGCCATCCGGCCCGTACGCAGCGGGAACAGCGCCAGCTTCGCCGGGTCGAGCGTGTCGTCCAGGCCGAACACGAGCAGCGGCACGATCATCCAGCCGACGAGGAAGGCCGTGAAGGCGACGATGGTCAGCGAGGAGGAGATGTCGGGCGGCGCGAAGCGCAGCAGGCTCATGAGGAAGAAGCCGAGCGCGGCCAGGAAGGTCGCGGCCACGAGGGTGAAGATGAAGCCGAGCTTGCGCTGCAGGTCTCCGCGCAGGTTGCCGGCCAGCAGGCGCAGCTTGAGCCGGGCGAAGAGCGTCACCGTGGTCATCGTGCCGCCTCCCGTCGCGGGCCGCTCATGCCTGCGGCTTGGCGCCGAGCCAGGTCAGGCCCGTCTCGCCGTCTTGGGGCGAGCCGCCGACCAGCTCAAGGAACGCCTGGTTGAGGCTGCGCCCGCCGCGTACGTCCGCTAACGGGCCCTGCGCCACGATCTGGCCCGCGCTCATCACCGACACCCAGTCGCACAGCCGCTCGACCAGATCCATGACGTGGCTGGAGAAGATGACGGTGGAGCCGGAGGCGGTGAAGCGCCGCAGCACCTCCGTCAGCGTGTTGGCGCTGACGGGGTCGACGCCCTCGAACGGCTCGTCGAGGAAGAGCACGGACGGGTTGTGCAGCAGCGCGGCGGCCAGGCCGATCTTCTTGCGCATGCCGGTGGAGTAGTCGATGACGAGCTTGTCGGCGGCGCCGGCCAGGTCCATCACGGCGAGCAGTTCGCCCGCGCGCCGCTCGACCTCGGCCTTGGGGATGCCGCGCAGCCTGCCGTTGTAGAGCAGCAGCTCGCGGCCCGACAGCCGTTCGAACAGCCGCAGCCCCTCGGGCAGCACGCCGATGCGGGCCTTGACCTCGACCGGGTCGCGCCACACGTGGAAGCCGTCGACCTCGGCCGAGCCCCCGTCGGGCCGGAGCAGCCCGGTGATCATGCTGAGCGTGGTCGTCTTCCCCGCGCCGTTGGGGCCGACCAGCCCGGCGAAGCTGCCCGCGGGGACGACGAGGTCCACCTCCGCGACGGCGATCTGCTGCCCGTATCGCTTGAACAGCCCATGGGTGCGAACGGCATCCGTCATGGATCCACTCTAGGCAGAGGGGCTAGCCTTGCGCGCATGAGCGCTGCCGAGGCGATGCCAGAAGAACCGGATATCCACACCACCGCAGGGAAGATCGCCGACCTCGAACGCAGACTCGACGAGGCCGTGCACGCGGGCTCGGCGGCCGCGGTGGACAAGCAGCACGCCCGGGGCAAGATGACGGCCAGGGAGCGGGTGCTGGCGCTGCTGGACGAGGGCTCGTTCGTGGAGTTCGACGAGTTCGCCAGGCACCGTTCCACGATGTTCGGGCTCGAACGGCGGCGCCCCTACGGCGACGGCGTCATCACCGGGCACGGCACGATCGACGGCCGTCAGGTGTGCGTCTTCTCCCAGGACGTCACGGTCTTCGGCGGCTCGCTCGGCGAGGTGTACGGCGAGAAGATCGTCAAGGTGCTCGACCTGGCGATCAAGACCGGCTGCCCGATCATCGGCATCAACGAGGGCGGCGGCGCCCGCATCCAGGAGGGCGTGGTCGCGCTCGGCCTGTACGCGGAGATCTTCAAGCGCAACGTGCACGCCTCGGGCGTGATCCCGCAGATCTCGCTCATCATGGGCGCCGCGGCCGGCGGCCACGTCTACTCCCCCGCGCTGACCGACTTCGTGGTGATGGTGGACCAGACGTCCCACATGTTCATCACGGGGCCCGACGTGATCAAGACGGTGACCGGCGAGGAGGTCACGTTCGAGGAGCTCGGCGGCGCGCACGCGCACAACACCAAGTCGGGCGTGGCCCACTACCAGGCCACCGACGAGCAGGACGCGCTCGACTACGTCAAGGCGCTGCTGTCGTACCTGCCGTCGAACAACCTGGACGAGGCGCCGGTGTTCGAGGCGGCGGCGGATCTGGAGCCGGATCCCGAGCTCGACGAGGTGATCCCCGACTCGGCCAACCAGCCGTACGACATGCACCAGGTGATCGAGCACGTGCTGGACGACGGGGAGTTCCTGGAGGTCCACGCCCTGTTCGCGCCGAACATCGTGGTCGGGTACGGCCGGGTGGACGGCCAGCCGGTGGGGGTCGTGGCCAACCAGCCCATGCATTTCGCCGGATGTCTGGATATCAACGCATCCGAGAAGGCTGCCAGATTTATTCGAACATGTGATGCGTTTAATATTCCAATCCTGACTTTTGTCGATGTTCCGGGTTTCCTGCCGGGCACCGATCAGGAATGGAACGGAATCATCCGTCGCGGGGCCAAGATCCTTTACGCGTACGCCGAGGCCACCGTCCCGTTGATCACCGTGATCACTCGTAAGGCGTACGGCGGCGCGTACGACGTCATGGGCTCCAAGCACCTCGGCGCGGACGTCAACCTGGCCTGGCCCACCGCGCAGATCGCGGTCATGGGCGCGCAGGGCGCGGTCAACATCCTCTACCGGCGCGAACTGGCCGCCTCCGACGACCCCGACGCCGAGCGGGCAAGACTCGTCACCGAGTACGAGGACACGCTGGCGAATCCGTACATCGCGGCGGAGCGCGGCTACGTGGACGCGGTGATCCGGCCGTCCGAGACCCGGCCCCAGGTGGTCAGGGCGCTGCGCGCGCTACGGAACAAGCGGGCCACGCTGCCCCCCAAGAAGCATGGGAACATCCCGCTGTGACGCCACATCTGCGCATTGTCCGCGGCGACGCCACGCCCGAGGAGATCGCCGCACTGATCGCCGTCCTCGCGACGAGACCCGCCGCGCCCGAGCCTCCCGCCACCCCCCGAAGACATACGTGGCGAAACCCGGCTAGAGGTATGCGTAAGCCTGTCGTGCCAGGGAAGTCGGCATGGCGGATGAGCGCTCTACCCTAGATAGATCCTGCGAATCGGGTGTCAAGTTCCCCGGGAGTTGGGACTATCTAGAGAAAGTAGGCGTATATAGTCAGCCGATCAACTAACACCGCGGCCTGGAGGACGACATGGCCATCCCAGACCTCATGCCGCATCCTGTGGCAGCCAAGTACGCCGTCCTAGTGGATGTCGGTTATCTCTACGCGGCGGCGGGTGAAGTGCTGCTCGGTGCGAAGGAACGCAAGGAATATCGGGTGGCCGCCGATGAGCTCATCCAGAGTCTACAGAAACATGCAGAGGAACGTATATCTGGCGAACTTCTGCGGATCTATTGGTATGACGCCGCCCGTGACCGAGTGCCGACCGTCGACCAGCGGGTGATCGCCCAGCTTCCCTGGGTCAAGGTGCGCCTCGGCAACCTGAACGCCCGTGGCCAGCAGAAAGGCGTGGACGCGCAGATCAGGAGCGATCTGGAGGCGCTGGCCAGGCACCACGCGGTCACCGACACGATCCTGCTGGCGGGCGATGAGGACATGGTTCCGGCGGTCGAGGCGGCGCAGGCGTACGGCGTGCGCATCCATCTTTGGGGCGTCGAACCTCCTTACGGCACCAACCAGGCCGAACGCCTCGTGTGGGAGTCCGACACCGTCGAAGTGATCTCCGCTGATTTCCTAAGGCCCTTTTTCAGCCGTGCGCCGCAGCCCGTCCCCGTCACCCCACCCGCCGCCGCGCCCTCGCCCGCCCAGGTCTTCGCCGGCCGCGCGCCCGTCAAGCCGCACGCCAAACCCGGCCAGGTCGCCAAGCTCGGGCCCAGCCGGCCGCGCGTCGAGGACGTGGGCGAGCACGTGGCCCAGAAGTGGATCCTCACCCGTGGCCGCGACAACATCCGCGACCTGCTGCCCGGCCCGATCCTGCCGACCGTCATCGACACCGAGCTGCTGATCGAGGCCGAGAAGGAGCTGGGGCACTCGCTGCGGCCCTATCCCGAGGCCCGGGTGTGGCTGCGTGACGGGTTCTGGGCTCGGGTCTACCGGGAGTTCGACCTGGGGGTGGGGGTCTCGTCGAAGTGACCCGCGACGTGCGGCCGGCGCCGTGACCCACGGCGCCCGGCCAGGGTCGGGCGGCCCTGAGCCCGGCCGTCGTGGCGCCTCCTGAGCCGGCCGTCGTGCGACCCTGAGCCGGCCGTCGTGCGGCCCTGGACCGGCTGTCGTCGGCGGGGCTGAGCCGGGCGTCGTCCGGGGTTCCAAGGTCTGGGCGGTGACGT
Source organism: Nonomuraea sp. NPDC048892 (assembly GCF_040649735.1). Classification (NCBI taxonomy): domain Bacteria; kingdom Bacillati; phylum Actinomycetota; class Actinomycetes; order Streptosporangiales; family Streptosporangiaceae; genus Nonomuraea; species Nonomuraea sp. NPDC048892. The sequence goes on along the minus strand of NZ_JBEZFZ010000005.1, from coordinate 401,252 downwards.
CCGATTTCCGCCAGTCGGTACCTCCGGGAAGCGCATACTGTCGGAAACATGTCGCCCACAGAGCTCGACTTCGACTCCTGTTACCGGGCCGTCTCCGCCAGGGACTCCCGGTTCGACGGTCGTTTCTACACCGCGGTGACGACCACCCGTATCTACTGCCGCCCGATCTGCCCCGCCCGTACGCCCGCGTCCCGTAACGTGCGCTTCTACCGGCACGCGGCCTCCGCCGAGGCGGCCGGGTTCCGCCCGTGCAAGCGCTGCCGCCCCGAGCTGTCGCCCGGTGACCCCGGCTGGGACCTGCGCGGCGACCTCATCGGACGGGCGCTGCGCCTCATCGACGACGGCGACGCCGACGAGCAGGGCATCGCCGGGCTGGCCAGGCGGCTGCACATCACCGAACGCCACCTGCACCGGCTGTTCGTGGCCGAGCTGGGCGTCGGGCCGCTGGCGGTGGCGCGCACGAAGCGGCTGCTGCTGGCCAAGCAGCTCCTGACGGAGACGGCACTGCCGGTGACGGAGGTGGCGTTCGCGGCGGGGTTCGGCAGCGTACGGCAGTTCAACGCGACGATGCGGGAAACGTACGGCTTCACGCCCAGCGAACTGCGCGCCACGTCGGGCCCCCGGACGGCCAGAAGCACAGCCGGACTCCGGACAACCGGAAGCACGGCCGCCTCCCGGACGACCGGCAGCACGACCGGCTCGCGCACAGCCGACAGCACGACCGGCTCGCGGACAGCCGGAAACATCCCCACGGCCGCCACACCACGCGCCCACCCATTGGTGGCCGACCTGCCCATCCGAGCCTCGGAGAGCCTTCCTGAGGCCGCCACAGCAGAATCCCCCGGTCCTGCGGCACTGCCGGCCGGGCCCGTCACGCTCCGGCTGCGGCTGAACCGGCGGGAGCCGTACGACGTGGACGGGATCTTCGCGTTCCTGGCCTCCCGGGCGATTCCCGGACTTGAGGTGGCGGAGCCGAAGTCGTACACCAGGGCCGTACCAGGCGGGACGATCACCCTCAGTCCCCGGCCGGACCACATCGCCCTGGACGTGGCGGTCGAGGACACCCGGCTGCTCGCCCGCGTCGTGGCCCGCTGCCGCCGGCTGCTCGACCTGGACGCCGATCCCGAGGCGATCTCGGAGGTGCTCGGCCAGACCTCGCTCGCCCCGCTGGTCGCGGCGCGGCCCGGGCTGCGGGTGCCGGGTACGTTCGACGGGTTCGAGCTGGCCGTACGCGCGGTCGTCGGCCAGCAGATCTCGGTGGCCGGCGCCCGTACGCTGCTCGGCCGCATCGTCGCCCGCGCCGCCGCACCCGGCGGGCTCTTCCCCGCTCCCACCCACCTCATGGAGACCGACCTGACCGGGCTCGGCCTGACCAACCGCAGGATCGCCACGCTCAAGGAGCTGTCCGCCCACCTCACCGAGGGCCGGATCGACCTGGACGGCGGCCAGGACCCGGCGGAGGCGGTGGCGGGGCTGCTGGAGGTGCGCGGCATCGGCCCGTGGACGGCCGGCTACATCGCGCTCCGCGCGCTGCGCGACCCCGACGCGTGGCCCACGGGAGACCTGGTGCTCGTCAAGCGCATGGCCGCCCTGGGCATCCCGCACGACCACATCGAACGGTGGCGCCCGTGGCGCGCGTACGCCGCCCTGCATCTCTGGAGCTCCTCATGATCGCTGCCCAGCTCGTACCGACGCCGGCGGGGCCGCTGGCCCTGCTGTCCCGCGAGGGTGTGCTGGTCGCGGCCGGCTTCACCGCCGACCCCGAGCAGATGTTCGGCCGCCTCACCCCTGAGCTCCAGGCGGAGGGCTTGGAGGTCGTGGACGACCTCGGACCCGCCTCGGAGGCCGTACGCGCGTACCTGGCGGGAGACCTGACCGCCCTGGACGCCGTCCCGGTCTCCCAGCCCGGCACCCCGACCCGCCGCCGCCTGCACGCGGCGTTGCGCGAGGTCAAGCCGGGCACGACGGTCTCGTACGGCGAACTGGCCGAACGAGCCGGCCTGCCGAAGACGGCCGCCAGAGCGGCGGGCTCGGCCTGCTCCCAGAACCTGATCGCCCCCTTCGTCCCCTGCCACCGCGTCCTGCCCAGCAGCGGGGGGTACGGCGGCTATTACTACGGCGTACCGGTAAAAGAGTGGCTCCTTACCCACGAATCAGGAGGAATTGCCAACCCAAAGTAATCTAATGGCAGCTCTCGGTAATATGTTCGGGACGGCGATTCCCGAAGGAGAGCAAGGTGCATCGCACACCCATCGAGGCCACGGCTGAGCAGCCGAGAGAACGGCCGAACTACGCTGATCTGGTATTCACGCATCTTCCTCAGCCGGATGCGGAGGACCTCTGGCAGCAACTGGTGGCGGCCATATGCGCCGACGACCTCGCGCCCGTCTCGACCAGCGGCGAGCCGACGGCAGACGGCGAAGCGGCGGGCACGACGATCGGCAAGGCGGAGTGCCTGGCACTGGGTAGGGAGGTCGGCCAGGGGTTCGGCAGAAGGGTCGGCAGGATGGAGGGCCTGACGAGGGCCATTCTCATCGTTCTGGACGCGCGAGGCATTCCTGCCTCAGGGGAAGCCCGCGAACGCATCCTCGCCCGTACCAGCATCTCCATGCTGGAGAGCCGCCTCAAGAAATCCGCCGTCGTCAGCAACATCGACGAACTGCTCAGCTGACCTGAACCTGTACAAGGACGAACATGGCCGTAACCGTCGACGACCTCATGCACCTCCCGCTCGTCCGCGAGTGGGTGGAGCGCTGTCAGGCGCGGGCAGAGGCGGTGGCACGAGCGGAGGGAGAGGCGAACGTGATCCTCAAGGTGCTGGACAAGCGCGGCATCCCCGTCACCGACGAAGCCCGCGAACACATCCTCGCCTGCACCGACACGGCCATCCTGGACACCTGGCTCGACAGGGCACTCACCGCCACCAGCATCGACGAAGTGCTCAGCTGACCCCCTCTGGCGTAGACGGCCGGTGCGATGTTCTGTCGTGCCGGCCTCGTCGTGGGTGAACGTGTCGTCGTGCCCATGCCGAAGGCCGATGGGTGCGGAGGTGGGCGGGGTGGGAGGCATAGACTTTTCGGCAAGCGACGTTAGTGGGCGTGGGCATTATTTGCGGACGCCCACTAGGCGAGCGCAGAACCATAGGGGACGGAGCCCGCGACATGGCCATTGCCGATGATGCCGCCGAAGCGCGCGCCCAGGGCTGGCGCACCCTCGCCGCGCTGCACGGGAAGATCGAGGAGCGGCTGGAGAAGGCGCTGCAGAAGGAGCACGGGCTGAGCGTCAGCGAGTACACCGTGCTCGACGTGCTGGCCAGGCAGGACGGGTGGCACATGCGCATGCAGCAGCTCGCCAGGGCCGTCGTGCTGAGCCAGAGCGCCACCACGCGGCTGGTGACCCGGCTGGAGAACCGGGGGCTGCTGCGCCGCTATCTGTGCCGGGACGATCGGCGCGGGATCTACTCGGAGGTCACGCCGGCCGGGCGGGAACTGCTGGCGCTGGCCGGGCCGACGCACGACGCCGTGCTGAAGGAGGTGCTGGCCGAGGCGGCGGAGCAGCCGGAGCTGGCCCCGCTCGCCTCCGTCCTGACCTAACTCGCCGGTGGGGTGACGTTGCTCTGGATCTCGCCGACCGGTACGTCCCGCGTCGTGTCCAACTGCACCGGCGCGAATTGGAACGGCACCACGTTGCCCTCGACCGTCACCGGCCACACCGTCGTGACGGTCAGCGTGTACTGCTCGCGCGGCTGGTCGATGGAGGAGCGCAGGTAACGCACCCCGCACGCGAACGTGCCGCCCTTGACGTACGGCTTGCCCGCCGCCCCGCAGCCCTCCTCGTGCACCTCGGCGCGGTCCTTCGTGGTGCCGGGGTCGATCTTGACGTCCTCCAGCGCGGCCGTCACGGTCACGCTCATGACGCCGGGGATGGTCGCGGTCACCGAGCGGCGGGTCTCGCCGATGCCGTCGAGCCACACCCAGGTCGGCAGGTTCACGTAGCTCTTGGCGTCGGGGTTGAGCTTGACGGTGGGCTCGGGCACGGTCAGCGCGGCTCTGGCGATCTCGGCCAGCTCCTGGATGGTGATGCCGGACGGCGGCGTCTGGCCGGGCGGTACGAAGACGAAGGGGTCGAGGGCGGAGAAGCAGGCCTCACCCTTGGGGTCGGAGGCGTCGTACGCCGGCCCCCACCAGCGCCCCTCCTTGCCGATCTTGTCCTGGAACTGCTTGAGGAACTCCTTGAACTTCTCCTCGGTCGGGTTCTTGGTGTGGCGGAACCAGTACGCCCGCAGGCTCTCCTGCGTCTTGAGCATGTCGGCCGCGTTCGTGCGGGGCTCGTACCAGCAGGGGCGTTTGAGCACGTAACCGTCGGACTTGCCGCCGCGGGCCCCGTTGCCGGAGACGATGACGTCGGAGTGGTTGAGCACGATCCCCTTCGTCTTGCCGTTGTCGATGAAGGTCTCACCGCTCGGCTGTTCCGGGGGCGCGCCGAGCATCATCGTGCCCGCGGCGACCATCGCGATCAGGACCTTCATACGGGGCACCCCTTATAGCTGTAGCGAAATGTCCTGATCCGCCAGACACCGTCGTCGCTCCGGTGGACGAGGATGGCATGGAGGTGGGGCCGGCGGATCCAGTCGGGCTGGGGCACGACCGCCTTGCCGGTACGCGTGTGGACCACGCGCGCGCCCCGATCGTCCACACAGGCGTTGACCTGCGCGCCCTTGTCCAGCTTCGCGGCGACACGCAGGTTGTAGAGGCGGGACGTGCCTTTCATGCTCTTGTCCTGTTCGGTGTACTGAGACACCCAGTCGTACGCTTCGCGGGCCCCGGTGAGTTCGAGATCCAGATCCTGTAGGTATCGATCGTTTCCGGAGGCGATCGCCTTCCTGGTGGCGAGGTGGTAGTCGGCCATGAGCTGGATCAGCGGATCCCGCTTGGCGGGCCAGTCGATGGTGACCTTGAGTTTGCCGCCGCCGATCGAGACCGTGCCCGCTCCCGGGGTCTCGCTCTCCGCAGGTTCCGGCTCCGCCGCGGCCGTAGTAGAAGGGGGCGCGGAGGCGGCGCCCTCCCCCGGCTGGTACGGCCGCTCGGCCGGCCCGCAGCCGGCCACCAGCAGCAGGTTCAGTGCCAGGACCGGCACGATCGCCGTACGTCTCATGCCGACGACTCCCTCACCACATGGATGCGCCACGAAGGCAGCAGTTCCTCGATCAACGCCTCGGTCTCGGGGGCCATCCCGCCCCCGTACGGGTGCGAGGCCGCCCGCCTGGTCAGCCCCTCGACGACGGCGCGCAGCCGGACGACGTCCTCGGTGGCGTGGGTGGCCCGCAGCAGGTCGCGCCAGAGGCCCTCGTCGTCGGCCGCCAGCAGCAGCGCCGCGCGCACGGCCGCGACCGCCGCGTCCGGCTGGCCGCCCGCGATCCGGATCTCGCAGAGCTGGTGGGCGGCGTCGGCCACGGCTGCGCTCACGTCGTACTCCAGGTCGTCGGCCGCCAGCCAGGTGTATCCGCCGGACCTGCGGCCGGCCAGCAGCGGGCCGCGGACCAGGCCGAGTGCCTTCTCCAACAGCACGGCCCTGGCCGTGGGGTCGCCGTGGGAACGGCGGACCAGCTCGCGGAACAACGCCCAGTCCGTCCGTACGTCGGGCCCCAGCCGCAGCCGGCCCGCTTCGTCGGTCAGCAGGTTCTCGGGGCCCAGCCACTGGGCGACCCTGGCGATGGTGGCGTCCCTGACCATGTCCTGGACGCCGCGCGGCCACAGCACGCCGCCGAGCACCACGGGATGCACGCCCCCGACGTGGGTCGCCAGGTAGACCAGCAGCTCGGTCGCCAGCGCCATCCGGCCCTCCTCCAGCGGGGGCAGGCCGGTGATCTCGACGGGGCCGAGGATCCTGATCTCGACGGCGGGCGGGTGCAGCCCTTCCAGCGGCTCCGGCTCGGACATGAGCTCGCCGTCGAGGCGGTCGGCCGTGCGGAACAGGTCGATCAGCGCGCGGTAGTGGCGGCGGGGCAGGAGCTGGGCCTCCACCTCGAAGCCCAGCTCGGCGAGCCTGGCCCGGCCGTCCTCGTCGATCTCCAGGGTCCAGGTCGCGTGCGGGACCTCGCCCGCCAGCACGTAGCCGGCGGTGTCGCGGCGGGCCAGCAGCGCCAGGCGGCGGGCCTCCTCGTGCGTGGGGGCGACCGCGGACAGCAGGTAGTGGGCGCTGCGCGGGCTGCCGGTGATGCGGCCGGTCAGCACCTCCATGCGCGGGGCCGCGCTCGCCTCCAGCTCGGGCAGCACCTCGGCCAGGCCGCCGACGGCCCTGATCCGGCCGGGTGCGATGGCGGTCAGCTCCTCGCCGAAGCCGACGAGCGTGATGCGCATGCGGTCGGACCAGCGGTTGGTGGCCAGCTCGACGGCGAGCGCGGCCAGCGCCGCGGTGGTGTGCGCGCCGCGCACGTTGATCAGGCCCTGCGCGGCCTCCAGGTCGATCAGCACCCGGCCGCCGTCGTCGGTGCCGATGGAGACCAGCCCGGGGTACGGCGCACCGCCCTGTCCAGGCCCGCCCTCCGGCAGCAGGCGGCCCTCGTGGGCGGGCAGCCGCCAGACCTGGCCGCCGTCGGCCGCCGTCCACGGGGCGGGCGGGTCGTCGTCCGCCGGGTGGATCCACAGGTCGAGCGTGCGGGCCGACAGGTGGGCCCCGTACACGGTGGGCGGGGTGCGGCGCTGGGCGGCCAGTTCGGCGCCGAGCACGCGCAGCCCGACATCGAGGACGCGGGCGCCCGGCGCGTCGCCGCCGAGCCGCAGCGCGACCTCGGCCTGCGCGGCGTCGTCGCGCGGGCGGACGATCCTGCGGCCGAACACGCGCCGCCAGAGCTGCTCGCGCCGCCGCCTGGCCAGCACGAGCAGCAGCCCGGCAGCGGCCAGCGAGGCGGCGGCCAGGTAGTCGGTCAGGTCGCCGTCCTGGGCCTCCCGCATGATGGTCTGCGGGCCGCGATCGTCCTGGCGCTCGGTCTGCGTGCTCCCCTGGCGGTCGGCCTCCTTGCGGTCCTCCCGCTGGTCCTGCTGGCGGTGTTTGCCCTCAGTCCTGTCCTGCGTCCTGCGCTCCGGCGTGTCGGGCCTGGTCTCGGCCTGCGCCCTGCCGGGGTGCTCGCGCAGCGTCTGCTCGCGCGGCTGGCCGGAGGGAACGATGTGCACGTTTCTGGCGTCGTCCGGCATGTCGAGCACCCAGCCGGGCCTGATCAGGTCCGCCATGCGCAGGCGGCTGCCGTCCGGCTGCTCTTTCACCTGATTAAGTCGGTAAATTTCGGGATAGCGGCGGCCGTCTCCCAGGCACTTCTCCGCGATCTCCCACAGGCTCTCGTGGTGCCGGCCGTGCGGCGGCTGCACCACGTACACCTTCTTGGTCTTGTGCGTCTCCAGCGTCTGCTCGACCAGCGGCGCCGAGTACGCGACCGCCGTCACCGGCGGAGCCGCGGGCGTGGGCGCCAGCTTGGCCAGCGGCACCACCATCGCCCCCGCCGTGAACAGCAGCAGCACGGCCGACACGAGCTTGTTGGCGAGGAACTGCATGCCGCCGGACATCGGCACCCGGGCGGGCATGCCGACCCTGCGGACGCCGGCATACACCTCGACCAGCACGCACACGAACAGCTGGAACCAGGCCAGCCACACCAGCAGCACCAGGACGGCGATGATCGTGCTCGGGCCGACGTTGCTGGTCAGCACGTCGATGTCGAGCAGCTCGGGCGCGATCGGCGGCCCGACGAAGGTCAGCAGCGCGTACGGGACGCCGCCCACGAGCGCCACCAGCACGACCAGCGCCCCGAGGCCGGCCAGCACGTCACCGGCACGGCGCCGGGCCGGGACGCGCACGGGCACGGGCACATGACGTCCGTGGGAACGCGCGGGCTCTCGCGTCGGCATCGCCTCTCCCTTCTCCGGTCAAGCGTCGTGGCTCATGTGTCCCCGCCTCCATCGAGTGGCGGGATTCGGTCTATCTCGCTTCCGGCGCGGCCGTGGCCTCGCCCGTCATCTCGGAGCCCGACAGGCCGATGGCGCTGAGGAAGAACGCCTCCCACCGGACCGAGACGGTGACCGTCACCAGTGCCTGGCCCTGGCCGACGGAGCACTCACCCGGGCTCACGTCGTCGCCGCCCACGGCCGTGACGATCTCGTCGGCCCTGGCGCACACCTGGTCCTCGCCGAGCAGCCGGGTCTGACCGGTCTGCCTGAGGTGGTCGACGTCGAGCTCGTCGGCGCCGGCCCGCGCGGCCTGCTCGGCCACGTCGGCGGCGCGCAGCCGGGCGTTGATCGCCGAACCGCCGTCCACCAGCAGTCCGGCCAGCAGGAACACCACGACCGAGAACAGCACGGTGAACACCGACATGGACCCGCGCTCGCCGGGCCTCATTCGATCCTCCTGAACTGCTCCAGCGGCACCACGGCGGTCCCCGTCAGCCGCTGGGTGCCGCCGAAGCCGAGGAAGCCCAGGTCGAGCTCGCACGTCACCTCGGCGTGCACCTGGCCGCCCTGCTCCCACTCGGACTCGGCGAGCGAGACCTCCGAGGACTGGCAGCGCCCCTGGAGCACGCTCGTGGTGATGGCCTCGGCGGCGCCCTCGGCCTCGTCCTGGGTGCGCTGCACGGAAGCGGCGCGGGCGGCGTCGCGGGCGGCCCCGTTGACCCGTCCCTGCGACTCCACCACCACGCCGGCGCCGGCCAGGAACATGAGGAACAGCAGGAAGACGGGGGCCAGCATGACCGTCTCCACCGCCATCGAGCCCCGCTCGTTCACTCGCAGTCCTCTCCGCCGTTGTCGGGCCTGAAGCACTCGACGGGGCCGCCCGCGGTGGCGGTGATCGTGAACGCGAGGTCGGGCAGCAGCGGGATCACCTGGACGGCGCTGCCGGTCACCGTGACGAAGCGCTCGTCGGGCTCCTTCTCCGAGGTCGTCGCCGTGGCCTCGCGCAGCAGCCGGGGACCGATCGTCCGGACGATCTCGGTGGCCTTCGCGGTGGCCGCGCCCTCCCAGGCGCCGGAGTCGAACGGTGCCGACCTGGCCACCCTGGCGCCCTCCTGGGCCGCCGCCTCGGCGACCTCGCGGGCATGGAACCAGAGCGCGACCTGCACGATGAGCAGCGCGGTCGCGAGGATGACCGGCATGAGCAGGGCCAGCTCGATCACCGTCACGCCACGCTCGTCCCGAGGGCGGACGATCACGGCTCGCCGCCACCGCCGCCGCCACCGCCTTCGCCGAAGTTCTCCTGGATCTGCGCCTGTTGCTGCTCGACCAGGTTGGCGATCAACGTGGCCAGGCCGAGCGCGACGCCGGCGATGATCGCGGTGATGATCACCCACTCGACGGCGGAGGCGCCCCGGGTGGGGGCGGTCCTGGCACGGTGGAGACGATCGCCCATGAACGCGGTGAAATACACGATCCAGGGATGGTTCATCAGACCCCCAACATCTTCATAGCGGCGGGATAACTGAGAAAGATCACAAAACCGGCGCACAGCAGGAGCTGGGCGACGAGCATCGACTGGGAGCGCTCGCCGGCCCGGCCCTCGATCTCCGCCAGCTCGCGCCGGCGCAGCGTGGCGGCCCTGGCGGTCAGCGAGGCGCGTACCTTCGCGCCGTCGTCCGCGACCAGGCCGAGCGCGGCGGACAGGTCGCGCAGCTCGTCGACGTTGATCTCCTCGCCGAGCTGGCCGAGCGCCTGCCACGGGGTGATGCCGACGATCCTGGCGCCGCCGAGCGCGTCACGGATGCGGCCCATCGCCCAGTTGGGCTGCTCACCGCTGACCGAGACCGCCATCATCAGGGCCTCGGGGACGCCGCGCCCGCCGGCCAGGTTCATGGAGACGAGGTCGAGGAAGGCCCCGACGACGTGGCGGAAGTCCCGCCGCCGGGCCGCCGCGTCCCGCTTGATCTGCAGGTCGGGCAGGAAGAAGAAGACGGCCGCCGCCACGATCGCGGCCCAGAACGGCACGGTCAGGGAGGCACCCCACTCCATGAGCACCAGCCAGGCGAGCAGCAGCGGGAAGACGAGCAGGCCACCGGCCGCCAGCAGCACCTTGGTGGCCAGGAACGCCTCGAACGAGCGGCCCAGCAGGGCCAGGTCCGCCTTGGCCGACCTGACCTCCCAGCCGCGGGCGCCGTACAGACGGGCCAGGCGGGTGCCGAGGCCGCGGCGGAACGCGCTGACCTCCTCGTCGGGCAGCACGAGCTGGATGCGGGGCGCGCCCGCGTCCTCGCGTACGGCGTCGAGCGCGAGCAGCCGCGCCACCAGCCCGGGACGGGCCGGGAAGAGCGCCCTGAGCAGGACGAACAGGCCGAGCCCCGCCACCGCTCCCGCCAGCGCGCCCTCAACCATCGCCACCGCCTCCTCCCATGAGCAGCCGCGTGGGCTTGTCGAACCTGGCCAGCCGCCGCATCCAGGCGAACCCGGCGCCGAACAGCCCGGCCACGACGACCAGGACCGCCTGGCCCAGCACGCCCTCGTACTCGGCGACGTAGGAGGGGTTGAAGACGACGAGGATTCCGGCGAAGGCCAGCGCGGTGATCACCACGATCTGCACGCTGCGCCGGGTGGCCCGGCGCTCGGCCTCGACCCGTCGGCGCATGTCGAGCTCCTCGCGGGCGGAGACGGCCAGCGCGCCGAGCACGTCGCGCAGGCCGGGGCCGCGCAGCTTGGAGTTGAGGATGAGCGCGGCCACGACGAGGTCGGCCGAGGGGTCGTCGAGCTCGTCGGCGAAGCGGCCGAGCGCCTCGGGCAGCGCCATCCTGGTGTGCAGCCGGTCGATCATGGCGCGCAGGTGGGGTCTGAGCGTGGGGGCGGCGGCCCTGATGGACGACGGGATGGCCTGTTCGAGGCCGGCGGCGCCGGCGATCGTGTCGCGCAGCGACTCCGTCCAGGCGGCCAGCCCCTCCAGGCGCTGCATGGCCGTGCGCTCTTCTGCCGCGCCGCCGGCGAGCCCACGCCAGGCGAACACGAGCAGCACCGTGCCCACCGCGACGACCGGCCAGCCGGTGACGATCAGGACCAGGGTGGCGGCCACCGCCGCCACGGCGGCGCGGGTGGTCAGCACCTTGATCAGGTGGCGCTTGGGCCTGGTCGGGCGGGGGCGCAGGCCGTACAGGGCGAGACAGAACAGGAACAGGCCGCCGCCGGCGGCCGCCCCCGCGAGCAGGGCGAGCGGGTCGAACGTGAACGGCATACGTCATCGACCTCCAGGAAGGCCCGCGGTCGTGAGCACAGCGGCGGTCATGCGTCACCAGCCCCCGGGGTTGTAGCCGTGGGCGGCGAGCTCTTCCAGGCAGGAGAGCGGGGCGTGCGGGACGGCGCAGCCGTCGGGGCCCGGCGCGAAGACCTCGCTCGACAGCACCCGGCCGTCGCAGCCGTTGACCTCGCGGATGCTGGAGACGTAGCGGCGCAGCTTGCCGCCGAGGTGGTAGTCGTTGCGCTTCTCGATGAAGACGACGAAGTCGATGGCGCCGGCGATGAGCATGTGGGTGGCGTCGATCGGCAGCCGCTCGCGGGCCTGCAGCGCGTAGGTGGAGATGCGGTTGAAGACCTCCATGCTGGAGTTGGCGTGGATGGTCGACAGGGAGCCGTCGTTGCCCTGGGTCATCGCGTTGAGCATGGTGACGATCTCGTCGCCGAGCACCTCGCCGACGATGACGCGGCTGGGGTTCATCCGCAGCGAGCGCCGGACGAGCTCGGCCATGGAGATCTCGCCCTGGCCCTCGGAGTTGGGCAGGCGCTGCTCGAAGGCGACCATGTTGGGATGGAGCTCGGGGAACTGGTCGAGGCCCAGCTCAAGGGCGCGTTCGACGGTGATGAGGCGTTCGCCGGGCGGGATCTCGTTGGCCAGGGCGCGCAGCAGGGTGGTCTTGCCGGCGTTGGTGGACCCGGCGATCATGAGGTTCTTGCGGGCGGCGACGGCGGCCGACAGGAAGCGCCCGACGTCGGGGCCGATCGTGCCGTTGCCCACGAGGTCGGACATGAAGACCTTGCCCAGGCGGGCCCGCCGGATCGACACGGCCGGCCTGACCGTGACGTCCATGACCGCGCTCAGCCGGGAGCCGTCGGGCAGGCGCAGGTCGAGCTGGGGGTTGGCGGTGTCGAACGGCCGGCTCGACAGCCCGGAGTAGGCCGCCAGGATCTGGATCAGCTCGATCAGTTCGTCGTCGGATTCGGCGACCGGGTCGTGGGTCAGCTCCTGGCCGTCGGCGTAGCTGACGAACACCTTGTCGCAGCCGTTGATGTCGATGTTCTCGACCTGGGTGTCGTCGAGCAGCGGCTGCAGCCGCCCCACCCCGAACAGCGCCGCGTGGATGCCGGCCGCGAGCGCCTCCTCCTCCTCGACGGTGGGCGGGGTGCGGCCGAGCCCGATCTCACTGCGGGCGTGCTCCTCCAGCACCTGGGAGATGAGCGCGCGGGCGAACTGACGCTCGTCCTCGCCGCTCATCGGGGGCAGGCCGTTGGCCTGGTCGAGCCGGCGCTGGTGGGCCAGCCGGTCGCCGACCTCCTGGCGGAAGCGCTTGACGAGGGAGTGGTCGATCATCGGTGACTCACCAGCCTCCCCGCGAGGTCTCTGGCCGTACGGATGAGCAGCGAGCGGTCGAGCCGGCCGCCCCACTGGCCGCGCAGCAGCTCGGCGCCCTTGGGGTCGTAGGCCAGGCCGTGCACGAACTGCACGCTGTGGCCGACGATCCTGCGTACGTCCTCGATCGAGCCCCGGTAGTTGCGCGGGTCGGCGATCACGACGACGCCGTGGGCCTTGCTGACCTGCAGCCGCTCGCGCAGGTGGGCCACGTGGTCGAGGGTGGCCCTGGTGAGCAGCACGACCTGCTCGGACTCGGCCATCAGGTCGCCGAGCTGCGGATGCGCGCCGAGCCTGCCGCAGTCGGCGATCACGTCGGCGTTGGGCATGGCGGCCAGCGCCCGGCCGAGCGCGCCCCACATCCAGGCGAGCCCGGCCGCCTGCTCGCCGTGGGTGAGCCCGACGAGCACGTCGAGCCCGCCGATGATCTTCTGGGTGTGCTGGTGGATCTGCGCCGCCTCAAGCCCGCGGCGGGCGGTCGCGCCCAGCGTGAGCAGCCCTCTGCCGGGGTTGAGCACGCCGCCGTCGGCGGCGGGCAGCCGGTAGGCGAGGTCGCCGCCCGCGGGGTCGCATTCGGCGAGCAGCACGGGCCGCGGCCACACCGCTGCCAGGGCCGTGGCGGCGGTGGTCACCCCCGGCGCGCCCTTGTCGGCCGCCAGTACGATCAGCGCCACGTCAGCGTGCCCCCGGAAGCTCGGCCACGGCGACCTCTCCCGCGGAGGCGGCGGCCACGATCTCGGGCGCTGCGGGCGCTTCCACGACCACGGTGATCTGACCGGAATTTCCGGTTCTCGACCTGTCGCCGACGCTGAAGACGAGGGCGCTCGCGGCGAGCACGCGGCTTTCTCCCTGACTCGACCGCGCCGGTACGAATATCACCTGTACGCGGTCGCCCGCCTGCACTCCGGCCGGAATTTGCCCGGGTTTCAGGGCCAGCCCGACGGTGGCCTTTCCTTCCCTGAGTTCGCTGCTGGCGCGCACGCCCATCTCGTTGGTCAGCAGGGTGCCGGGCAGGAGGGTGACGGCCGCGAAGCTGTCGAGCACCTTGTCGCGTTGTGTCCATGAGACGAAGGCGATGCCCGTGTCGGCGATCTTCACTTCCTCGATCGCCTGCGGGGTGAACTTCTGGCCCGCGCCGATCTGCTGCGTGACGCGGATGGCGGAGACGCGGTCGCCGCTGCGCAGGACGAGCAGGGTCGTGGCCAGCGCGCCGCCGAGGATGAGCAGGACGGCCAGCGCCGCCAGCGCCGGCTTGCGTTCCCTGGGTGGAACGGGGAGCTTGCGCGAGGCCGGGCCGGACAACCCCGCCGCGTTGGCGGCAGGCTTTTCACTGGTCCTCATGGGTGGGGGGCTCCCGGGGGTGAATTGCGGAATTCACGCCATTATGTGGGGATCACCACGGCGGTGTTGGCGGAATTCGCGGACCCATGCTCGTTTCGCAGGTGACATGATGTCAAGCCGAATTCATCGATGCCTGTTGTTTCTATCGAGTTGACGAATCCCGCTATTTCCGGTTAACCACCACATCAATCACATCCGTCACTTCATTCACACACATTTCGGCTTTTGTGCCGACATCCAGCACTAAATCCACTCCGGCGGCGATTCCCCATGCCATTGCCGTCAACCGGCGCGCCAGACCACGTTCCGGACGATAATTTGGCGCCCGAAGTCGACCGAGGAGACGGCACCATGCGGATCATGCTCACCGTCATCGGCGGGCACGGCGACCGTGACGTCGTCATCGATGGCGACGACGGCGCCACAGTGGCGGAGCTGAGCGCGGCGCTGGGCGACCAGGCGCCGCTGGCGACGGTGGTCCGCCTGCCCAAGAACCGGGCGCCGTACGGGATGGCCCAGGGCGGCGCCTACGTGCCCCAGCCGCGCCGGCCCGAGCGCTCCGACATGGGGCCGCCCGCGCTGTGGCGCGACGGCAGGACGCTCGATCCAGGAGCGCCGGTCGCCGCCGTGCTGCGCGACGGCGACAAGGTCACGCTCGACCCCCAGCTCGCCCGCGCGACCCTCGTCGCGGAGCCAGGCGGGGTGGCCGAGGTACGGGTCGTGGGCGGGCCCGCCGCAGGGGCCGTGCACCGGCTCGGGCTCGGCGTGCACGTGATCGGCTCCGACCCGATGTGCGCCATCGCCGCCGGTGACCCGGCGCTGGCCCCCGAGGCGGTCACCGTACGCGTGACGCCCGAGGCGATCACCGTCGAGCGGACCTGGCTGCCGCCGGGAGAGGCCCCCAGACTCAAGCTCAAGGGACGCTGGGCCGACGAGGTCGCCGAGCTCACCGCGCGCACGGCCGAGCGCGAGGCGGCCGAGTTCGCGGCCGGCTACGGCGAGATCCCCGAGCTCGACGGCCGCCCGCTCACCGAGCCGGTCGAATGGCCTGACCAGGCCGTGCTGACCTGCGGCTCCTCGGTGTTCGTGCTGACCTCGATCGAGCCGAAGGACGCGCACCTGGCCCCGCGCGGCGAGGGCGGCGTCGCCTACAACCGCCCGCCCCGGCTGCGCAGGCCCGAGCCAGAGCGCGCGTTCGTCCGGCCCAAGGAGCCGTCCAGGAACGAGGGCATGCGGCTGCAACTGCTGGCGGCGCTCCTGCCCGCCGTGCTCGGGGTGACCCTGGCCATCGCGCTCAAGCAGCCGTACTACCTGCTCGTCGCCCTCATGACGCCCGTGATCATGATCGGCCAGTGGTGGAGCGACCGCCGCCACGGCAAGAAGCAGCACAAGAAGGCCGTCAAGGAGTGGCAGGAGAAGGTCGAGGAGTACGACGCGGCGGTCGAGCGGGCCAGGGTGGCCGACGAGGCGGCCCGCAGGGCCGACGCGCCCGACCCCGCCCAGGTGCTGCTGACCGCCACCGGGCCGCGCAGGCGGCTGTGGGAGCGCAGGATCCACGACTCCGACGCGCTCAGGCTGCGGGTCGGGCTGGCCGACCTGCCCGCCGACCTGCAGCTGTCGGAGGAGCAGGGCGGGCCCATCGACCCGCCGATCTGCCGCTCTGTGCCGGTCGCGCTGCCCATGCGGCGGCTGGGGGTGGCCGGCGTGACAGGGCCGCGCTCCGCCGCGACCAGCCTGGCGAGCTGGCTGATCGCCCAGGCCGCGACCCTGCACAGCCCGCGCGACCTGGCCATCGTGGTGGTCTCCGCGCACCCCGACGCCGAGCGCCGCTGGGGCTGGCTGCGCTGGCTGCCGCACTGCACGCCGCGCGCGGGCGAGGAGTGCGTGGTGCTGGTGGGCGCCGATCCCGAGTCGGCCGCGCGCCGGGTCGCGGAGCTGGCCGCGCTCATCGACGAGCGCCAGAACACCGCCATCCCCGAACTGGGCAAGATCCCCACCGGCTGGGACGACCTCGGCGGCCCCGAGAAGCCCACGTTCTCCTCCTACGACGTGCGCCCGTACGACGTGCTGGTGGTCCTCGACGGCGCCCAGGTGCTGCGCGGGCTGCCCAGCATGCCGCAGGTGCTGCGCCAGGGCCCGCGCTCCGGCGTCTACACCCTCGCCATCGACGACGACCAGCGCCTGCTGCCCGAGGAGTGCCAGACGGTGGCCGCGTGCGGCGCCGACGGCCTCGTCCGGCTGCGCGGCGGCGGCCTCGACGTGATCGGCCCGCTGCTCGCCGACCTCGTCTCCGTCACCTGGTGCGACCGCCTGGCCAGGGCGCTGGCCCCGATCCGCGACGTGAGCCGCGACGACCCCGGCGGCAACCTGCCCGACGCGGCCCGCCTGCTCGACCTCATGGGCATGCCCGTACCGTCAGGCAAGGAACTGGCCGCCCAGTGGCGGAAGCACGGCAGCACCGAGGCGCTGATCGGCGTCGGCCCCGACGGGCCCTTCACCGTGGACCTCAAGCTCGACGGCCCCCACGGGCTGATCGCCGGCACCACCGGCGCGGGCAAGTCGGAGCTGCTGCAGACGCTCATCTGCTCGCTGGCGGTGGCCAACCGGCCCGACCAGCTCACGTTCGTGCTGATCGACTACAAGGGCGGGGCGGCCTTCAAGGAGTGCGTACGCCTGCCGCACACGGTCGGCATGGTGAGCGACCTCGACGGGCACCTGACGCAGCGGGCCCTCGACTCGCTGGCGGCCGAGCTGCGGCGCAGGGAGCGGCTGCTGCTGTCGGCCGGCGCGAAGGACATCGACGACTACGAGGGGCCGGGGATGCCCCGGCTGGTGCTGATCATCGACGAGTTCGCCGCCCTGGTGGCCGAGCTGCCCGACTTCGTGACGGGGCTCGTGGACATCGCGCGCAGGGGGCGGTCGCTGGGCATCCACCTCATCCTGGCCACCCAGCGGCCCGCCGGCGTGGTGACGGCCGACATCCAGGCCAACACCTCGCTGCGGATCGCGTTGCGGGTGACCGAGCCGGCCGAGTCGGCCGACGTCATCGACACGCCGGACGCCGCGCACATCTCCAAGTCCACGCCCGGGCGCTGCTACGTGCGTTCAGGGGTGGGGGCGGCGGTGGCCGTGCAGACGGCGCGGGTCGGCGGGCGCTCCCCCGCTGGACCTGGTGGTACGCCAGGCGCGCCCTCCTCGGGCGGTGGGGGCGTACGGGTGCTGGACGTGGCCTGGCGCGCCCTCGGCAAGCCGCTGCCGCCGCCACCGCGGCCGGCCGAGGAGGAGTCGTCGACCACCGACCTCACGCTCGTCACCGATGCCCTCATCGAGGCCGCGAACCTGGTCGGCGTGCCCGCCCAGCCGAGCCCGTGGCTGGACCCGCTGCCCACCCACCTGGTCCTCGACCTGCCCACCGACCTGCCCACCGACCGGCCCACCGACCGGCCCACCGACCGGCTCGCGGGGCACCCGGCGGGCGTGTCAGGTGGGGCGGAGGTGGCGCCGATCCCGTTCGGGATCACCGACCGGCCGTGGGCGCAGGACCGGCGACAACTGGCGCTCGACGTGGCCCACGGCGGGCACCTGCTCATCGCCGGCGCCGCGCGCAGCGGCCGGTCCACGGCGCTGCGCACGATCGCCGGATCCATCGCCTGTCACGCCTCGCCCGAGGACGTGCACCTGCACGCCGTGGACTGCGGCTCGGGCGCGCTGCTGCCCCTGGTCGCCATGCCCCACTGCGGCGCCGTCGTGACGCGCGACCAGCTCGACCGGGTGGAACGGCTGCTCACCCGGCTGCGGGTCGAGGTGGGCCGCCGGCAGCAGCTGCTGGCCGAGGCCGGGCACGCCTCGCTGGCCGAATACCGGCAGGCGGGGCATCGGCTGCCGTGGCTGGTGTTCATGCTCGACCGGTGGGAGGGCTTCGTGGCCGCGTTCGAGGGCTACGACTACGGGCGGCTGATCGAGGCGCTGCTCCAGCTGCTGCGTGAGGGGCCGGCGGTCGGGTTCAGGGCGGTGGTCAGCGCCGACCGGTCGGGGCTGCTCGGGCAGGTGTCGACGGTGTTCGACGACCGGCTGCTGCTGCGGCTGTCGGACAACGCCGACTACGGCTTGGCCGGTTTCCCGCTCAAGGGGCTGCCCTCGGTGATGCCGGCCGGGCGGGCCCTGTCGATGGGCGAGCACGGCATCGTGGAGCACCAGATCGCCCTGCTGGCCGCGGACCCGGCCGGCCCGGCCCAGGTCGCCGCCCTCCAAGCCCTGGCCCGCACCGCCACGGACCCGACCGGCCCCGCCGACGCCGACTCCGCTGCTGCGGGCCTGGCCGGCAGGAGCGGTGGGCCCGCGCATGCCGTGGTGCCCGGGAGGAGTGTGTGGCGGTGGGGTGGGGAGCCGCCGTTGCGGGTCGACGCGCTGCCGATGCGCATCACCGCCGTTCAGGCGCTGGCTCTGGAGCCGGGGTTCAGCCCGCCGTCGCCCCTGTGGGCGTTGCTCGGCGCGGGGGGCGACGCGCTCGCGCCGCTCGGGATCGACCTGATGGCCCAGGGGCCCGCCGCCGTGATCGCCGGGCCGTCGCGCTCGGGCCGCTCGTCGGTGCTGATGACCGCCGCTCACTGGCTGATCTCCCAGGGCACCCCGGTCGTCGCCGTCGCCCCCAGGCGCAGCCCGCTGCGTGACCTCGACGGCGCGCTGGCCGTGCTGAACGGCGAGGCCACCGACCTGCTGGAGATTCTGGCCGACCAGCGTCACTACGTCGTGCTGGTGGACGACGCCGAGCTGGTCAACGCCGACGGCCCGTTGGGCACCGCCCTTGAGGAGGTGCTCAGGACCGGGCGCGACGGAGACCACGGACTGCTCGTCGCGGGCACGACGGGCGACCTGGCCGTGGCGTACCGGGGGTTCGTGGCGGAGGCGCGCAAGGCTCGTACGGGGATGCTCCTGGCGGTGCAGGGGCAGACCGACGGCGACCTGTTCACGATCCGGCTGCCGCGCGGCACGACCGGCGGGCCGGCGGGACGCGGGTTCCTGGTGACGACGGGCAACCTCACCCCGATCCAGGCGGCCCTTCCGGACACCGCCTGACCTCACACGGGCCAGGCAGGCCCCGCCGGACACCGCCTGAGCTCAGTCCTCGTCCGCGGGCAGGGTGAAGAAGCGGACGTAGACGGGGCGGGCGTCCGGCGGGGCCTCCTCCGGCGGGCGGTTGTAGCGCATGAGCAGCGCGATGTACTCCTCGTAGAACGCGTCGAGCTCCTCCTTCGTCACGCGGGCCAGCCCGCGCGAACCGCGCGCCCAGGCGGGGTCGGCCTGGTAGGCGGCGGGGAAGCGCTCGAACAGGACGCGGTCCTCCTCGTAGCCGACCCGGTGGAACTCCTCCAGCACGGCCTGGTCCTCAGGCGCCACCTGGTCGGGGGTGGGCAGGCGCATGTCCCTGGGGGTGAGGGCGCGGCGCCACCAGCGTTCGCGGCCTGTGGAGCGCTCGGGGATCTCCTCGATGAAGCCGTATTTCTCCAGCTGGCGCAGGTGGTAGCTGGTCGTGCCGGTCTTCGCGCCGAGCAGGTCGCCGAGGGTGGTGGAGGTGGCGGGACCGTGCACGTTGAGGTGGGTCAGCATGCGGCGGCGCATCGGGTGGGCCAGCGCCTTGAGCCGCTCGGGGTCGTCGAGCAGGTACGGCTCCTCATCCTTCATGAGGATCAGGCTAATACTCCCGAACGATATCTGCAGACTTTTGTTTGCCGAGAGCTCTCTGCAGACTAGTCTCTGCCGTATGAGAAGAATCGTCGCGGCCCTGAGCACCGTGTTAACCGCGTCAACCGTCTTCGTCGCGTCGGCCTGGCCCGGCGCGACCAGCGCCGCCGCCGCCGAAACCCCGGCGCCCGCCGTACCCGCCGATCTGACCTCGACCGAGGTGAGCTTTCGCGGTGGCGGAGGGCTGGAGCTGCGCGGGAGCGTGATCAGCCAGGTCGACGCCAAGGAGGGACGGCCGGGGGTCGTGCTGGTGCACGGCGCCGGCACGGGGACCCCGAGGGAGAAGCTGCTCGGCGAGGCGGTGGCCTTCGCGCGGCAGGGCATGTCCGTGCTCGTCTACGACAAGCGTTCTGAGGGCTACTCGCTCTTCGAGCGCTCGTACCCGCAGCTCGCCGAGGACGCGCTGGGCGCGGTCGGGACGCTGCGGCGCCAGCCCGGCGTGGATCCGGCCAAGGTCGGCCTCTGGGGGCTCAGCGAAGGCGGATGGGTGGTCCCGATCGCCGCCACCCGTTCGCGGGACGTCGCCTTCGTCATCCTCGTCGGCGCCAACGGACTCAACCCGCTGCGCCAGCAGACCTGGGCCGTGGCGGCCGGGCTGCGCAAGGCGGGCGTGAGCGGGTCGCTGGTGGACCGGGCCGAGCACAACCTGTACCGGGTGATCGCGGACGGCGGGATGTTCCCCCAGCCCTACTTCGACCCGGCGCCGGTCATCGGGCGGCTGCGTCAGCCCGTGCTGGCCGTCTGGGGCGTGCACGACCTGCTCACGCCGCCGGTGGAGACGCCGCCCATCTTCGCCAAGGCCCTTGAGGACGGCGGGAACCGCCGGTACACGTTCCGGTTCTTCCCCGGCGCCGATCACGCCGCGCACCTGACCCCCGACGGCGGCGTCACCCGGTTGCCCGAGCTGGCGCCCGGCTATCCCGAGCTGGTCGGGACCTGGGTCGGCCAGGCCACGTCAGGACGCGCTCCCCTGGCCCAGGTGTCCGGCCCCGCGCCCGAGCAGGCGAGCAGGACCGTCGAGGTGCCGCCCACCGCGTGGTGGGAGTCGGCGGGCGCGCAACTCGTGGCGCTGGTGCTGTTCCTGGTGGCCTTCTGCGGCTATCCGCTGGTGGCCCTGATCCGGCGGATCAGGGGGCGGCGCGACGTGGCACCGGTCAAGGCGGCGCGGCTGGTCAGCGCGGGCGGGCTCACGGCGGTGGCCGGCGGGTTCGCGTACCTGTTCTACGTGATCATGACCGGCGGCAAGCTGTCCGAGCCGGGGCCGCTGCTGGCCGGCCGGCCCGTCGTCTGGCTGGCGCTGCAGGCGGTCGCGGTCGCGACCGTGGTGGCGACCGCGCTCACCGCGGCGCGGTGGCGGCGGGCCGCCACCCGCGGCGAGCGGGCCCGGCTCGGGCTGGTCGTCGCGGGCGGCGCGCTGTTCGTGCCGTGGGCGCTGTACTGGGGACTGCTGCTCCCATGAGCGGCCCGCGGCGCGGGTCAGCCGATGCGGCCGTTGACCACCGAGTCGGAGTCGCCGCCCCAGACGTCGTCGTCCTCGTGCAGCCAGGTCGTGGACTCGCGGTCGTTGGACTGGTCGGCCCCGCCCGCACCGGCGCCCATTCCGCCCATCGGCATGAACGGCATGCCGCCCGTCCCGGAGGCGCCGCGGGCGGCGGCTCCGGCCGCTCCCGGGCCCATCGCGCCGCCGACGCCGCCCACCCCGCCGAAGGTGCCAGGACCGCCGCCCGGCCCGTACGACGGCGTGCTGGGGCTGTTGTAGCCGGTCGTGGTGGGGACGTTCTGGCCGTAGGGCGGGGTCGTGCCGAGGGGCTGGTTCGTGGCGGTGGGCTGGAAGTCCTGGAGGTTGGTCTTGGGGCTGCCGATGGTCCCCGGGTTCACGGCGCCGTTCGGGTCGGTGGTGGTGGGAATCTGCCCGTTCGGGACGTACCCGTTCGGCGCGCCGGGGGTGCCGGGAACGCCGGGCTGGCCGGGGTTCGACGGGTCGCCGGCGCCGGGAGTCGTGGTGCCGGGCAGCGACGGGTCGCCGGTGCCGGGCAGGTTCGGCGTGCCGTTGCCGGGACCGCCGGGCCCGCCGGGGATGTCGCCGGCGCCCGGCAGGTTCTGGCCAGGTCCGTACGGAGGACCGTACGGGGGCAGGGTGGAGCCGGTGTTGAGCGGCGAGGGCGTGCCATTGGGGTACTTCACCGGCGGCGGCTTGCCGTTCCACGGGTCCGGGGGCTTGATGTCGGGAAGCGTCGACTCCACCGAGTCCGGCATCTCCATGAAGACCGCCTGGAGGTCCGCGCTGAGCGTCTGCAGGTGCTCGCCCGCCAGGTCGTTCTGCGACCCCCAGCTGTGGTCGGCCTCGTTCTCGACGTTGTCGTCACCGACGCCGCCGTTGGGGTTCCTGTAGTAGCCCTTGTACGTGCTCCACACGTCGGGGATGCTGTCGTTCCAGGAGCCGATGCTCTGGTTGTGCCAGGTGTCCAGGATGCCCTTGTGGCCGTCGTCGATGAAGGCCTGGTGCGCCTGTACCACCTTGCCGAGGCCGTCCAGGGACTTCTTGAGGGGGGACAGCGCCTCGATCAGCTTGCCCATGGTGACGTACAGGACGCCGAGTGCCGTCTGCGCCTCGACCGAGGACTTGCCCTCCCAGACCTTGGCCAGCTCGATGGCCTGGTCCTTGACGGCCTCCCTGGCGGTGCCGAGGGCCTTGTGGGCGTTCTCGTAGGCGGTCGCCGCCTTGGGGATGCCCTTGGTGGGGTCGAGGCCCCTGATGAGGGTCACGACCTGCTCGACGTTGTAAGCGTCCGTCTTGACGCTGAAGTCGAGGCAGAGGGTCTTCAGCATGTGCACCTGGTGCTTGGTCTTCCCCACGCCGATCAGCTCCCGCCCTGGTTGGCGGCGTTCGTCACCTTGTAGGTGCCGGCTCCCGCCTCCACGAGGGCTATCGCGGTGTTGAGGCTGGTCAGCACATCCTGATACATCTTCTGTATCTCGGTGTGGCTGTTCTCCAGCTGGGAGCCGAACTCGCCGCCGGCCCAGCCCTTGATGGTCTGCAGCTGCTCACGCAGCGCCGTCAGCGTGTAGCTCACCATACTGAGGTCCTGGAGGGAGCCCGGCCGGGTGCCGGTGCCCATCATGTCGATGGGCTTCAGTGCCTCGCGCAGCGCTCCCGCGATGTTCTCGATCTTCTTCGCGTCGTACGTGACACCGTCCCGGTCGGCGACGAGCCCCGGCCAGTCCTTAGGTGGTTCCGTTCCCATGAGACTCCCCCTTGGCACTCGATCAAGGAGCTTAGTGGATCGTTTCTTTGCCGTACAGAAGACCCATAGTCAACATGCGTAACATAAGCAAATATGCAGAACCAAAAGGATCTTTATCAGGCGCATCGCTTCATGACGCAGCGCCTGGGACTCGCCCTGCTCCAGGGTGAGCCGGATCTGCCCGAATCCCCGATGCGGCGGCACAACGTCGCCACCTTCGCGGGGATCATCATCGCGGTGCTCATCATGGCCGCGTTCGGGATCTGGGGCCTGCTCAAGCCCGGCAACGCCACCAAGCTGACGGACGCAGGCCAGCTGCTGCTTGAGGAGGAGACCGGCGCCTCCTACGTCTACAACCAGAAGAGCGGCACGCTGCAGCCGGTGGCTAACTACGTCTCCGCCCGGCTGCTGCTCGACAGCCAGGAGATCAAGGTCAGAACGGTGTCGGCCGAGTCGCTGGCCGGCTACACCCGGGGGCACAAGGTCGGCATCATGGGCGCGCCCGACTCGCTGCCCAAGCCGGCCCGGCTGGTCAAGGCGCCGTGGTCGGCCTGCGTGGTCGAGGGCGCCGACGCCGCCAACGTACGCAGGGCGTACGTCACGCTCGTGGCCGGGATCGACGTCGGCGGGACGCCCGTGGGCGGCGAGGCACTGGTCGTCAGCGACGGGCAGCAGAACTGGGTGCTGTGGGCCAACCAGCGCATGCGCGTGCGGAACGTGGACCGCCTCACCGACCAGACACCGCGCCGCGTGCCCGCCTCCTGGGTCAACGCCATCCCCGCGGGCACGGACTTCGCCCCTCCGGTGATCCCGCAGCGCGGCAAGAAGACCCGCGGGCCAGGCGGCGCGACGGCCAGGGCCGGGCACGTCTACAAGGTGGCCTCCATGGCGGGCGCCCCGGAACGCTGGTACGTCCTGCTCCCCGACGGCCTGGCCCCGATCAGCCACACGCAGGCGATGCTGCTGCTCCAGGACCCGGCCAGCAAGATCGCGTACGGCAAGAGCCCGGTGCGCGAGACGGCGATCGACGCCGCGAGCGCCAACGCGACCAAGGCGTCGGCCCGCAACCTGCAGAACCCTGGCATGCCCAAGACGATGCCGCGCTTCCGCGCGCCCGGCGTGACGGCCCCGCTCTGCGCGGTCTACGGCAACACCCTCAAGGGCTCGACCAGCGCGGTCCTGTCCACCGGCAGCAAGATCCGCATCCCGACGCCGCCGGCCAGCGCCGGCCCCGACAAGGTCGACCAGGTCCTGCTGCCGCCCGGCACCGCCGTGCTGGCCGGGACCCTGCCCGGGGACGGGCAGCTCTCGGCGGTGCAGCAGTACTCGCTGATCACGGATCAGGGCAGGAGGTTCCGGCTGGCCTCCGCCGACGTCGTGGGCAAGCTGGGCTACGAGATCACCGACGTGGCGCCGGTGCCCGCCCACCTGCTGCGGCTGATCCCCGACGGCCCCTCGCTGGACCCGGCGGCGGCGGGGACGCCGGTGCCGGACACCATGCCGCTCCAGCAGCAGCAGTCGCAGTGACGCCCGGCCGCCGCCGGCGTGGAACCGGCGGCGCGGCCAAAATACGGCCGCCGCCGGCATCGAGCCGGCGGCGAACGCGAATCAGCCGGAGGTCAGATCTCCAGGTTGGTCTTGGGCATGAGCTGCCCGGTCTCCTTGTCGTATTCCAGCCCGTCGTTGGTGAACGGCTGGCGCATGTCGTCCGGGGTCTTCCCCTTGCCGGTCATCGCCGACATCTCGTTCGGCATGGCCTTGACCGTGGGGAACGACTTGGCCGTCATCTCGCTGAGGGTGATGACGCCGAAGATGACTCCGGTGAGGATCAGGGCCGCCTTGATGTTGTTCGCCAGGATCTTCTTGGCGCCCTGGAGCATGGCCTTGCCCAGCGCGGCGTCGATGCCGAGCACGACCGCGTTGTAGGCGGGCAGCCATCGTGCGGCGAAGACGAACAGGCCCCAGGCCACCATGGCGATGGCGATGGCGAGAGCGACCACCGCGACCTGCGAGTGGAAGTTCGCGTTCGAGTCGACGGCGTCGCCGGCGTCGTTGCGCGCGCTCTTGAGCTGCTCGACCGACTTGAGGAAGTTGCCGTGGACCTCCTCGAACGTGTCGAAGGCGCCCCCTTCCCACTTGCCCTGGTCCTTCAGCTCCTTCTTCAGGTTGTTCAGTTCGCCCACGAGACTGTCGAGCTCGGTGGTCACGCCGTTCTTGTCGGCGGAGCGCCAGTTGGTGGCCGAGTCGCGCATGCCATCGGGATGGCTGCGCAGAGTGGCGATGGTGGCCGCGACGTAGAACGCCCAGGGCCGCAGGATCATGAGGGCGGCGCCGGCCGACATCGTCGCCGCCGCGTCGAACATCTCCTTGCCGCTCACACTTCCTCCTGGCCGATCACCTGCGGCGCGATGTCCTCATCGCCCATCCAGAGACCCTCGTCCTCCGACAGCCCGATGGTCTTCTCACGGTCGCGGCCCTCCTGGCCGCCGGCACCGCCGCTCATCGGCATCATGGGCATCATCGGCGCGCCGCCCGCGGGGCCGGCGCCGCGCAATCCCGCCGCGCCGCCGGCCGGCAGGCCGTTGGCCCCGAGACCGGCACCGGTGCCGGCGCTGACGCCGCCGCCAGGCCCGCCGTACGTGTTCGGCACGGCCGTGCGGTTGCCCAGCGCCGACGGGTCTGTGCCCGGCGGCAGGTTGCCGGTGAGCGACGGGTTCTGCGGCGTGAACTGCGACAGGTCGGTCTTCGACGGGTCGTTGATCGCCGAGTCGATGCTGGGGACCTTCATGTCCGCCGGATCGGTCTTCGGCAGCTCGGGCTGGGGGATGTCGGTGCCGGGCAGGTTCGTGCCCGGCCCGCCCGGGGTGTTCGCGCCGGGCACGTCGGCCCCGGGCACATCGCCGCCCGGCAGGTCACCACCGGGAAGATCGCTGCCCGGAGGCTTGGGCAGGTCACCACCGGGAAGGTCGCTGCCCGGAGGCTTGGGCAGGTCGAGGCCGCCCCCGTTGGGCAGGTCGCCCGGCTTCAGGCCACCGGGGTTCATGCCGCCGGGCAGCTTGCCGGTGGGCAGCCCGCCGGGAGGGTACTGGTTGCCGCTCCCGTCCTCCGCGGCCTTGTAGTTCTGGTCGGCCGCCTTGAGCGCCGACTTCCAGGAGGCCAGCGCGTCGTGGGCGCGCTTCAGCACGTCGCGCTGGTTCTGGATCGCCTTCTCGTGGGCGCTCTGCACGCCCATGCCGAGCACGCTGAAGTGCGGCGAGGGAACACGCAGGGCGTCGGCCTTCTCGCCGAGGCTGGAGAAGTACTGGACGTGGCCGTCGATCTTCCCGCCGGCCCGGTCGAGTTCGCCCTTCTCGAACGAGACGCCCTGTCCCATGCCGGGCATCCCGCCGAGATCGCCGTAGGGGCTTGAACCGTTGTTCGTCATCCGATCACCGGATCCGTCGTCTCATGGCCGGACGTCCAGTTGCTGGAGTCCTCCGGCATGTACGTGTTCCGCTCCAGGTCGCTGTACTCCCCGCCGCCTCCGGCGCCACCCATGAACGGCATCATCGGCATGCCGCCGGGACCGACGCCGCCGGCGCGGCCTGAGCCGGGCCCGGCCAGGGCGGGGTGGGCGCCGCCGACACCGGGAGAGCCGATGACCGACGGGATGCCGGGAGCGGCGCCCACGGGCGTCGGCATGCCGTAGCCCGGCGTCGGGGTCAGCGTGGTGGGCGGCGGCGTCATGGTCGTCGGCACGGTCGGGGTGGTCGGGACCACCGGGGGCCGGTAGCTCGCCATGTCCGTCTGGCGCGAGTCGGTCGTGGTGGGGCCGCCGGTGGTCGTGGTGGTGTCGCGGTCACCGATGACCGGGGGCACCGTGCCGTCGCCTGGCCCCGTGGTGGTGGGGGGCGGCGTCTGACCGGGGTCCCCAGGGGTGCCGGGGGCGCCGGGGCCTGAGTTGCCCGGGTCGGTCCCGCCGGGGTCGGAGCCGCCGGGGTTCGTCCCGCCGGGGTTCGTGCCGCCCGGGTTCGTCCCGCCGGGATTGGAGCCGCCCGAGTCGGAGCCGCCGCCCGAGCCTGACCCGCCGGAGCCCGATCCGCCCGATCCGCCCGATCCGCCCGATCCGCCCGATCCGTCGTATCCGCCGTAGTTGCCGCCGCTCGACCCGTCGTAGCCGGAGCCGGTGGTCGTGTACCGCGTGCCGGTCGGGTAGTTCGGGTTCGTCGTGGTCGGGCCGCCGGAGCCGGGGAGGCTGACCGTCGGCAGGTTGTAGTTGAGGTACTTCGGGGCCGCGTTGTAGACCTCGACGATCTTCTGGTTGAGCTCGTGCAGCGTCTGCCGGGCGTGGATGTCCTCCAGCACCTTCTTGACGGTGGCCGCGTCCTCCGTGCCCGACGGGACCTTCTGCTCCTCGTCGACCTTGGTCTGCGCGGTCGTGAGGTGCTGGGCGTACGTGGACAGCTGCGAGCCCATCTTCTGCAGCGCGCCCGACAGCTCCTTGCCGGTGGCGTGCAGCAGCTCCAGTGCCTCTTTGGCCTTGTTGGCGTCGGGGCCCTTCCAGATCGCGGCGATCTTGGGGGCGTGCGTCTCCAGGGCCGTGTACGCCTGCTCGACCTTGCTGCTGGCGTTGAGGTAGGTCTGCCCCTGACCGTCGATGACGAGCGGGTTGGCGCCGTCGAGCCACTGCTTGATCTGGCTCTTGTCCTCCGAGGGGTACTCCCCCGACGGACCGGCGGCGCCCTGGGCCAGCCAGACCGACCCGTGATCACCCATCAGGCCTCACCCTCGTTCTCCCGGCGTGCCTTGTCGTGGTTGGCGGCGCTGACCTCGACCGCGTCGGCCACCTTCTCGAACGCCTCGATGAACTTCTCGTACACCTCGACGAACTTCTTGCCCGCGTTGTCCGAGCCGAGGAGGGCGGCCAGGCGGGTGGCGTCGTTCCACTGCCCGAACTCGGCGCGGGACAGCTCGCCGCCCTTGTAGATCTGGTTGACGTTGCCGTTCGGGCGTTCACTCTTGCCCATCAGGGCCTCGAAGGTGCTCCTCAGCTCCTCCGCGATCACCCGCATGCTCGACGGCGAGTTCTCCCGCGCGTCGAACAACTTGGGGTCGACGTTCATCTCCGGCGCGTTTTCGCTCATGCCTTCCCCCGGCAACAGTGCTCTCGGCCATCGCGCCGCGGCGATGGCCGAGAGGGTGGAAAGGTGTCGGGTCAGTCCGACCAGATGCTGATGTTGCGGCGCTCAGCGGCCTGGTAATTGCCGTTGGCGATGTTGACCGAGGAGGCCGCCTGGAAGAGCTGCTCACCCATGGCCTTCTCGTGGGTGTTCCACTCTTCGCGCTTCTTGTCGAAGTACTGCTGGGCGTCACCCTGCCAGCTCGGCCCGAGCTCCTTCTTGATGTCGGCGTAGAGCTGGTCGGTGACCCGGTCGAGCTCGGTGATGACTTTCTTGAGGTCCTCGTAGGCCTCGTCCATCGAGCCGAACCGGACGAACGTGTAGTCCTCTGCGGGCATACCCATGGCGTTGTGCTCCGTCCAGGTCAGCGGTTGATGAGGGAGTCGACGCGACCGGCGCCGGCGCTGGTGGCGCGGCCGGCCAGGTCCATGTTCTCGTCGGCGGCGTTCTTGTAGACCCCGGCGCCGATGTTCAGGCGGTCGTAGATGTCCTCAAGGCTCTTGATGACGGCCTTGAACTCCAGGTCCCACTGGTCGAGCGCGCCGCTGAACTTCTGGGAAGCCCCGCCCTTCCACCCCTGCGTGACCAGCTGGGTCTTGATCGCCTGCACCCGCTGCCTCATGCCCTCGATGTACTGCGCGGTCTCCTCGCAGTAGCCTGCCGCGTTCGTCAGCTGAGTCGGGCTTGCCCCGTACAGTGCCACTGGACCTCCAAGTCGAGATGGCTTCGTCTGCTAGGGCGGGCGGTCCCGCAAGGAAACCGACTACCCCCCGCGAACAACATCAAATGGCATCGTAGCCACCATTGACCCCATTTTTCCCAGCAACCTCAGATTACGGATCTGTCGCGACATGGTGACTATCGGACAAATCCGCAGGTCGAAGGCCCCTGTCAACTCTGACATTTCGGCCGCCGGCACAGTTGCCGCGTCACGTTAGGGGCCGCGTCAGAGGTTCATCCGGCGGCGGATCTTGTCGAACTCCTTCATCACGTCCTCGAACGCGCGGTCGTAGACGGCCTCGGCCTGCTTGATCTTGGCGAGCGCGGCGTCGGGGTCCTTCATCTGCCGCAGCGGGTTGTCCGCCTCGCCGAAGGCGTCGTTGGCCAGCGAGTACATCCGGTCCTGGAAGTCCTGGGTCGCCTCGTGGAGCACGTCCTTGATCAGCTCGGCCAGCTCGCCCGAGGACAGCCGCATCGCCTTCGGGTGCAGCTCAAGCTCTCGTACGCCGTCGCTGCCGTACTCGATGGTGACGAAGCCGTTCTCGTCCTCGGCCCGGCCGACGCACTTTCCGATGTCGCGCTGGAAGTCGTCGAGGCGGCCGACCTCCCGGTCCATCTCCCTGAGCAGTTTGTCGACGTCGATGTTCGCGAAGTCTCCGAACTCGTTCATGCCACTCCTATCCCGACAGTCCGCGCACCCAGGTATAAAGCTCCAGCACTCCCAGGGCGAGCGGGAAGAGCTGGACGATCAAGGCCACGTCCAGGATGTCGCCGGCGCGGCCCCAGAACGGCGACGGCTTGCCCGTCGCCAGCCAGACGCCGACGCCCACGGTCATCAGCGACAGCCACAGCACCCCGATCGCCACGGCCAGCGACCCCACGATCCCGCCCTCGCCCACCAGCGACAGGGCGAGCATGGCGAACCCGGCCAGGCCCGTGCCGATGAGCCAGAGCCGCTGCCCCAGCCCGCGGAAGACCCGGGCCCGCATGATCAGCGTGAGCGACAGCGACACCGTCATGACGTCCGACACCCAGTCGTCGTTCAGCACCAGCAGCGTCTGCGTGGCCAGGGCCGACAGCGCGAGGGTGGCGATCATGCCCGTGGCGTAGCCCTGCGCGACCCGGGTGCGCTCCTGGATCACGGGGGCGTCGAGCCGCTGGTTGTCGCCGCGCAGCTCCTCGGCCGTGGTCGGCATCGCCGGCAGCGGCACCTTGGCCAGCTTGAACGACAGCGTGGGCACCAGCGGGCTGAAGGCCAGCAGCAGCGCCATGGCCAGCGCCGCGACCCCGGCAGGGGGCACCGCCCACACCATGACCACCGCGGCGCAGATGCCGCCGACCGTGGCGACGCCGGCCGTGCCGAGGAAGCCGGGCACGCCGTCGGAGATCAGCGCCCCGCTGACGGCCGCCACCAGCGCCGTGCAGGCCAGCGCGGCCAGCATGTGCGGGGCCCCGAAGCCGGCCGCCGTCCCGGGCGCGAACAGGCCGGCCACGAACCCGTAGGGCAGCGCCGCGTGCCCGATCAGCGCGCCGGCCATCGAGTCGCCGACCGCGCGCGACAGCAGCGTGCCGGTGACGATGAGCAGCAGCGCCAGCAGCCCGGCCACGATCGTGACGGTCAGTCCCGGCATGCCCGACACGGCCAGCCCGACCGAGCCCAGCATCAGCAGGCCCATGGCGCCGCTCGCGCCGACGATCCTGGTGTGCTTGGGCGACCACACGCCGCGTCCGCCACGCACGCCGGTGGCGACCACGTCGGCCACGTCGTCGTACAGGGCGGGCGGCAGGACGGCCTCACGCGGCCTGAGATAGAGGATCTCGCCGTCGAGCACGCCCAGGGTGCTGAGGCTCTGCCCCAGGTCGAGCGGGGCTCCGCCGAGCCGCTGCAGCGTCCATCCCGGAGCCGCCGCGGCGTCGCCGCCCACCTCGCCCAGCGCGCGCAGCAGGCTGGGCAGCACGTTCGGGAGGGGGATGTCGGCGGGCAGCGCCAGGTCGGCCTTGCGCCGCGGGCCGACGACGGTCACGTGGCACTGGGTCGGGAGCGGCATGGGCACCTGCGGCAGGGCGCCCTGCTGGAAGGGGCCCTGCGGCGGCGGGGGACCCATCCGCCCGTTGTAGACCTGCGGTGGCGCCTGCATGGGGGGCGGACCGTGGGGAGGTCCCGGCATCGGGGGCCGCCCGGGCGGAGGTCCCTGAACGATGTGACCCAACTCTTAACTCCGTCCACAGCAACGCTAAGGGACAACGAAGAACATATCTGGTCTCTTCTGGTAAGAACGTCTCGATGAGCATCGTCGTCGTCCGTCGCCCCGAGCGCCGCCCCGGCCCCAAGCCGCCGCGGGGCGAGATCCTGCTCGAATCCCCTCCCGAGATCCCCGAGATCCAGGGGCAGGGCTTCGTCCTCGTGCTGACGTACCTGCCCATGCTGGCGGGCGCGGCGGCGATGGCCCTGATGTTCACCTCGTTCGGCAACTCCAACCCGATCATGTACGTCTCCAGCGGCCTGTTCGCGCTGTCCATGGTCGGCATGACGCTGGGCCAGGTCGGCCGCCAGTCGGGAGAGCGCAAGTACAAGCTGAACGGCGCCCGCCGCGACTACTTCCGCTACCTGGACCAGGTGCGCAAGCGGGCCAGGCGGGCGGCCAAGCAGCAGCGCGAGGCGCTGGAGTGGAGCAACCCCGAGCCGGACGGCCTGTGGTGGGTGGCGATGAGCCAGCGCCTGTGGGAGCGCCGCCCCCGCGACGAGGACTTCGCCACCGTACGGCTCGGCACCGGCGTGCAGAAACTGGCCATCCAGATCATCCCCCCGGACTCCAAGCCCGTGGAGGACCTGGACGCGCTGTCGGCCGGCGCGCTGCGCCGCTTCATCAGGGCGCACTCGACGGTGGCCAAGCTGCCCGTGGCGGTGGCGCTCGGCTCGTTCGCGCGGATCAGGCTGACCGGCGACCCGACGGCGATGCGCGACCTGGTGCGGGCGATGGTGGCGCAGCTGACCGTGTTCCACTCGCCGGACGACATGCGGATCATGGTGTGCGCCAACGCCGAGTGGATGCCGCACTGGGAGTGGATCAAGTGGCTCCCGCACGCGCTGCACCCGGAGGAGACCGACGCGGCCGGCCAGGTGCGGCTGATGACCGACAATCTGAGCGAGCTGGACCGGCTGGTCGGCGACGAGCTCAAGGAACGCGCCCGGTTCCGCCCGGGCGCGGCCGCCGACGTGCTGCCGTACCACGTGCTGATCGTGGACGGCGGCTACGTGTCGCAGGACTCCCAGCTCGGCGCGGACGCCATCCAGGGCGTGACCGTGATCGACCTGTCCGGCTCCACCCCCGACGTGGAGGAGAACAGCACGCTGCGGCTGGACGTCCGGCCGGACGGCTTCCACATGGTGAAGATCGACCACGCGGGCAAGGAGCACAAGACCCGCTTCGGCGATCCCGACGGGCTCGACTACATGCGCGCGGAGGGCATGGCCAGGCAGCTCGCCCCGCTGCGGGCCTCGGCGGCCACCGGCGGCGAGGCCGAGGACGTGCTGGCGGTCAACACCACGCTGACCGACCTGCTCGGCGTCGGCGACCCCGCCCACGTGGACCCCGCGGTCGTCTGGCGGCCCCGCGCCGGGCGTAACCGGCTGCGGGTGCCGATCGGGATCGGCGCCGACGGGCGCCTCGTGGAGCTGGACATCAAGGAGTCCGCGCAGGGCGGCATGGGGCCGCACGGGCTGGTGATCGGAGCCACCGGCTCCGGCAAGAGCGAGCTGCTGCGCACGCTGGTGCTGGGCCTCGCCCTGACGCACTCGTCGGAGATCCTCAACTTCGTCCTGGTCGACTTCAAGGGTGGCGCGACCTTCCTCGGCCTCGACTCGCTCTCCCACGTCTCGGCCGTCATCACCAACCTGGAGGACGAGCTCCCGCTGGTCGACCGCATGTACGACGCCCTGCACGGCGAGATGGTGCGCCGCCAGGAGCAGTTGCGCGCCGCGGGCAACTACGCCTCGCTGCGCGACTACGAGCGGGCCAGGGAGCAGGGCGCCGAGCTCTCCCCCATGCCGACGTTGTTCGTGGTGCTGGACGAGTTCAGCGAGCTGCTGTCGGCCAAGCCGGAGTTCATCGACCTGTTCGTGATGATCGGACGGCTCGGCCGCTCGCTCGGCGTGCACCTGCTGCTGGCCTCCCAGCGCCTGGAGGAGGGGCGGCTGCGCGGTCTCGACACCCACCTGTCCTACCGGATCGGCCTGCGCACGTTCTCGGCCATGGAGAGCCGGGTGGTGCTGGGGGTGGCGGACGCGTACGAGCTGCCGTCCGCGCCGGGCAACGGCTACCTGAAGTTCGAGACCACCGGCATGACCCGGTTCAAGGCCGCGTACGTGTCGGGCGCCTACCAGTCCGAGTCCCGCCGCCCCAGCATCGACGACGGCGGCACCATCCTGCGCCAGGTCGTCGAGTACGGCCCCAGCTACGTTCCTGTGCCCATGGTCAAGCAGCAGCCCAAGGAGGCCCGCGCCACCGAGGTGGACGAGCGCGGTGGCCAAGAGAGCCTGCTCGACATCGTGGTACGCCGACTGGCCGGGCACGGCCCATCCGCGCACCGCATCTGGCTGCCCCCACTCGGCGACCCGCCCACGCTGGCGCACCTGCTGCCGCCGCTGTCGGCCACGCCCGAGCTGGGCCTGTCCACTCCTGGCTGGGACGGGCGCGGGCGGCTGCACGCCGTCATCGGGATCATCGACAAGCCGTTCGAGCAGCGGCGGGACCCGTACTGGCTGGATCTGTCGGGAGCGGCGGGCCACATCGGCGTGGCGGGCGGGCCGCAGAGCGGCAAGAGCAACGCCCTGCGCACGATCGTCACCAGCATGGCGCTCACCCACACGCCGCGTGAGGTGCAGTTCTACTGCCTCGACTTCGGCGGCGGCGGCCTGGCCGCGCTGGACGGCCTGCCGCACGTGGGCGGCGTGGCCACCCGGCTCGACACCGATCGGGTCCGCAGGACCGTGGCCGAGGTGAGCGCGCTGCTGCGGCAGCGGGAGCAGAGCTTCGCCGCGCACGGCATCGACTCGATCGCCACTTACCGGCGCATGGCCGCCGACGGCAGCATCCAGAGCGACGGCTGGGGTGACGTGTTCCTGGTCGTGGACGGGTGGCTGACGATCAGGCAGGAGTACGAGAGCCTGGAGACGGTGATCACCGACCTGGCGGCGCGCGGCCTCGGGTACGGCATCCACGTGGTGGCCTCGACCAACAAGTGGTCGGAGTTCAGGTCCGGGATCAGGGACCTGTTCGGCACCAGGATCGAGTTCAAGCTGGGCGACTCGTACGAGTCGGAGGTCAACAGGAAGGCGCAGCTGGCCGTGCCGGAAGGCGTGCCGGGGCGCGGCCTGACCAGGGACGGCTTCCACTTCCTCGCCGCGCTGCCGCGTGTGGACGGCAAGACGGGGGCCGGCGACGTGGCCGACGCCACCCGCTCCCTGGTGGAGGCCGTACGGCAGTCGTGGCAGGGCCCCGCCGCCCCGCCCGTGCGGCTGCTGCCCTCGCTGCTGCCCGTCTCCGCTCTGCCGGGCCCTGAGCAGACGGGACGGGGCCGGATCGCGATCGGCATCGACGAGGACACGCTGTCGCCGGTGGCGCTCGACTTCGACACCGACCCGCACTTCATCGTGTTCGGCGACACCGAGTGCGGCAAGTCCAACGTGATCAAGCTGATCATGGAGGGCGTGGTCGCCAGGAACACGGCCCGCGAGGCCATGATGATCGTGATCGACTACCGGCGGTCGCTGCTCGACACGGCGGTGACCGACCACCGCATCGGCTACGCGGCCTCCAGCACCGCGGCCACCGAGCTGATCCAGGACGCCCGCTCGGCGCTGCTCAAGCGCCTGCCGCCGGCCGACCTCACACCGGAGCAGCTGCGGGCGCGCAGCTGGTGGCAGGGCGCCGACCTCTACATCGTGGTGGACGACTACGACCTGGTGGCCACGTCCAACAACCCCCTCGCCCCGCTGGCCGACCTGGTGCCGCAGGCCCGTGACATCGGCCTGCACCTCATCCTGGCCCGGCAGAGCGGCGGCGCCAGCCGGGCCATGTACGACCAGGCCGTGCAGCGGATGAAGGAGATGGCCAGCCCGGCGCTGATCATGTCGGGCAACCGGGAAGAGGGCCAGCTCTTCGGCAACATCCGCCCGCAGCCGCTGCCGGTCGGCCGCGGCTTCTACGCCGACCGGCGGTTCGGGGCCCGGCTGATCCAGACCGCGTACCTGGAGTCGCCGTGAGCCGTCCACTATGCTCCGTTGCGCGCGTTTGCCCGGTCAGTCAGGGAGTTTCATGAGCTTTGTCGATGTGCACGTCCAGGCGATCGAGGAGTGCCGCCAGGAGGCGTACAAGGTCAGGAACATGCTCGACTTCGAGGACGCGTTCACGGGCAGCAAGAGCAAGGCCCCGAAGGGCGCGACCAGCGCCGAGATCTTCGGCTCGCTCGACGGCGCGGGCGCCCTGGCCAAGAAGATCGACGAGGTCTGGGGCTCGGTCAAGGAGGAGTACGGCTGGGGGCGCAGCCGGATGCAGGGCGTCGAGGAGGCGCTCGGCAAGGTCGCCGCGAACTTCCGCGGCGCCGCGGGAGCCTCCGGCGCATGAGCGTCGCCTCGCAGCTCGCCGCGCTCAGGGAGAAGGTCCACGGCGACCCGGCGGCCATCCGCGCCATCGCGGCCGGCCTGCGCACGGCGGGCGACCATGCCTCCACCTCGACGAACCGGCTGCCCAAGTACGTCGCCGAGGTGGGCAAGGCCTGGCAGGGCGACTCCGCGACGGCCTTCGCCGGCTACATGGCGGCCTACCCGAAGGCGGGCAGCCAGTTGGACGGCGCCCTCGACTCCTGCGCCAAGGCGCTGGACACGGCCGCGTCCACGCTCGAAAGCGCCTACAACACCATCGACGGGCTGCACAGGACCGCGCAGAGCGCCGAGAGCGCCTACCAGGGCAAGCACTCCGACACCACGCAGGAGCAGATCGACGCGCACGTGCGCGGCCAGTTCGACGCCGACCCCGTGACCGAGGCCGGCAAACAGGTGACCAGGGCACAGAAGGCGCTCACC
Organism: Nonomuraea sp. NPDC048892; assembly: GCF_040649735.1. Classification (NCBI taxonomy): domain Bacteria; kingdom Bacillati; phylum Actinomycetota; class Actinomycetes; order Streptosporangiales; family Streptosporangiaceae; genus Nonomuraea; species Nonomuraea sp. NPDC048892. The sequence goes on along the minus strand of NZ_JBEZFZ010000005.1, from coordinate 365,379 downwards.
ACGGCCAAGGAGGCCCTCGACGGGCAGCTCGGCGACGGGTTCGGCTTCTTCAAGGGCATCCGCGCGGCCGGTGGCGCCGACTTCGACCCCGGTGAGAAGAAGGTCGACTGGCGCAAGATCGGCAGTTACCACCCGACCACCAAGTTCGCCTCGACAGGCGACCCCGGCGGGCCCGGCGGCACGCTCGGCGGCGACGGAGGCGGCGCGGGTGGCGGCGTCGGGGCGCCGTCGTCGTACGGCAGTGCCCCCGCGCCCAAGCCCCAGGTCGTCGAGTGGATCAAGCAGGCGCTCACCGTCATCCGCTCGCCGGAGATGGCCGCGATCATGCGGCAGCGCGGCCTGAACGTGAGCGACCTGGACCCGAACGATCCCCAGGACATCCAGCGCATCTGGACGATCATCTTTCACGAGTCGGGCGGCAGGCCCGACGCCATCAACCTCACGGACATCAACGCCCGGAACGGCGTGCCGTCCCAGGGGTTGATGCAGACCATCCCGCCGACGTTCAAGACGCACCATCTGCCCGGGTACGACAAGATCCGGGAGCCGGTGGACAACATCATCGCCGGGGTGCTCTACACCTACAGCCGGTACGGGAACCTGGCCGGCCATCCGGGGATCAGGTCGCTGGAGAGCGGCGGCGGATACAAGCCGTACTGAGCCAGGAGAACGGCGAATGACAAGTGCGTGAAACGTAGCTTAATGGGCCTCTAACCTGGGCTTATACCGATTTTTCGTGTTACTTCCGGTGCTACGTTGATCACGTGTCGACCCCGTCTCCCAGCGCGTCTCCGACGGCCGGCGTCTCGCCGGACACGCCGGCCGGAGGGCCCTCCTCGCCCCCGCCGTCGTCCAGCCCGACGCCCACGCCGACGGCGAGCCCCACGCCGAGCCAGACGCCGAGCCCCACACCCAGCCAGACCCCGAGCCAGACGCCGGACCCGACCCCGACGCCCACGCAGTCGCCAGGGCCGTCGCAGTCGCCGGCGCCGTCACAGTCGCCCGCGCCGACCGTGACCGTCGTCAGCCCGTGCCCGCACACGCCGAAGTGCCCGCCACCGGCGTGCCTGCCGCCGACGCTGCGGCCCAGCGCCTCCCCCGCCCCGTCCAAGCCCGCCCCGAAGCCGGAGCAGAAGGGCGACGGCAAGAAGGGCGGTTACGAGGCGAACGCCGGCTCCATCGACAAGTTCGCCGGCTCCATCAGCGGCGCCGCGCAGGGCGTGAACGAGGTCAAGGAGTACACGCCCCGCTTCGAGGGCATGGACCTGGCTCCCCTCGCCGGCGTGCCCCTCGTCGGGCTCATGTTCGTCAACCGCTTCAATCGCATCTCCGACTCCTGGAAGGACAGCGCCGGCATCCTGCGCAACGTCCTCCAGACCGACAGCGGCAAGATCGCCATGGCGGCCGACAACTACCGCAACGCCGAGCGGCCGGGTGGAGGATCCTGATGTCGACCCCCTCCAACCAGCCGCCGAAGCTCGTCGTACCCGGCCAGAACACTCCTCCCGCGGGCACGCAGCAGCTCCACATCGCCAACCGCAGCGGCAACATCGCGCGGACCGTCCAGGTGACTCCGGCCGGCGCCCGCCCCGACCCCGGCTTCTACCGCCGGCTGATCGGGCAGCTGAACATCGCCCGCCAGCCCACCCGCCAGGCGATGGTGCTGTCCGGGCTCGGCGTGGCCGCGCTCGCCCTGGACGTGGCGGCCACGCTCAACGTCGGCAACCCGTTCCTCTTCTCCAGCAGGCGCGACACCTGGAAGGAGATGAGCGGCTCGCTGGAGGGCAACCGGTCGAACATGTGGCGCGGCTACTTCGACGACATCGCCCCCAACTGGAAGGGCGACGCGGCGGAGATGCTCCAGCAGTACGTCAGGTTCAACGTCAACGGCCTGTTCAGCCAGCTCGGCAAGGTCAGCGACGACATGAGCGGCGCGATGCAGACGCAGTTCAAGGAGGTCGCCGAGTACGACCTGTCGGTGCTCGGCCTGTACGCAGGCTCCGCGCCCGTCTTCAGGGCGCTGGCCGGCATGAGCGCGCACCCCGTCGGCCGGGCGGCCCTGCTGAGCTATCTCGGCATCTGGGCCGGCGCGCTCGGCAACCTGCTCAAGCAGTTCGCCGACATCTACGTCACCAACGAAGGCGAGCTGAACAAGCTGGAGCTGCGGCTCAACGACCTGCTGGGCGCCTTCTACAACTCCGGCAAGCCCGAGCAGGGCGCGCGCGAGCTCAACATCTCGCCCCAGATCCAGCACCAGGACCGCTGGGTCCCGATGGAGGAGTCATGACCGAGATCGAGGCGTTCCTCCAGGGCAGGGAGGGCGACCTGGCCGGCCTCGTCCGCGAGGTCACCGCCTGGACCGCCGCGCTCGGCGGCGCGCTGGACGAGCTGGCCCGCGAACGCATGGAGGGCACCGACGCCCGAAAGGTCGTCCGCGCCCGCGTCTCGGGCACCGGCGGCCTGCTCGGCCTGAGCATCGACGCGCGCGGGCTGCGCGACCTCGACCACGTCGAGCTGGCCGAGGCCGTCAAGCAGGCCATCGGCGCGGCCAAGGGCGCCATGGGCGAGCGGCTGACGGAGCTGACCGAGGGGCTGGGCGGCCGGAACCCGTCCATGCCCGGCGGCGATCCACTCGCGCCCCACATCGAGCGCGTGCTGCGGGAGGGATGAGCCATGTCTTTTATGCCTGGAATGCCTGGAATTCCTGGAATGCCCGGGACGCGGGAGATGCGGGAGCTGATGGAGCGGCTGGACGCCGTCGTGGCGTCCGCCAGGCGGGCCGAGGAGCGGGCGGCCGAGTGGAGCGCGCGCCAGTTCGTCGGGCGCGCCGACGAGGGCCGCATCGTGGCCAGGACCGACGCGCTCGGCACGCTGGTCGCGCTGGACATCCACCCGCTGAGCCGCAAGCGCCTGGACGCGCGCCGCCTGGCCGACGAGATCACCGCGGCCGTCATCATGGCCGAGCAGGCCGCCACGGCCGCCAGGGACGAGCTGATGAACGGCTCGCGTCCCTGAACGTGGTCATGAGCAGTCCGCGTCCCTGAACGTGGTCACGAACGGCCGGTGACCCTCTGACGCCCGCTGAGCCCCTCTGACGCGGAAAACCCCCTCCGAGACCTGCCCGGAGGGGGTTTTCACGTGCCGCGTAAGGGTCAGAGGCAGGCCGAGCCGCTGGTGCCGGCGGTGCCGACGCTGCCGGAGTACCGGACGCACTTGCCCTTGGCGGGCAGCTTGACCGGTCCGGCGTAGTACTCGTACGAACCGTTGTCCCTCTTGCCGCCGCCGTTCTGCACCGAGATCGCAGCGCTCATGTTGGCCTTCTGGCCCACGTCCTCGCGCTTCATCGTGACCACGCAGGCCTCACCGCTCGACGGGTGGGCGAGCAGGACGACCTGGCCGCCCTGGAACTCCTGCGCGCCCTTCACGACGAACCCGGCCCCGCAGACCGAGGACGGCGTGTGCGGGTTGCGAGCCGGCCTCGCGGTGAGCGAGGGGCGCGGCGCGGTCCGCGTCGCCGTCGGCTTCGGCTTGGTCGTGGCGGGCGTCGTGGGGAGCCACGTGAGGGTCGGCGCCGCGGTGGCCGTGGAGGTCGGGACCGGCGTCGCGGTCTCGGTCACGGTCGGGGTGGGCGTGATCGTCACGGTGACGGTCGGCACCGGAGTCCCGGACTCCGACGGGGTGGGCGTCGGGGTGTCGGTCGTCTGGGGCGGGATCTCGTTCGAGGGCGTCGGCGTGGACGGGGTGCTCGCCGTCACGGTCACCGTGGGCTGGGCCACCGGCGGCTGGACGGTCACCCGCGGCGGCGCGACGGGCCGGGTGGTGGTGATGGGCAGCGGCGTCGGCACCGTGCTGAGCTCGGGCGTCGCGGGCGTCTGGGAGGTCCAGTCGTTCGGCAGCACCATCGGGCCGACGTCATTGCCGGGGTCGGCGCTCTGCGTCACGCCCCACGGCACGGTCACCTCGCCCTGGGGCTGCCCGGGGTCGGGCTGCGTCTGAGCCTGGGGCTGGCCCGGGCCCTGGCCCTCACCCTGGTCGGCCGACTGAGGGGCCTCGCCGCCCTTGCCGCCGGCCTCCACGGTGCCCACGGGCGACGGGTTCGCCGCCGCGACCACCTCGAAGCGGTGCGTGGACGCGTACTGTCCCGCGCCCCACAGTCCCACTCCTGACAGCAGCGCGAGCGCGCCGACCGCGGCGGCCAGGCCCAGCGGGAACCTGCGCGGCGGGCGGGAGGGCACCGTCTGGCCCAGGACCGCCGTCGGGCGCTGCTGCTCGGGCGGCGGCTCGGCGCCGTGGCCCGCGGGCGCGATCGGCACGCCGGCCATCGCCCCTGGGCCCTCCAGCTGGCCCTGCAGCTGGCCCTGCGGCACGACCGGCGGCCCCCAAGGCTGCTGCGGCGGCGGCCCCTGCGGCCCGCCCATCGGGGGCTGGCCCGGCATGGGCTGCCCGGCCATGGGAGGCAGGCTCGGCACTGGAACGCCTTCGATCGGCGCGTCAGCGGCGCCGGGAGCTCCGGGCTGGTGGAACGCGCCGGGAGGAGGACCGCCGGCCGGGTTGAAGGCACCGGGCGCCGGCATACCAGGAGCGCCGAGCGGGCCGGGGGCGCCGAAGGGGCCCTGCGGGCCGGGAGCGCCCGCGATCCCCTGAGCATCGGGAGCGGCGGCCGGGGTTCCGGGAGCGGCGGCGATGCCGGGCTGGAGCGGCGGGGCCTTCGGGCCGCCGGTGACGCCCCGCTTGTCGCCGAGCACGCGCAGGAGCGCCACGTACGTGGTGGGGCGCGAGCCCACGTCCTTGGCCAGGGCCGACAGCGCCACCTGGCGCAGCGGCTCGGCCAGCACGCCGACCTCGCCCACCTCGGGCTCGCCGGTCAGCACCGACTCCTCGTCGGGGCCGAACGGCGGCTTCCCCGTCGCGGCGAACACCATGATGGCGGCCCAGGAGAAGACGTCGGCGTACGGGCCGTAGCCCAGGCCCTTGATCTGCTCGGGAGCGCGGTAGCTCATCTCGCCGATCGGCTCGCCGAGGTCGATGTCGGTCACGCGGGGCCCGTCGGGGCCCATGATGACGTTGTGCGGGGTCAGCCCGCGATGCGTGATGCCGGCCAGGTGCACCGCGGTCAGGGCGGTCAGCACGCCCACGGACACGCGTTCGAGGGTGTCGGTGTCGAGGGGGCCGTCGTGGGTCACGACGTCGGCCAGGCTGTGGCCCTGGATGTGCTCGCGTACCACGTAGAGCTGGTCGCCGTGCCGGCCCGCGTCCAGGACCCTGGCGACGTACGAGCTCGACACGCGTTGCGTTCCGGAGAGCCGGACGATGTCGTCGCCGCCGCCGAGACTCGGGGCGGGCGGGAGCAGTTTGATCACCCGGAGCGGCGCGTCGTCGTTCTCCTTGGCGTCGGACTCCTTGCCGAGGAAGCCCACGCCACGCGGGCCGTCGGCCAGGCGTCCTAAGAGCTCGTACGCGCCCAGCTTCTCGGGATCGCCCGGCCGCAAGGGGTGCATTTCCGTCCCTCCAGTCAATCCACGATCTTCATCGCGACATTCAATCGCATCAGTCACTTCTGCATCAGGGGATTTGCCGTGCAGATCGACATTTCACCCAATTGCAACTTTTAAGCCATGCGCCCCGGACGCCACCTTCTGCGGCGCGCCTGCGGAATGAGCAACGCGAACGCGGCGGTGAGCATGATCGCCAGCATCACGCCGGTGCCCACCGCCATGGCGACGCCGACGGCGTTCTCGTCCCGCGGCGGAACCTTGGCCACGGCGTCGGCGGGCAACGCGCTGGGGGGCGGCTCGGCCACCACGGGCATGCCGCCCCGCTCGTACGGCAGCACGGCGGTCAGCGCGAGCAGCGGGTTGACCATGCCGGCCCCGGTGCCCGCCCCGGCCGCGCCGTCGGCGGTGGCGATGATGCGCCGGCGTACCTGCTCCTGGTCGAGCTGGGGGAAGCGGGCCCGCACCAGGGCGGCGGTGCCCGCCACGTACGGCGCCGCGAAGCTCGTGCCCTCCAGGCCGCGCATGTAGGTCCCGCCCGGCCAGGGCGCGGTGATGTCGGTGCCGGGGCCGAGCACGCCGACCGGGGTGGCGGCGTTGGAGGAGTCGGCCCTGCGGCCGTCCGGGGTGGCCGCGCCCACGGCCAGCACGCCCTCGTACGCCGCCGGATAGGCGGGCACGTCCTCGTCCTCGGGGCCGTCCACGTTGCCCGCGGCGGCGACCACGACGACGTCCTGCGCCAGAGCGCGCTGGATGGCGGCCTTGAGGTTGGGATGGTCGGCTGCCTTCACCGAGATGTTGATCACCTTGGGCTTGGCCGAGACCGCGTCGTTGATGGCGTCGATGAGCTTGTTGATGTCACCTTCGCTCTTGTTGCTCTGCTTGACCACCACGATCGAGGCCTCGGGCGCGACCCCGTGGAAGGGGACGCCGGCCACGTAGCGGGCGCCGATGATGCCCGAGACGGCCGTGCCGTGGCCCACGCAGTCGGTGTGCCCGGTGTGCGTCTCGTCGATGATCTTGGCGATCGGCAGCTGCGGGTGGCGGTAATCGGCGCCGCTGTCGACGACCGCGATCCGCACACCCGCGCCCCTGGTCAGGCGCCAGGCGTTCTTGATGTCGAGCCGCTTCTGCGCCCACGGCTCGCTGGCCGGCAGCTTCAGCGTGCCCTTCTTGGGGTTGCACTCCTCCGGCGCCGCCGCGGCGGCCGGGGCCGCGAGGGCGTGCAGGGCGAGCACGATCGCCAGCAGGGCACGCACGATCACGCGCCCCGCCCGAGCCCCAGGAATCACCCGCAATTAGCCCATCCCGCGCTCGTGCTGCCGGAACCCGCGCTGCCCGAATAACGGACGCACTTCCCGGCCGCCGTCAGCTTCACCGGGCCCGCGTACCACTTGAAGGACCCGGAGTCGGTCTTGCTGCCGCCGCCCTGCACCTCCAGCGTCGCGCTGACCGGCGTCTCCTTGCCGACGTTCGCACCCGACTTGATGGTGACCACGCAGTTCTGGGACGTGCTGTTGTTCCACAGCTGGTACGTCGTGCCACCGGAGAACGAGCTCGACCGCTGCACCACGAAGCCGCCGCCGCACACCTGGGTCGCGGTGTAGGGGTTCTTCACCGGAGCCGCGGTCGTCTTGGTCGGGGTCGGCTTCGGCTCCGGCGGTTTGGTGGTCTTCTTCGGGGTCGGCTTGGGCGCCTGGGTGGTCCTGGTCGGCGCGGGGGTCTGCGTCGGCTTGGCCGACGGGCGCGCCGTCTTCGTCACCGTCGCCGTGGGCCTGGCCTGCCTGGTGGGCGTCTTCTTGACCGGCCTCCTGGTGGGCGTCGCCGGCTTGGCCGTCTTCGTCACCGTGGGCCTGGCCGTGGGGATCGCCACCGAACTGGTCGGGAGCGGCGCCGGGGTCGGCACCGTCGTGAGCACCGGGACGCTCGCCGTGCCCGTGGGGTTCTCGGTCGGCAGCACCATCGGGCCGACCTCGTCGTCGTTCTGCCGGCCTGGCGTGGTCGCCCAAGGGGCGGTCACCTCGTCCTGCGGCTGCGTCGGCGGGTTCGTCACGGCGTTCGGGACCGATCCGGCCGACGGCTCTGCCGTGGTCGTCCCGCCGCCGGTGGCGGCGATCGGGGTGAACGTCACCTTGCCGGTGTACTGACTCGCGCCCCACAACCCGAGGCCCGCCATCAGCACGACGGCGGTCACCCCCGCCACCAGCCCGATGGGGAACGGCTTCTGCTGCCGGCCGTCGTCCTGCCTGGGCCCGCTCGGAGGCGTCCACCCATGGGCCGGCTCCGGCCGCCCGGGACCGGGCGGAGGTCCCCAGGTCTGATACACCATCCCGGGCCCCGGCTCTCCGGCCCCACCGCCCATCGGCCCAGGCCCGCCAACCGGCCCGGAAGCAGGTCCGGCGACCGGCCCGGGACCAGCCCAACCGACCTCCCCCGGCCCAGACCCCATCGGCACCGGTCCCACCGGCCCCTGCTCCACCGGCCAAGGTCCCATCGGACCCTGTCCCACCGGCCCAGAGCCGATCGGGCCCTGCTCGACCGGCCCCGGACTCATCGGGCCCGAATCGATCGCACCCGGAACCATCGGCCCGGCACCCATGGGAACCGGCCCCATCGGCCCCTGCCCGACCGGGCCTGGACCGGCTGGGGCCTGCTCCACCGGCCCTTGCCCGACCGGAGCCGGCCAGCCGGGAGCCTGTTCCATCGGGCTCATCGGTCCAGGACCCGCTGGACCCGCACCCATCGGCCCCGGGCCCATCTGAGGCGGGCTCATCGGGCCGGGCTGCGCGGGCGGGGGCGGCATCGGGACGGCCTGGGGTGGCGGCCCGGCCTGGGGTGGCGGCCCTGCCTGGGCGGCCTGGGGAGGGGGCATTGTGGGGGCCTGGAGGCCCTCGATGTTCAGCTGGATCGGCAGGATGGCCGGCACCACCGCAGCCGGGGCGGCGGGGGTCTCGGTCGAGCTGGGGGTGGGGGCGCCGACGGCGGTGTGGAGGCGCTCCAGCGCCGCGTACGCCGTCGGCCGGCTCGCCGGGTCCTTGGCGAGGGCGGCCAGCACCACCTGACGCAGCGGCTCCGGCAACGCGCCGACCTGCGGCTCCTCGTTCAGCACGGCGGCCGGGTCGGGCCGGAACGGCGCGGAGCCCGTGGCGGCGAAGACCACGGTCGCGGCCCAGGCGAAGACGTCCGCGTACGGCCCGTACTGCTGCCCGCCGAACTGCTCAGGCGCCCGATACCCGAGCTCGCCGACCGGATCGCCGAGTTCGAGGTCGGTGACGCGGAGCCCGTCGCCGGTGAGGATCACGTTCGACGGGGTGAGCCCCCGGTGCGCGAACCCGGCCGCGTGCACGGCGGTCAGCGCGGTCAGCGTGCCGACGGCCACTCGCTCCAGCGCGTCGCCGGTCAGCGGGCCCTCGGCCACGACGGTCTCGGTGAGCGAACGGCCTTCGACGTGCTCCCTGACCACGTACGCGACGCCGCCTTCGACACCGGCGTCCAGCGTGCGGGCGAGCTGCGGGCCGGACACCCGGGTGGCGGCCCTGAGCCGGTCGGCGAAACCGGGATCGGCGGCCAGCGTCTTGATCACGACCTGGGATGCGCCCTCGGACTCACGGGCCAGATGGACCGGGCCTCGCGGCCCCTCGCCCAGGCGGCCGACGATCGTGCGGCCTCCTATGCGCTCAGGCGTGGAGGAGTCCTTCTCCGCCATGACAGTCCTCTCCGGATGGGCGTCATGAACAGAGACATTTAACCAAATACGTCACATACGCATCAGAGGTTTCGGTTCGCCTCTCTGACAGTTCACCGTCAATGCACCTCCGGGCTGTCATCGACCCGGAACGGGCCGATAGGGCCGATGCTGCGGGAAGGCCGCGCTCACCGCAGAACCCGGGCACAACGGAAAGAAGCCCCAGCACCCTCGCCAGGGCCCCTCTCGGTGATCATTTCGTGGCGGACTCGATGTTCTGCCGGTAGGTCTGGATGACCCGCGAAGCCTCCTGCAGTTCCTCGGTCATCCGCTGGAATGCCGTCCGGTAGTTCTGCCACGACTGCTGGAAGCGCTGCGCACCCGGCCCCGTCCACGCCGTGCCCACCTTGGCGGCCTCGCGGTCGAGCGCGGTCATCGTGGTGCGGACCGCCTCCGACTGCTGCGTGAACTGGCTCGACATCTGCTGCATTTCCGCGGGGTCTCCGCCGAACATGCTCTGGCTCATGCATACCTCCTGAGACCTGTGAAAGCGCACTCACCCTAAGGAAGGGGCACCGGCCGTCGCCGGAGATATGCCGAGCGGCTATGGTCTACCCGAGGAATGTTCGGATCGCATTCGGGAGCTGTCGGTTTCATGCGCGAGGTTGTGGTGACCGGCGGCGGAACAGGCATCGGATACGCGATGGCCGAGGCGTTCGCCGCGCTCGGCGACCGCGTCACGATCACGGGCCGCCGCGAGGACGTACTGGCCGAGGCCGCACGCAAGCTGAGGGCCGAATACGTGGCGTTCGACGCCTCCAGCGCCGCCGAGGTGCGCGAGGCGCTGCCCCACCTGCCCGAGCGGGTGGACGTGCTGGTCAACAACGCCGGCGGCAACACCAACCTGGGCCGCAGAGAGCCGGAAGATCTGATCGAAGTGGCCGAGAGCTGGTGGGCCAACCTCAACGCCAACCTCATCTCCGCCGTGCTCGTGACGACCGCTCTGACCCCGCGGCTGAACGACGGCGGCCGGATCGTCTCGCTCGGCTCGATCGCCGCCAGGGGCACGGGCTCCGGCTCGTACGGCGCCGCCAAGGCCGCCCTGGAGTCCTGGACCGCCGACCTGGCCGCCGAGCTCGGCCCCAGGGGCATCACGGCCAACGTCGTCTCCCCCGGGCTCGTCCTCGACACCGAGTTCTTCCGCGGCCGCCTCACCGAGGAGGGCATCAGGGCCAGGGTCGACAACACGCGCAACGGCCGCCCTGGAACTCCCGCTGACGTGGCCGATACCGTTCTGTTCCTGGCCTCCGCGGGAGCCGGGCACGTCACCGGGCAGGTGTTGCACGTCAACGGCGGCGCTTATCTGGGCCGCTGAACCCAAGAGCAGGCCCATGACAGGAAGGAAGGCCGGTGCGGAAGGTTCTGATCGCCAACCGCGGCGAGATCGCGGTGCGGGTGGCCCGTGCGTGCAAGGACGCCGGGATCGGCAGCGTGGCGGTCTACGCCGACCAGGACCTCGACGCCCTGCACGCCAAGGTCGCCGACGAGGCGTACGCGCTGGGCGGCCAGTCGCCCGCTGAGACCTACCTCGACATCGGCAAGCTGCTCGACGTCGCCCGCCGCTCGGGCGCGGACGCCGTGCACCCCGGTTACGGCTTCCTGGCCGAGAACGCCTCGTTCGCGCAGGCCGTCATCGACGCGGGCCTGATCTGGATCGGCCCGCCGCCCGCCGCCATCGCCGCGCTCGGCGACAAGGTGCGGGCCAGGCACATCGCGCAGAAGGTCGGCGCGCCGCTGGTCGCGGGCACCAAGGACCCGGTGGCGGACGTGGCCGAGGTGGTGGCGTTCGCGGAGGAGCACGGGCTGCCGATCGCGATCAAGGCGGCGTACGGCGGCGGCGGGCGCGGCATCAAGGTGGCGCGCCGGCTGGAGGAGGTCGCCGAGCTGTACGAGTCGGCCGTGCGCGAGGCGGTCGCCGCGTTCGGGCGCGGCGAGTGCTTCGTCGAGCGCTACCTCGACCGGCCCCGCCACGTCGAGACCCAGTGCCTGGCCGACCGCGACGGCCACGTGGTCGTGGTCAGCACCCGCGACTGCTCGCTCCAGCGTCGCCACCAGAAGCTGGTGGAGGAGGCCCCGGCGCCGTTCCTCAGCGATGAGCAGGTCGAGATCCTGCGGTCCAGCTCCAAGGCCATTCTCAAGGAGGCCGGCTACGTCGGGGCCGGCACGTGCGAGTTCCTCGTCGGGCAGGACGGGACGATCTCGTTCCTGGAGGTCAACACCAGGCTGCAGGTCGAGCACCCGGTGACCGAGGAGGTCGCGGGCATCGACCTCGTCCGCGAGATGTTCAGGATCGCCGACGGCGAGCCGCTCGGCTACGACGACCCGGTGGTGCGCGGGCACTCGATCGAGTTCCGGATCAACGCCGAGGACGCCGGACGGAACTTCCTGCCCGCCCCCGGCACGCTGACCACCCTGCGCCCGCCCTCCGGGCCCGGTGTCCGGCTCGACTCCGGCTACGAGGCCGGGATGACGGTGCCGGGGACGTTCGACTCGCTGGTGGCCAAGCTCATCGTGACCGGGCGCACCCGGCAGGAGGCGCTGGAGCGCTCGCGGCGGGCACTCGCGGAGTTCGAGATCTCCGGGATGCCGACCGTGCTGCCGTTCCACCGGGCCGTCGTGTCCGACCCCGCGTTCACGTCGTCGCCGTTCTCGGTGCACACGCGGTGGATCGAGACGGAGTGGGACAACCCGATCGCGCCGTACGAAGGCGAGGTGGCCTCGGCCGAGGCCCCCGCCCGCGAGACGGTGACGGTCGAGGTCGGCGGCAAGCGGCTGGAGGTCGTCCTGCCCGCGGGCCTGGGCGGCGCCGCCCCCGCGCCCGCCGCGAACAAGGCGCCCAGGCGCGGCGGCGGCAAGGCGAAGAAGGCCGCCACCGGCGGCGACACCCTCGTCAGCCCCATGCAGGGCACCATCGTCAAGGTCGTCGCCTCCGACGGCGACGCGGTGAGCGAGGGCGACACGGTCGTCGTCCTCGAGGCGATGAAGATGGAGCAGCCGCTGACGGCGCACAAGTCGGGCACGATCACAGGGCTGACGGCGGCGGTGGGCCAGACGGTCACCGCCGGCGCCACCATCTGCGAGATCAAGGACACGTGAGCGGGGCTCGCGAAGCGTCCTTGACCCGCGCCCGACCGGAACGCAGCCGAACCGGTGACTGCGCTTCGGTCACGATGCGCACCTGCGAGTCTCCGGACAGGTAGCGTGCGCATTGAGGAACTTTGCCGACCGCCCGTTCGTCCTCAAGGGCGAAGGAGGCTTGCTGCCAATGACCCATTCGCTGCGCCGAGCAGGGGCCGCGATCGCGGCTCTGATCGCCGGACTGATCGTCGTTCTTGCGCTGTCCCCTGCCGCCAACGCGGCGGCGCCGCCGGACCCTGGAACGGTGGTCTCCAACTGGAAGAAGGACCCGCTCTACGTGGAGTCCGGCTCGTCACTGACGTCCGACCAGCAGAGTGAGATCCGTGACGCGCTTGAGGGGGCGAGCAGCAAGATCTACGCTGTGGCGCTGCCCGACGGCACCGTCGACGACTCCAGCATCGCCGGTTTCATGACCGGCCTCAACTCCGCCATGAAGGCGGCGAGCGCGCCGTCCGCGACCTACGCGGTCCTCGACGGCACGACGCTGTACGCCGCGTCCAACTCCATCCGCGGGCAGGGTGTCGCGGGCCAGCTGGCCCGGCTGTCCACCACCGCCAACTCGGGTGACCTGGCCGCCGGCATGAAGGACTTCGCCAACCGCGTGGACATGGCCGTCAAGGGCGACCGCTCCGCCCTCGACCCCGGCAGCCAGGCCAACCCCGGCGCCGGCGGCACCGCCGCGCTCGCCGTCCTCGGCGGGCTGATCGTGGTCGGCGGTGGCGGTTACTTCCTCTACTCCAGCAACAAGAAGAAGAAAAAGGCCATCCAGGACGCCAAGGACCTCGCCGCGGTCAAGCAGACCGTGGAAGAGGACGTCACCAAGCTCGGCGAGGAGATCACCGCTCTCGACACCGACGTGACGCTCGCCGGTCAGGGCGGCAGCCACATCGACGAGTGGCAGACGGCGCTCGACTCCTACGAGAAGGCCAAGACGCAACTGGCCACCGTGCAGCGAGCCGAGCAGGTCCGCGAGGTCACGCAGACCCTTGAGGACGGCCGCTACGCGCTCGCCGTGGTGAAGGCCAAGGTCAACAAGGAGCCGGTGCCCGAGCGCCGCGCCCCCTGCTTCTTCAACCCGCAGCACGGCCCGTCCGTCCGCGACATCCGCTGGGCCCCGCCCGGCGGCGCCGTACGCGACGTGCCCGCCTGCAAGATGGACGCCGAGGCCGTGGAGCGCGGCTTCGACCCGCAGATGCGCGAGGTCATGGTCGACGGCCAGCGCCGGCCCTACTACGACGCGGGCCCCGCCTACCAGCCGTACGCCTACGGCTACTACGGCGGCTTCGGCGACATCATGACCGGCATGTTCATCGGCACCATGATGGGCAGCATGCTCGGCGGCGGCTTCGGCGGCTACGGCGCCGGCTACGCCGAGGGTTACTCCGACGGCGGCGGCGGTGACTTCGGCGGCGGCGACAGCGGCGGCTGGGGCGACTTCGGCGGCGGTGGCGGCGACTTCGGTGGTGGCGACTTCGGCGGCGGCGACTGGTAATCCGGACGACACCGCGGGGCCGCACCCCGACGGACGCCGAGAGGCCCCGGACCGTGATCACGGTCCGGGGCCTCCGCTTTGTGAGCGGTCGGTCGGGTGACGAGACCGCCTGCGGCACCTGTGTCCAAGGCCGGCGCCCGTGTCCAAGGCCGCGCCCGTGTCCAAAGGCCGGGGCCCGCGTCCAAGGCGGGGTCCGCGCGTTCTGCGGAGCGGTCAGGTGAAGCGGCGGTAGCTGATGGAGCGGCCGTTGGCCACCACGGGAGCCACCGTGACGTCGGACCCCGGCTTCGGTGCGTGGATCATCTGGCCGTCGCCGATGTAGATGCCCACGTGGCTGGCGGGATGGCCGAAGAAGACGATGTCGCCAGGCTGCGGCGACGACACCGGCTTGCCGCTCGCCTGGTATCCGGCGGCCGTGGTGTCGCCGATCTTGATGCCGGCCTGGTTGAGCACGTAGTAGACGAGCCCGCTGCAGTCGAAGGCGTTCGGGCCGTTGGCGCCCCAGACGTACGGCCTGCCGATGTGCTGCCGCGCGGCCTCGACGATGCGCGCTCCCGTCCCGGTGCCCGGCGCGAACGTCAGGGGCTGCGGCACGCCACCGCCGCCCGGTCCGCCGCCCGCGCCGGTGGGGCCGGACCCGCCGCCAGGGGTGCCGCCGGGGGTGTACGCGGTCGGGGTGACGCCGTTGCCGCCGTTCCCGCCCTGGAAGGACGTCGGCGTCGTCCTGGGGACCGGCTTCCAGTCGATGGTGTTGCCGCTCGACGGCCGCCACGGCTCGTCACTCGGGCTGTCGATGGAGCGGAACGTCGGCGTCCGTTCCTTCAGCTGCTTGTTGATCTCCGTCATGGCGGTGGACAGGGCCTTGCTCGCCGTGCTTTCCAGCTCCGTGGCCTTGGGCACCGCCTCCAGGACCTTGTTCACGAGGGCCTGTTTCGCGGCGTCGCTGTCGGGGTCTTTCTGCTCCGCCTTGAACGTGAGCAGCTCGTTGCAGAGCGTGGTCACCTTGGTCTTGGCCGTCTCCAGGGCTTGGGCCGCCTGGTCGAGGGAGCCGGCGGCGCTGTCCACCGCGTCGTGCAGCGCCATGCCCGCCTTGCGGTACTTGCCCATGTATCCGACGAACGCGTCCGCGGACTGGCCCTTCCAGGCGTTGTCGACGTCGCCGACCGCCCGGTTCAGCCGGCCGGACTGTTCGCTCGCCTTGCCCGCCGCCTTGCGCCAGCGCTTGGCGATGTCGCGGATGTCCGCGGGGCTGGTGCCCTCGATGTTCTGCACGATCGGGACGAGCTGCCAGCTCATCGGTAAGGCGGCGACCTTCTCGGCCAGGCTGGCGCCCACTACGCCGCCGCCCCGTTGGCCTTGTTGGCCGCGCGGACGTTCTGTTCGACCGCACCCAGGGCCTTGGCGACGGCTTCGATCTTCTCGCGGGCGGATTCGAACTCGCCGCCCACCATCGTCTCGACCTCGTTGACCGCGGACACCAGCCCGGCGGACCCGGCGAGCTTGCCGAACATGCCCGCGCCGGCCAGCATCCCCGACAGACCGGCCGTCTCGACCTTGGTCGAGGTGTACTGGAGCTGGCCCGCCACCTCACGCGCGATCTTCGCGCAGTCTTCGAGTGCCTGGAAATGGATGTCGAGGGCTGTCATCCGACCCCTACCCCCTGAAGATCGTCGGGACATCGCCTGTGCTGACCATCTTGCCCCGAACACCCCTTCTGCCGCACCTGTCACAGAAGATAATGACCCTTACTGGTACGGGGGGATCGGAGGGAGCCGAGGTGAACGACCACGTCCGGCTCCACTGCCTGCGCCACGCCGAGTCCGAGAATGTCGTCACCGGCACCGCGGGCGCCCAGCCCGACGCCCCACTGACCGCGCGGGGCCGCACCCAGGCGACGGAGGCGGGCCTGCGGCTCGGCGATGAGGGGATCACCCACGTGTACGCCGGCACCGCCGTCCGCGCCCGCCAGACCGCCGCCATCGTCGCCCGCACCCTCGGCCTCACCTCCGGCGTCACCGTCGTGCCTGGCCTGGAGGAGGTCGGTCTGGGCCGGTTGGAGGGCTCGCGGGACCCGGCGGTGCGGGCCCGTACGGCCGAGGTGCTGCGGGCCTGGGTGGTGGACGGCGACCTGGACGAGGCGGTGGGCGACGGCGAGAGCGGCCACACCGTCACCGCCCGCGTCACCGCCGCCCTGAGGTCGCTGGTCACGGCCCATCCCGGCGGGACGATCGCCGTGGTCGGGCACGTCGCCAGCCTGACCACCGGGCTCGGGGCGCTCTGTGGGCTGGGTGGGCGGGTCTGGGGGGCGCCGCTGCCGCACGCGGTGCCGTTTCTCGTCGAGTACGGCCCAGGGCGGGCGTGGCGGTGCCGGAACTGGCCGGGAGAATGCTGACGTGATCTATCTTGCGCAAGGGGGCCGGGTGGCGATCCGGTACATCTGCCTGGCGGACTTCGACGAGCTGTCGGCGCTGCACCAGGAGAGTGCCGAGATGCTGGCCAGGTGGATGCCGGGGCCGCCGATCGTCACGTACGAGGACTTCGAGGGGTACCTGTCCAGGTTCGACGGCCCGCTGCACGAAGGCTTCCTCATCTGCCGGAGCGACACCGGCGCGATCGTCGGCCGGGTCAACGTGAACAACATCATCCGCGGCACCCACCAGAGCGCCACCATCGGCTACTCCGCCTACGCCTCCACGACCGGCCGCGGCTACCTGACCGAGGGGCTGCGGCTGCTCGTCGGGCACGCCTTCGGCGAGATGGAGCTGCATCGGCTGGAGGCCAACATCCAGCCGTCGAACACCGCCAGCCTGAGCCTGATCGAGCGGGTCGGCTTCAAGCGGGAGGGTTATTCGCCCAGGTTCCAGTTCATCGACGGGGCTTGGCGGGACCACGAGCGCTGGGCCATCACGGCGGAGATGACCACGTGAGTGAGGCGACCAGGTGCGAGGTGACCGCATGAGTGAGGTGATCCTTCGGGAGTCGGCGCGGGTGCTGGTGATCGACCGCGCCGACCGGCTGCTGCTCTACCGGGGCCGGCTGCTGCAGGCGGAGGATCCACCGTACGCCTGGTTCACGCCGGGCGGAGGCGTCGATCCCGGGGAGAGCGCACGGCGGGCCGCGGCCAGGGAGTTGCGGGAGGAGCTGGGGCACGTCGTCTCCCCCGACGCGCTCGGACCGGTGGTGGCGACCAGCGAGGGCCCGTGGACCTCCGGCGGGCGGCGGTTCTTCGCCCGCGACTCCTTCTTCGCCCTGCGTGTGGACGGGCTGGAGGTGGACACCTCGGGCATGGACGAAGAGGAGCGGGAGTCGACCGACCACTTCCGCTGGTGGAGCCTGGGCGAGCTGGCCGGCTCGGATCTCGACGGCGAGCAGGTCGTGCCGGCGGGGCTCGGTCCGCTGGTGAGCCGCATCGTCGCCGGCGACCCGCCCGCCACGCCGGTCGTCCTGCCGTGGCACCTGCTGAACGACGGCCAGACCTGACGGCATGTAGCCGGGAAGCGCCCAGTCCCCACAGCCCCCAGCCCAACGGGCCCCGGCCTCACAGCCCCAGACCGACAAGCCCCAGGCCGACGGGCCCCGGCCCGATGGTGCCTGGCCCTCACGGTGCCCGGCCGCGCGGGGCGGGAGTCAGTGGCGCATGGTCCAGACGGTGCCTCGGGTGATGGTCTCCTTGAAGGCGGCCGAGGCGGGGCCCGTCATGACGGTGTCGAGCGGGCTGTCGTCCGCCCTGGTGAACTGGGTGACGCCGTCGTGGCGGCCCAGGCTGACGTTCTGCCAGACGTACCGGAACCTGGCCGGGCGCGGATCGCGGCCGGTCAGCAGGTCGGCGACCGCCCGGCCCGTGCAGACGCCCATGGGCAGCCCCGTCTGGCAGGCCATCCTGGTCGCGTGGCCGGCGGCGGCCGCGTCGCCGATGCCGAAGACGTCCGGGTGCGACACCGACCGCAGGGTGCGGTCCACCAGCATGCGGCCGTGCTCGTCCGTGGCCAGACCGGCGGCGGCGGCCAGGCCGGGGACGCGGAAGCCGGCCGCCCACACCACGGTCCCCGCGCGCAGCTCGTCCCCGTCCGCCAGCAGCACACACTCGGGGCCGACACCGGTGACCCGCGCGTGCTCGCGTACGGAGACGCCCATGCGGGCCAGCGCCCGGTGCACGTGGTGGCGGCCTCGGGCGGACAATCCGGGCCCGACCTGGCCGGCGGACAG
Organism: Nonomuraea sp. NPDC048892; assembly: GCF_040649735.1. Classification (NCBI taxonomy): domain Bacteria; kingdom Bacillati; phylum Actinomycetota; class Actinomycetes; order Streptosporangiales; family Streptosporangiaceae; genus Nonomuraea; species Nonomuraea sp. NPDC048892. The sequence goes on along the minus strand of NZ_JBEZFZ010000005.1, from coordinate 347,306 downwards.
CAGCTCGGCGCGCAGGCCGGCGGCGGCGAACTCCGCCGCCGCCTCGATGCCGGTCAGGCCGCCGCCGACCACGGTGACCGGCCCATGCCCCGAGGCCAGGCGGGCCCGCAGCAGCGCCGCCTCGTCGCCGGTGGCCAGCGGGTACGCGTACTCGCTCGCCCCCGGCACCGCTCCCGCGTCCGAGCCGCTCCCGAGGGCGTAGACCAGGATGTCGTAGCCCACCGTGTACGGCGGCGCGTCCAGCTCGACCGTCCTGGCCACCGGATCGATCCCGACGGCCCTGGCCACCACCAGCTCGACCCCGGTCCCCGCCAGCAGCACGGCCAGCGGCAGGTCGGGCAGCCGCTGCCCGGCCGCGAGCTGGTGCAGACGTACCCGCTCGACGAACCGGTCCGCCGCGTTGACCAGCGTCACCCGTGCTCCGGCGCGGCGCAGCCGGCGGGCGGCTCGCTTGGCCGCCGCCAGCCCCGCGTAGCCCGCGCCCAGCACCACGATGCGGTCCTTCATGGTTCCTCCCCTGTCGAAGTCCCCACTTGAACCGGGCACGCGGGAGGTTCGTGACAACCCGGGCCTATGACGCGAGTCACATGAGCTGGGCGGTCGCGTAGGCGAGCTTGGCCGGGCTCAGTACCGTGCGGACCGCGGCGACCCGCCCGTCCGCGATCTCCACGGCCATGATCGCGAGCAGCCCGCCGGGCTCGCGGATGAGCACCGCCGGCTCACCGTTGACCTCCTCGAACGCGAACGTCACCTGACCGGCCTCGGGGCGTCTGCTGAGCCCGCTCAGGTAACGGGCCACCCTCGCCCGGCCGCGCACGGGCCGGCGCGCGGCCGTGCCCCCGCCGCCGTCCGCCCAGGCCACGACGTCGTCGGCGAGCATCCGTTCCAGGGTCTCGACGTCGCCGTCCACGGTCGCGGCGAAGAAGCTCCTGACGATCCGCAGATGTTGCTCGCGGTCGCCGTCGAAGCGTTTGCGCGGCTGCCCGACGTGCGCGCGGGCGCGCCGGCGCAGCTGGCGCGAGTGCGCCTCCTCGATGCCGAGGATCCCGGCGACCTCCGCGTGCCCGTACCCGAACGCCTCCCGCAGCACGAACACGGCCCGTTCCATCGGGTTGAGCCGTTCCAGCAGAACGAGCAGGCCCATGGACACCGACTCGCGCTGCTCGACCGTCTCCAGCGGGCCGAGCGCGCCGTCGCCCGTGAAGACCGGCTCGGGCAGCCAGGGCCCCGCGTAGCTCTCGCGGCGTACGCGGGCCGAGGCGAGCCGGGTGAGGCAGAGGTTCGTGACGACCCTGGCCAGCCAGGCGGCCGGCACCTCGACCGGTCCCGCGTTCCGCCAGCGCAGGTAGGTCTCCTGGACCATGTCCTCGGCCTCGGCGGCCGACCCGAGCAGCCGGTAGGCCAGCCCGAAGAGCCGCGCCCGCTGCGCCTCGAACTCCCGGACCTCGAACTCCCCCGCCTCGGCCTGACTGTCCGCCTCCATTCATCCGATGCTAGGCGGGGGTCTGCCGGGGCAGCCCTCCGGGTTCAGGGGAGTTGGCCTGGTTTGTCCACGATTCCGGTGGTGAGTTCGGCGGTCGCGTAGAACGTGCCCTTCGCGGCGACCAGAGAGCCGTGGATGAAGTCGTCCTCCAGGTTCTCCACCCGCCTGCCGAGGTACCGGAAGGTCTCGGGGTCGAGCACGGTGTACGACCGTTCGACGAGCCGGCCGTCGGCGCGGCGCTGACCGGGGTCGTAGGCCAGGCCGAGGCCCGTGCGCCCTATCGCGTCCTGAACGCCCTGGTCGATCCGGACGCCGGGGATCCTGGCCAGCGCCCGGAAGATCGCCGCGGCCAGCTCGGGCGGCACGGCGTTCTCCTGCCCCAGGTAGAGCGTGAGCACCCGGAACGCCCGCGCGTCCGGCGGCTCCTTCCCGGCCTCCTGCACGGGCTTGGTCCTCCAGTGCGCGTCGCCCTTGACGTGCGCCAGCAACTTGGCCGGATCGGTGGGCAGGGCCGCCAGCTTGGCCGCGTACTGCTTGGGCGAAAGGTCGTCGTCGTCCGGATCCGGCCCGACCGTGCGCAGGTCGAGTGGGCCGTGGTTGTGGCGGGTGGCCTGCTGCCCGCCGTCGTGGCGGGTCCAGTACTCCTGCGTGTCGCGCTCGGTGTCGCCGGGCTGCCTGACCACGGCCTGCCGGTACAGCCACTGGTCGTCCCTCGGCCTGGCGCCCGGCTCGCGCCGCTCGGCCACCGAGGCGGCCCGCAGCAGGACGACGCGCGGCTCGCCGATCGGCGTCGTCGTCACCTGTGTGGTGGCGATCCGCGGCGCGGGCGGCTGGTCGACCCGGTTGAACACCACGATCCCCGCGGCGGCGGCCGTGGCGAGCACCAGCGCGGACGGCGCCAGCCACAACCTGCGCGTCCTCCTGGGCTCACGACTGGGCTCACGGCTGGGCTCGCGACTGGGCTCGCGACTGGGCGCACGACTGGGCGCACGACGCCGATCGAGGGATCGGGCGCGCAGCGCGTCCAGGCGCTCTCCGGTCGGCTGAGGGGCGTCGGCGCGCAGCCTCTTCAGCAGCTTCAGGTCATCGTCCACGGCCGGGCTCCTCCTCCGAGACGGCGGCGCTCGGGTCGACGCCGCCCAATGCCGCCCTGGTCTTCTTCCTGGCCCGGTGCAGGCGCGAGCGCACGGTGCCGACCGGGATCCCCAGCGCGCCCGCCACCTCCTCGTAGCTGAAGTCGGCCCAGGCGACCATCAGCAGCACCTCCCGGTCCCGCGGCGACAGCGCGGCCAGCGCGCTCGCCAGCTCGCGCTGCGCGGCGCCCGCCGACACCCGTGACTCCACCCGGTCGGCGTAGCTCTCGGCGACCTCGTCCACGCCGGTCCTGGCCAGCGCCCGGTACGCCCTGACCTCGGTCCGCCGGTGCTTGCCGACGATGTTGGCGGCGATGCCGTACAGCCAGGGGCGGGCGTCGCGGTGGGCGGTGTCGTAGTGCCCGAGCCGGCTGAAGGCCGCCAGGAACGTCTCCGCCACCACGTCGTCGGCCAGCGCGTCGCCCAGCCGCCGCGTCACGTACTGGTGCAGGGCGGGGGCGTGCCGGTCGAACAACGTCGAGAAGAACCCGGGATCGCTCCTGGCACGCCTGATCACCTCCGCGTCGCTCAGCTCTGTGTCCGGCATCAAGCTCGAACTCCGTTCCTCAGGTCCTGTCACCCTTCTTCACCCGAAGCGGGCAACGGAGTTCTCGCGGGACGGGAGTCAGTCCGCGGGCAGGAGCGTACCGAGGGGGCCGAGGTCGAGGTTGAGGTCCTGCGGGGTGAGCTCGAAGCGGGCGCACAGGTCGGTCATCGCCTCCTCCAGGCGCATCAGGGTGACGCCGAGCACCTCGATCTGCTCGTCCGTCAGACTGCCCTGCTCCATGCGGCGTACGCACTGGCGCTCCACGAGCTGGCGTACCAGCTCGACCAGGGTGAGGACGAGGCGGCTCAGGTCGCGCTCGACCGTCTCAGGGTCGGCGGCGACCCGCCAGCGGGGCGTCTCCATGGCCGGTCACCAGCTCCCTTCGAGCTCGTCCACGGACGCGATCAGGGCACGCAGCGAGATGCGGACGAGGTCGATGTCGGCGATGGACAGCACCAGATCGCCGGTCACCACGACGCCGCCGGCCAGCAGCCGGTCCAGCAGGTCCACGAGGGCCACCCGCTCCGGCGGCAGCCGCTCCTCCGCCACCACGTCCCGTCTCACGCCGCCACTCCGCACGTCAGCATCATGACCGCCGCCACCCTGACCGCCCGTCTCACGTCGCCACCACGTCCGGTCTCACGTCCACGCCCCGGCCCGGCTCACGTCGCCTCCATGACCGTGAACGAGTACGGCGCCCACGGGCCGGTCAGCCTGATCTCCACGCCGTCCCCGCCGAAGGTGCCGGCCAGCTCGGCGAACTCGGCGTCGCGCTCCTCGTCCACCAGGTACGCGCCGTTCAGCAGCATCGGGTCGTCCCGGCCCGACAGGCGCGGGTCCTGGGCGCGGTGGCGCAGCCCGGCGGCGGCGACGGCGGCCAGCGCCCGGTGGATGTGGTCGGCCCGCTGGAGCGCCTGCCTGCGGGCCTGCTCCCGCCCGCGCAGGCTGGTCCGGCGGCGCTGCAGGTACGCGGTGCCGGGCCGCCCTGCGTGCGCCTCGGCGCTCTGCTGCGGGTGCTCCTGCTCGGCGGACTGGACGGCGTACGCCTTGACGCCCCACTCCCTACGGCCGGTGACGTGCTCAAGCAGGCGTAGGAAGTCGTTCTCCCGCCGCTCCAGCAGGTCGGCGACCTGGGCGTCGTCCGCGTACACGGTGACGAGCCGGACCGGCGCGGTCGTCGTGAGCGCCGCCACCGAGTCGACCACGCGATGATGGGCGCGGGCGGTCTCGGCCAGCCAGTCCATGTCCTCCAGCGACCGGCGCAGCGGCTCCTCCCCGAACCGCTCCAGCGGCACCGTGCTCACGTAGGCCACCAGGCCGGCGTGGGTGATCGTGCGCACGGGGGCGCCCGCGACGCCGTCCGGTGCGGGCAGCGGGTCGCGGGCCACCGCGTACAGGTAGGTCCCCTCGCCCTCGCCGGAACCCAAGCCCTCGTCCGTCCCCTCGCCCTCGTCAGTCATCGAGCTCCCCCGGCCGTTCGAGCGCGGCCACGCGGCGGCGCAGCCGGCGGTTCTCCTCCACGAGCTGGCGGTCCCGCCCCGACAGGAACGGGTCGTGCTTCCACCAGTCGATGCCCAGCTCCTTGGCGGTGTCCACCGAGGCGATCAGCAGCCGCAGCTTGATCGTGAGCAGCTCGATGTCGAGCAGGTTCACCCGGATGTCCCCGGCGATCACCACGCCCCGATCGAGCACCCGTTCCAGGATGTCGCCGAGGTTGGCGGGCTCACGGCCGCCCGCCCCCATCGCGCCGTACGCGGGCCGGGCCACAGGGCCGGACGACGATGCTCTGTCCATGTCAGTACGCCTCGCTGTACTCGGCGTTGGCCCGCTTGTATCTCCGGATCCTGCGATAGGACAACAGGCTGCCCTCCTTGTCGATCTGCACCTGGTAGAGGGCGAGGATGTCGCCCGAGGAGGGGATCCTGCGGTCCTCGACCACCTCGACCTCGACCACCCAGCCGCCGTCGGACGGCGCGACCGAGGTGACGCCCTCGACGCCTTTCGTGGTCAGCTCGGCGATGTGGCGCAGACCGACGCCACCGGCCGTCACGGCGGTCAGCTCACCCCCGGCCCGCTCAGGTGCCGGTTCCGGTTTCGCTGCCGGCGATCGTTCGGACGGCTGCTCGGATCGCTGCTCCCGTGGCCGCTCGGACGCCTCGTCGCGGGACCGGGACGGGGCGTCCGTACGGAACCGGCGGCGTACGCGCGGCTGCTCCGCGGCGGGACGCCTGATCGTCATCGCTTCACCTCCGGGTCGCCATTCGCAGCACCTGCTCGACGGCCCGGCGCTCCTCCTCCTCGGAGATCTCGCCGGCGGCGCGCATCGCCTCGATCTCCTCCAGCTTCCTTCGCACGGTCGCGGGGTTGCGCGTCTCGCGTTCGACCTGCTCCTGGATCATCTCCGCGAGCCGGATCAGCCCCCGGACCGGCAGCGTCAGCGGCCAGGTGAAGATGCCGCTTATCAGGCCCATCGGTCATGCCCTTCACGCCTGCGCGACGACGAAGTCGTACGGCGCCATCGGGCCGAGCAGCCGCAGGGTGACCCGGCCCTCCCAGCGCTGGCCGAAGTCCCGCAGCGCCCGCTCCAGCCGTTCCTGCTCGTCGGTCCTGCTCAGCAGGGCCAGATGCACGGCGTCCTGCTCGTGCGACGGGTCGCGCATGACGGCCTGGGTGAACAGGCCGGTCAGGGCGTCGGCGAGCAGGTTGGTGTCCATCTCGCGCTTGGCCTCGATCGAGGCGTTGATGATCTCGCCGAGCCTGATCCGCTCGTTCCTGGTCGCGTCCTCCGGCTTGCCGCGGATGGCCTCGCGCAGCGCCTGCGCCTCCGGGCTCTCGGCGAGGATCTCGGTCAGCACGGCGACCTCGTCGTAGCGGCCCTTGACGACGTACTCGGCGTGCCCCTCGACCTCGTTCAACGCGGAGAGGAAGTCGTCGTGGTGCGGCCCGAGCAGCTCCTCCTCGACGGCCTCGGCGCTGGCCAGGACGGCGCCGAAGCGGAACGGGAGCACGGGGCCCTTGGCGGCCAGCGCGTCGAGCAGCCCTTCGTGGGCGTAGAAGTCGTCGGGCCGGCCGAGCGGCTCGGTCACGTCGACGTCGCTGACCAGGGCCGCGATCTCGCCGTGCTCGATCAGCCTGACCTCGCCCGCGGGGTCGCCGAGTCCGCGCTGGTCGGAGGGCAGTTTCGTGTTCGCGCGGACGACGCCGTACACGTACGAGCCGAGAGTCGGGCTCTGGGTGGCGGCCTGGTCGGGCGCGGAGGCTCCGGAGACCTTCGTCGGACGTCCCATGGCGCTCAGCCTTCCTCTCGCTTGGGCCGGAACTTCCTCTTCGGCGGGCCCTGGTGCGCGCGGTCCACCTCGACCTCGGTCTCGGACTCCGCCGCCTCGGCCGCGGGATCGCGCTGCTCGCCGGTGAGCTCGCCGGCGTTCTCCACGACGCCCTGGATCATCTCCTTGGCCTCGTCCTTGGCCGGCACGCCCTTGGCGCCCGCGATGACGTCGGGCAGGCCCTTCTCGCTCTTGGTCAGGTCGAGCCGGTTCGCGGCCTCGGCGAAGCGCAGGTAGGTGTCGACGCTGGCCACGACGATGCGGGCGTCGATGGTCAGGATCTCGATGCCGACGAGCGACACCCTGACGTAGGCGTCGATCACGAGACCCTTGTCGAGGATCGTGTCGATCACGTCGGCGAGGCCCGACGGCCCGCCGCCGCCCCCCGCGCCGGCTGACGCCGGTTGCACAGACGTACTCATATGGTTTCCCCCTCGCCACCGCCAGCCTGCCCGCGAAATACGACAGGGAATCACAAACCAGGCAGATTTGACGTACGCCTCGTGTACGGACGAGTACCTTCCGTACTTTTGAGACGAGGGGGTGTTTGCCGCAGAAACCTCAGGTGCTGGCGCGTACGGCGAGCAGCGGCGTCAGGAGCGTCGACTCGGGGACCGCACGCCCCTCCAGCTTGTCCATGACCAGGCGGACCGCCTCCCTGCCCACCTCCTCCGCCGGGATCAGCACCGACGTGAGCGGCGGCCCGGCCCGCTCGGCGACGTCGTCGGGGCAGATCGCCACCACGGCCACGTCGTGCGGCACCCGCCGGTCGAGCTGGCGCAGCGCCGCCAGCACGTGGCTGACCGCCGCCTCGTTGTGCACGACCAGCCCGGACAGGCCGGGACGGTCGAGGAGCAGGTCGCGGACGGTCTCGTACACCTCGTCGAACGTCTCCTCGCAGGGCAGCGTCACGCCCTTGAGCCCGTGGGCGTGCAGCGCTCGCGCGAAGCCCTCGCGCGTGCGGGTGGCGAAGCCGGTGCCCCGGTCGTAGACCACCGACGGCGCCCCGAGCAGCGCGATCTCCTCGTGCCCGCGCTCGGCCAGGTGTTCCACGCAGCGCGCCCCCGCCGCGGCGAAGTCGAGGTCCACGCAGGTGAGCCCGGCGGGCTCGGCAGGGAAGCCGATGAGCACGCTCGGCTCGGCCAGCTCGCGCAGCAGCGGCACCCGGCGGTCGTCCAGCTCCACGTCCATGAGCACCAGCGCGTCCACCAGCGCGCTGGCCGCCACCCGCCGGATGCCCTCCGGGCCCTCGTCGGCGGTCAGCAGCAGCACGTCGTGGTCGAACCGGCGCGCGGCCGTCACGACGGCGCTGGCGAACCGCATCAATACGGGCACGTGCATGCCCGCGCGCAGCGGCAGCACCAGCGCGATCACGTTGGAGCGCTTGCTGGCCAGCGCGCGGGCGCCGGCGTTGGGGTGGTAGCCGAGCGCGCTGATGCTGTCGAGCACCCGCCGCCTGGTGTCGGCCGAGATCGTCCGCTTGCCGCTGAGCACGTACGAGACCGTGCTGACGGCCACCCCCGCGTGCTTGGCGACCTGCGCGATCGTCACCGTGCGGCCGCTCAAGCCCCGGCTCCGAAGTCGATCCCGGCCAGCGTCACGCCCTCGTTCTCGAAGACCACGTAGAGATCCTGCACTCCGCCGGCGTCTTCGAGCCAGGTCTCGACGGAGTGGTAGCCGTATCGGGAGGTTCTGGGCACCGGGAACGTGGCCAGCGTCGGCCCGTAGAGGGGGTCGCCGCGGCGCAGGGTGATCACGCCGCCCTCGGTGCTGCCCGCCCGCGCCACGCAGCGCGTCCTGCCGGTCAGGTCCACCTGCCGGAACAGGATCCAGGCGCCCTCCGCGTCGGAGCTCACGGCGTCGCCGTCCACCCTGGTCTCGTCCACGAAGGTGATCGCGTCGTACTCGTCGTGGCAGGACGCCCGCAGCGGCCCCCGCTGCGGCGGGACGGTCTCGCCCTCGACCTCGAAGCGGGCGCTCAGACGCAGGTCGGTGGCGCTGCGGCCGACCATGAGCTGATGCGGCGCGCTCTCGACGACGAACCTGCTCCTGGTGACGTCCCAGAAGGCCAGCTCGGCGACGGGCAGCCGGAGCGTCACCGTACGACTCTCGCCCGGCTCCAGGCGCACCTTCTCGAACCCGCGCAGGCGGCGCAGCGGCTGCTTGACCCGGGAGCGCTGCTGGTGGGTGTAGAACTGCACGACCTCGACGCCGGGGCGCGTGCCCGTGTTCGTCACCGTGGCCTCGGCCTCCAGCACGCCGTCCGCCAGGCGGACGCGCAGGCCCGCGTAGTCGAAGGTGGTGTAGCTCAGGCCGTGGCCGAAGGGGTGCAGGGGGACGCCGCGGAAGTACTGGTAGGTGGCGTCGGAGGCGATGATGTCGTAGTCGAGCAGGTCGGGCAGCTCCCGCTCCGAGCGGTACCAGGTCTGGGTCAGGCGGCCCTCCGGGTCGGCGTCGCCGAACAGCACCTCGGCCAGGGCGTGGCCGTACTCCTGGCCGCCGTGCGCCGACCACAGCACGGCGGGCAGGTCGCGGGCGGTCCAGGTGAGCGGGTAGCCGCTGGTGAGGACCAGCACCGTACGCGGGTTCGCCGCGCGCACGGCCCGCACCACGGCGTCCTGGGCGGGCGCCAGGGCCAGCGTCATGCGGTCCTCGGTCTCGCGCCCGTTGACCAGCGGATGATCGCCGGCGACCACGATCGCCACGTCCGCGGCGCCGGCCAGCCTGGCGGCCTCTTCCGTGCCGCTCCTGACCACGTCCATGGCCAGCCAGACGGCCTGGTCGGCGTCGTCCACCAGGCACAGCACGCCGTCGTCGGCGGCGCCGACGTAGCAGCCGGTCGAGATGTGGCGTAGGGCGAGCGTGCCGCGCGGGCGCTCCTCCATCCGGAACGTCTGGCGCACCTCCCATCCGTTCGGGCCCGGCTGGTCGTTGACCAGCGTCACGCCGTCCACGGAGACGAACCTGCCGGTGGTGACCGAGCGCAGCGCGTACGCGCCGCCGCCCCAGTCGAACAGGTCGAACAGCCCGGCCCGCGCGCCCACGCCGAGCGGCCCGCCGGCCGGGTCGGCCGCGACGGGGCCGGACTCGGCGGTGAGCGTCACCCGGTCCACGGCCTCGCAGAACACCGTCTCGCACCGCTCGGCCAGCCCGGCGCGGGCGGTGACGGCGTAGGGCAGGGTGCCGCTGTACCAGTCCTCCATGAGCGCGTCGCCGAGCTGGCCGATCACGGCGACCCTGGTCACGTCGCGCAGCGGCAGCAGCCCGTCGTTCGCCAGCAGCACGAACGAGCGCCGCGCCGCCTCCCTGGCCAGCGCCTGGTGCTCGGGGCAGTTGACCACGTTGTCGTTGACGTCGTCGTACGGCGTCGCCGGGTCGAACTCGCCCAGCCGGAACCGGATCGACAGCGCGTGCCGGACGGCGGCCTCGACGTCCGCCTCGGCCAGCAGCCCCTGGGTCAGGGCCGCGCGCAGGTGGCCGAGCGTGGCCTCGGCGCGGTCGTCGTCCTGGGTGAAGCTGTCGATCCCGGCCTTGACCGCGTGCGCGTACGCCTCGGGCAGCGTGTCGTGGTAGCCCTGCGGCGCGGTGAGGTTGCCCGGCGCGTACGCGTCGCTGACCACCAGCAGGTCGTCCGGCGCCCAGGCCCGCAGCGCCTGCCCGATCAGCGGGCTGAGGTGCGCGGGCCGCCCGTTGACCAGGTTGTACGACGGCATCACGGCCACCGCCACGCCCTCCTCGATGGGGGCGCGGAAGGCGGGCAGCTCGTACTCGTGCAGCACCCGAGGCGGCAGGTTGCTGGAGGTCGTGCACCGGTCGGTCTCGTTGTTGTAGCCGAGGAAGTGCTTGAGCGTGGGGGCTGTCTTGAGGGTTCCGGGAGCGCTCCCAGATAGTCCGCGGGCGTAGGCGCTCGCCATGACGGAGGTCAGCCACGGATCCTCGGAGTAGCCCTCCTCGTTCCGCCCCCACCGAGGGTCGCGCAGCGGGTTGACCACGGGCGCCCACACGTTGAGCCCCGCGCCCGCGGGGTCCTTGTGGTGGAAGGCGAGCACCTCGTCCCCCGTCGCCTCCCCGACCCGGCGCACCAGGTCGCGGTCCCAGGTGGAGGCCAGGCCGACGGCCTGCGGGAACACGGTGGCGGGGCCCAGCCAGGCCAGGCCGTGCAGCGCCTCGGTGCCCGTGCGGAACGCGCCGATGCCCAGCCGCTCCACCGGCGCCTGGTACTGGTGCAGCAGGCCCACCTTCTCCTCAAGGGTCAGCCTGCGCAGCACGTCGTCGATGCGGTCGTGAAGGGGTACCGCCGGGTCACGGAAGGGGGGTTGTTGCATGATCATCCCTCTGAGAGTGTCGAAGCGCTTCGACGACCGGCCTGGGGAAGTTACGCGGGCATTTCGGTGGGTTGACTGAAGGGTGCACGCCCCCGTGACCAAGGTCAAGGGATTCGCGACAATCCTCCGGGCAATCTTCCCGAATCGACGGAGTCGAGCACCCTAGCCGCGCCCCCGAGCGCCGCCGCGTCGTGCCCCAGCGTCGAGGCCACGACCTGGCATCCGCCGGCCTCCTCGGCGACGACCCGGCCGGCCAGCTCGTCGTGCACGGCGGGCAGCAGCCACGGCGCCAGCGGCACGTAGTAGCCGCCGAGGATCACCACCTCGGGGTTGAGCAGGTTGGCCAGCAGGGACACGCCCTTGCCCAGGTCGCGGCCCACGGAGCCGAGCGATGCCAGGGTGCCGGCGTCGCCCGTGCGGGCCAGGCGCACGACCTCCTCGATCTCGACCTGGGTCTCGGCCGGCGACACGTCCTTGCGCAGCACGGCGGCGATCCCGGCCATGGCCTCCAGGCAGCCGCGCCGGCCACAGTGGCAGCGGGGGCCGTCGGGGTCGAGCTGGACGTGGCCGATCTCGCCGCTGAAGCCGCGCCCGCCCTTGCGCAGCCGCCCGTCGAGGATGACGCCCGCGCCGACGCCGATCTCGCCGGTGAGGTAGACCAGGTCGGAGGCGCCGGCATGGGCGCCGAAGCGCTGCTCGGCCAGGGCCGCGAAGTTGGCGTCGTTGTCGACCTGGATGGGGAAGCCGGGGTCGCGCAGCGCCTTGGCCAGGTCGCCGCCGAGGTCGGCGTCGCGCCAGCCGAGATTGGGCGCGATGCGTACGGTGCCCTGCACGTCGACCAGCCCGGGAACGGCCACGGCCAGGCCGAGCACCTGGCGCTCCTCCTTGGCCATGCGCCCGACCACGCGCCTGATGACCGCCCCGACGGCCGCCACGCCCTGGTTGACCGAGTCGCCGGCCGAGAACGAGCGCCGCCAGGTCAGCAGCCGCTCGCCGGCCAGGTCGACGGCCACGGCCGACACGGTGTCGACGTTGATCTCGACGCCGATGGCCGCGTAGGGCGAGCCGTCGAGGACGAGCATCGTGGCCGGCCGGCCCACGCGGTTCTCCGTCAGCCCGGTCTCGCGCACGAGCCGGCGATCGATGAGGTCCGCGACCAGGCTGGACACCGTCGCCTTGTTCAGCCCCGTGGAGGCCGCGATGTCGGCGCGCGAGCAGGGCGCGTGCTCGCGGACGAAACGCAGCACGACCGCGAGGTTGGTGGCCCGTACGTCGGCGAAGTCGGCCGGCTGAGGCCCGGTCGTAGAAGTGATCAATATCAGCCCCGTTCCCGCCAGGAGGTGACCCCAGCATGCCGCATCGCCGGCTCCCTTCACCAACCTGTGACCATCGCGCTCACTTGTGGGTGCGGTTCCAGTCTACTAATTTGTTTGGTCGGAATACCAACTAATTTAGAGCGGCCATCCCGACAGGGACAGGGGACGAGCCATGCAGAACTCAACAACCCGCCGGGGCTTTCTCGGCCTGGTCGGCGCGAGCGTCCTCGTGGCGGGCTGCGCCGAGAAGAAGCAAGTGTCGAAGGGCACCGCCGTGGCGGCCGACAAGCTCAAGAGCCTGGTGCCCACCAGGACGCCGTTCGAGATCCCCGGGCTCAAGCCGGACCTGCCGGGCAGCGAGTTCGTCCAGCCCGGCTTCCTGTCGCGCCCCGCCCAGATGGTGCAGGCCGTCACCACCAAGCCGCTCACCAGCGGCAAGGAGGTGACCGCGATGACGCCGCTGTGGGGCACGGTGCCGCCGGGCCTGGGCGACAACTCCTACTACGACACCGTCAACGAGCGGCTCGGCGGCACCGTCCGCTTCAACATCTCCGACGGCAACACCTACGGGCAGAAGCTCAGCACCGTCCTGGCCAGCGGCGACGTGCCGGAGATGGTGATGATCCCCGAGTGGGAGCTGATCAAGATCGGCCACTTCACCGAGGCCGCCAACAAGCTCTTCGCCGACCTGTCCCCCTACCTGGCCGGGGACAAGGCCAAGGAGTTCCCGCTGCTGGCCAACTACGACACCGCCGCCTGGCAGTACGGCGTCTTCGGCGGCGTGCTCCAGGGCATCCCGTGGCAGAACGACCCGTTCCCCTTCGCCACGTTCGTCCGCGAGGACATCATGCGCGAGCTCGGCCTGGAGCACCCCAAGAGCGCGGACGACCTGGTCACGCTGGGAAAGGAGATCACCGACGCCAAGAAGAAGCGGTGGGCGTACGGCGGCGGCATGGACAACGAGCTCCAGCGGGCCTTCGGCGCGCCGCGCGAGTGGCGCAAGAAGAGCGACGGCACCCTCGAGTACAAGTACGAGACCGCCGAGTGGGCCGCCAGCATCGAGTTCCTGACCAAGCTCTTCGAGGCCGGCTACATCCATCCGGACGTCGTCGCCAACAAGGACGCCGACAACAAGGCCATCTTCGGCAACGGCGAGATGGTCATCTACCGCGACGGCCTCGGCTCCTGGCACGAGAACATGGGCCGCTTCGGCGCGGACAACCCCGACTTCAAGCAGATGATCGTGGACCCGTACCCGGCGCACGCGGGCGGCAAGCCGATCATGTGGCGCAACGAGCCCGCCAGCATGTTCGTCTTCATCAAGAAGGGACTCGGCGACGCCCGCACCCGCGAACTGCTCGCCCTGTCGAACTGGGCGTCGGGCCCGTTCGGCACCCAGGAGTACGAGCTGGTCACCAACGGCGTCGAGGGCAAGCACTACACGGTCGAGGACGGCAAGGTGAAGCAGACCGCGCTCGGGCGCAAGGAGGTCGCCCCCACGTACCTGTTCCTGGCGGGCCGCCCCAACGCCAACGCGATGAGCCAGTACGAGGGCCTGGTCCAGGGCCTGTGGGACTGGTCGACCAAGGCGGCGGCGATCCTGGAGAACGACCCGTTCGTGGGCATCCGGGTGGAACGTCCGTCCAAGATGGCCGGGCTGACGGTCCCGACCGAGGACAAGATGCAGGAGATCTTCCGCGGCAAGCGGCCCGTCTCCGAGTGGCCGAAGATCGTCAAGGAGTGGCAGGACGGCGGCGGGAACGAGGCGCGCGAGTTCTACATGAAGGTCGCCCGCGACAACGGGCGGCTGTGAGCCCTCGTGACGCACACGACGACGCCGCAGAACGTCTCGCACATCACGACGCCACAGGACGTCTCGCACATCACGACGCCACAGGACGTCTCCAGGACAGCGCCGCCATGGGCACGGTGACGACCCGGCGGCCCGCCCGAAGCGGCACGCGCCCCGCTCCCCCGCCGCCCCGGCCCTCGTGGCGGGTCAAGCTGCGCAGGGACTGGCCGCTGCTGGTGATGAACCTGCCGATGCTGCTCGTGGTGCTCGCCTTCTGGTGGGTCCCCGCGCTCGGCAACGTGATCGCCTTCCAGGACTACAACCCGTACACCGGCGGCATCCTCGGCAGCCCGGTCATCGGCTTCACGAACTTCGCGCTGCTCTTCGAGGATCCGCAGTTCCTGCGCGCGATCACCAACACCCTGTCGATCACCGCATTCCAGCTCGTCTTCTACTTCCCCCTGCCGATCATGCTGGCGCTGCTGCTCAACAGCCTCGCCTCGGCGAAGCTGCGGGCGTTCGTGCAGGGCGTGGTCTACCTGCCGTTCTTCTTCTCCTGGGTGCTGGTCGTGGCCATCTTCCAGCAGATGTTCGGCGGCGCGGGCCTACTGGCGCAGATCCTGCGGGAGAACGGCCGCGAGGCCGTGGACTGGATGACCAACTCCGACACGTTCATCCTGCTGATCACCTCCCAGACCATCTGGAAGGACGCCGGCTGGGGCGCGATCATCTTCCTGGCCGCACTCAGCACCATCGACCCCAACCTGTACGAGGCCGCCGCCGTGGACGGGGCCCGCCGCTGGCGCCGCATGTGGCACATCACGCTGCCCGGCCTGCGCCCGGTGATCGTGCTGCTGCTGATCCTGCGGCTGGGCGACGCGCTGAACGTCGGCTTCGAGCAGTTCATGCTCCAGCGCAGCGCCGTGGGCAGCGAGGCGTCCGAGGTGTTCGACACGTTCGTGTACTGGTCGGGGATCCGGACCGGCGACCTCGGGTACGGGGCCGCGGCCGGGCTGTTCAAGGGCCTGGTGGGGCTACTGCTCATCGTGGCGGCCAACCGGGTGGCGCACGCGTTCGGCGAGCGAGGGGTGTATTCGAAGTCATGACCGCACTGACGAGCAGGCCCCGCACCCGCAGACCGGCCGGGCTCGCGCCCTGGGAGGAGCGGCCGTCGCCGGTCGGCCAGGTGGGCAAGGGCACGCTGCTGACCATCATCGTCGTGGCCGTGCTGGGCCCGCTCTACACGATCGTCCTGACGAGCCTGAGCTCCACCGCCACGGTGACCAGGGCGGGCGGGCTCGTGCTGGTGCCCGACGGGATCACGTTCGAGGCGTACCGGCAGATCTTCTCCGACACGGTGGTCAGCCGCGCGGTCATGGTCAGCACCGGCGTGACCGTCGCGGGGACGCTGGTCAGCGCCGGGGTGAGCGTCCTGGGGGCGTACTCGCTGTCGCGCCCCGGCTCGTTCCTGCACCGGCCGCTGCTGTTCAGCGTGCTGCTGATGTTCGTCTTCATCCCCGGCATCATCCCCGTGTACCTGATGGTGAGCGGGCTGGGGCTGAAGGACAGCTACTGGTCGCTGATCCTGCCGACGGCCGTGTCGGCGTTCAACGTGGTGGTGCTGCGCTCGTTCTTCATGGGCATCCCCGGGGAGATCCTGGACAGCGCGCGCATCGACGGCGCCGGGGAGTTCCGCATCCTGTTCCGGATCGTGCTGCCCATGTCGAAGGCGGTGACGGCCGTGGTGGCGATGTTCTACGCGGTCGGGTACTGGAACGCCTGGTTCAACGCGATGCTCTACATGGACGACACCAGGAAGTGGCCGCTCGCCCTGATCCTGCGGCAGTACGTGGTCGACTCCAACCCGCTGCCCGCGGCCACGGCCGGCGTGACGGGCGACGCCCCGCCAACCCTGGCGATCAAGATGGCCATCGTGGTGATCGCGGTCATCCCGGCCCTGATCATCTATCCGTTCGTGCAGCGCCACTTCACCAAGGGCGTGATCGTGGGCGCCGTCAAGGGCTGAACTCCGCGCCGGGCACGCGGCTCAGGAGTAGAAGTGCATCACCAGTGCCAGGCCGCCGAAGTGGACGATCGCCACGATCACCAGCAACGACACGAACACGAACTTGGCCGGGCCGTGCTCGAAGTGCTTGCCCTCCTTCAGCGGAGGCAGCTTGGCCTGGCGCTCGGCGATGCGCTCCTCGATCGACTTGCGGTGAAACACCGGTGACGTCCCTTCCGGACCGAAGGTTTGCGTCCATACTGTTTGTGGACTATTAGTTAGTACGCAAAGTAATTTACCAGATGCTCCCGGAGGTGTCGTCGCATGGAGCCTGTGACGGAGACTACAGATCTCCTCGCGCTGGACCGGCAGGTGTGCTTCGCCCTCAGCATCGCCTCGCGCAGCGTGATCGCGCTCTACCGGCCGCTCCTGCAGCCCATGGGCTTGACCCACCCGCAGTACCTGGCCATGCTCGCGCTCTGGCAGCACGAGCCGCTCTCGGTCAAGGAGCTCGGCGAGCTGCTCCAGCTCGACCCCGGCACCATGTCCCCGCTGCTCAAGCGCCTCCAGGCGCTCGGCTACGTCAACCGCGAGCGCAACAGCCACGACGAGCGCTCCCTCGTCGTGACCCTAACTCCGGCCGGCCGCGAGCTGCGGACTCGGGCCGAGCAGATCCCGCCGGCGGTCGTGGCCCGCCTCGGCATGGACCTCGACGAACTCCAGGATTTGCACACCGCACTGACCCGCCTGATCAAGGCGGCCCACACCCCCGACGACCAGTGAAGCGACGGTGTAACGCACAGGGCCGGCACGGCGAGAACCATGCCGGCCCTGCGACTGCGGGTCAGTCGAACAGCTCGTCGACACTGGTGGCGACGATCGACCTGTCGATCCAGGTATTCACAGTTTCCAGGTCCCTGCAGGCGAGGATCCGACACCGCGCTTCGGACGAGACCTGAATATTCCGTGTGTCCAGGATCATGAGGACAGCCTTGAGCTCACCCCTCACCTGGCCATATTCGACACACTCGCGGACGAAGGGGTGGACCATGGCGTCTTCGATGGTCACATTCATGCTGATCTCCTTGCCGAACTGAGCGAGGTTGAACTTGGGCCACAGTTCCTCACCGTGACCCTCACCTCGGCCGACGACAGCGTGGCGCACAGGGCCGGCACGGCGAGAACCATGCCGGTCCTGTGGCTGCGGGGGTCAGTCGAACAGTTCGTCGACGCTGGTGACGACGAGCGCCCTATTGATCCAGGTCTTCAGAGCTTCCTGGTCCGTGCAGGCGAGGATCCGACGCCGCGCTTCGAACGGGGCCTGGATGTTCCGCCCGTCCAGGATCATGAGGACAGCCTTGGCCTCACCCTTCGCCTCGCCCCTCGCTTCGCCCTTCGCCTCGCCATATTCGACACACTCGCGGATGAGCGGGTGGACCATGGCGTCTTCGACGGTCACTTCCATGCCGATCTCCTTGCCGAACTGAGCGAGGTTGAACTTGGGTAGCAGCGCGAATACGAGTTGAGCATAACTCGGCTGACCCTTCGGCCGCAGAGCCGCGGCCTCGACGAAGGTCCGGAGGACCTCGATGCCCTCCGGGGTCTCGGGGTCGCCGTACATGATGGTGGACAGAGCGGTGAGCTCAGCATCATCGCAGGCCTGTTTGATGTCGGTGACTCTAGGGATATCGCGGGGCCCCGCGACGATCGGCCGCAGCACCCAGTCCGGATGCCCCATGTCGATCGGCTCGGCGCAGTCCTTCGCGGTCTTCTCGTCCTGACAGAAGACCAGAAGCACCACCGGGCACTCCTCGATCGCCCGTAGGGTGCTCAGATAGACGGGCCAGGACCAGGTTTTCCTTCTGTCGTACTGTCGTTGGACCTCCAGCACCACCGCTCGCACCGGGTTGCCCTCTCGATCCAGGAGGACAACGGAGTCCGCCCGGTATTCGGTGGGCCGGCAGTTGGTGAAGTCGCAGGTGCCCAGCCGGGCCCGGTCGAAGGCCGGCACCGCGACGCCCACTTCGGCCAGCAGGGTTGTGACCAGGGACGGGCGGTTACGGACGAGTTCGATGAGGTACTCATGTTCTAATGTCGGCGACATGCCGAACAGATTACCGATTGAGACTGACCGATTACTCAGAGTCGAATCTTTCTCCGCTTTGGTAGGCAGATGGCCCCTTTGCGGAGTCAGTAGAGGCGGCGCAGGTCCATCTGGAAGTTCTGGCGCCAGCTCTGCCCGCCGTCGACCGAGGTCTCGCCGATCTCGTGCCAGGCCGTGTCGGTGAAGGTCAGCGTGTAGCGGGTGGTGAAGGAGGGCGTCCGCAGGCTCCACTCGAACCGGTGGTCGCCGACGACCGGCTCGACGGTGGTGACGAAGCCGCGGGAGAACGCCTCCCAGCGATACTGCCCCGTGACGTCGTTGTAGTTGATCACGGCGAGCGCGCTGTCCACGATCGTCCCCGGGTCGGCCTTGTCGCGCCCTTGCCCCTCGACCGAGATGACCAGGTCACCCGCCTGGTAGCGGATCCACTCCGTCTGCAGGAACTCCTGGCGGGCGCCGGAGGGCAGGATCGTCCAGCCGGTCCCGGCCCAGGCGCCGACCATGAAGAAAAGCCTGCGCATGGCTTCGGCCTGGGTCAGGGGCTCTCTGGCGGGTGCGGCGGCCGCCGCGGGGGTCACGGCGATCAGCAGCAGGAGGCAGGCCAGCGGGATCAGCAGGCGTGACTTCATCAGAACGGTCTCCATTCGAACGCGTAGCGGCGAGCGGCGATGCGTAGGGCCAGTGATTCGATGCGTAATTCGTGGCGATCCGATGCGTAATTACGGCCGTCCCGCTGGACCGGCGGCGAACGGCGAGCCGATGCTGGATCCGAGGTCCGTTCTCTCATCCAAGGAGCGCTCATGGGCTTGAACCTCCGGCTGGTCGTCCCCCTGGTCTACGCGGCCGCGGTCATCGTGGCCTTCCTGATCGGGCAAACAGTGGGCTCGGTGGTCGCCATCGTCGGAGCCCTCCTCGTGGCCGCGTTCTTCGTCATCACCGCACGTTCACGTCAGCGCCAGTAGCGCGCCCCAGGGGTCGCGCACGATCGTCGCGTGGTCTCGGCCCGAGACGATCGTGGCGCCCGATTCGACCGCCCGCGCGCTCGTCGCCGCGCGGCCGGCGGTGGCGAAGAACGTCAGCCAGCACGGGCTCATCCCCTCCGGCGGCGCCATGACCTCGACCCCGTGCAGACCGGGATAGAAGCCGGCGTCGTGCGTCCACAGCTCGTGGCCGCACCAGGTGCCCGGCTCGTCCACCAGGACGATCCCGGCCGGCCTGCGCCCCTCCCATAGGCCGAAGGGCGCCCCGCAGGCGTCGAGCGCGAACAGCAGCCGCCCGTCGTGGCCGGCCGGAACCGGGCCGAGCAGCACGCTCCCGCCTCTCTCCTTCACCTGTACGGCCGCCGCCTGCGCGTCCGGCGTCGCCAGGTACGTGTTCCACGAGGCGGGCAGCCCGGCGGGCACCCGTCCGAAGCCGCCCACGACCCGGCCGCCGAGCTCGATGAAGGAGTAGCCGCCCCCGTCGCGGAACGTCCAGCCGAACAGCTCCCCGTAGAAGGCCCGCGCGCCCTCGGGGTCCAGCGCCCCGTAGTCCACCCAGCACGGCGTGCCCGGCCGGTAGTGCTCATGAATCGGCATGCTGCACCTCCCGCGCCGCCGTCCGCAGATGAGCGTCGATGACGGGCGCCACGGCGGCGGGACGCTCGATCATGCACAGGTGCCCGGCGTCGGGCACGGTGATCACGCCGCAGCCGGGGACGGACCCGCGCAGCAGCTCCGCGCTCGCCCGGAAGCCCGGCATGTCCTGCTCGCCCAGCACGACCAGGGTGCGCGCCCTGATGCCGCGCAGATCGTCCACCGTGTGGACGTGCCTGCTCAGGCCGTACATGGCGCCGTCACGCAGCTCGCGCCACGAGTGCCTGGCCACGATCGCGCGCAGCCTGGCGCGCAGCTCGGGATGGCGCTCGGTGCCGCGGAAGATGTCCGGCGGGGCCGCCATCCACACGTCGGCCAGCCGTTCGCCGTCCACGCCCATCCTGGCCAGCCCGGCCAGCGTGCGGTAGCGCCCCGCGGTGCCCGGCTCGGCGGGCGCGCCGGCGATGGTCGGCGAGCCGACGACCAGCCCGCGCACGTCGCCGGGGTGGTCGATGACCAGTTGCAGGGCGATCATGGAACCGATCGACTCGGCCACCACCAGCGTGGCCCCTTCGGCGCGGGCCAGCCCGGCCAGCTCCGCCGCCAACGCCGGCAGCGACGTGCCCGGCCGCAGCGGCCGCGACCGGCCGTGGCCCGGCAGGTCCACGCCGACGTGCCGCCAGCCGGGCAGCAGCCCCCACAGCGGCTCCCAGACCGAGGAGTCCATCGTGTAGCCGTGGATCCACAACACCGAGGGGCCGTCGCCGCGCGTACGCACATGCAGGCTCACGACGTCACCCCCACCGGGGCGAAACCGGAGCAGAAGCGGCGGAAGGCGATCACGGACGTGTCGGCCGCGTCGTAGCGCTGCGGGGCGTGCACGTCCAGGTGGTCCCAGACCACGCGGTCCTGGTCGAAGGCGTAGCGGGCCCCGTGCACGAGCGCGGGCAGCGACTCCTGCTGGTCCGGCCGCACGCCGATGACCACCCGCCCCACGCTGCCCGTCCCGTCCGGCACCGCCCCCGTGATGATCGTGTACGGCGCCGCGGCCGTGCCCAGCTCGGTCAGCACGAGGTGCGGGCTGTAGGCGCGGGCCACGAACCGGGAGGCGAAGTTCAGCCGCCGCTCCTTCTCCCACGGCGGCGCCTTCGTCCTGAACTCTCCCTCGATGACCAGCTCGTCGTGCTCCCCCATGCTGACCCGCATGCCCCGCACCGCAGGCACCAGGTGGACGGTGCTGAAGTGCTCGGCGTCGAAGGCGTTCTCGACCACGTACTCGGCCGGGACCGCGACCCGCTGGTTCACCGCCGCGACGAACGTCAGCTCCCCGGCCGCCTGTTTGATCGCCTGCTCGAAGCCCCGGTCGTCGCCCGGATCGCCGGACAGCCGGGCGAACACCGCCGCCCCGGCGTGCAACGTCCGCACCTCGGCCACCGACCAGCGGCGGGCCCGGTCGCCGAGCGCGATCCGCTTGCCGTGGAAGGGGCAGACGACGCACTGCCCGTCCAGTTTGCCGCCGTAGCCGAGGTGGGCGCCCCGGTGCGGGCAGGTGGCCTCGAACACGCGGACGCCGTCGTCGTCGCGCACCGCGATCAGGTCCTTGCCGCCCAGCCGCAGCGGGGTGAGGCCGGGGGCGAGTTCGTCGTCGAGCGCGAGCAGGAACCAGCCGCCGTGCAGGTCTCCCGGCGGGGGGCCGGTCGTGGTCTGTCCGATCACCTCAGTGCTCCGATCACCTCAGTGGCCGCGCGTTCCCCGCCGGCCATCGCCATGTGCGCCATGGGCGGCCCGGCCAGGCCGGTCGTGGCCTCGCCGGCGAAGAAGAGCGTCCCGCCCATCGGCTCGGCCCAGGCCGCGGGCGCCCACAGCGCCCCCGCCCCCGGGTACGTGTACGCCCCACCGGCCCACGGGTCCGCCCCCCAGTCAGCCACCTTCACCACCACCGGCACCCGCCCCTTGGTCCAGGGCACCGCCTCAGCCAGCCGAGACAGCAAGGGTCCGTCCCTCCAGACGGCCCTGGCTCGGGCGGCCGCCCCGGCCTTCGCCATGATCACTACCTCGGGGCGGCCGGCCGTGGCGGTGACGAAGCCCAGCCGTCCTTCCGGGTCGAAGACCACGACGGACTCGGGCGCGGGCTCCGGGTAGGTGACCAGGGCGCACCAGGCGTCACCGGGGCGCAGCTCCTGGGCCGCCGCCTGCTTGCGTACCGGCAGATCGTCGATCGCGAGCCGCCCGTCGGCGACGATCGGCGGCGGCACCGTGACCACGGCCGCGACCGCGACCACGACGTGGCCGGCGGCGGTGACCGCGCGGACCCGTCCTGGCGACCAGGTCAGGCGCACGACCGGGTCGCCCAGCCGCACCCGCAGGCCGTCCGCCAGCCGCTCGGGCAGCGTGCGGAAGCCGCCGGGCAGGGCGAACTGGCCTTGTCCCACGGCGTCGGCGCGGCGGGCCGCGGCCACGCCGAGCGCGCTCAGCGCCTCGGGGTCGGCGGCCCAGTTCTGCCTGAACCACTCGGCGGCCGGCTCCAGCGCGGCAGGAAAACGTGCCGTCTGCTCCTTCAGCCACTGCGCCACCGACACGTCCCCGCTCGTGCCTGCCACCAGTCGCTCTTCCAGCAGCGGCGGGGGTGGGCGGAGTGCGGACAGCGGGTGGGGGGCGCCGTTCATGAGCACTCTGGCGGTGTAGCGGGGCAGCGGCACCAGGGCGGGCAGGCCCGGCCGCGCGCCGATCGGGTTGCGGTCGCCGTGCACGACCTGCGCGCCGAGCTCCAGTCCCGAGTCCTCGTCTGTGTGGATCCGGCCGCCGATCCGCGTCCTGGCCTCCAGCACCTCCACCGCCAGGCCCGCGCCCGCCAGTTTCGCGGCGGCGGCCAGGCCGCTCACGCCCGCGCCGATCACGACCACGTCGAGCTCTGCCACCGGCCGCTCCTCTGTAGTAGGTTGTCGTCGGCTTGATCACGAGGAGACGCGATGACCGCATCCCGTACGCTGCCCGCCCACCTGGCCCACCCGTTCTCTCCTCGCGGGCGGCTGGATCCGTATCCCGCGTACCGGTGGCTGCGTGAGCACGATCCGGTCCACTTCGACGTCACCTCGCGCATGTGGCTGCTGACCACGCACGCCGACTGCGCGCTCGCGCTGCGCGACCCGCGCTTCTCCGCGGCGCTGGGGCAGCGGGAGCGGGTCAGGGACGACGAGCTGCCGCCGTCGATGCTCACCACCGATCCCCCTGAGCACCAGCGGTTACGCTCGCCGGGGGCACTGCTGATGGGGCCGGCCGCGATCCGCGGGATCTCCGGCGGCATCGCCGCCGAGATCGAGCGGGTGCTGGACGGCCTGGCCGGACGCGAGCGGATCGAGGCCACGGCCGACATCGGCGAGCCGCTGGCCACCGGCGTGCTGGCCGAGCTGTTCGGGCTGCCGCCCGCCGACCGGGCCGCCTTCGCCGTGCTGGCTGCGCGGGTCTCGGTCAACCTCGACCCGCTGGCCGGGCCGCAGGCCGCGGCGGCGGGGCGGGCCGCGATGGGCGAGCTGACCCGCTTCCTCGGCGACCGCGCCGACGCGGCGGCCGAGGCTGTACGGGCCACGGCGGCTTCGGCTTCCACCGCGGCTGCGACGGGCTCCACCGGCTCGGCGGGTTCTGCGGCAGCCGCCGACACCGCGGGTGGGTCGCCGTTCGGGAGGCTGGCCGCCGATGATCGGCTGACCAGGGCGGAGATGCTCGGGATCGCCTCGCTCACCGTCGTCGGCGGGTGGAAGCCGCTGGCCGAGATGGTGGGCAACGCGCTGCACCGGCTGCTGCCCAGGAAGGACGCCGCCGAACAGGTACGCGAGAGCCACGAGGCGGCCGTGTCGGCCGTGGACGAGCTGCTGCGCCTGGAGTCGCCGATCCCGTTCACGGCCAGGGTGACCACCGAGGAGGTACGGCTGGACGGCGGCGTGATCCCGGCGGGGGCCAGGGTGCTGGCCCTGGTCGGAGCGGCAAACCGCGACCCGGCGGTCTTCGCGGAGCCCGACGAGCTGGTGGTGTCGCGCGCGCCCAACCCGCACCTCGCCTTCGGCGCGGGCACCCATCTCTGTCTCGGCGCCCCGCTGGTCAGGCAGGCCGGCGCGCTGTTGCTCGGCGGCCTACTGACCAGGTATCCGGAGCTGCGTCCCGTCGGCGACCCGCCCGTGTGGGCGCCGAGCATGGTGCCCAGGCGGCTGACCGGCTTCACCCTCACTACCTGACGTTCGCGCCGCGCCAGCGGAAGGTCAGCAGGCTCAGCAGCAGCGCCGCCGCGCACCACGAGCCGAGCACGACCGCGGTCCTGCCCAGCTCCCACGCGTGCGCGGGCTCCACCACGGCGAAGTCCGCGGGCAGGAAGACGGAGCGCAGCCCCTGCGTCATCCACTTCAGCGGGAAGAACGCCGCGATCGTCTGCATCCAGGCGGGCAACTCGCTGTAGGGGAAGAACACCCCCGAGATGAACTGCAGCACCAGGAACGGCAGCGTCACGATCGCCGCCGCCGACCTGGCGTTGGGAATGACCGAGCTGAACGCGACCGCCAGCAGCGAGCAGGCCGCCGCGCCGAGCAGCAGCACCCACAGGAACGTGATCCAGTGGCCGGGGTCCGACGGCATCGGCAGGTGGAACAGGACCACCCCGACGACCAGCAGGATCGCGGCCTCCAGGATGCCGGTCACGGTCACCCGGACGATCTTGCCGGCGAAGTACGCGGTCTTCGGCATCGGCGAGGAGGCCAGGCGGCGGATCATGCCGTTGTCCCGCTCGATCGCGATGTTGATGGCCAGGCCGTTGAAGCTGACGCTCATGATGCCGCAGGCGATGATCCCGGCCACGAACATCTGCTTGAAGTCGGTGTGGGTGCCGGGGACCGTGCCGGAGAAGATCGAGCCGAGCACCAGCAGCAGCACGATCGGCAGCAGCAGCGTGAAGAACAGCGACTGCCGGTTGCGGAAGAACGACTTCAGCTCGACCGACGAGCGCGCCACCGACGCCCGCCACAGCCCCGAGCCCCCGCCATACGCGACCGCGCGGCTCTGTCCCGCGACCACGGCGTCCGAGCTGGTCATGACGGTTCCCCCTGGTTCTCGCGGATCAGCTTGAGATAGACGTCCTCCAGCGTGGGCCGGTGGACCCGCAGGTCCCGCAGCTCCTCGACGCCTTCGCGGGCCGCCCACGGCAGCAGCGCGGCCAGCGCCCGCGTGGGCCGGTGGGTGTGCAGCGTGATGATCTCGTCCGTCCGCGCGCCCACGGTCGTGTCCTGCGGCAGTTCGGGCAGGCCGGCGGCGCTCAGGCCGCCGGTCGGGGTGAAGCTGACCGTGGCGGGCACGTCGCGCCGCCCGCCGAGCTCGCTGACGGCGCCGGTCTCCACGATCTCGCCCGCGACGATGACGGCGGCCCGCTGCGCCAGCGCCTCCACCTCGTCGAGGTAGTGGGTGGTCAGCACGGTCGTCTTGCCCTGGTCGGCGAAGTAACGCACCAGGTCCCATGCCTCCGCCCGCGCCTCCGGGTCGAGCCCGGTGGTGGGCTCGTCCAGGAAGATCAGGTCGGGGTCGCCGACCACGCCCACGGCCACGTCGAGGCGGCGCAGCTGGCCGCCCGACAGCGTCTGGGTCTGCTTGCGTTCCTGCCTGCCCAGCCCCACCATGCCGATCACCTGGTCGACGGGCAGCGGAGCCGGGTAGAAGGAGGCGAAGTGCTCGACCACCTCGCGTACCGTCAGGTCCGTGTACGCGCCGGTGGTCTGCGGCACGATGCCGAGCCTGGCGCGCCACCGGGGCGCGTCCTCGGCCGGGTCACGGCCGAGGACCTGGACCTCGCCACCAGTACGCCTGCGCACGCCCTCGAGGATCTCGACCGTCGTCGTCTTGCCGGCGCCGTTGGGGCCGAGTAAGGCGAACACCTCTCCTGGCCGGACGTCCAGGTCCACGCCTCGCAGGGTGTGGCTGGAGCCGTACTGCTTGCGCAGCCCCCGTACGCGGATCGGGTTCGCCTGATCGTCGGACATGATCTCCTCTTCCTCTCGGGCGTGCGAAGACCTCTGTGGCGGCTCAGGTCAGGTGCAGCAGCAGCACGGGCAGCAGCAGCAGTTGATGTCGACGCCGGCCGCGATCGAGTCGAGGTCGCCCTCGCTCAGCTCGGCCATGTCGATCTGCGGCGTCTCGGGGATGTGGAATTCGTACGTCCCCGTCTCCAGCCCGCGCTCCCACAGGGAGACCTGGACGTCGAGGTTGGAGTCGTGGGCGTTGTCCGGGACGTTGCGCACGACGTTGATCTCGGCGCCCGCGGGAACCTCGAGGCCGGATTCCGCCAGCGCCTCGCGCGGGTTGCTGTCGAGCTTGGCCGAGAACTCCTCGCTCGACCACGCGGTGATCAGTACTCGCGTGTAGGCGTTGACGAATTCGGTCCGCTCTCTGGGATTCAGGGCCATTGCGTCCTCCTGGAGCTTTTCCCCTTCGGCGCCGGTGCGCCGTCTCGAAACGGAGTCTTGCACGGCGAATTCCGGGTGCCCAGACTTAATTTCCGGAGCCATTGATTAAGTATTGAGAGACCTCTGCGTGAAAGGTACTCTGCAAATGCGCGGGCCGGAACCGTACGAAATACATATACGTATTCAACGGCCGGAAATGCGTATCGGAACATTCAATTGCGTAAGCCATCGGGAGTGCTCATGTCCGGGACGTACGTATCCCCCCGGGTGCCGCCTGGACCGGCGGGGACCCAGAGCCTGCGGGCCATGCGAGACGCGCCGCTGGAGTTCGTCACCGCGATGGCGGCCCACGGGGACGTCACCCGCCACGATGCCGACGGGGAGCCGGTCTACATGCTCAACCGGCCGGATCTGGCGCGGTACGTACTCAAGGAGAACGGGGCGAACTACACCAAGGACCGCACGCCGGACGACGACATGCTGCGCCCGCTGCTCGGCAACGGCCTGCTGACCAGCAACGGCGCCGAGTGGGCGGCGCAGCGGCGCAGGTGCGCGCCGGCCTTCAGGCCCGCCGAGGTCAACCGGTTCGACCAGGTCATCGTGGCGGCGGCGGAGCAGCTGGCGGCGCAGTGGCGGGGCGCCGGGCCGGTACGGGTGGACCACGACCTGACCTCGCTCACCCTGACCGTGATCGTGAAGGCCATGCTCGGCACCGACATCGGCGGCGCGGGCGAGGGGTTCGGCCGGGCGGTGGACGCGGTCAACCGGTTCATCGGGCACTACGTACCCAGCGACGACCCGGACCCGGCCGACACGGCCGCGCGGTACGTCGGCTTCCAGCGGGCGCGGGCCTTCCTCGACCAGGTGACCCGAGTGATCATCGCGGCGCGCCGCGCGGGCGGACCCGGCGACGACCTGCTCAGCGCCCTGCTCACCGACGGACACCCCCACCCCGGCACCGGACCCGCGGCGGGGCCTGACACCGAGCCCACCGCAGCCGCCGGGCCCACCGCAGCAGCAGGGCCCGGCGGCCCGGCCGACGTCGAGTTGCGGGATCAGGTGCTGACCATCGTCATGGCCGGGCACGAGACCACCGCCAAGTCCCTGACCTGGACGCTCTACCTGCTCGACCGCCACCCCGAGGCGGCCGCCGCCGTCCGGGCGGAGATCGACGAGGTGCTGGGCGGCAGGGCGCCGGTCGCCGCCGACCTGCCCGCGCTACGCAGATGCAGGCAGGCCGTGCAGGAGGCGATGCGGCTCTACCCGCCGGTCTGGCTCATCTCGCGGCGCAGCGTGGCGGCCGACGTGATCGACGGCTACGACATCCCGGCCGGCTCGCTGGTCTGCGTCAGCCCGTGGGTGCTGCACCGCGACCCGCGTTATTGGGACGACCCCGCCGTCTACCGCCCCGAGCGCTTCGACCCCGAACATGCGGCCCGGCACCTCAGCCACCAGTACCTGCCCTTCGGCGGCGGCCCGCGCATCTGCCTGGGGCGGCACTTCGCCCTGGTCGAGGCCACGCTGGTGCTCGCCGTCATCCTGCGTGACCTGCGCATGGAGCTGGTGCCGGGATTCCCCGTCGAGCCGGAGGCCCTGGTCACGCTGCGGCCCAGGCACGGCCTGATGATGGTTCCGAGGCCCCGGTGAGCGCGCCGGCCGCGGCGGGCTCGTACGACGTCGCCAACACCACCTGGGGTGGCGTGGACGGCGAGCTGGCCCGCCTCGAAGCGCAGGCGGCGCTCTCGTTCGACGAGGAGCTGCGCATCATGAGTGACCTCGGGCTGACCCGTGCGGGCCCGCTGCTGGAGCTGGGCGCGGGCTCGGGCGCGATCACCCGCAGGCTGCGCGCGGCCGAGCCCGGCCTGCCCGTCATCGCGCTGGACGTGGACGCGGGGCTGCTCCGCCACGCGGGCGGCTGCGGCGCGCCGCTCGTGGCCGCCGACGGCGCCCGGCTGCCCCTGCGTACGGCAAGCGTGGGCGGCGTACTGCTGCGCTACGTACTGCAGCACCTCGCCGACCCCGTCCCGATGCTGACCGAGGCACTACGGGTGCTGCGGCCCGGCGGCACCCTCGTCGCCGTCGAGGTGGACAGCATGCTGTGGGGCCTGGCCGATCCGATGTATCCCGAGCTGGCCTCCGTGCACGCCACGATGGCCCAGGCGCAGCGCGGCGCGGGAGGCGACCGTCAGATCGGCAGGAAGCTCACCAGGCTGCTGCGCGGGAGCGGCTTCACCGACGTGGTGCTGCGCCCCTTCGCCGCGACGAACGACACCCACCCCACGGCCGCCTTCGCCCCGCACCTGGGCCCCGAGCGGCTGGTGCCGCTGGTGGCCTCGGGCGCGCTGTCGATGGCCGAGCTGGCCCTGGCCGCCGACCGCTGGCGGCGTTTCCTGGCCGACCCGGACGCCTGGGTCATGCTCCTCGGCTTCGCCGCAGCCGGGACCGCGCCGCCAGGCCCGGCCCCCTCAGTACCGGAGACAGTTCCGGAGAAACCCGCAAGGTTCTGGAGGAATGCGCAATGAGTCCGTTCTGGAAGATCTTCGTGGCGATCTTCTGCTACATCAGCGGGATCGTCGGACTCGGCCTGGCGGTGATCAACGCCAGCCAGCAGCCGCCCGCGACGTCCCTGGCCATCGTGTACGGCGTGGCCGGCCTGCTCTTCCTGGCCGTGGGCATCGTGCTCAGCCGCCGCCCCAGCTACTGACGACAGTTACTGACGACGGGCCGTCCGGAGCGCTCAGAGGGCTCCGGACGGCCCCGGAACGGTCGTCAGGCGGTGGGGTCGCAGGGGCGTACTTCGACGATGTCGCCGGGCGCGTACGGCATCTTGCGCGCCCACGCCTCGGCCTCCTCCGCGGACTTGACCTCGATGATCCAGATGCCGCCGATCTGCTCGCGCCCCACCGCGTAGGGCCCGGCCACGGCCGGCCCGTCGGGCCTGACCAGCTTGCCCTCGCGGGACCTGGTCAGCCCCGCGCCATATTTGACCTTGACACCCGCCGTCACCATCGCCCTGCCGAACTGGCGGTGCGCCTCGGCCATGCGTGTGCGTTCGCTCTCGCTGAAGGCGTCCCAGAGCATCTCGTCGCCGTGGATCAGCAGCACGAAGTCCATCAGTCGCCTACCTTCCTAGGAGATCTGCCCTCGGGATCGTCGAGGAGCGGGCAGAGCCCCGGTCGGCACTATCGTGACATCCTTCCACGTCGCAGCGCCTCAACTCGACCTCATCACCTGACCGGCCCGCTAGATCTGCCGCCGGGCCAGGCGGGCGAACAGGCCCTGCTCGTCGCCCAGCAGCTCGTCATAGGTGCCCTGCTGGACGACGCGCCCGCCGTCGAGCACGAGGATCTTGTCGGCGTCCCTGATGGTGGACAGCCGGTGGGCGATGACGACGCGGGTGGCGTTGAGCCTGCGGGTGCTCTCGGCGATGACGTTCTGCGCGGGATTGTCCAGAGCGCTGGTGGCCTCGTCGAAGAAGACGATGCGCGGGCGGGATACCAGTGCCCTGGCGATCATGATGCGCTGCCGCTGCCCGCCCGAGAGCGTGTGGGTGCCCTCGGACAGGACGGTGTGCATGCCCATCGGCATGGCGGTGATGTCGCCGTCGATGCCGGCCATCGCGGCGGCCTCCCAGGCGTCGTCGATCGTGTGGCTGGTGCTGCCGACGATGTTCTGCCTGATGTCGCCGGCGAGCAGGGCGCCGTTCTGCAGCACCACCCCGCACTGGCGGCGCACCGCGCCGAGGTCGAGCTCGCCCAGGTCCTGGCCGTCGTACATGACGCTGCCCGAGTCGGGCTGCTCGAAGCCGAGCAGCAGGCGCAGGATCGTGGACTTGCCGCTGCCGGTCGGCCCGACGATCGCGACGAACTCACCGGGCTCGATCGACAGGTCGATCTCGCTCAGCGCCCTGGGCCCGTCCGCGCCGTAACGGAAGGAGACCTTGGACAGGGTGATGCGGCCCGACAGGTCGCCGGGGTCGGCCTTGCCCGCGTCGTCCTCGGGCTCGACCTCCAGGACGGGCGCCAGCTTCTCCAGCATCGGCACGATGCTCATGGCGGTGATGGCCGCGCCGGTGAACTGCAGCACGGACGCGATGAGCAGGCTGAAGGCGGTGAAGAAGGCCAGGAACGCGGCGATCGGCAGCTGCCCGCGCATGGGCCCGGCCGCCACGGCGAAAATCACGCACGAGCAGACGAGCGGGAAGCCCGCGTTGAACGTGGTCACCAGGTTCTGCAGCCGTCTGGCCTTGGCCGAGGTGGCCCTGGTCCGCGTGAAGTCGCGGGTCCACACGGCGAACGCCTGGTCCTCCGCGGCGGCCACGCGCAGCTTGGGCACGGCCGACAGGAGCTGGAAGACCCGGGACGACAGCCGCTGCTCCTGCTCGTACAGGCGGCGCTGCAGACGTACCTCGAAGAAGCCGGCGACCGCGCACACCAGCACGCCGGCCAGCACCAGCAGGGTCGCGAGCAGCGCGAGGCGGACGTCGTAGACGTAGACGAGGACGAGGTTGGCCAGGCCGCCGAACAGGCCGAGCGTGGCCGTGGTCATGACGCCGGAGAGCATCTCCTGGGCCGCGCTCACGCCGAGCACGGTGGTGCCCAGCTCGCCGGTGGAGTATCTGCCGAAGAACGTGACGGGCAGCGACAGCAGCCGGGTCCACGCCCCCGCCTGCACCCGGGCGGACGCGCGGCCCTCGATGCGCAGCGCGGCCACGTTCTGGACGATCGACAGCGCGCCCGCCACGAAGGCGCCGCCGATGACCAGCGCCGCGCCCTGCACGATGAGGTCGCGTTCGGCCCGCGCCACGAACGTGCCCAGCACCAGCCCGGTCATCGCGGGAACGAGCAGGCCGATGACGGCCACGATCGTGCCGAGGGAGGCGAGCACGAACAGGTCGTGGCCGTTGCGGGCCAGCCCGAAGCGCAGCAGCCCGGCCACGGTGCGCACCTCGCGCGGCAGTGGCTCGTAGAGCACCTCGGCCTTGTTGGCCAGCGTGGCCGCGACTGCTCTGGTCACGGGGGTGACCCGGCTCTGTCCCGGCTGGGCGAGCACGTACCGCGAGCCGATGGGCAGCAGCGCCACGGGGGTCTCGTCGTCGCGCAGGTAGCCCACCATGGGGCCGATGTCCCGTTTCCACCAGCCGTCGTCCAGCCGGACGGTCCTGGTCCGCACTCCCGAGGCCAGGGCGACGGCCTGGAGCGGATCGACCTCCCTGCTGCTGCCCGGCGGCGGCGCGGTGACGGTGAAGCCGGCGTGCGAGGCCACCAGCCTGGCCGCGGCCAGCGCCGGCGGATCGTTGCTGACGTCGGCCAGGCGCACCCTGGCCTCGGTGTCGCGCACGAGCGTGTCGAAGCTGCGCCTGGCCGCCACGGTGGTGGCCGACTCCTGCTCCTTCCTGCGCTCCAGCGAGCGCAGCTCGCGGGCCCGCTGCCGTTCGACCCGCCGGTCCACGGTGTAGAGGAAGCGGATGGCGTGCTCCACCCAGCGGCTCCAGAGCGTCTCGTCCGCCAGCAGCTGCCAGGTGGACCTGGAGCGCAGCCGGGCAGGGGTGGTGGCGACCACCCAGTCCCGCTCGGTCACCGACAGCTCCGCGCCCGCGGTGAGCACGCCGGCCACGCCGTCGGGCATCTCGACCGCGCCCTCCTCGACGCTGAGCCAGCGCACGCCGTCCACCGACCTGGCGGCCCGGTTCTGGCCGAGCACGGTGACCGCGTCCGAGGCCAGGGGGACGAACTCGCGCGGGGGCAGCCCGTCGCGCAGCGCGGTGGCCAGCGACACCATGCCCGCCTCCAGGCCGCGTACGAGCTGCTTGACGGCCAGCCCGTAATCGGCGGTGGACATCGTGGCCGAGCGCCCGGTGCCGGCCAGCTCGCGCAGCCTGGCCAGCGGGACGCGCGAGACGAGCGAGCCGGGCACGGGACGGCCCACAATGCCGTGCCGCGGGCCTCGGGGTGCGCCGGGCAGCAGCGTGCCCTCACGGATCCGGCACAGGTAGTTCCAGCGGCCCACCGGACGCCCGTTCTCCAGGCGCACGGCGAACAGGTCCACCTCGCCCCGCTCGACCAGCAGCACCTCACGCACGCCCGACATGACGAACAGGTTGTCCGCGGAGTAGTCCACCGGAGTGGCCGCGTCGGTGAAGAACGGCGAGAACGCGGAGTGCGCCGAGAGCGCCGGCGTCGTCACGTTCCTTCCCCGTTCCTGCGCGAGCTCCTGAGCAGCTCCGCGTAGTGCCCGTCCAGCGCCAGCAGCTCGGCGTGCCGGCCGCGCTCGACCACCTCGCCGCGGTCGAGGACGATGATCTCGTCGGCGTCGCGCACGGTGGACAGCCGGTGGGCGATGATGAGGCAGCCGCAGCCGCGTCTGCGCAGGTGGTCGGCGATGTTCCGCTCCGTCTCCGGGTCCAGCGCGCTGGTGGCCTCGTCCAGGATCAGCAGGGTCGGCCGGAGCGACAGGGCCCTGGCCAGCTCCAGGCGCTGCCGCTGGCCGCCGCTGAAGTTGCGCCCGCCCTCCAGCACGCCGCTGTTGAGGCCGCCCGGCCTGGTGGCGATCAGGTCGAACAGGGCGGCGTCGCGCAGCGCGGAGACGACGACCTCGTCCGGCACGTCGTCGCTCCACAGGGTCAGGTTGTCGCGCACGGTGCCCTCGAACAGGGTGATGTCCTGGTCCACGTACGCGACCGACGCGGCCACCACCTCCCTGGGCAGGTCCTCCCTGGGCAGGCCGTCGAGCAGCACCCGTCCGGAGGTCGGCACGTAGAGTCCGGCGGCCAGCTTGCCCGCGGTCGACTTGCCGCTGCCGGAGTTGCCGACGATCGCCACCCTGCGTCCTGGCACCAGCGTGAACGACAGGTCCTTGATCACGGGCGTGGCCAGCGCGTTGTAGCCGAACGTGACCCGGTCGAACT
This sequence comes from Nonomuraea sp. NPDC048892, assembly GCF_040649735.1. NCBI lineage: Bacteria > Bacillati > Actinomycetota > Actinomycetes > Streptosporangiales > Streptosporangiaceae > Nonomuraea > Nonomuraea sp. NPDC048892. Next base: position 314,357 of record NZ_JBEZFZ010000005.1, on the reverse strand, counting down.
CCAGCCGGCCGTCCAGGCGGCCCTCGGCCCGCTCCCGTACGGGCTCGCGGCGCTCGAAGGTGGCGGCCACGGGGTACTTCTCGACGTCGTACAGGCGGCAGACGTCGGCGGAGATGTCCTGCAACTGCCCGCCCAGGTTCGTGAGCTGCGTGACGGGCCTGGACAGGGAGGTGAGCAGGGTCTGGAAGGCCACCAGCATGCCCACGCTGATCACGCCGTCCACCACCCGCAGGCCGCCGATCAGCAGGATGAGCCCGCTGTTGACGCCGGCCAGCAGCGGCGGCACGACGGTCAGCGTGGCCGTGGCCACGCCCAGCCGCTGCTTGGCGGTGACCGCCTTGGCCAGGAAGCCCGCCCAGCGCTGGAACGCGGCGGGCTCGGCGCCGGTGGCCTTGACGGTCTCGATGAGCTGCAGGGTGTTGAACGTGGTCGAGGTGAGGTTGCCCAAGTCGGCGCGGAGCGCGGCCACGGCGTCCGTACGGGCTCTGGACACCTGCCGCAGCACCAGGATGTTGACCAGCGCCATCCCCACCCCGACCAGGCCGAGCAGCAGGTCGTAGCGGATGAGGACGATGCCGTAGAACAGCACCAGCACCAGGTTGACCAGGGTGATGGCCAGGTCGCGGGAGAGGATCTCGGCGACGGTGTCGTTGGCCTGCACCCGCTTGGCCACCTCGGCGGGGCGGCGCTGGAGGTAGAACTCCACGGGCAGCCGCAGCAGGTGACGGAAGAAGCGGGCCGAGCTGACCAGCCCGAGCCTGATCTCCATGCGCAGCAGGTAGTGCCGCTGCACCGAGGTCAGCACGAACACCGCCAGCGCCGTGAACCCCACGCCGAACAGCAGCGGCAGCAGGTAGCCCGGGTCGCGCCCGGTCAGCACCCGGTCGATGAAGACCCGGCTGAACGCGGGCCCGATGATGCCGGGGACGACCAGCAGCAGGCTGGCCAGCAGCACCAGCGGCAGCGCCCGCCCCGACGGCATGCGGCGGGTCAGCAGCGCCTGGCCGACCCGGGTGGGCCGCCCGCCGGGCCGGAAGTCCGGTCCCGGCTCGAAGGTGAGCACCACGCCGGTGAAGCCGGAGTCGAAGTCGTCCCAGTCGATCATGCGCGGGCCGCCGGCCGGGTCGTTGACCGCCACGGCCTTCCTGCCGAACCTGGCGCGCACCCCTTCGAGGACCATGAAGTGCTGGAACGCCCAGAACACGATGGCGGGCCCTGTCAGCGAGCGCAGGTCCTCGGCCTCCATCTGGAAGCCTCTGGCGATCAGCCCGTAGCGGCGGGCGGCGGCGATCACGCTGGAGGCCTTGGCGCCGTCGCGGGAGACGCCGCAGGCCGAGCGGAGCTCCTCCAGGGGGACGAACTTGCCGTAGTAGCCGAGGATCATCGCCAGCGAGGCGGCCCCGCACTCCACCGCCTCCATCTGGATCACCGTGGGCGTGCGCCGCCGCCACCGCCACCGCCTGGCAGGTCGTGGCGGTGACGGTGGCGGGGCCGGCGGGCTCGCCTGCGCGGGAGCGCTCGTGGTCGTCACATCTCCCCCTTCAGCGCCCGAGCAGCAGGTCGAACAGGGTCTGACTGCCCAGGACGATCGCGCCGGCGACCGACACCTGCGACTGCAGGCGCGCCGGCGGCCCCTTCTGGGTGGACCAGGCGTAGCCGGACGGCGTGCCGGGGTCGCGTTCCAGATCGACGATGACGAGCCTGGCCGGGACGCCCTTGAGATAGCCGCGGGCCGCCTCCAGGCCGCCCACCAGGTCGGCCGCGTGCTCCAGCATGACCGGATAGGAGCTGACGGAGTGCACCCGGCCGCGCAGCAGCCCGAACGCGCCGGGCGGGGCCGAGGAGACCGACAGATCCACCGGCTTGCCCGGCACCACGCCCATCGCCCGGTCCACCGGCACGAACAACATCGCCACCAGCCGGTCGTCGGCGGTGTCCGTGCGCTCGATGAGCAGCAGTTCCTCGCCGGGCCCCACCACGTGCCCGTCCACCGCGGAGAAGGCGACCACCCGGCCGGTGAACGGGCTGTGCACCGGCCGATCTCTGCCGCTGTCCACGGTGATCACGGCCACCTGCTGGCCCCTGTGCACGGCCTGGTCGGGGCGGACCAGCATCGAACGGACGGTGCCGCCGTACGGGCTCTGCAGCCGGGCGGTGCCCGCGGGGTGGGTGAGCAGCCCCGCCGCGGACACCGTCACCGGCAGCCGACCCACGAAGAACCAGACGGACGCCGCCGCCACGATGATCAGCACCACGAACGTGGCGATCCACCCGCGCGGCGAGGCCAGCAGCGTCGGCGAGTCGAGTTCGTCGGGCTCGCGCATCCGCTGCAGCGCCTTGAACCGGAACTTCATCGCCCTATCCCCGCCTGCTGCCGAGGACCAGCTCGCCCACGCTGCCCTCGCTCAGGTAGTCGAGGCCACTGGCGCGGGCGAAGTCGTCGGCGTCGCCGCCGCCGAGCCCGCACACGGCCAGGTTCATCGCGGTGCCGACCAGGTAGATCGTCTGGTAGAGCACGCCGACGTGCTTGAGCACCAGCGAGTACGCGATCGTCTCGTACTTCCACATCACCCGGCCGAAGCGGGCGGTGACGATCAGCAGCACCTGCGGGTCGTCCGCGAGCAGCGCCGCCGACCTGGCCCGCTGCACCAGCGTCCGCACCGCAGGGGACGGCTCCGACACCAGCTCAAGGGCGTGCCCGGCGGTGTCGTAGTGCCACAGCCCAGGATCGAGGCCGCGGCAGGAGACGACCAGGGGGTAGACCTCCAGCTCGTGCACCGAGCCGCCCGAGGGGTAGGGCCGGTCGGCCAGCCGCTGGCCGTCCGGCGAGTCGAAGGCCGCCCGCTGCCGCATCGATCGGTAGAGCAGCTCGCCGAGCTGGTCGAGGGTGATCGGCGCGTCCTGGTCGTGCTCGCGTACGGAGCGGCGGCGCTCCAGCGTCTCGGTCAGGCTCGGCCCAGGCGCGTCCAGGTCGGGGGCCGTCAGCTCGATCCGCTTGCCGCCGAAGGGCGCCGGGTTGACGGGCAGGGGCTCGAAGCGCTCCTTGAACGGGTACGTGCCGCCGTAGCGGCCGGCGATCCGCGAGCCTCTGCTGTGCGCGTGCAGCCACAGGTCGCGGGGCTGCCACTGGGCCAGGGCCAGGTCGCCGTCCTCGTCACCGTCCTCGGTGCCGGTGGTCAGCGCCCCGGCGGCGGCCAGGAAGCGCAGCACGTCGTCGGCGCCCAGCTCGGCCGGGGTGGTCCAGCCGGCCCGCGCGTCCAGCTCGGCGGGGGTGGTCCAGTCGGCGAGCGCGCCCAGCAGGCCGGCCGCCTCGGGCGCCAGCTCCACCACGGCGGGGCTGCGCGGGCCGCGTACGCTCAGCACGCCGTCCTCCGCCGTGACCACGGCGAACCGGGACAGTCTGAGCCGCGTGCCGGGGGCCGGCGGCGGGCCGGGCTCGACGGGTCCGGCGCCGATCGGGCGCAGCCTGGCCGCAGGCGTGCCGTACTCCAGCAGGCCGCCCTGGGCCAGGCGGCGCAGCAGCAGGTTCCAGCGCAGCAGCCCGGCCTCGCCCACCGTGGCCGCCAGCGCCGTGTCCGTCGCGTCACCGGCCGCCAGGACGCGCAGGGCGGCCACCATCCGGTCAGACGGGTTGCGCAGCCCCAGCGAACCGGCGGGCGAGGAGATGCGCACCTCGCCGTCCGCCTCGGTCAGCGTCGCCTCACGCCGCAGCCGCCGTTTCGTCTCACTCACGCCGGGTTCCTCCCTCGTTCACCGCACGTCCCCCGGGACCGTCAGAAGAAGACGCTGACGGGGTTGAGCTCGTCCTCCGCGCAGGGCCGCGGGATCCAGCCGAGCGTGACCGGCACGTCGTAGAGGCGGCCGGGGCCGAGCCGCCGCCAGAAGTGGCGCATGCCGGGGGCGATCACGCGGACGACGCTCAGCTCCAGGTCGGGCCGGCTCTGGTCGAGCACGACGACCTCGATCCCGGCCGCGGCGGCCCGGTTCACGCACGTCTCGACGTCCGCGGCCAGGTCGTCGCCGCTCGCGAGCGCGTGGTCGGCGAGCGTACGCGGCCGTTGCGCGGGATCGGGCACCAGCCAGGGCTGCTCGGCCAGCCTGGTCTCCTTCCACCAGGCGAGCGTGGCCACGTCGTCGTCCAGGTAGAGGGTGTTGCCCTGCTCGTCGCGCCGTTCCACCGAGGGCAGGAACTGGTTGACCTCGGTCAGCGTCCTGATGGCGGCGATGCGCGGATCCAGGTGCGCGCCGAAGCCGACGATGACGTCCTCCACCGGGTGGCCCATCCGGTGCGACACCCCCACGAACGCCGGGATGCCGAGGTCGGTGGTGATGTCGAGCAGCCAGATGTCGCGGTCCATGCCCTGGTAGAACTCGCGCACGGTGTCCACGTACGGGTCGCGCAGCGAGTCGAGGTCGAAGGCCGGCCGCCTGGCCCGGTTGTACCACCACAGCGCCACCGCGTCCCGCTCCACCAGCTCGCAGAAGCCCTGCAGGACGGCCTCCTCGATCGAGTTGCCCGAGGCGTTGCCGTTGGAGTCGCCCACGCAGTAGAAGTGGCGCTCCAGGTCGGGGTGGCCGTACCAGGCGTAGCCGGAGGGCACCAGCCGCTCGCGCCCCTCGGTCAGCGACCAGGCCGGCGACCAGTCGACGGGCAGGTCGGTGCGGAAGCGCTCGGGCACCAGGTGCAGGCGGTGCGCGGGGTCCTTGTTCCACTCATCGCGGCCGGCGTACTGGCCGTCGGAGAAGTGCAGCAGGCTCTCCGGATGCACGGCCACGGCCGGGTCGAGGTCGGCGTAGGCGGCCTCGGTCACCGGCTCCTCGCCGCGCCACACGCCGGAGTAGCGCTCGATGGCCTCGCACAGGGCGCTCACCCTGGCCTGGATCTCGGTGCGGCCCTTGCCGCCGCTCTGCCCGCGCAGGTTGCGCCGCAGCAGATCCATGTTGTCGCCGATCATGGCGAAGTTGTGTCCTGCGGTGAAACTGTAGGTGACGCCGTTGTCCTCTTCCGCGAACGTGTGCAACCTGGTCACCGCGCCGATGAGCGGGCTGATGTGCTTCTCCAGCCGGGCGTACGTGCGCGCGGGCGGCTCGATCCGGTAACCGCCGTCGGTGACGTGCCTGGCGTCGCGCGCCGACAACATCACCTTGGGGCTGCGCTCGCTGATCAGCGCCGGGTCCCCGCAGGCCCGGCACTGCGGCAGCCGGATGACGGTGTGCTCCATCGTGCCGAGCGAGCGCAGGTCGACCGTGGTCATCCTGCCGTCGAGGCAGGATCGCGCGATCGAGCCGTCGTCCTGTCCTGCCGCGATCCTGGCCAGTTCCACCGCCAGCAGCCCGCCCGCCACCGAGGGTCCCGCGGGCACGGACTCGCGGGCCGGGTGGTACGGCATCCCGCCGCCGCGCTTGCCCGCCAGGTACCGCTCGACCTGCCGGTTCCCGGCCAGCCGCTGCGCCAGGCAGGCCCAGCAGCCGGTACGCCCCGGCCGCAGCACCGGGCCGACCCACAACGTGATCCCGGACGGCTTCACCAGCGCCCACGGGTGCTCGGCGGCCAGGTAGGCGGCGTTGAGCCGGTCGAGCGCGGGATCGAGGTAATCGCCGGTGACGACGACCGTCAGCTCGCCCGCGGGGCCGGCGACCTCCTCCTCGACGGTCCTCGTCCGCACGCGCAGCCCGTGCTCGCGCAGTACTCCCTCGACCGGCCCAGCGCCGGCGTCAGTGCCGGCGTCCCCGCACGCGACGACGGTGAACTCGGCGTGCTCCAGCGCGGAACGGGCCCGGACGGGATCGATGCCCTGCGCGTCCCAGAAGGCCAGCGTGCCGTCCGGCCAATCGGGCCGCCCGTCGGCGAGCACCCCGAACGCGGCGAACTTGCGAATGGCGGTGAGCGTCCGGGTGAGCGGCAGCTCGCCGCTCAGCCCCGCGGCGATCTCGGCGACCGTGTGCCGCCCGTCGAGGTAGGGCAGGAGTTTGCCGGCCCCTTCCGCCTGAACGCGATAGTGCTGGCCGTCGGCCAGCAGGAAGACTTTCGACCCGTCGATCACTTGAGCGGTGAAATGTGCCTTGAGACGTGGGCGGTCCATGGCGCTCCCCGTATTGGGTCCCAAATTACTGCCGTCATTCGTGCTGGCGTTGATCGCAGAGTTGCATCGGGCCCGCCGCCGTGTAAAGACGTAATTCCGGCGTACGCATTAAGCCGTACGGCGGCGCTGAAATACGTATACGCGGGCCCGGGAATGCGCATTCACCCGGCCACGGGGCGGTTGTGAGATCTGACAAGGGATCGTCATAATTGTCCGATTTGTCCGTCAGCTATTGACAGCCGACCTGTCCTTGGCGGGATGATCCTTGTGACAGTCCAGGGGGCCAAGCTTTTGGAGTAGCGATGTCTTCCGGGCAGACGCTGCTACACCGTGACGTAGAACTAGCCGCTGTACGGGAAGTGCTGTCCAGGATCCGCTCGGCGAGTCCGTCCGTGCTGCTGATCCAGGGCGCACGCGGGATGGGCAAGACCACGCTGCTCAACGCGGCATTGTCGGCCCTGGCCGAGACGGGTGCGCTGCTGCTCATGGCCCGCGGCCACCCCGCCGAGCGCGAGCACCCCTTCGGCGTCATCCGGCAGCTGTTCGAGCCGCTCATGGCCGCCGGCCGCGCGCCGCCCACCGGCCTGACGCCGGACGAGGAGCGGAAGGACGCCGTCACCCCCGGCGTGCTGCACGGGCTCTACCGCGCCACCCGCGACTTCACCGGCGACCAGCCGCTGATCATCGCCGTCGACGACGTGCACCACGCCGATCAGCAGTCCGCGGAATGGTGCTCCTACATCGCCAGGCGGCTCGACGGCCTGCCCATCGCGATGATCCTGACCAGTGCCGACCCCGGCGAGTTCGGGGGGAACGACCTCGCCAGGGACCTGGCGGCGCTGCCGTACATGCGGCTGCTGCGGCCCGCGCCGCTGCCCCACCTGGCCGCCCGGCGGCTGCTCGCCGGCCAGCTCGGCACCGCCGAGCAGCAGGTCGACGCGGAGGTCGCGCTCGCCTGCCACCAGCTCACCCGGGGCAACCCCGCGCTGCTGCACGAGCTGGCGACCCGGCTGGCCAGGACCGGCGTGACCGCGACGCGCGGCGAGCTGCCCCGGGTGCTGGAGACGGGCGCGGCGGCGATGACCGAGACCGCGCTCGGCTGGCTGAGCGACAGCGACTCCGGCGCCGACGCGGCCGGGGTGGACCTGTTACGCGCGCTGGCCGTCGTGGCGCCCGACGACGGCCTGGAGCTGGCCGCCATGCTGGCCGGCCACGGCCAGGACGCGGCGCGGGTGGCCACGGCCCGGCTGCGCGCTCTCGGGCTGATCACGGGCTCGCCGCCCGGCCGCTTCCCGCACCCGGGCGTCCAGCAGGCCGTGCTGGCCGGCATGGACCCCGACGAACGCGACCGCCTGCACCGCCGTACCGCGGCGCTGCTGCACCGGCTCGGCGCGCCGCTGAGCAGCTCGGCCAGGCACCTGATGTCGGCGGGCCCGACCGGCGACCCGCTGACCGTGACCGTGCTGCGCGAGGCCGCGGAAGAGGCCGGCGGCAACCACTCCTGGCAGGACGCGACCGGCTACCTGCACCGCGCCCTGGCCGAGACCGACGACCGCGAGACGGTGCTGGAGGTCACCGCCGAGCTGGGCGCCGTCGAGAAACACCGCGACCTGCCCGCCTGCCTGCGGCACCTGCGCACGGTCTACGGCCGGGTCAAGCGGGCGCCGCAGGCGCTCATGTCGGTGACCCCGTTCGCCGACGTCCTGGTCACCGCGAACTCGGCGGAGGCGGGCGAGGTGCTGGCCGAGGCGGCGACCACCGCCGCCGCGATGCCGCAGTTCGCCGGCGCCGACCTGGCCCTGCTGTTCGCCGCCCAGGCGCTGCTGTGGGGCCGCTCGGCGGGGCAGATCGGGGTACGCCGGCTGGGCCGTTCGTTCGGCACGCTGCTCACCCCCGCCGCCAGGGAGTTCCTGAGCGCGCTCGCCCTGGCCACCGGCGTGCGTGGCCGCAACCTGCCGCGCATGCTCGCCCAGACCCGCCGCTGCATGGACGGCCAGGGCACGGTGCCGGTCACCGCGGTGCTGCCGCTCGTGTGGGGCGACCGCCTCGACGAGGCCTCCTACTGGGCGGAACGACTGGTCAGCGAGACCAGGGACGAGGGATCGAGCACCAGGCTGGCACTGGCGTTGTCGGCCAGGGCCGAGGTGCGTTACCAGCTCGGCAGCCTGGACGCGGCGCTGCGCGACGCCAACGACGCCATCGCCAGCGCCCGCGAGGTGCGGGCCGAGGGCTTCCACGCCGCCGCCACCGCCTGCGCCGTCAGGATCCTGGTCGAGCGGGGCGAGCTGGAGGCCGCCGAGAGCGCGCTCGGCTCGGTCAGGACGTACGGCGACTGGCACCCCCTCATCTCCGGCCACCTCCTGGACGCGCTCGGACGCGTGCACCTCTCCCACGGCCGGCCCCGCGACGGGCTGCTGACCCTGCTGGAGTGCGGGCGCCGCCTGACCGCCGCGGGCATCACGAACCCGGCCTGTGTGCCATGGGGCACCAACACGATCCTCGCCTACACCCTGTCAGGCGAACGCTCTGCCGCCCGCATGATGGCCGAGCGGGAGCTGGAGCTGGCACGGGCGTGGGGCGCGCCCACCACGATCGCCCGCGCGCTCAGCGCGGGCAGCGTCGCCTACGAGGGCGCCACCCGGCTCGACCTGCTGCACGAGGCGGTGGATCTGCTCGCCCACCGGGGCGCCAGGCTCGAACAGGCCAGGGCGATGCTCCGCCTCGGCATCGCGCAACGCCAGGCGGGCGACGCGGGCAAGGCGCACGAGACGCTGGCCATGGCGCTGCGGCTGGCCACCGACTGCGGCGCGGTCCGCCTGGCCGCGCTCGCCGACAAGCACCGGGCCGCCACCGCGCCGCGCCGTCCCGCCGCCCCGGCCGCCAACGGCCAGGACGGCCACCCGCTGACCGTCGGCGAACGCCGGGTCACCGACCTCGTGCTGCGCGGCATGAGCAACCTGGAGGTGGCCACCGTCCTGTCGATCAGCAAGCGCACCGTGGACACCCATCTGGCGCGGATCTACCGCAAGCTGGGCATCCACACGCGGGCCGAACTCGCGGTCATCCTCACCGGCCTCGCCGACCACGAGGCCCCACCGGCGGACGACCAGCCGGACGAGCCGGTGCCCGCCGGGCTGCTGGAGGAGCTCTGAACGCCACCGCGTTCAGTCCGTGAAGATGTCCTCCGGCAGGAACGCCGACACCAGGAAGCTGGGCACGTCCACGAGCTGGCTCACCTTGAGGTCCACCGCCACGCTGCAGATCGCGTACGCCTGCTGCGCGCTCCACCCCCTGTCCTCCAGGTGGTCGATCATCTCCAGCAGCGCGTTCCTGGCCGCCAGCGTCGCGTCCTCGGCCGACACCTCGCCGTCCCTGCTCACCGACATGCCGGTGGTGGCGTAGAACCGGCGCGGAGCCGCGTACGCCGGCGCCACCCAGTACTCCGACCGGGCGAACCTCGGCCCCCTGATGCCCTTCTCCTCCGCCTGCCCCTCGTGCACGGTGAACCGCACCCGCAGCGTCGCCCGCATCTCGATCGCGGTCCCGCACGCCTCGCAGTCGCCCTGCGCGAAGTGCGCGTCCCCGGCCGAGAACAGCCCGCCGGGCGTGTCCACCGGCAGGTAGAGCCGGGTGCCCGCGCCGAGCTGCTTGATGTCCACGTTGCCGCCCTGCTCCCTGGGCGGGATGGTGCGCAGCCCCGCGGCTCCGACGGGGGTGGCGGGGACGGCGCCGTCGGGCGAGGGCGGCAGCACGAACCCGCCGCGCGCCAGCGCCGCCTGCTCCCTCGTCGTGGTCCTGGCCAGCGACTCGTGGCCGGGCGCCAGCCCGATCGTGCCCATGAACGGCGCCGCCGGGATCCGCACCCCTGGCAGGTCGTCCGAGGCCGCCCACCCGTCGTCGAGCTCCCAGCGCACCATGAACGGCTCGGGGAAGACGTCACGCAGGAACCCGAAGCCGGGGACCTGGACGGTGTAGCCGTAGCGGTCCGGCGCGACCTCCAGGATCTCGATCTCCAGCAGGTCCCCAGGCCGCGCCCCCTCCACGTGGACGGGGCCGGTGAGCGGGTGGACGACGTCCAGGTCGGGTGCCTCGACGGTCTTCAGCGTGGCCTCGGGGCCCATCTGGCCGTCGAAGGCGTCCCTGGTCTCCAGGATCACCTCGTCGCCCGGCTCGCAGCGGACGATGGGCGGGATGTCCGGATGCCAGCGGTTGTGGCCGGTGCCGGGCTCGTCGCGGAGAGGGAGGTCGGGGTCGATGCGGATCTCGTGTACGGCCATGGCGGGCCCCCTCGGGTGAGGCGTGTGAGCGCCACGCTTCGCCGGCCCGCCGCCCCTGTCAAGACCTCATCAGCCGGTACGCCGCGTCCGCCGGCACGGACGGCGAGGCCCTGCGGCATCACCCAGACGGCGAGGGCCGCACGGGGTGTGGGTCCCGTGCGGCCCTCGGTGGTTTCCTGCGGTCAGGCCGGGGTGCAGGTGAGGGTGGTGGGCGGGGTGTTGGCGCTCGTGTAGGAGCCGTTGAGGCCGAACGACGTCGTCGCCCCGGCCGCCACGCCGCCGTTGTAGCCGGCGTTCGTGACCGTGACGCCGGTGCCCGTCTGGGCCGGGGTGCCGCCCCAGAGGTTGGTGATCCGCTGGTCTCCCGGCCAGGTCCAGGTCACCCGCCAGCCGGTGATCGGCGCGGCGCCGGTGTTCCTGACGGTGACGTTCGCCTGGAAGCCGCCGGGCCAGGAGTTGCCCGGCTGGTAAGTGGCCGCGCAACCGCTGCCGGTCGTGGGGGTGACCGTCGGAGTCACAGTCGGAGTCACAGTCGGGGTCACGGTCGGGGTCACGGTGGGGGTGACCGTGGGCGTGACGGTCGGCGTGGGGGTGACCGTCACGGGCGGGCCCGTGCGGTCGCCGTAGATGATGCCGCGCCCGTTCGTGCCCAGGTAGACCCGCCCGTACACGCGCGGATCCCCCGTCAGCGCCTCCCCCATGTTGCCCCATTGGTGCCGGTCGTCGTTGATGCGCACCCAGGCCGAGCCGCCCGTGTCCGACCGGTACAGGCCGGTGACGCCGTCGATCGTGGCCACCGCGTAGACCGCCGGGTACGTCGCGCCGGGCGCGGCCTTGCCGAAGCCGACGTTGACCGCGTTCGTGACGCCGGACAGCTTGGCGAAGGAGGCGCCGCTGTCGGTCGAGTGCCAGATGCCGCCCTCGCCCGCGACCCACACGTCGCCCTCGACGCCGGCCACGGCCTTGACCCTGCCGCTCGCGGGCAGGCCGGTGGCGGAGGTGGCGGTGAAGGTGGCACCGCCGTCGGTGCTGAGGTGGAGGCGTCCGCCACTGAGCCCGTAGAACTTACGCGGGTTGACCCGGTCCGACTCCACCACGGCCTCCGCCGGCAGGCCGGAAGCCTGCTGCCAGGAGTTGCCGTAGCCGACGGAGTAGACGGGGGCCACGCCCTTGGGCGCCCAGACGAAGCGGGAGCCGTCGGCCGCGGCGGCGACCGTGCCGCCCTCGTTGACGCCGCCGGGCTCGGTGCCCTGGAACCAGTTGGCGCCGCCGTCGGTGGAGAAGGCCACGTGGCTGTCGTTCGGGCGGTCGGCGTCGGTGAAGTTGCCCGCCCTGACCATGATCGAGGGCGCCCGCTCCGCGTAGTCGAGGCTGGTGGTGGAGGTGAAGACCGGTGAGGTGAACATCATCGGCGGTACGGCGTCCAGGTTCGTGTGACGGAACCCGCCGATGTCGCCCAGGCCGCTGACCAGGGGCGCGCCGCTGGGCGGGCTGATCAGGTCGAGTACCGCGGTCTCCTCCAGGCCCTTGGCCATCGGCCTGATCGTGAACTGCGCGCCGGCGTCCCACTGCGTCAGGTTCTCGGTGCCGTAGACGGTGGCGCCGGTGCCGTACATCATCCGGTCGGAATCGAAGGGGTCGATCTCCAGCGACTCGGTCATCCAGCCGAGCTTGGGGGCGACCTCGGGCGGCTGCGGGTTGGCGCCGAAGGTCAGCCAGGGGTTCTCGGAGATGTTCATCGTGTAGCGGAAGCTGCGGTTCGGGTACGACGTCCAGTCCCAGACCCGGGTCCAGGTGGCGCCGGAGTCCGTCGAGCGGAAGAAGATCACATCGGGCCACCAGGAGATCTGCGTGGCCACCATGATCGTGCCCGGATTCTGGCGGTCGACGGTCAGGCCGCTGTAGCCGAAGTAGTCGTCGGCGCTGGAGGAGGGGATGGGGCTGATCTGGGTCCAGGTGCCGGTGGCGGTGGCGTAGCGCCATACGTCGCCCTTGGCGCCGTCGTACGGGCCGCCGGTGTCGCTCGTGGCGAGGTAGAGGTAGCCGTTGACGGTGTCGAGCACGCCCTTGTGCGCGATGTAGCCGGTGGGCTGACCGGCCAGCCGCGACCAGGTGGCGCCGCCGTCGGTGGTGCGGTAGACCGTGTTGTCCTTGTCCGCGACGCCCACATAGATGGTCCTGGTGGCGCTGCCCGGGGTGGACGAGCGCTTGTCGTAGGTCACCCAGACCACGCCGGGACGGTGGCTCAGGTAGCCGTTGGGGTCGCCCGGGTCCTGGGCGTAGTTGCCGGGGTTGGGAAAGCTCGTCACCTTCGACCAGGTCGCGCCGTAGTCGGTGCTGCGCCACAGGCCGTTGCCGTTGGGGGCGCCGAGGTAGAGGATCCGGTTGTCGTTCGGGTCGACCGACAGCGCCTCGCCCATGCCGCGGCCCGGCATGTTGCCGCCCAGCTTGAACGGCAGCGCCGTGACCTGCCAGGTGTCGCCCTTGTCCGTGGAGCGCAGGACGGCGCCGTTGTTCGGGTCCCAGCTGTTGGTGTACATGCCGACGGCCGCGTACACCCGGTTGGTCTGCACGGGGTCGGTGGCCAGGCTGATCACCCCGTTGTAGCCCCACTTGTCCCAGCCGGCCCAGTCGAGCAGCGGGGTCCATGACGTGCTGGACTGGTTCCACCGGTACGCGCCGCCGATGTCGGTGCGGGCGTAGACGAGGTTCCGCTCGGACGGGTTGAAGACGATGCCGGGCACGAAGCCCCCGCCGTCGATCCTGACGTTCTTGAACGCGTACGGATCCGAGGCGACCGCCGAGACCGGCGACATCCGGACGACCGCCGCCGCGATCAGCACGGCGACGGTCGTGAGCATGACGAATAATCTTCTTCGCATGCGCGGCTCTTCCTTTCCAGGCACGCCGGCAGGCGTCCCAAAGGCGTCAGCTGACCGCCATGCACGAGCAGAGTGCAGGACCCTGACCGTCGCCGCGCTACGCGCATGAGCTCACCAGCAGGCTCACACACGCGCGCACCCACGGTCAATAGTTTGGATAGACAACGAATTAAAGCCGCAAGGAGGCACGCATGACGACGTTCCCCGAATATCGCGTGGACGGGAAGATCGCCCTGGTCACGGGCGCGGCGCGAGGGCTGGGCCGGGCGATCTCCCTGGCCCTGGCGAACGCCGGCGCCGACGTCGCGCTCGGCTACCGGGACGCCGGGGCCGACGAAGGGCTGACCCACGAGGTCCGCGGTCTCGGCCGGGCCGCGCTGCCGCTGCAGATGGACATGACCGCGCCCGGCCAGATCGCCGATGCGGTGCGCGCGGTGGTGGAGCGGTTCGGCCGGATCGACATCCTGGTCAACAACGCCGGCATCGCGCCGGGCAACCCGGCCGAGGAGGTGACGGAGGACGACTTCGACCGGACGGTGCAGGTGAACCTGAAGGGCACGTTCCTGGCCAGCCAGGCGGCGGGGCGAGTGATGATCGAGCAGGGGTACGGGCGGATCGTGAACATCGGGTCACAGGCCGGCGAGGTAGCCCTGCCCGGCGAATCCGTCTATTGCATGACGAAAGCGGCCATCGCCCACCTGACCCGCTGCCTGGCCGTCGAATGGGGCCCGCACGGCGTCACGGTCAACAACGTCGCCCCCACGTTCATCCGCACCCCCGGCACCGCGCTCGCCCTGTCGGACCCGGCGTTCGAGGCCGACGTGATCGAGCGGATCGCGGCGCTGCACCGCATCGGCGAGCCCATGGACGTCGCGGGGGCGGTGCTCTTCCTCGCCTCCCCCGCGGCGTCGCTGATCACGGGACACACGCTGGTCATCGACGGCGGCTGGACGGTCCGCTGACCCCGCTCACGCACTCACCTTCTCGGCCTGCCGGGCCACCGGGCGGGCAGCGGACGGACGCGCCGCCCACAGGGCGATCGCGATGTAGAGCACCTGCTCGGGGATGCGCTGCCAGAGCGGCGAGGAGACCACGAGATCGGCCTCGGCGGCGTGCACGTTCGCCGGCAGCAGCGCCACGAACAGCAGCGCGAGGCAGATCCCGGCGGCCCTGCGGGTGCGCCCGAGCACCAGCCCCGCCGCCCCGGCCAGCTCCAGCACACCGCTCAGATACACCATGAAGGCGGGGAACGGCACGAACGGCGGCACCATGGCCAGCATGTCGGCGTAGTTGGGCATGAAGGTCACGCCGGCCGGGACGAAGTGGGCGCTGGCGGTCATGACCAGCATGACGGCCAGGCCGTGGGCCGCGCTCACCCGCCACGTGCCGAACCGGCCCACGCCCAGCACTCCCAGCAGCCGGAACGCCAGCGTGGCGACCAGCAGAACGATCACGGTCATGAGACACTCCTCTTCTGGATAGCTGTGTTATCCAACTAATAGATAACACGGCTATCCAACAAGAGGCAAGTCCGCCGGGCGGCCACGACCATGCTCGCGGCCGCCCGGCGGAGTCCTCGTCAGGCGAGCTTCCTCGTCAGGGGAAGAGCCTCATCGGGCGAGTGCCAAGTCCCTGATCCGCAGGTCACCCCGGAACACCAGGTAGATGCTCCCGGCGCCGGCCCGCACGCTCGCGCTCGCCGTCCCGTACGTATAGATCGAGCCCGTGGCAGGCACCCGCACGGTCGCCAGCAGCGCACCGGTCGGCGAGCCCCGCCGCACCTCGAACGACCCGCCGTTCACCGAGGCCACCGCGGCCGTCAGGCGCGAGCCCCAGGAGGCCCCCGTGTACGCCACCCAGTCACCGGCCGAGCCCTCGACCACCTCGCCCCGCGCCTTGCTCTCGTCGGCGAAGGCGACGCTCGAATAGTCGTCGAAGTCCATCGCCCGCGTCGTCCTGGCCAGGTCGCGCACGGGCACGGTCTCACCGTTCACCCGCAGCGTGGTGCGCCGGCGGATCCGGTCGGAGGCGGAGCCCACGAGCACGTCGTGGGTGGCGTTCTCGACCACCCACCTGCCCCTGGTGTGATCCCAGACGGCCAGGTCCGACCGCTTCAGCGGGAAGGTGACCGTCCGCGTCTCCCCCGGGCCGAGCGTGATCCGCTGGAAGCCGCGCAGCCGCTTGACCGGCTGCGCGAAGCGGGAGTCGCGCTGGTGGGTGTAGAGCTGGACCACCTCGTCGCCCTTCACCTTGCCGGTGTTGGTGACCTTGACGCTCACCTGGTCGCCGTGCGCGCGCAGGCCCTGGTAGCCGAAGGAGGTGTAGCTCAGGCCGTGGCCGAAGGCGTAGAGCGGCTTGTCCTTTCCGTACAGGTACGTCATCCCGGTCTTGACCAGGTCGTAGTCCAGCAGGCTCGGCAGCTCGCCATCGGCGAGCCAGGTCTGGGTGAGCCGGCCGCCGGGGTTGACGTCGCCGAAGAGCACGTCGGCGACGGCGTGCCCGGTCTCCGCGCCCGCGTGCGTGGTCCACAGCAGGGTCGGGGCGTCCACGACGACCGGATAGCTGGTCTCCAGGACGACCACCGTGCGCGGGTTGGCCTTGCGCACGGCCTCGATCAGCCGCCGCTGGCCCGCGCCGAGCCGCAGGTCGGCGCGGTCGTGGAACTCGCGCCCCGCGACGAAGGGATGGCTGCCGACCACGACCACCGCGACCTCCGCCTCGGCCGCCCGCGCGGCGGCCTCGGCGACGCCGTCGGAGACGACCTCCTTGGCGAACTTCGCCGCCTGCGCCTTCGGGACCAGGCCGAGCGTGCCGTCGGTGACGCCCACGTACGCGTCGGGCAGGCCGAACCAGCCCTCGACCGTCTCGTATCCGGCATAACGGATCAGGTGGCTACCGTCGGCCTGCCGCTCCAGCGCGAACTGCTGGGAGACGTACCAGCCGTCGGGCTCGGCGTCGTCGGTGTCGAGCGAGCGCCAGTCGCCGCCCAGCAGCCGGCCGTTGCCCGCGTTGCGCAGCGTGGACACGCCGCCGGTCCAGTCGGTGAGGTCCCACTGCGAGGCGGCGCCGGGCGCGGTGTCGAGCAGGGCGGCGTTGTCGTCGGGCCCGGTGCCGGTCGCGGTGACGTACCGGCCGGAGTCGAGGTGCTTGAGCGCGACGCGCTCCAGCCCTTCGCCGGTGGTGACGGCGCCCACCCGCTCCTTGATCCCGTCTCGCGGCGTCACCTGGTACGGCAGCTGCCCCGAGTACCAGTCCCGGTACAGCCGGTCCGCCAGCGGCCCCACCACGGCGGCCGACTTCGGCCTGCCGAGGGGCAGCACACCGGAGTTCTTCAGCAGCACGGCCGCCTTGCCGGCGGTCTCCCGGTTGAGCCGCTGGTTGGCCGCACTGTTGATCACGTCCGCCGTGATCCGCGCGTACGGCCCGCCGTCCGGATCGAAGTGGCCCAGCCGGGTCCGGATGGACAGCACGTTGCGTACCGACTTGTCCACGTCGGCCACGGTGATGCGGCCCTGGTCGAGCGCGGCCTTGAGGTTGGTCAGCATCGGCCCGAGGTCGCTGCCGTCGATCGTGAAGCTGTCCAGCCCGGCCTTCAGCACGGCGGCGAACGCCTCGGGCTTGTCGTCGTAGTAGCGCTCCAGGTCGGTGAGCGCGTGCGGCCCCCACGCGTCGCTGGGGTTGTAGAGCGTCTTTTCGGTCCAGGTCCTGACCGCGTCGTTCAGGTCCGGGTTGACGTGGTTGGGCCGCCCGTTGACCAGGTTGTACGACGCCATCACCCCGGTCGCGGCGTCGGCCGAGATCGCCGCCTTGAAGGCCGGCTCGTAGTACTCGTGCTTGAGCTTGGGCGTCAGGTTGGAGGAGGTGAGGCTGCGGTCGGTCTCGTTGTTGTAGGCCAGGTAGTGCTTGAGCACGGGCGCGGTCTTCAGGTAGAAGGGGTCGTCACCCTGGAGCCCTTTGCCGTACGCGGTCGAGACGGCCCCGGTGAGCAGCGGATCCTCGGAGTAGCCCTCCTCGTTGCGCCCCGCGCGCGGGTCGCGCAGCAGGTCGACCACCGGCGCCCACACCTGCAACCCCCACAGGACGGGATCGACGGCGTTGTAGCCGCGCGTCTCGTCGCCCACGGCCGCGCCGACCTTCCTGATCAGCGCCGGGTCCCAGGTGCTGGCCAGCCCGACCGCCTGCGGGAAGACGGTGCCGGCGGCGAACTTCTGGTTCCAGTTGTCGTCGCGGTGGTTGGACCAGGCGACACCGTGCAGCGCCTCGGTGCCGTTCTTGTGGTAGGCGATGCCGAGGCGCGGGATCGCCGGCTGCGACTGGTGCAGCAGGCTCAGCTTCTCGTCGAGGGTGAGCCGGCCGAGCAGGTCGGTGACGCGCTGGTCGAGCGGCAGGGCCGGGTTCTGGAACGGGTACGCCTGCGCGGCTTGAACGGCGGGCGCGACGAATAACGAGGCAGCGAGCGAAACAACCGCTAATAACGGGACTTTTCGCATCTTGAGTGGTTCTCCATCACTTGATGGCGCCGACCGTCACACCTCGGGTCAGCGTGCGCTGGAAGATCAGGAAGAAGGCGACCGCCGGGACGATGCCGAGCAGGGCCGAGGCGCTGGACATGGTCGCGTCCATGTACCTCTGCCCTTGCAGGACGCCGAGCGCGACGGGCACCGTCTGGGTGTCGTTCGAGATCAGGAAGATCAGCGGCAGGAAGAACTCGTTCCAGGTCCAGATGAAGAAGAAGATCAGCAGCACGTTGATCGTGGGCCGGCTGATCGGCACCACGATCCGCAGCAGCGACCGCAGCCGCCCCGCGCCGTCGATCGAGGCCGCCTCCAGGATCTCCTTCGGGAACTGGCCCAGCACGGCGCTCAGCAGGTAGGTGCCGAACGCCGCCTGGATCGCGGTCATGATGATGATCACCGCGAGCCGGGTGTCGTACAGGCCGACGGCCTTGGCCAGGTAGTACAGCGGGTAGGCCAGCGCCTCCTGCGGCAGCGTGTTGGCCACCAGGAAGAGCACCAGGATCCACAGCCGGCCCTTCACCCTGCCGATGCCCAGCGCGTACGCGTTGAGCACCGACAGCACCACCGCCAGCACCGACACCGAGGCGCTGATGACGAAGCTGTTCCAGAGCTTGACGCCGAACTCCACCCGGTTCCAGAAGTCTGCGATCCCCTGGAGGTAGAGCCCCTCCGGCAGGCTCAGCGGCCCGTTCGAGCTGTACTCGGCCGGCGACTTGACCGCGTTCATCGCCACGATCACGAACGGGAAGATCATCACCACGGCCAGCACGACCAGCGCGAACAGCACCGCCCAGCGTCCCGGGCCCCTCATGCGTCACGCTCCTGGACACGCAGGAACAGGAACGTCACCACGATGATGATCAGCGCCAGCACGGTGGCGATGGCGGAGCCGTACCCGACGTTGCTCTTCTGGAAGAAGTTCAGGTACGAGAAGTACGACGGCACCATCGTCGCGTTCCCCGGCCCGCCGCGCGTCAGCACGAAGATCGGCCCGAACACCTTCAGCGCGGCGATCGTGCACGTCAGCAGCACCACGAAGATCTCCGGCCGGATCTGCGGGATCGTGATGTGCCAGAACTTGCGCCACCACGAGGCCCCGTCGATCTCGGCGGCCTCGTAGTAGGCCGGGTCCACCCGCTGCAGCCCGGCCATGAAGATCACGACCGGGTAGCCGAGCTGGAACCAGACCATCACCGCCATGACCGTGGCCAGCGCCAGATCGGGGTCACCGAGCCAGTCGAGGTCCAGGCCGAAGATCTGGTTGACGGCGCCGTACGACGGATGCAACATCCACCCCCACACCACGCCCGCCACCGCCACCGGCAGCACCTGCGGCAGGTAGTACGTCGCGCGCAGCGCGGAGGCCGTCCGCGCCCCGAACCGCTTGCCGATGTAGTCGAACAGGGCCGCCGCCAGCACGAGCCCGATCGCGGTCGGCACGAAGGCCATGGCCACGATCAGCCCCACGTTGTGCTGGAACGACTCCCAGAAGCGTTCGTCCTCCAGCAGCCTGGCGTAGTTGCCGAGCCCGATCCAGCGCGGCGTGCCCACCCCCGACCAGCGGGTGAAGCTGGCGCCGACGTTCATCAGGAACGGCACCACGATGACGGCCAGGAACAGCAGCAGGCTGGGGACCAGGTAGAGCCAGTACCCCCTCGTGCGTGCCCTCATCTAGTTGCCAATGTCGGCGAGGTTGTCCTCGTACGGCTTGGCCAGCTCGTCCAGCACCTCGGCCGAGGTCTTGCTGCCGTTGATGAGCTCCTGGACGCCGGCCACCATCACGTCGTAGTAGCCGGGCGCGGGCCAGTCGGGGTAGAAGGCCAGGCCGTCGGCGGCGGTCAGCTTGTTGAAGGACTCGATGAGCTCCTTGCTCTTGGCGTCGGTGATCGCGGCGGCATCGGCGGCCACGGGGACGCCGCCGGAGTTGCCGAGCAGGTTCTGGATGTCCTTGCTCATCGTGATGTCGATGAAGTCGTAGGCCAGGTCCTTGTTCTCCGACTTCTCGGGGACGACCCAGAGGTTGCCGCTCGAACCGGGCGACATGGTGGCGCCGGGGAACAGGAAGTGGCCCCACTCGAAGTCCTTGATCTCCGAGGCGAAGCGGCCGTACCACCAGCTACCGCTGATCATGACGGGGAACTTGCCGTTCATGAACGCCACGCCCATGTCCTCGGCCTTGACCCCGGCCGAGTTCTTCGGGATGTAGCCCTTCTTCACCCAGTCGGCGAACGTGTCGGCGCCGTAGGTGAACTCGGGGCCGTGGAAGTCGACCTTGCCCTTGTAGGACTGGAAGGCGTCCAGCCACGGCTTCTGCGCCTTGGTGAGCGCGAGCTGGTAGAAGATCTGCTGCGCCGGGTATTCGGCGCCGGCGTTGGAGATGGGGGTCACGCCGGCCTTGACGAACGTGTCGAGCGCGGCGGTGAACTCCTCGTACGTGGCCGGGACCGTGACCTTGTGCTTGTCGAAGAGGTCCTTGTTGTAATAGACCATCACGAACTCGCCGTAGTTGGGCACGCCGTACCACTTGCCGGAGCCCATCACGCCCCGGTCGTCATACTTCGCGGTGGTCTGCAGGCTGCCGGGCAGCAGTTTGTCCCAGCCGCGCTTGGTGGCCTCCTCGCTCAGGTCGGCGAGCAGGCCCTGCTTGGACAGCAGCCCGGACGTGGCGTTGCCCTTGTTGTACTCCATGATGTCGGGCGCCTCGTCCGAGTTGAGCACCATGGCGGCCGTCTTCTGGATCTGCTCGAAGCCCTTCTCCTCGAACTCGACGGTCACGTTCGGATGCGACGCCTCGAACTTCTTGATCGCCTCGGCCCACGCCTTGCCCATGGCGCTGTCGGCCGTCTCGTAGTGCCAGAGCTTGAGCACGCGCGGCTCGGTGCCGCCCGGGCTCGGGCTCGCGGAACCGCCGCCCGAGCCGCAGGCCGACAGGGCGAGCACGGCGGCGGCCAGCACCGCCGCGCCTCTTGACTTGACCATGATCCCTCCAGGGGGTGTTACGAGATGACGGCCCGCGCGGGAGCACCGGGCACCGGGACGAGCTCGACCCCGGTGACGCGCTTCGGGCCGGTGACGGCGACACGCAGCACGTCGCCGTCCCTGGTGGCGACGGCGACCGTCACGCCGTCGGCGTCGTGGATCTCGGCGCTCCCGCCTCCGCCGCCGAAGGCGACGAGCGCGATCTCTTCCGGCACGTCCACCGTGTCCCGCTGCTCCTGCACGGGGATGAGCGCGCCGTACCGGGCGAAGAGCGGGATCTGGCCGAGCGGCTTGGCGACCCGGACGTAACGGGCGCCGTCCAGCACCTCGCCGGTCCAGTAGTCCACCCACCGGCCGCGCGGCAGGTACACCTGCCTGACGCCTTCGGGCCCGGTCATGGGAGCCACCAGCAGGTCGTGGCCGAGCAGGTACTGCAGGTCGGCCTGCCAGGCGACCGGGTCGTCCGGATGGTCCACGCACAGCGCCCGCATCATCGGCGCGCCGGTGCGCGCGGCCTCGACGGCGGCCGAGTACAGGTAGGGCATCAGCCGGTAACGCAGCTTCAGCGCCGCGACCGCCTGCTCCTCGGCCTCGGGGAACTCCCACGGCTCGCGGGTCGTGGTGCCGTGCAGGCGCAGCAGCGGGGAGAGCGCGCCGAACTGGGTCCAGCGCACGTACAGGTCGTCGGTGGGCCGGCCGGTGAAGCCGCCCGCGTCGTGGCTCCAGAACGGCACGCCGGACAAGCCGTGCGCGAGGCCGCCCCTGATCGTGCTGCCCATGGCCGCGTAGCTGGTGTAGGTGTCGCCGCCCCACTGGGCGCTGTGGCGCTGACCCCCCAGGTACGACGAGCGCGCCCAGACCAGCTCATGCCCGTTGACCTCGCGGGTGACGTCCACGACGGCGTCGTTGAACAGCAGGGTGTAGACGTTGTGCAGGTCGGTGCCGCTCATGCCGTTGGCGGCCACCGCGTCGGCCGGCACGCCCTCGGCGAAGTCGGTCTTGAACGCGGCCACGCCCTGGCGCAGCAGCGGGCGCAGCAGGCCCTTGAACCACTCGACCGCCCCCGGGTGGGTGAAGTCCACGATGCCGCAGGCGGGGAAGGAGCCGTGCCAGCAGTCGGCGACGTACGCCTCACCCTGGGGGTCGCGCAGCAGGTAGCCGGCCTCGGCGGCCTCCTGAAAGACCGGGCTAAGGTGCGAAATATAGGGATTCATCCATAGGCAGACCTTGAACCCCATCTCCCCCAGCTCGGCCAGCATGCCCTCAGGGTCGGGGAAGTTCACCGGGTCCCAGCGCATGTCCGACCAGTGCCCGTTGCTCTGCCAGTAGGTGTCCAGGTGCAGCACGTCGCACGGGATGCCGCGCTCCCTGATCGTGCGCGCCCTGGCCAGCACCCGCTCCCCGCTGTCCACGCAGAACCCCGAGGAGATCCAGGTGCCGAACGCCCACTTCGGCGGCAGCGAGGGCCGTCCGGTCAGCCGGTCGTACCGGTCCAGCACCTCCGCGGGGGCCGGGCCCGCCAGCACGTAGTAGTCCATGACGTCGTCGGGCACCAGGATCTGCACCACGCTGTGCGTGGACTGGCACACGTCGAACTCCAGGGGCGCGCCGCTGTCGACCAGGACGCCGTAGCCCCGGCTGGACACGTACAGGGGGATGTTCTTGTAGGCGCGCTGCGACTCGGCGCCGAAGGCGTCGAAGTTCCACATGAGCGGTCGCTGGCCGCGCTTGTCCAGCCGGGTGAACGACTCGCCGAAGCCGGAGAAGGCCTCGTCGGGCGCGGCGGCGAAGCTCTCGTGGTAGGCGACGGGCGCGCCGCCCGAGGCGGAGCGCCCGAACGGCAGCGTACGCAGGCGCCCGCTGATGTCGGTGTGCCCCCGGTCCTGCTCGACCAGCGTCGCCCCGGCCGCGTCGGTGAAGCGCAGGTGCCACGGCGACAGGGTGATCTCGGCCCGCAGCGACCCGGCGTCCACCACGATCGGCGCGCCGGGCTCGGCCACGACCCGTGCCCCCGCGTACGTGCCGGGCGTCACCAGCGCGATGGCGCGCTCGGAGCGGGGCCGCGCGGTGGCGTCCTCCGACAGCCGCACCCTGATCACGCCCTCGCCCGCCGCCCCCACCTGGACGACCAGCGTCTCCTCCGCCGAGGTGACCGCCTTGAGCAGCACCTCGGCGCCGTCGGCCGCGACCACTTCCGCGGCGATGAGCGCCGACAGGCCGCCCTCGCCTCGTACGCGGACCGGCAACTCCGGCGGGTCCGCGACGAAGTACTCGTGCGCCACCAAGGGAGGGCGATAGGGCATGGAAGCTCCTTCGAACGCTGCGCCAACTCGTGACTTAGTTTGGTGTCCATACCAACAAAGGTCAACGGTCAGAGGCACAACAAAAGGGCGCGCGGACCACCGCACGCCCCTTTCTCCGCAGGGAACTCCTAGATGTTGACCCCCGGCTGCATCAGCCGCCTGGCCGCCTCGGTGACCGATCCCGACAGCGACGGGTAGACCGCGAACGTGTGGGCCAGCTGGTCGACGGTCAGCCGCTGCTGCACCGCCACCGACACCGCCAGGATCAGCTCGGAGGCCCGCGGCGCGACGACCACGCCGCCCAGCACGATCCCGGTGTGCGGGCGGCAGAACAGCTTCACGAAACCGTCGTTGAAGCCCTGCATCTTCGCCCGCGCGTTGGTGGCCAGCGGCAGCTTGACCACGTTGGCCTCGATCTCGCCCGCCTCGATGGCGCGCTGCGCGACGCCCACGGCCGCGATCTCCGGGTCGGTGAAGATGTTGGAGGCCACGGTGGCCAGCCGCAGCGGCTGCACGGCCTCGCCCAGCGCGTGCCACACCGCGATCCGGCCCTGCATGGCGGCGACCGAGGCCAGCATCAGCACGCCGGTGCAGTCGCCGGCCGCGTAGACGCCGGGCGCCGACGTGCGGGAGACCTTGTCGACCTTGACGAACCCGCCCCGGTCGAGCTGCACGCCCGCCTCCTCCAGCCCGATGCCGGAGGTGTTGGGGATCATGCCGACGGTCATCAGCGCGTGGGAGCCCTCGGCCGTGCGGCCGTCCTCCAGCGTCACCACCACGCCGTGGGGCGTGCGCTTGACGGAGGCGGCCCTGGAGCGGCCCATGACGTTCATGCCGCGCCGCCGGTAGACCTCTTCGAGCACCTCGGCGCCGTCGGCGTCCTCGTTGGGCATCATCCGGTCGCGGCTGGAGACCAGCGTGACCTCCGCCCCGAGCGACCGGTAGGCCCCCGCGAACTCGGCCCCCGTCACCCCCGAGCCGATCACGATCAGGTGCTCGGGCAGCTCTTCGAGGTCGTAGAGCTGACGCCAGTTGAGTATGCGCTCACCGTCGGGCTCGGCCCCCGGCAGCACCCGCGGCGTCGCCCCCGTGGCCACCAGCACGACGTCGGCCCTGATCGTGCGGTCTCCGGCCCTGACCACCTGCGGATCGACCAGCCGGCCGCGCTCCTTGATGATCTCGACGCCCTCGGCCTCGACCCGGGTCGCGATGTCGGCGGACTGCGCCTGCGCCAGCTCCTTGACCCGTTTGTTGACCAGCGGCAGATCGACCTGCGCCACCCCGGCGTCGCCGTCGGGACCGCCGGAGAACGACACGCCCAGCGACGGGGCGTCGAGCAGGGCCTGCTTGCGGACGGAGGTCGCGATCAGCGTCTTGGACGGCACACAGTCGGTGAGCACGCAGGCGCCACCTGGGCCGTCCTGCTCGACCATCGTGACTTGCGCGCCTAGTTGGGCGGCCACCAGCGCCGCCTCGTAGCCGCCTGGTCCGCCGCCGATGATCACGATCCTCGTCACACCACCATTCTCCCGCATGCCCCGAGCTGCTGACGAACGGGGCGCGGTCTCAGGCGCTAGTCTTGCCGCTGTGCCTGTATACGCCTCCTATGGCAGCAACATGGACCCGGAGCAGATGGCCATGCGTGCCCCGCACTCACCGATCCGCGGTGTGGGCTGGCTGCCGGGCTGGCGGCTGACGTTCGGAGGCATGGACCTCAAGTGGGAGGGCGCGGTCGCCACGATCGTCGAAGACCCCGACGAGCACGTCTTCGTGGTCCTCTACGACGTGCCCGACTGGGAGGAGCAGTCGCTCGACCAGTGGGAGGGCGCGGTGCGCGGCGCCTACCACAAGGTCCGGCTGCGGGTGCAGACCCTCGACGGCGAGGTCGTGGCCTGGTTCTACGTGCTCGACGGCTACGAGGGCGGCCTGCCCTCGGCCCGCTATCTGGGCAGCCTGGCCGAGGCGGCCGAGCGGGCGGGCGCCCCCGACGACTACGTCAAGGAGCTGCGGGAGCGCCCCTGCACCTCGTTCGGCTAGCGGGTCCGGCTAGTGCCGTCCGGCTAGTGAGTCCGGCTAACGCAGCGGCTCGTCCTTGGTCTCCCTGAGCACGAAGATGTAGACCAGCGTGGAGACGAGCGCCAGCGCCGACATGTACCACGGGAAGAGGCCCGGGTTCTCCGCCTCCTGCAGCGCCGTGCCGATCAGCGGCGCGGTGCCGCCGAAGAGCGCGACGGTCAGCGAGTACGGGAACCCCGCGCCGGCCGCCCGCACCCGCGTCGGGAAGAGCTCGGAGTTGACCGCGGCCGAGATCGCGGTGAAGCACCCGAGGAAGACCATGCCGACGAGCTGCACGACCAGCAGGCTCCAGTAGGCGTCGGTGAGCAGGCCGAGCAGCGGCACGGGCAGGATGACGAAGCCGAGCCCGAAGGTGATCAGCAACGGCCTGCGCCCCACCCGGTCCGACAGCATGCCCAGCAGCGGCTGCAGGATCATGAAGAAGACCAGCGAGATCGTGCCGATCTGGAGCGACTCGGCCTTGTCGAAGTCCACCGTGATCTGCGCGTACGTGGGCAGGAAGCTGGTCCAGGTGTAGTAGGCCACCGTGCCGGCGATCGTGATGCCCACGATCGTCGCCGCCGACCTCGGGTGCAGCCGGAGGAACTCGAACAGCTTGGGCCGGGTGGCCTCGCCGCGCTGGATCTCCTCCGCCACGGCCGAGGTCTCGTCGGCGCCCTTGCGGATCCACAGGCCCACCAGGCTCAGCACCGCGCCCACGACGAACGGCACGCGCCAGCCCCAGGAGTCCATGTCGGCCTCGATCAGACTCGTGGCCAGCAGCGCGGCCAGTCCTGAGGCGATGAGCTGGCCGATGGTGGTGCTCACGTACTGGAAACTCGAGAACAGGCCGCGGCGGCCGGGCGGTGCCGACTCCACCAGGAAGGTGGTCGCGGCGGCGAACTCGCCGCCCACCGACAGGCCCTGGATCAGCCGGGCGAGGGTGAGGATGACCGGCGCCAGCAGGCCGACGGCCGCGTAGGTGGGGGTCAGGCCGACCAGCAGGGAGCCCGCGCCCATCAGCACGATCGTGAACGTCATGGCCGACTTGCGGCCGTACCTGTCGGCGAACGCGCCGACCAGCAGGCCGCCCAGGGGGCGCATGAAGAAGCCCACCGCGAAGACGGCGAACGAGCTGAGCAGCGGGACGAGGCTGTTGTCCGCGGCCTTGGGGAAGACCTGGTCGGAGAAGTAGACGGCGAGGAAGGTGTACGCGTACCAGTCGTACCATTCGACGACGTTGCCGATGCTGGCCGCCATGAGCTGCCGAACGCGGCTCTTGGGGATTCCGAGTGGGGAGTGCGCCACGGGGGAGGTCGCCACGAAGGGCTCCTTTGCTGACAAGTGCGGTAATGGCTTACTCTGCATTCGGGCGACCGAAACAGTCAAATAATTACCCCAACTTTTACAAACCCGACACAGGGACGGGCATCCGTGGACGTTCTCGACCGACGGCTCGTGGCCGCGCTGCAAGTCAGCCCCCGGGCCTCGTGGGGTGAGATCGGCCGGGCCGTGGGCGAGCACGAGCGCACGGTCGCCCGGCGGCTGCAGCGGCTCATCGCCGAAGGCTTCGTCCGCGTCACGGCCATCTACGACGACCTGCGCACCGGCCACGGCCGGCCCGTGCACCTGCACGTCCAGGTGCGGCCCGGCACCGCCACGCAGGTGGCCAAGGCGCTGGCCGAGCGCCCCGACACCCGTTCCGTCTACTCCCTCACCGGCGCCGCCGACCTCGGCTGCGAGCTGGTCTCCCCCTCCCGCGAGGCACTGCACCGCATCCTGTCGGCCCAGGTGTCGGAGATCGACGGCGTCCTGCAGACCCAGACCCAGGTCGTCCTGCACACGTTCAGGACCGTCGCCGAGTGGCACGCGCCCTTCCTGACCGAGCGGGAGGTGGCCGAACTGCGGCCGGCCCCGCCGCCCGAGTGCCTGCCCGACGAGGAGGGCCTGTCACCCCTGGAGCAGGAGATCGCCGAGCTCCTCGCCGCCGACGGCCGGATCGCCTTCACCGCGGTCGCCGAGCGGCTCGACATCTCCGTACCCACCGCGCGCCGCCGGGTCACCTCGCTGATCGAGCGGCGGCTGCTGCTGCCGCGCGCCGAGGTCGAGCCCGCCCTGCTCGGCCTGGAGGTGGAGGCCATGCTCTGGCTCAAGGTCCGCCCCCACGGCCTCGACCTGGTCGGCCAGCGGCTGGCGGCGCACCCCGACGTCCGTTACTGTGCCGCCACGACGGGCACCCATTCCCTCATCGTGCAGGTCGTGGCGGCCCACGAGGCGGCCCTCTACCGTTTCATGACCGGCGTCGTCGGCCGGCACGACGAGATCACCGACGTCGACCTCACCCTCATCACCCGGGCGCACAAACGCGGCCACCTGCACAAGTCCGGACTGCTCACGCTGGATCACCGTTGGGAGACAACGCCATGACACCCGCCGAACTCGAAGTCGCCGACCTCTGCGCCGAGCTGATCCGCGTCGACAGCAGCAACTACGGGGACGGCAGCGGCCCCGGCGAACGGGCCGCGGCCGAGGTCGTCATGGCCAGGCTGGCCGAGGCCGGCATCGAGTCCACCTACATCGAGAGCGAGCCGGGCCGCGGCAACGTGATCACCCGCGTCGAGGGCACCGACCCGTCGCTGCCCGCCCTGCTCGTCCACGGCCACCTCGACGTCGTCCCGGCCAACGCCGCCGACTGGTCGGTCGACCCGTTCGCGGGCGAGGTGCGCGACGGCTACATCTGGGGCCGCGGCGCCGTGGACATGAAGGACATGGACGCGATGATGCTGGCCGTGCTGCGCCGGTTCAAGCGCGAAGGGCTGAGGCCGAGGCGCGACCTGGTCTTCGCCTGGGTGGCCGACGAGGAGGCCGGCGGCGTCTACGGCGCCAAATACCTCACCGCCAACCACCCCGGCCTGTTCGAGGGCGTCACCGAGGCGATCAGCGAGGTCGGCGGCTACTCGCTGGAGGTCGACCCGTCGCTGCGGCTCTACCTCATCGAGACCGCCCAGAAGGGCCTGGCCTGGATGAAGCTGATCGCCGACGGCACCGCGGGCCACGGCTCGATGCTGAACGACGACAACGCCGTCACCGAGGTCGCCAAGGCCGTGGCCAGGATCGGGGGCCACGACTGGCCGCTGACGTACACGCCGACCGTGCGCCGCTTCCTCACCGAGGTCGCCGACGCCTTCGGCCTCCCGTTCGACGAGGACGACCCCCGGCCGGTCCTCGACAAGATCGGGCCGCTGGTGCGGTTCGTCGGCGCGACGCTGCGCAACACCGCCAACCCGACTCAGCTCGACGCCGGCTACAAGTCCAACGTCATCCCCGGCCAGGCCACGGCCGTGGTCGACGGGCGCTTCCTGCCGGGCTTCGAGGAGGAGTTCTTCAAGACCGTGGACGGGCTGCTCGGGCCGAAGGTGCGGCGCGAGTTCATCCACCACGACATCGCGCTGGAGACCTCGTTCGACGGCGCGCTCGTGGAGTCGATGATCGCGGCGCTGAAGGCCGAAGACCCGGCCGCCCGCGCCATCCCCTACTGCATGTCCGGCGGCACCGACAACAAGACCTTCTTCGCCGACCTGGGGGTGCGCGGATTCGGCTTCGTGCCGCTGCGGCTGCCCGCCGACATGGACTTCGCCTCCATGTTCCACGGCGTGGACGAGCGCGTGCCGGTGGACGCCCTGCAGTTCGGGGTGCGGGTCCTGGACAGGCTGCTCCTAAACTACTGAAGGTGAGCAAAGACCCGTACACCCTGGCCGGCGAGGCCGCCGCGGCACTGCGTGCCGCGAGCGGCCTCGACTCCTCCGACGCCGCCTTCGACGTCGCGCTCGTCATGGGCTCGGGGTGGGTGCCCGCCGCCGACGCGATCGGCGAGACGGTGCGCGAGATCCCGTTCACCGACCTGCCCGGCTTCCGCGCGCCCGCCGTGGCCGGTCACGGCGGCAAGATCCGCATTGTCCGCACCGCCGCGGGCCGGCACGCGCTGATCTTCCTCGGGCGCACCCACCTCTACGAGTCGCCGTCCGGGCTCGGGGTGGAGGCGGTCGTGCACGGCGTCCGCACGGCGGCGGCGGCCGGCGTACGCACGCTGGTGCTCACCAACGCGGCCGGCGGGCTGCGCCCCGAGACGCAGAACGTCGGCGACCCCGTCCTGATCAGCGACCACATCAACCTGACCGGGGCCAACCCGATCACCGGTACCACGTTCATCGACCTCACCGAGGTCTACTCGCGCCGCCTGCGCGCCCTCGTCCGCGAGATCGACCCGACCCTCGCCGAGGGCGTCTACGTCGCCTTCCGCGGCCCCACGTACGAGACCCCCGCCGAGATCCGCATGCTGCGCACGCTGGGCGGCGACATGATCGGCATGTCCACGGTCCTGGAGGCCATCGCCGCCCGCGAGGCGAACCTCGACGTGCTCGGCATCTCCCTGGTCACCAACCCGGGCGCGGGCCTGTCCGGCGAGCCGCTCAACCACGAGGAGGTCCTGGAGGTGGGCCGGGCCACGGCCGCCCGCATGGGCGTCCTGCTGGCCAAGGTGGTGGACCGGCTGTGAGCGTGCTGCGGCGGGCGCGGGAGTGGCTGGCCCAGGACCCCGACCCCGACACGCGTGCCGAGCTGTCCGCCCTCATCGAACGCGAGGACCTGGCCGCCCTTGACGAGCGCTTCGGCGCCAAGCTGGAGTTCGGCACGGCCGGGCTCCGCGGCGAGCTGGGCGCGGGCCCCAACCGGATGAACCGGGTCACCGTCATGCGCGCCGCGGCCGGCCTGGCCGCGGTCCTGGGTCCTGGCAGGCACGTGGTCATCGGCTACGACGCCAGGCACAAGTCCGACGTGTTCGCCCGCGACACGGCGGCGGTGCTGACGGGCGCCGGCCTGCGCGCCTCGCTGCTGCCCCGCCCGCTGCCGACGCCCGTGCTGGCCTTCGCCGTCCGCCACCTCGGGGCCGACGCCGGGGTGACGGTCACCGCCAGCCACAACCCGCCGCGCGACAACGGCTACAAGGTCTACTGGGGCGACGGCTCCCAGATCGTGCCCCCGCTCGACGCGGAGATCTCCGCCGCCATCGACGCGGTCGGCCGGGTGGACGAGCTCGCTCAGGACTCCGTGTGGACGGAGCTGGGCGACGAGATAGTCGACGCCTACCTCCGGGCCGTGACCGCCCTCCCCCTGGGCGACGCCCGCGAACTGCGCGTCGCCTACACCCCGCTGCACGGGGTCGGGGCGGCCACCCTGACCGCCGCTTTCCAGGCCGCCGGCTTCGACAGCCCGGTGACCGTCGAGGAACAACGCGAGCCCGACCCCGACTTCCCCACGGTCGCCTTCCCCAACCCGGAAGAACCGGGCGCGATGGACTTGGCGATCGTGCTGGCCGCCAAGACGGAGGCCGACCTGATCGTGGCCAACGACCCCGACGCCGACCGGTGCGCGGTGGGCGTGCCGCTGCCCGGCGGCGGCGCCCGCATGCTGACCGGCGACGAGGTCGGGGGCCTGCTGGCCGAGCACGTGCTCACCCACACCACCGGCGACCGCATGGTGGCCACCACCATCGTCTCCTCCACCCTGCTCGGCAAGATCGCCCAGGCGCACGGCGTCCGGTACGGCGAGACCCTCACCGGCTTCAAGTGGATCATCAAGGCCGGCCCCGGGCTCGTCTTCGGCTACGAGGAGGCCATCGGCTACAGCGTCGGCTCCGACGCCGGCCTGCCGGTCAGGGACAAGGACGGAATCGGCGCCGCGCTGACCGTGGCCGCCATCGCCGCGGCCGCCAGACGCGACGGCCGCACCCTCCTGGACCTCCTCGACGACCAGGCCCGCCGCCACGGCCTGCACGCGACCTCGCAACTGTCGTTCCGGGTGTCCGACCTGTCGCTGATCGCCGCCGCCATGTCCCGCCTGCGCACCGACCCACCTGAGACCCTCGGCGGCCTCACGGTGAAGCGAGGTGACGACCTGGCGCGCGGCGACGGCGGCCTCCCACCGACCGACGGCCTGCGTTACCTCCTGGCGGGCGGCGCCCGCGTGGTGGTGCGCCCATCCGGCACGGAACCCAAGCTCAAGTGCTACCTGGAGGCGGTCGTCCCGGTGACCACGACCCCGGCGGAGGCCAGGGCGCGGGCGGCGGAGCAACTCGCCAGCATCCGCACGGACCTGGAGACTCGCCTGGCCCCTTAGGCCGGCCACGCAGAGAGTCTCATCCGTGAGACCTTCAGAGGCGAAGGTCTCATCGGTGAGACCAACACGGCATCGAGGGCCATCAAGTCCAGGCCTTGATACCAACTTCTCAGTTAGTCTCATTCATGAGACCAAGAGGAGCGGTGTTGGAACCTTTCATCGGCAGGCGGCGAGAGCTCGGTATCCTGCAACGCGCGCTCGAGAAGACCGGCAGACGGCAATTCGACCGGCCGGGACGTGCGCTCCTCGTCAGGGGCCGCCGCCGAGTCGGCAAGTCGAGGCTGGCGGAAGAGTTCATCCGGCGCGCGCAGGTGCCGCACGCGTACTACACGGCCACCGGGCAGACACTCGGCAAGGAGCTCAGCGTCTTCGCGGAAGAGATGCGCTCGTCCGACCTGCCCGGCGCCTCCCTTTTCGACGGCGGGCCACCCGGGTCATGGCATGACGCGCTCTCCCTCCTGGCCCGCGCCCTTCCTGACGACGCTCCCAGCATCGTCGTCCTGGACGAGCTTCCGTACCTGATCAAGGCGGACCCCAGCCTGGAGGGCGTGCTGCAGAAGCTCTTCGACAAGGCGTTCTCGAGACGGCCGGTCCTGCTGCTCCTCATCGGCTCGGACCTGTCCATGATGGAGACGATCAACACCTATGGCCGCCCCTTCTACCAGCGGGCGGCCGACTTCGTGGTCCACCCCCTCGGACCGTACGACATCGCTCAGGCCCTCGAACTCGGTCCAGCCGACGCGTTCGACGCACACCTGGTCTCGGGCGGGCTTCCGATGATCTGCGAAGAGTGGCCCAAGGGCGCCTCGGTCATGACCTATCTGGAGCAGGCGCTCGATGATCCGTTGTCGGCGCTGATCGTCAGCGGAGAACGTGCGCTCGCCGCCGAACTCCCTCCGGAGGCTCACGCTCAGCAGGTCCTCAGCGTCATCGGGTCAGGACAACGCACACATTCCAACATCGCTGCCGCCACCCAGGAGATCCCCCGCGCGACGATGAACCGAGCCCTGCAGCTCCTCCTGGAAAAGCGCTTGATCGCCATAGATCGTCCTCTGTCCACCCGCCCCTCCAGGGATACGCGCTACCGCGTGATCGACTCCCACCTGCGGTTCTGGCTTCCGTTCGTCAGGCCGCATCTGACCGACGTGGAACGCGGCCGGGGAGACAAGCTCCTGGACCGGATCCGCCGTTCCTGGACCTCGTGGAGGGGCATGGCCGTCGAGCCGCTGATCCACGAGTCGCTTCGCCGTATGGACGACCTGCCTGAGCGAACGGGAGCGATCGGCGGCTACTGGACCAGGACCAACGATCCCGAAATCGACATCGTCGGAGCCGACAGGGAACCCGTCGCGAAGGCGATCACCATGGTCGGCTCGGTGAAGTGGCTCGAGAACCGGCCCTTCGACCACCACGACCTGAGCGAACTCATCGTTCACCGCTCCAGGATGCCTGGAACGGACACCTCCACGCCCCTGTACGCCGTCTCCCGCAGTGGCTGCAGCGTGGCCGGCGTCACCCACATCACCCCGGAGCAACTGCTGGACGCGTGGCGATGAAGATCGTGGCAATCTGGCCGCGTGGAGACGTACGAGATCTTCCTGTCGCGGGCCCTGCCCGATCCCCGCGTGCTGGGCCTGGTGCTGAGCGGGTCGCAGGCCCGTGAAGGCACCGCCACCGCGCACTCCGACCACGACGTCTACCTGATCGCCGCCGACGGAGCCCCGTTCGAGCCGCGCAGGGACGCGCTCGTGGACCTGGTGGTGATGACGCTCGGCGAGTTCCGCGCCCACGCCCTGCCCGGCTCCGGCACCGAGTGGAATCGGTACGCCTTCACCCACGCCCAGGTG
Source organism: Nonomuraea sp. NPDC048892 (assembly GCF_040649735.1). Classification (NCBI taxonomy): domain Bacteria; kingdom Bacillati; phylum Actinomycetota; class Actinomycetes; order Streptosporangiales; family Streptosporangiaceae; genus Nonomuraea; species Nonomuraea sp. NPDC048892. The sequence goes on along the minus strand of NZ_JBEZFZ010000005.1, from coordinate 281,240 downwards.
CTCAAGGACACCGGCGGCATCGCCTCCCTGGTCGCCGCCAAGGGCACGCTCACCCCGGACGAGGCGTTCGCCATCGGGCGCGAGGCGCTGGGCGCGTTCCTCAACAGCGTGTACCGGTGCATGAAGAACGCCCGCGACGGCAATCGTCTCGGCGTCCTGCTGGACGGCTCGGAGGCGGTGCCGGCCTTCCTGAGCCACCTGTTCGCGCTGCACGGGCGGGTGCGGCCGTACAACAAGTACCTGGAGTGGGAGCTGCGCCATCACCCCCTGGACGGATGGCCCGCCGGGGACCTGCTGCCACGCCTGGAGTCCGCCCTGTCCCCCGACGCCCCGGCGGCCCTCCGGGGGCTGCTGAACGACCTCGAACCCCATGCCCGCGCCGCCGGCCACGGCCCCGAACTGGACTCCTGGGGCGATGACCTGCCGTTCATGCGCGGCACGAGCTAACGTTCTCTGGGTAGCAACCAAATTTGGTTGTACCAAAGTTGGGACGACCAAATTTGGGTGTATCGAGGGGAGGGACTCGGGTAGACGGGTTCATCGGGCGGCGGCGTGAGCTGGCCCAGCTCAGCCGCTATTTCAGCCGAGTGCGGACAGGCGATCTTCCAGGCCGCGCCATCCTCATGCGCGGCAGACGCCGCGTGGGCAAGACGCGCCTCGCCGAGGAGTTCATCCGGCGAAGCGGTGTGCCGAGCCTCTTCTTCGCCGCCGACCAGCAGCCGCCGGCCGTGCAGCTCGAACGCTTCATCGCCGATGTGGCCGCCTCGGACCTGCCCGACGCCTCCCAGTTCGACGGTGTCACACCCACGTCCTGGGACAGTGCCCTGCGGCTGATGGCTCAGGCCGTCCCGCAGGACTCACCGAGCATCGTCGTCATCGACGAGCTCCCTTACCTGATCCAGCAGGACCCCTACCTCGAAAGCACCCTGCAGCGCCTCTTCGACCGCGAGTTCTCCCGGCGGCCCATGCTGCTCATCCTGATCGGCTCCGATCTGTCCATCATGGAGGCGATCAACCAGTACGACCGTCCCTTCCACATGCGCGCGTCGGAGATGGTGGTCAACCCGCTCACCGCCGCCGATGTGGCGGACAAGCTGGGCCTGCCCGCCGCGGAGGCCGTCGACGCGCACCTGATTACCGGCGGCCTGCCGCAGATCCTGGACGAATGGCCGGCCGGCGCCTCCGTCAGAGAGTTCCTGGAGACGACCGTCCCGATGCCGGGCTCGGCCCTGACGGTGAGTGGCGTGCGGGCCATGGCGGCGGAGTTCCCGCCGGAAGCCCAGGCGAGCGTCCTGCTGCGCGCCATCGGCTCCGGGCAACGCACGTACGCGTCGATCTCCAAGGCCAGCGGCCTGCCCGGCACGTCGACGACGCGCGGTCTGCAGATCCTCCAGGAGAAGCGCATGGTGACGGCGGAGGTGCCGCTGTCCGTACGGCCGTCGCGGGAACGCCGCTACCACATCGCGGACACGCACCTGCGCTTCTGGCTCTCGTTCATCGGACCGAACCTGACCGCGATCGACCGCGACCGCGGCGACCTCGTCCTCCAGCGGATCGAACGTTCCTGGACGGCGTGGCGCGGCGCCGCGGTCGAGCCTTTCGTCCGCGAGTCGCTCCGTCGCATGGACGGACTGCCCGAGGACACCAGGGCGATCGGAGGTTACTGGACGAGGACCAACAACCCGGAGATCGACCTGATCGGAGCGGACAAAGAGCCGGTCGCCAAGAAGATCACCTTTGTCGGATCGGTGAAGTGGCTGGAGAACCGGCCCTTCGACGAGCACGATCTGCGCGAGCTCATCGCCCACCATGCGCAGGTCGAAGGAGCCGGCAGCACCACTCCGCTCTACGCCGTCTCCCGCAGCGGCTGCGACGTGGACGGCGTCGTCCACGTCGGGCCGGAGCAGTTGGTCGACGCGTGGCGGTGAGGTCCGCTTCCCGTGGCCGGGTGTCAGGTCAGGCGTAGTTGCAGGTCGATGTCCCAGTTGTTCATGTCGGGCTCCACGCGTGGGTCCGTCCGGTACAGCTCCAGGCGGCAGCCCCAGTGCTCGGCGCCGTCCTTCTCGGTCAGGTCCCACTCCAGGCCCTGCTCGCGTCCCCAGCGCAGCAGTGACTCAACGGTGCCCACGAGTTGGTCCGGGTGGCCGTGGTGGGTGGTGGTGGCGTAGCGGCCGGCGGGGAGGGTGGCGGCGTAGAGGTCGCCTTCCCACTCCATCGGGGCCGGCACGGGCACCCCGGCCGACACCTCCAGGCGGTCTGCGGCCATGTCGATGCTGTGGTAGCGCAGGAACGGCGCCCCTGCGGGGGCGGTGCTGCGCTCGGCCAGGTGGCCGATGATCTCGCCGATCCGGTCGGCGACCAGGTGGAACGTGGTCATGGTGATGGTACGGCGCACCCCGAGGTACGGGCGCGGCGGGAATTCGATGATCTGCGGCATATGTTGTTGCCTCCTTCTCTCCCTTCATACGAAGCCCGGCCTCCGAAATCATCGGTGTCCCGGAGACAGTGACACGACGTCAGAGGCAACCTATGGCGATTTCGTAGGACATGGGGTATTTTTCGGATCTAAGAGGCAACCGAACGTTCGGTAGGACATGATGATCGTAGACCTCACCGACCGCGACACCGATGCCGGCCGGCGGATCAGGACCGCGGCCGTGCTGCTGTTCGCGCGGCGGGGCTACGCGGCCACCAGCATCAGAGACCTCGGTAAGGCGGTCGGCATGACCAACGCCGGGATCTACCACCACGTGACCAGCAAGGAAGCGCTGCTGGCCGACCTCATGCGGGTCGCGCAGCGCGAGCTGATCGAGGCCACCGAGCGCATGCTGGCCCCGTACGAGCGGCCGGCCGACCGCCTCGCCCTGCTGATCAGCTCACTCACCGCCGTCCACGCCCTCACCCCCATGACCAGCCGCGTCATGGACGGCGAGCTGCGCTCCCTGACGCCCGGCTCCGCCGCCCACGCCGAGATCATCGCCCTGCGCGACGCGTACGAGGACCACTGGAAGCACGCGCTGGCCGACGGCGTCGAGCAGGGCGTCTTCCGGGTCGCCGACGAGAGGCTGACCCGGCTCGCCCTGATGTCCATGTGCACCGGCACCAGCGAGTGGTACCGCCCCGACGGGGACTCCACGCTGGAGCAGGTGTGCGCCGAGTTCGTCGCGATCGGCCTGGCCGCCGTCCGCGCCCCCGCTCAGGCCCCCGCCCAGGCCCCCGTCAATGCCCCCGTCAATGCCACTGTGACGGCCGACTTCGCCCTGCTGCCCGAGTTCCCGTGGGAGCCGCCGCATGCAAGCAACGATCCCCGACCTGATGAGGCACGCCGCTGACACGTACGGCGAGCGCGAGTTCCTCCGTTTCCCCGACCCCTCACCCGTCTCCCTGACCTTCACCGAGGCCGACGAACGATCGGATCGGCTGGCCGGAGCGCTGGCCGACAAGGGTGTGCGACCCGGCGACCGGGTGGCGATCATGCTGGACAACGTGGCCGGCTGGCCGCTGAGCTGGCTGGCCGTCCTCAAGGCGGGCGCGATCACCGTGCCGGTGAACGTCCGTTACCGGGCCGCCGACTTGGAGCACGTCCTGCGCGACTCCGGGGCCGTGGCCACGATCACCACCGCCGAGTACGCCCCGCACATCCCTGGCACAGTCCACCTCCTCCACCAACTGGATGGAACACCCCTCACTTCCCTCGATACGCCTAAAGCCGACGATGTCGCGAATTTTCAGTACACGTCGGGGACTACCGGTTTTCCCAAAGCCTGCATGCTCACCCACGCCTACTGGCTCAGGTCCGCCGCCGTCGTCGCCGAACAGGTCTCCCTGCGCGACGACGACGTCCTGATGATCGCGCAGGCGTACTCCTACATGGACCCCCAGTGGGTCACCCTCCTCGCCCTCATGGGCGGCGTCCCGCTCGTCGTGCTCCCCCGCTTCTCCGCCTCCGGCTTCTGGGCCTCGGCCAGGGAGCACGGCGCGACGCTCACGTACGTGCTGGGCACGATGCCCCTTCTCCTGCACAAGCAGCCGCCCCACCCCCTCGACCGGGCCAACCGCATGCGCGCGGTGCTCTGCTCGGGCATCCAACCGGACCTGCACCGCACGTTCGAGGAACGCTGGGGCGCGCCGTGGCGCGAGCTGTACGGCTCCACCGAGAGCGGCACCGACCTGGTGTCACCCCTCGACGACACCGGCACGGTCGGCACCGGCGCCATGGGGGTGGCGCCGCCCGGCAAGGAGGTCGAGCTGGACCCCGGCACCGGCGAGATCCTGGTCAGGGGCGTGCCCATGATGAAGGGGTACTGGAACCATCCGGACGCGACCGCCCACGCCTTCAGAGGCGGCTGGTACCACACCGGCGACCTGGGCGTCCGCGACTCCCAGGGCCGGATCAGGCACGCCGGGCGGATCAAGGACATGGTGCGCAGGGGCGGCGAGAACATCTCCTGCGCCGAGGTGGAGCACGTGCTGGCCGAGCATCCGGCCGTCGTCTCCGCCTCCCTGGTGCCCATCCCCGACGAGCTGTTCGGCGAGCTGCCCAAGGCGTTCCTCCAGCTCCGGCCGGGCCATCCGGCCACGGCCGAGACCGCCGCGAGCGTGATCGCGCACGCCAGGGAGCGGCTGGCCCGGTTCAAGATCCCGGCGTACGTGGAGTTCGTCGAGGCGTTCCCGCTGACCCCGTCGGCCCGCATCGAGAAACGCCACCTCCTCCACCCCGAGCGCGACCAGCGCGCCGCCCCCGCCATCCAGGTTCAGCCCGAACGCGACCAGCCCCCCGGGGCCCGCCGTCCAGGTCCCTCCTGCGCGCGACCAGCGCGCCACCACCCCTGCCGGCCGGCCGGACAAGGAGCAGAGATGATCGACGTGACCGTACGCGACGAGGTGGCCCTGATCACCCTCGCCCGACCGGCCAAGCTCAACGCCCTCACCGCCCCCATGCGCAGGGATCTCGCCGCCGCCGTCCGCGAGCACGGCCGCAGCGGCAGGGGCATCGTGGTCACGGGGACCGGCCGGGCCTTCTCCGCCGGCGAGGACATCGACCAGGCCGTCGGCCGGTCGCTGATCGAGGAGGTGGAGCTGTTCCACGACATGACCAGGGCCGTACTGGAGACCCGGGTGCCTGTGGTGGCGGCGGTCAACGGCCTGGCCGTGGGCGGCGCCGCCGAGTGGACGCTCTGCTTCGACGCCCGCATCGGCACGCCGGCGGCCGAGTATTTCCTGCCGGAGAACCACATCGGCCTGTCGATCTCCAACGCCTCCAGCTACCTGCTCCCGCGCCTCGTCGGCGGCCGGGCGCTGCGGCTGGTGCTCGACTCGACCAGGATGAGCGCCGAGGACGCCCTCGCCGTCGGCCTGCTGGACGAGATCGTGGCCCCGGAGGCGCTGGTGGAGACGGCCATCGCCCGCGTACGCCACTGGAGCGCCGCGGGCACGGCCACGGCGGTCCACCTCACCCTGCTCCGCCCGTCACTGGCGGAGGTCGAGCGGGCCTTCCAGGTGGAGACCGAGGCGGCCGAGCAGGTGGAGGCGTCCGGCATCGCCCAGGCCGGCATGAACGCCTTCGTCAACAGGAAACGAGCAGGCTAGGCGCCGGTCAACAGGCCGCGCGGGCCAGGCGACCGTCAACCGGCCGCGCGGGTCAGCGCTTCCGGCTAGGCGACGACGAGCGCGGCGATCACCAGCGCCACCGCGACCACCAGCACCCCGATCGCGTCGTAGGACCACGTCATCCGAGCCGGCGCCGCCTGCTCGTCGCGGCGCCTGGCCGACTCGGCGCGCTCGCGGATCTGGTCGCCCACCCAGTCGGCGTGCGTCTTGCCGGAGAACGCCTCCGCCGCCGCCTGCTCGCCCTTCGTCAGGGTCGGCTCGGTCTTGAAGCGCCCCCGCTGCGGCGCGGGGGCGCCGCGCCGCTGCGCCTTGGCCCGCTCGCGCGCGCTGCTCATCGGCGTCCACAGCCGCAACACCTGCTCCTCGCCGTGGTGCACGTTGATGGAGTGGGACACCGTGACGTCCTCGATCGAAGCCCAGGGCACGAACGTGGTGCGGAACGGGTTGCGCCCGACCAGCCCCGCCTCCGTGAGCACGGTGGCGGGGCGCAGCGCGACCGCGTAGACGAGCGCCGTCAGCGCCCCCAGCACGGCCAGCGCCACCAGCGACGCCTTGCCGCTGTAGCGGACGATCAGGTCGAAGACGTTGAAGGCCACGAACGCCAGCCACACCCATGCCAGCACGAACGCGGTCCTGGACCGGTAGGTCTGCTTCACGGCTGCCACTTCAGCTGCGCGAACCCCGGCTTGATCCGGCCGTTGATCAGCGCCAGCCGCTCGTCGAACGGGAGGAACGCCGACTTCATCGCGTTGACCGTGAACCACTGCAGATCGTCCCAGCCGTAGCCGAACGCCTCGACCAGCTTGAGAAACTCCAGCGACAGGCCGGTCGCGCTCATCAGCCGGTTGTCGGTGTTGACGGTGACGCGGAAGTGCAGCCGCCGCAGCAGCCCGATGGGGTGGTCGGCGATCGACGCGGCCGCTCCGGTCTGCAGGTTGGACGTGGGGCACATCTCCAGCGGAATGCGCTTGTCGCGAACGTACGCCGCCAGCCGCCCCAGCTTGGCCGACCCGTCCTCGGACACGGAGATGTCGTCGATGATGCGCACCCCGTGGCCGAGCCGGTCGGCGCCGCACCACTGGATGGCCTGCCAGATCGACGGCAGCCCGAACCCCTCGCCCGCGTGGATGGTGAAGTGGGCGTTCTCCCGCTGGAGGTATTCGAAGGCGTCGAGGTGGCGGGTGGGCGGGTAGCCGGCCTCGGCGCCCGCGATGTCGAAGCCCACCACGCCGCCGTCGCGGTAACGCACCGCCAGCTCGGCGATCTCCCTGGAACGCGCCTGGTGCCGCATGGCCGTCAGCAGGGTGCCGACGCGGATGCCGCGCCCTTCCGAGCCGCGCGCGAACCCGTCCAGCACCGCCTCCACGACCTGGTCGAGGCTCAGGCCCGTGGTGGTGTGCTGCTCGGGCGCGAACCGCACCTCGGCGTAGACCACGCCGTCGGCGGCCAGGTCTTCCGCGCATTCTGCGGCCACGCGCACCAGCGACTCGCGCGTCTGCATGACGCCGACCGTGTGGTCGAACGTCTCCAGGTAGCGTTCGAGCGAACCGGAGTCGGCCGCCTCCTCGAACCACTGACGCAGGTTGTCGGGATCGTGGGTGGGCAGCCGGCCGTAGTCGGTCTCCCTGGCCAGCTCGACGATCGTCTCGGCGCGGAGCCCGCCGTCGAGGTGATCGTGCAGCAACACCTTGGGAGCCCGCCGGATCTCGTCAAGCGTGGGCCTCATCAGGCCATGATATGAGCACCGCCCACCACCCGGTCAGCCCCGTGCCGGTCGGCAGGGCCCGTTCCGCGCCGGTCAGCCCCGACCGGTCCCTGCCGGCCCCGTTCCGTCAGTCTCGTCCGGCGCCGTCCGGGGAGAAGGCGGGCAGGCACACGGCGACGTACTCGGCGCCCTCGGGTCCGGCGCTGTAGCGGACCTTCTCCCCCGGCGAGGTCACCACCGACTGCCCGGCCTCGACCAGCGTCGTGCCCTCGTCGTGCGCCACGATCACCGTGCCGCGCAGCACCACCGTGTATTCGGTGAACGCCGGCGTCTGCGGCGGCTCCTCCCAGCCGGGCGGGGCGACCATGTGAGCGATCGAGATCGCCTCGTCGCCGCTGCTGACGCGACCCACGTGCTCGTCGATGAGCTTGCCGCCTGGTACGGGAATGCGGGCCGGAGCCCCGATCTTTCTGACCACCAGGTCAGTGTGCCACGTCCAGGACCAGGCGGTTCGGCGACCTCTGCTCCGTGACCTGGAACGCGGCCCGCCTGTCCAGCACCAGCCCGATCCCGACCCGGCCCTCGAAGTCGCCGGTCCTGACGACGTCGGCCAGATTGGCCAGACCGGCCGGGTAGACGGGCCCGTCGCTCCAGGTGGGCTCGCCGTTCTCGTCGTGGGCGTTCGCGGGGAAGAGCGTGAGCTGAAGGTACGCGCCACCGCGCACGCCGATCGGCTTGCCCGAGCCGTCCTGGACGAGTTCGTTCACCCATTTCACGTTGTATCCGGGCATCCCGCCCTTGAGGTCCACCACCAGCCGGTCGTAACCGTCGTGGGCGGCGAAACGCACCCCCGTCACGACGGCCGGCTCGGTGCCACTCCGATCGACGTCCACCTCGGCGGTGTTGGTCGGGACCCCGGGAGCGGCGGGGGCCGAGCCGGTCTCCGTGCTGCCGGGGGTCTGCGGCAGTGTGGCCTGCCGGACGGTGCCGCACCCGGTCAGCCCTGCGATCAACACGGCCAGGCAGGCCACCATGACGGCCGCACGGGTGCGCGGCGACCGACCGGCGGACGGGGATGACGAGCGCATGCCCGCTAAATGCCCAGCCCAGGGGCGCGCCACGCCGGGCCTCGCGCCACCGCGATCAGACCGACCCCGGCGTGCCACCGCCTCCGCCGTCAGACCGGCCGGCGCCATCGCCATGGGCAGACCGACCGGGTGCCGCCGTCAGACGGTCTCGTACACCCGGGCCTCCGGTTCGGCGGCGGGCACCGGCTTGCGGGCGCGCAGGCCGGTGGCCGAGATCACCAGGCCGACCAGCGCCAGCACCAGCGACACCACGATCGCCGCGCGCAGCGCCCCGATGGACAGGGTCTCGCCGCCCGAGGTGAGCACGGCGGTCACGACGGCCAGCACGATCGCGCCGCCCACCTGCCCCGAGGTGTTCAGCAGGCCGGAGGCCAGCCCCTGCTCGTCGTCGTGCACGCCGCTGGTGGCCTGGATGTTCAGCGAGGGGAACGACAGCGCGAAGGCGATGCCCAGCAGGACCATGCCGGGGATCACCATGCCGCCCAGGCTGGGGGTGCGGTCGATGCCGAGGAAGATCGCGTATCCGCCGGCCAGCGCGGCGGCGCCGATGACGATCAGTTTGCCGGTCCCGAACCGGTCGGCGAAGTCGCCCATCTTGGTCGAGGTGACCGCGACGAGCACGCCGGCGGGCAGGAACGCCATGGCGGTGCCGAGGGCCGACCAGCCCAGCAGGTTCTGGAAGTACTGCATGGCGACGAACTGGAACGACACGTACGAGCCCATGAGGATGAGCAGCCCCAGGTTGGCCCGCACGATGTGGCCGGAGCGCAGGATGCCCAGCCGCACCAGCGGGTGCCGCACCTTGAGCTCGGTCACCACGAACAGCGCGAGCAGCGCGGCCACGCCGGCCAGCGAGCCGATCGTGCGCAGGGAGGCCCAGCCGGCCTCGGGGGCCTGCACGACGGTGAAGACCAGCAGCAACATCGACGCGGTGATGGTCACGGCGCCGACCAGGTCGTGACCGCCTTCGGCCCGCTCCTCCCGGCCTCGCGGCAGCACCTTCAACGCGGCGACCAGCGCGATGACCGCGACCGGCACCGGCATCAGCAACGTCCACCGCCAGCCGATCTCGGTCAGCAGGCCGGACAGCACGAGACCGAGCGAGTAGCCGCTGGCCCCCGAGGCGGTGAAGAAGCTCAACGCCCGGTTACGCTCGGGCCCCTCGGCAAACGTGGTCGTGATGATCGACAACGCGGCCGGAGCCGTGAACGCGGCGGCCACACCCTTGACGAACCGGGCCACGATCAGCAGGCCGCCGTCGTCCACGATGCCACCGAGCAACGACGCCACGGCGAAGACACCCAGCGCGACCAGGAACACCCTGCGCCGCCCGAGCAGGTCGGCGGTCCTGCCCCCGAGCAGAAGAAGACCGCCGTAGCCGAGCACGTAGCCGCTGACCACCCACTGTAGGGCGGAGGTGTCAAGATCCAGGTCATGCTGGATGGCCGGCAGGGCGACGCCGACCATCGACACGTCAAGGGCGTCAAGGAATATCACTGCGCAGAGCACGGCGAGCGCGCCCCAGCGGGATGAGGTAGAGGACATGAGTCAGAACAATACATGCACGAACATCTAATGCAACTGCATTTAATGTCGTTGCATGAGATTTACGGAAGTGGTAACCTCCGCGACATGGACGAAGAGCTCGTGGTCGACACCTGGCATTACGTCCTGGGCAGGCATGCCAAGGCGATGTGCGCGCTGGAGCGGGAGCTGGGCGATCGGCACGGCCTGGGGCCCAGCGAGTTCGAGGTGCTCGACCGGATCGTCCATCACGACAGGAAGCTGCGCATCCAGGAGCTGTGCGAAGAGGTCCACCTGAGCCAGAGCGCGCTGTCGCGGGTGGTGGCCAGGCTGGAGAAGGCGTCGCTGGTCTCGCGCGGGGTGTGCGACGCGGACCGGCGCGGGGTGTACGTCTGCATCACGGACGAGGGCCGCTCCCGCCACGCCGAAGCCCTGCCGACGCAGCGGGCCGTCCTCACCGAGATCTTCGCCGACGCCCCGATCCCGGGCCTGCTGACCACCGGCCCGGTCCCCGCTCAGAGACCGAGCCGGTGATCGCGGCAGCGCCTAAGGGCCGATGATCGCGAAAGCCTGAGGACCGATGATCGCGAAAGCCTGAGGACCGTGCAGGGCTACGAGGCGGTGATGCGGTCGATGACCAGCGGCAACTGCTCCTCGCTCGCCTCCCCCACCGCATAGCCGTCCCGCAACGCCTCGACCGCCCGATCGAAACGCGACGTCTCGTCCGTGTGCAGCGTCAGCAACGGCTGCCCGGCCCGTACCAGATCCCCCGGTTTGGCATGCAGCACGACCCCGGCGCCCGCCGAGACCGGGTCCTCCTTGCGCGCCCGCCCGGCCCCGAGCCGCCAGGCGGCCAGCCCCACCGCGTACGCGTCCAACCGCGTCAGCACCCCGGATGCGGGCGCCTCCACGGTCATCGTCTCAGCCGCCCTGGGCAGCAGCGCGTCCGGGTCTCCGCCCTGAGCCGCGATCATGCGCCGCCAGGCGTCCATCGCCGAGCCGTCCTTCAGCGCCTGCTCAGGGTCCTTGCCCGAGGACACCCCTGCGGCCGCCAGCATCTCCCGCGCCAGCCGTACGGTCAGCTCGACCACGTCGGCGGGACCCCCGCCGGCCAGCACCTCGACCGACTCCTCGACCTCCAGCGCGTTGCCCACGGCTCGCCCGAGCGGCCGGTCCATCGCGGTCAGCAGCGCGACCGTGCGCACCCCGGCGTCGGTCCCGAGCGCGACCATGGTCTCGGCCAGCTCCTTGGCGTCGGCGACGTTCTTCATGAACGCGCCCGAGCCCACCTTCACGTCGAGGACGAGCGAGCCCGTGCCCTCGGCGATCTTCTTCGACATGATGGACGAGGCGATCAGCGGGATCGACTCGACGGTGCCGGTGACGTCGCGCAGGGCGTAGAGCTTCTTGTCGGCCGGGGCCAGCCCGGAGCCGGCCGCGCACACGACCGCGCCCGCCGCGCGCAGCACGCCCAGCATCTCGTCGTTGGACAGCGAGGCCCGCCAGCCGGGGATCGCCTCCATCTTGTCCAGGGTGCCGCCGGTGTGGCCGAGCCCGCGGCCCGACAACTGCGGCACGTACGCTCCGCAGGCCGCCACCAGCGGCGCCAGCGGCAGCGTGATCTTGTCGCCGACCCCGCCGGTCGAGTGCTTGTCGGCCGTGGGCCGGTCGAGCGCCGACCAGTCCATGCGCTCGCCCGAGCGGATCATGGCCTGGGTCCAGTCGGCGATCTCGCGCCGGTTCATGCCGTTCAGCAGGATCGCCATGGCCAGCGCGGACATCTGCTCGTCGGCGACGTCGCCGCGCGTGTAGGCGCCGATCACCCAGTCGATCTGCTCCGTGGTCAGCTCGCCCCGGTCACGCTTGGCGCGGATGACCTCGATGGCGTCCATCACGCGCTCCTGCTGAGGTCCTGCGGTCCGAACGCGTACGGCAGGATCTCGGCCATGCGCTTCGGCCCGTCCTCGGTCTCCAGCACCAGGTCTTCGCCGCCGAACTCGTACAGGAGCTGGCGGCAGCGCCCGCACGGCATGAGCAGCTCACCGTGGCCGTCCACGCAGGTGAAGGCCACCAGCCGGCCGCCGCCGGAGCGCTGCAGCGCCGAGACGAGGCCGCACTCGGCGCACAGGCCGAGGCCGTAGGAGGCGTTCTCGACGTTGCAGCCGGTGACGATCCTCCCGTCGTCCACCAGCGCGGCCGCCCCCACGGGGAATTTCGAGTACGGCGCGTACGCGTGCCGCATGGCCTCCCTGGCCTCGTCCCGCAGGCCGTCCCAGTCGATGTTCAATGTTGTTCCCCCCGGCGATAGCTGACGCCGTCGGCCTTGGGCATCCGCAGGCGCTGCGAGGCGACCAGGAGCACGAGCAGCGTGAGCACGTGTGGCGTGATGAAGATGAAGTCGTTGGGCAGCTGGTCGATGGTCAGCCAGAGCCAGACCAGGAAGACGGCGCCGAGCGCGGCCAGGCCCATCAGGGTGTACTGGCGCGGCCCCGGGGCGGCCAGCTCGACCGGCCGGTCGGCGGCGGTCAGGCGGCGGATCTGCAGGCCGAGGTAGACCAGCAGCAGCACCGCACCGAACAGGAAGAACGTGTTGACCGCGGGGGCGCTGCGCAGTTGCAGGCTGTTGGCGTAACCGAACAACGCGGAGCCGGCCGCGAGGCCGCCGGGCCGCCAGTTGCCGAAGATCATGGCGGCCAGGCCGATGAAGCCGCGCCCCTGTGTCTGGCCCTCGACGTACTTGTCGGAGACGAAGACCAGGAACACGCCGCCGAGGCCGGCGAAGGCGCCGGAGATGACGACGGCCGCGTACTTGATCCGGTAGACGTTGACGCCGAGCGACTCGGCCGCCCACGGGTTCTCGCCGGCCGAGCGCAGCCGCAGGCCGAAGGCGGTGTGCCAGAGCACGTAGAACGTCAGCGGCAGCAGCAGCACGGCCAGGATGACCAGCACGTTGAGGTTGTGCGTGACCCCGCGCAGGACACCGGCCAGGTCGGCGACCAGGAACCAGTGGGTGCTCTCCAACTGGCCGAGCAGGTCGGGCCCTGAGGACAGGATCGGCAGGTTGAACTCCGGCGTCTGCCCGGAGACGGCGGGCGAGGTGGTGATGCCGGCGCCCGCCTCGGCGGCCGGCGTGCCCTCCTTGTAGAGGACCTCCGACAGGAAGCGGGTGATGCCGGGGCCGAGCAGGTTGATGGCGACGCCGCTGATGATGTGGTCGACGCCGAACGAGACGGTCGCGATGGCGTGCAGCAGCCCGCCGAGCGCGCCGCCGATCAGCCCGGCGGCCAGCGCCCCCAGGGGACCCCACTGGTATCCGGCCCAGCCGGCGAACCAGGTGCCGAGCACCATCATGCCTTCGAGGCCGATGTTGACCACGCCGGCCCGTTCGGCCCACAGGCCGCCGAGACCGGCCAGCGCGATCGGCACGGCCAGCAGCAGCGCGGCGGCGACCGTGCCGGAGGAGGTGAGGTCGTCGAAGCCGGTCAGCACGCGGACCAGCGACACCACCACGATGAGCCCGGCGACGCCGATGAGCGCCAGGTGGTATTTGCGGACCCTGCTCATGCGGCCACCTCAACGGGGGTGTTCCGGCCGAGCTGCTGGGCGGCTCGCCGTTCTTCGAGTCTGAGCGCGATCCGGTTGGTCACCTCGTTGGCCACGACGACCAGCAGCACGATCGCGCCCTGGATGATCGTGACGACGGACGCGGGGATGTCGGCGAACTGCAGCGCGCCCTGGGCCCGGTCGAGGAAGGCGAACAGCAGCGCGGCGATCGCGATGCCGAGCGGCTTGTTACGGCCGAGCAGCGCCACCGCGATGCCGAGGAAGCCCAGGCCGGCGGTGAAGTTGGAGCCGAACGCGCCCCGGTCGCCGAGGATCTCGGGCAGACCGATGAGCCCGGCGATCCCGCCGGACAGCACCATGGCCGCGATGATCATCGTCTTGGGGTTGACGCCGGAGGCCAGCGCGGCGGGCCCGTTGAGCCCGCTGGCCTTGACGTTGAAGCCGAACCGCGTGCGCTCCAGCACGAGCCAGATCACCACGCCGAGCACGACGGCCACGATAAGGAAGCCCCACAGGCCGCCGTTGCGGGTAGGCGTCACCATGCCGAACCACTCGAAGACGAAGTTCAGGTCGGGGAACATGCCGGACGGCGGCAGCGGCGGGGTGGTCGTGGTGAGCTGGCCCTGCGCGCGCTCGCCCGCGAAGGGGCCGCGGACCAAATAGGCCGACACGGCGATGGCGATGTAGTTGAGCATGATCGTGGAGATGACCTCGTTCACGCCCCTGGTCACCTTCATGACGGCGGGGATGAGCGCGTACAGGCCGCCCACCGCGGCCGCGACCAGGATGATGACCCCGATCTGGACGGGGGCGGGGGCGGTGAAGGTGGAGCCCACGTACGCGGCGCAGAGGGCCGCGATGCGGTACTGGCCCTCGACGCCGATGTTGAAGAGGTTCATGCGGAAGCCGACGGCCACCGCCAGCCCGGCGATGAACAGCGGCACCGCCCGGTTGAGGAAGACGGCGACGGAGTTCGACTCCGCCGACTCGCTTCTGCCGAAGTCGAAGAAGGCGGCCAGCGCGTCGAGCGGGCTGCCGCCCGCGATGACGATGGCCACACTGCAGATCGCGATCGCCAGGACGACGGCGACGGCGGCGCCGGCGACGGTGAGCAGCGCCCGGTTGAGCCCGGCGGGCATCACGTCTCCTCAGTGCCGGCGATCGCGCCGGTCATGTAACCGCCCAGCCGTTCGGGCGTGATCTCGGAAGGGTCGAGCGCGGCCACGAGCCGGCCGCGGTAGATGACCTGGATCGAGTCGGACAGGCCGATCAGCTCGTCGAGGTCGGCGGAGATGAGCAGCACGGCCAGCCCGGCGGCGCGGGCGTCGCGCAGATGGTCCCAGATGGCGGCCTGGGCGCCGACGTCCACGCCGCGCGTGGGGTGCGCGGCGATGAGGAACGCGGGTTCGCCGCTCATCTCGCGGCCCACGATCAGCTTCTGCTGGTTGCCGCCCGACAGGGCCAGGGCCAGTGTGTCGACGCCGGGGGTGCGGACGTCGTACGCCTCGATGATGCGCTGGGTGTCGGCCTTGGAGGCGCGCCGGTCCACCCAGATGCCGTTGCGCGCGGGCTTCCTGGTCTGGTGGCCGAGCACCCGGTTCTCCCAGAGCGAGGCCTCCAGGAGCAGGCCCTGGCGGTGCCGGTCCTCCGGGATGTAGCCGATGCCGGCCTCGCGGCGGCGCAGCGTGGACCAGCCGCTGATGTCGCGCCCGTTCAGCTCGACGCGGCCGTGCGCGGCGCGGATGCCCATGATGGCCTCGATCAGCTCCGACTGCCCGTTGCCCTCGACGCCGGCGATGCCCAGGATCTCGCCCTTGCGCACCCGCAGCGAGACTTCGTCGAGCAGCAGCCGCTTGCCCTCGGCGCGCAGCCGGGCGGCGTAGTCGCCGACGGAGACGCCCTTGGGCAGGGGGTGGTGGCCGTCGGCCTCCACGGTGAGCTCGGAGACCCGCAGCGCGACCGTGTCGGTCACCGTGGACTCTCGGGTCTCGGGGGTCGGCAGCTCGCTGCCCACCATCAGCTCGGCGAGCTGGCGCGCGGTGACGTCGCCCGGATCGACGCTGGCGACGGTGGTGCCGCGGCGGATCACGGTGATGGCGTCGGCGATGCCGAGCACCTCGTCGAGCTTGTGGGAGATGAAGATGACCGTCAGACCCTCGGCCTTGAGCTCGCGCAGGTTCTGGAAGAGCTCGTCCACCTCCTGCGGCACGAGCACGGCGGTCGGCTCGTCGAGGATGAGGATGCGGGCGCCGCGATAGAGCACCTTGAGGATCTCGACCCGCTGGCGGTCACCGACGCCGAGGTCCTCGACCAGCCGGTCGGGATCGACACGCAGGCCGTGGGCGGCGGCCAGCTCGGTGATGCGCTTGCGGGCCGCGGCCGTGTCGAGCCGCCCGGCCCGTTTCGGCTCGGCGCCGAGAATGATGTTCTCCAGCACCGTGAAGTTGTCGGCGAGCATGAAGTGCTGGTGCACCATGCCGATCCCGACCTCGATGGCGTCGCTCGGCGTGCGGAAGCTGACCTCCGTGCCGTTGACCTTGATCGTCCCCTCGTCCGGCTTCTGCATGCCGTAGAGGATCTTCATCAGGGTGGACTTGCCCGCGCCGTTCTCCCCGACGATGGCGTGCACCGTGCCGGGCTGGACGGTGATGCGGATGTCGTGGTTCGCGACGACACCGGGGAAACGCTTGGTGATGCCCTCCAGCTCTACGGCGGGTCGCGCCGTGGCCAGGGTGTCAGCACTCATTTCGCCTCTCCTAGAGCGGGTGGGCGACATAGACAGAAGGCCCGAAGTTTACGGACTCCGGGCCCTCATCTGTCACTCATACCCCGGTTACGGCTTGGCCGGAACCGTGATCTTGCCGTCGACGATGTCCTTCTTGGCAGCGTCGAGCTTGTCCTTGATGTCGTCGATCTCGCCGCCGGTGGTGGACAGACCGACGCCGTCGACCTTGAGGTCGTACGTCACGTTCGAGCCGCCCTTGGCGCCGCCCTGGAAGGCCTTGATGAACTCGAAGACGCCGACGTCCACGCGCTTGAGCATCGAGGTCATGATGACCGACTGCAGGTCGGTCTCCTTGACCGTCTGGCGCTGGTCGGAGTCGACGCCGATGGCCTTCTTCTTGGCCGCGGCGGCCGCCTGGAACACGCCGAGGCCGGAGTCGCCGGAGGCGTGGTAGACGATGTCGGCGCCGTCCTGGTACATCTTCTCGGCCGCGACCTTGCCCTTGTCGGGGGCCCTGAAGCCGGAGAAGTCGCCGTCGGGGGTGAGGTAGGTGACGTCGATCTTGGCATCGGCCTTGACCGACTTCACCCCGGCCACGAAGCCGGCCTCGAACTTCTTGATCAGGTCGGACTCGACGCCGCCGACGAAGCCGACGTGGCCGCTCTCCGACTTGTTCGCCGCGGCCACGCCCGCCAGGTAGGAGCCCTGCTCCTCGGCGAACAGCAGGCCGGTCACGTTGGGCGCGTTGGAGGCGGAGTCGACGACCGCGAACTGGATGTCCGGGTATTCCTCTGCGGTCTTCTTGATGTCCTCGCCGTAGGCGAAGCCGACCCCGATGATCGGGTTGTAGCCGGCGTCCGCGAGCTGGCGCAGCAGGTCGCCGCGGTTGGAGCCGTCGGCGGACGGGCTCAGCTCCTTGATCTCGGCACCGAGGTCCGTCTTGGCCTTCTCCAGGCCGGCGTAGGCGGCGTCGTTGAAGGACTTGTCACCGCGCCCGCCGACGTCGAACGCGAGACCCACCTTGAGCGCGTCCTTCGGCGCCTCGCTGGCCGCGCCGGTCGGCTCCTGACTCGCCGTGGTGCCCCCACCATCGCCGCCACCACAGGCGGCCGCTGCCATGAGCATGACGCCGGCGACCGAGCCGAGCGCCATCCTGTTGAATCGCTTGCCGAGCAAGGCGACTCCCTTCCATTTCCCCGCCGCCGAATCTCATCGCAGGCGCGAAGAAACGTACGGCACCTGCACGGAAGATAGTTGCTTGACCAGGGCCAACCAAACCGGGACACAGGGTCGCAACCTGTCCGTTATCGACATCAGTCGCGTCCGTGACCTGTGTCGCAGTTTCGTGACACAGCAGGGGCTCGACGAAATTTTGCCCAACTTTGGTGCACGATCACCCCTTGCCCCGAACCCCCATCGTGTCAGAGATTCCCACCGACGGTGGAAACCTCATATCGGAGCCCCGCATGCACCCACGCAAGGCTTTATCCAAGCTCATCGTGCCATTGACCGCACTGTTGGTGGCGAGCCTGGCGGGCACCGCGCCCGCCGCGGCCACGCCGGCCACCCCCGCGATCAAGGTCGAGAACAACGCCACCCAGCCGATCTTCTCCCGGGCGGACGCCATCAGCCAGACGGTGTTCGTCGAGGTCGCGGGCACCGACAGCGACAACGACGGCAAGCCGGACCGGGTGGCCGTGGACATCCTGCGGCCCAAGGAGACCGACCAGGGGCTGAAGGTCCCGGTCATCATGGAGGCGAGCCCGTACTACGCGGGCGGCAACGACGTCGCCAACCACCCCGTGGACGTGGACGCGAACGGCAACCCGCTGCCCGCGCTGAGGTCCGCCTCGCCCAAGCTGGCCGCCGAGCCGTTCGACGGCTACTACGACAACTACTTCGTGCCCCGCGGCTACGCCATCGCCCTGGTCGAGAACATCGGCAGCGGCCGCGCCACCGGCTGCCCCACCTCGGGCGACCGCAACGAGACGGCCGGACCGAAGGCCGCCATCGACTGGCTGAACGGCCGCGCCAAGGGCTTTGACGCCGCGGGCGCCCCGGTCCAGGCCACCTGGGCGACCGGCAAGGTCGGCATGATCGGCGTCTCCTACAACGGCACGCTGCCGAACGCCGTCGCCGCCACCGGCGTCAAGGGCCTGGAGACGATCGTCCCGATCGCCGCCATCTCCAGCTGGTACGACTACTACCGCGCCAACGGCGGCGTCCTGGCCCCAGGCGGGTTCCAGGGCGAAGACCTCGACGTGCTCGCCAAGTACGTGCTGACTCGGGAGAACGGCCAGGAGGTGTGCGGCGGGCTGATGGATCAGCTGACCGCCACCCAGGACCGGATCACCGGCGACTACAGCCCGCTCTGGGACGCCCGCAATTACCTGAACGACGTGCGCAAGGTCAAGGCCAGCGTCTTCGTCGTGCACGGGCTCAACGACTGGAACGTCAAGACCAAGCAGTTCGCGCAGTGGTGGTACGCCCTGGCCAAGCGGCACGTGCCGCGCAAGATCTGGCTGCACCAGGGCACCCACATGAACCCCTTCAACCTGCGTACGGAGGAGTGGCTGCGCCAGCTGCACGGCTGGTTCGACCACTGGCTGTACGGCATCGACTCGGGCATCATGCGCGAGCCGCAGGCCGACGTGGAGATCGCGCCCGGTCAGTGGGGCCGGCACGCCTCATGGCCGCTGCCCGGCACCGTCACCGTGCCGCTCCACCCGGGGTCCGGCTCGTCGCTGGGTCTGTTCCCGCGCCCGCGCACGGCCAAGGAGTCGTTCACGGACCAGAAGACGAGGACGGCCGAGCAGCTCGTGGAGGCGGTGGGGGCGGACCCGAACCGGCTGGCGTACACGACCAAGGCGCTGCCCGCCGACGTACGCGTCTCAGGCACGCCGACCGTGTCGGTGCGGGCCTCCATGAAGGACGGGGCCTCGCCGTACCTGACGGCGCTGCTGGTGGACTACGGCACCGACGTGCGGCCCAACGGGAGCCTGGTCTCGACCGGCCAGAACTACTGTTACGGCCAGGGCATCCCCGGTGACACCGGCTGCACCGTCCTGCGCACGCTCGGCACCTCCACGACCCCGTACAAGATCGTCACCAGGGGCTGGCTCGACGTCCGCAACCGGCACCGCGCCGACCGCACGGAACCGTTGCGGCCCGGCAAGGAGTACTCCTTCACCTGGGACTTCCAGCCGACCGACTACCTGTTCAAGAAGGGACACCGGCTGGGTCTGGTGATCATCTCGACCGACTACGACTACACCCTGCGTTATCCGGCCGGCACCAAGGTCACCGTCTCGCCCGGCCAGTCGGCCCTCCACCTCCCGGTGGTGCTCGGCAAGCTGTTCTGAGTCACCCACTCAGGCCAGGGAAAAAACGACCCCGCCGCCCGCTCCCCCCAGGAAACCTCCGCCGCGGTGCGGCGGAGAGGGAGCGGGCCGGCGGGGACGGTGTCTCCGGCCGGGCGGCGGGTTCAGGCCATGGCGCTGGTGATCGAGTCGAGCGGCCCGACCTCCCACAGCGAGGTCAGCGCCGTGGTGGCCATGACCCTGACCCCCATGGCGATGGCCTGCTCGTCCACGTCGAACGTGCCCTGGTGGATGTCGTACGTGATCCCGTCGGGCGAGCGCGTGCCGAGCCGGGCGAACGCTCCGGGGATCGACTCCAGGTACCAGGCGAAGTCCTCGCCGCCGAGCGACTGCTGCGTGGGGACGACCGCCCCCGCGCCCAGCGCCTGCTCGGCCGCCTCGCTCAGCATCTCGACGCTGACCTCGTCGTTGACGACCGGCGGCACCCCGCGCGTGTAGTCAAGGGTGGCCTCGACGCCGTAGGCGCTCGCGACCGACTCCAGCAGCGACTTGATCAGGTCGGGGGCGGCGTGCCAGGCGTCCTCGTCGAGGCAGCGCACGGTGCCCTCGGCCACCCCGTCGTCGGGGATGGCGTTGGCCGCCGAGCCCGCGACGACCTTGCCCCAGACGAGGCTGAGCGACGAGCGCGGGTCGACCCGGCGCGACAGCGCGGCGGGTAGCTCGGTGAGGATCTTGGCCAGCGCGAAGACGAGGTCGGCGGTCAGGTGGGGACGGGCGGTGTGGCCGCCGGGCCCGGACACCCGCACGGCGATCTTGTCGCAGGCGGAGGTGATGGGCCCGGTCCGCAGGCCGAGCTGGCCGACGTCGACCCGCGGGTCGCAGTGGAGGCCGAAGATGCGGTCGACGCCGCTGATGCCGCCTTGGGCCATGACCTCAAGCGCGCCGCCGGGCAGCTCCTCGGCGGGCTGGAAGATCAGGCGTACGCGGCCGGGCAGCAGCCCGGCGGCGGCCTGCTGGGCGAGGAAGAGCGAGGTGCCGAGCAGCACCGTGGTGTGCACGTCGTGGCCGCAGGCGTGGCAGGCTCCCGCCACGGTCGAGCGGTAGGCCACGTCCTTCTCGTCCTGCAGCGGCAGCGCGTCGATGTCGGCCCGCAACGCGATGGTCGGCCCGTCGCCGCTGCCCACGTCGCAGATCAGCCCCGTGCCTCGCGGCAGCACCGAAGGGGTCAGCCCGGCGGCGGTGAGCCGCTCGGCGATCCGCTGCGTGGTGCGATATTCGGCGAAGGCCAGTTCGGGGTGCATGTGCAGGTCGCGGCGGAAGGCCACGAGGTCCTGCTCCATCCCCGCCAGGAACGCGTCGAGTTCCCCCCGAAGCTCACGTCCCCGCATATGTCACCATCCTGTCCCATGCCGCGCGGCCCCACACGTGTCGGCCATCGCGGCTCATGCGCGTCAAATAAACCATCCCATCCCGTGGTGGCCACCCGGTTAGAGCGGCCGCTCGGCGAATCCAAAGACACACCCACTGGTTTCGGTGCGCGAGATCGTCAGCACGGGCTTCGCATTCATCGTCGCGAGCGCCGCTCAGGCCGGGAGCACAGCGGTCGGCCGTGAGCCCGATGGCGATGCTTCGACTTTATCGCTCTCGTGCCGCTTCGCGCCGACAGTCACACCAAAAGTTAGCCGATGACACGACCGTAACCGCAGGTCGTCACGCTCCGTGCCGGTCCGGCTGACCCGGAAATAGTCACAAGGGATCAGTAGATCGTGACCCGATGCTGTCAGTTCAAACGTGGTCAGCGATTCCGAATCCTGTCACCTTCTGTCATGGTCATCACACTCTAGCGATGGCTGTCTTTGAGAAGAATGCGTGTTTCACTCGCTATATGATCACTAATATCCCGTTCGGGGAGAAGAATGCTGGGTTGAGCATCTTCGAGCCGAGTGAGGGGACCCTGGTGGTCGTACCCTCGCTCTCCCTTCCGCAGGATGAGCTGCGCCGGATCACGGGAGCCAGGTCGTACGAGGAACGCCTGCTGTTCCTCCTGCTGACGCTCCGCGAGCCCGGCGTCAAGGTGGTCTACCTCTCCTCGGCCCCGGTCGACCCCGAGATCGTCGACTACTACCTCTCGTTCCTGCCCGATCCGGATGACGCCGCCAAGCGTCTGACGCTGATCAGCCTCGACGAGCCCTGGTCCCAGCCGTTGACCAGGAACCTGCTCGACCGCCCCGACGCCATCGAGCAACTACGCTCCGCGATCGTCGGTGACGCTTGGCTGGTGCCGTTCGTCCTGAGCGAGCTGGAGGAGCAGCTCGCGTCGTTACTCAACGTGCCCCTCTACGGACCGGCGACGTCCCTTTCCTATTACGGCTCCAAGAGCGGGGCCAGGGAAGTGGGACACGAGGCCGGCGTGCCGATGGCTCGGGGTTTCGGCGACGTGCGCACCGAACTCCAGATCGAGGAGGCGATCGAGGCGCTGCCCGGTGAGCGGGTGATCGTCAAGCTCAACGACGGGTACTCGGGGCTCGGCAACGTGATCGTCCCGAAGTCCGACCGGGCGATGACGAGCTTCTCGGCGGCGGGTGAGAGCTGGGGCAGCTTCACCGCGAAGATCCGCGACCGGGGGGCCGTGGTCGAGGAGTACATCGAACACCGCCCGCTCTACTACCCGAGCGCGCTGGCGCAGATCACGCCGGGCGGGCAGGCCCAGGTGCTCGCCACCCACGACCAGGTGCTCGGCGGCCCGAACGGGCAGGTCTACCAGGGCTGCACGTTCCCCGCCGCGCCCGAGTACCGCGCCGAGGTGGGCTCGTCGGCGCGGCGGATCGCGGAGGTGCTGGCGGAGCGGGGCGTGGTCGGGCTGTTCGGGATGGACTTCTTCGCGCTGAAGGCCGACGCCGGGTACGCGGCGCTGCTGTGCGAGATCAATCTGCGGATCGGCGGCACGACGCATCCGTTCGGGGCCGCCGTGCTGACGACCGGGGCCACGTACGACGAGGCCACCGGTCATCTCATGTCCGGAAATCAGCCGAAGTTCTACACCGCGACCGACAACTGCGCTTCGTCCTGCCTGCGTGGGCGTACGCCCGGCGAGGTGATGCGGACGGCGGAACGCCTCGGGCTCGGCTTCGACGCGAACCGGCGTACCGGGAACGTCTTCCACCTGCTCGGCGCGCTGCCCGAGCACGGCAAGCTGGGCTTCACCTCGATCGGCGACTCGCGCGAGGAGGCCGACGAGCTGCACGCCGTCACCCGCCGTCTCCTCTGCGGCCCTTGAGCGCGGCGCCGCCAGCGGAGCCGGACCCGGAGCCACGTACGGCCCTCCAGCCGATGATCCCCAGGACGACCCCGAGGACGACGTTCACCGCGATCAGGATGCCGTGCACGACGTAGAAGGCGGTCGGATGCCCGTCGGCCAAGTTAAACCCGAGATTCACCCACTCGAAGATCATAAACACGCCGAGAATGATGAGGAATGCGGCCAGCTTTCGTGACACATGCGCCTCTCTAGTATCGAAGGTGGATCTTCGGGGGATGTGTCGCCACATGGGCATTAACACGGAGCTACGCTGAGACCGCCATGTGGACGAAACTCGTGCCGGTCACGGCACTCATCGCCGCGGCCTCGCTCACCAGCGGGACCGCGTACGCCGCGCCGACGACCCCGGTCGGCGGCGAGGCGCTGGGCAGCCGCGGACTGGTCGCCCCCGCAGGCGTCAAGAAGCCGCCCAAGAGCAAGGCTACTTCGTACGTCATCGCGGACGCCGACACGGGGCAGGTGCTGGCGGCGAAGGACGCCCACGGGCGCTATCTGCCGGCCAGCACGCTGAAGGCGCTGACCGCGCTCACGCTGATCCCGAAGCTGGACAAGGACCGCAAGATCCGGCCCAGCAGGAACGCCTGCAACCAGGAGGGCAGCGCGGTCGGGCTGTCGGTCAAGGCGACGTACAAGATCGACGACCTGTTCAAGGGCCTGCTGATGTCGTCGGGCAACGACGCCGCCATGGCCCTGGCCGAGACGAACGGCGGCCTCGACAAGACCATGAGTGACATGAACGCCGAGGCCAAGCGGCTGCAGGCGTTCGACACCGTGGCCAAGACGCCGAGCGGCCTGGACAAGCCGGGGCAGAGCAGCTCCGCGTACGACCTGGCGCTGATCGCCCGCGCCGGCCTGGCCAACCCGGACTTCAAGCGCTACATCAGCACGAAGACCACGAAGTTCCCGGCGCCCAGAGGGCACTACGAGATCAGCAACCACAACAAGCTGCTCTGGCGCTACAACGGCATGGTCGGCGTCAAGAACGGCTGGACGTCGAAGGCCCGCGCGAGCTTCGTCGGCGCGGCCACCCGGGGCGGCCATACGATCGTGGTGAGCATCATGCGGCACGAGGGCTTCTTCTGGGAAGAGGTCGCCTCGCTGCTGGACTGGGGCTTCTCGGTGCGGGGCAAGGCCGCCCCCGTCGGGCAGCTGGTCGATCCGCTCCCGGTCGCGGCGCCTGCGCCGGCCGCCTCCGCCTCGCCGGGCACCTCGGTCACGCCGGCCGCGCAGCCGCCGCTGCTCGACTCGGCGGCGGGCAGGCAGACCGACGACACCAGGATGATCGGCTCGCTGGTGATCGGCGGCGGGCTGCTGTTCGGGCTGATCTGGCTCGCGTACGGCATCCACCGCAGGCGCACCCGCTCACGCCTCTGAGAGCCTGCCCTCCCCCTCCGAGCTGGAGCCGGTATCTGAGCTGGGACCTGAGCCCGGGATCGGAACCGGACCCCCTCCACTTCCACGCCACCTTCACCACCACCGACCAGCCCGGCGACCCGTCCGGACGCGACTCTGGCGGGGGCGACGGCGCGGCCGACGAGCGCACCCACCAGACAGTCGGTGCTGCGACGGGAAGCGGCAGGACAGCCGGCGCCACGCGGGCATCCGCAACCTCACCCGATGCGCCACAGGACGTCGCAGCGTCATGGAGTACGACGCAGGGGGCCGCGACCGCACCACCGGCTCTGGTGGAGCTGCGTGACGTCCGGGTGGCCGACCGGCTCCAGATCGAGTCGCTGACCATCAGGGCCGGCGACCGGCTGCTGCTCCGGGGCGCCAACGGCGCGGGCAAGTCGACGCTGATGCGCGTACTCGCCGAGCAGGCCGGCTGCCGCGTCGGCTACCTGCCGCAGGAGGTGACCTTCGACCCGGACCAGAGCGTGCTGGAGGCCTACGGCATCGGATACGCCGACGAACGCCGGTCGGCGCTGCTCGACACCGGCCTCTTCCGGCCCCACACCCTCACCCAGCGGACGGGCGAGCTGTCGGTCGGCCAACAGCGCAGGCTCGCGCTGGCCAAGCTGCTGGCAGGGGAGCACGACCTGCTGCTGCTCGACGAGCCGACCAACCATCTGTCACCGGTGCTGGCGGAGGAGCTGGAGCGCGCCCTCGACGCCTACACGGGGACACTCGTCGTGGTCTCCCACGACCGCGCCCTCCTGCGCCGATTCCGCGGCAAAGAGCTCAAGCTGGCAGGAGGACGCCTCCCATGACCGACACCCCACCACCACCTGCCTCGCCCCTCAGGAGCCACGCGGAGACATCAGCGGATGTTCGGGGACGGGCGTTCCCGACCACACCTACCACCATCGGGGAGAAGCACATGTTGACCATGATCGACGCAGGCGCGCCCTACGGCATCGCCACGGGAGCCGACGGAGCCCTCTGGTTCACCCTCGCTCACCAAGGCTGCGTCGGCAGGCTGGTGCCGGCCGAGAAGCCCGTGTTCCACCACCTCGACTCAGCAGACGGGCAGCCGACCCTCATCGTACGTGGACCCGACGGGGAGATGTGGTTCTCCGAGTACAAGGGCAACCGGATCAGCCGCATCACCGCTGACGGACAGCTCACGACTTACGAGGCGAAGACGCCTTACGGGCTCGCCACCGGCCCTGACGGGGCCCTGTGGTTCACCGAACTGGAGTCCGGCCGAATCGGGCGTATCGGCGCCGACGGGGTCGTGAGCACGTTCGACGTGCCGGTCGAAGGCGGCATGCCCTCATTCATCACCGCAGGGCCGGACGAGGCGCTCTGGTTCACCCTCAACCAGGGCAACGCCATCGGACGCATCTCCCTGTCGGGCGAGATCACCCTTCACCCGCTCCCCACGGAGGGCGCCGCCCCGGTGGGGATGACGCTAGGACCGGACGACGCCCTCTGGTTCGTCGAGATCGGCGCCGGCCAGATCGGCCGCATCGACACCTCAGGCCAGATCACCGAATACCCCCTACCAGACCGAGCCGCCCGCCCCCACGCGATCATCACCGGCCCCGACGGCGCATTGTGGTTCACCGAGTGGGCGGTAGGCCGCCTCGGCCGCATCACCACGGACGGCATCATCGACGAGCACCCCCTGCCCGTCCCACCGCCCAAGGAGGACGCGGACCCCGCCAAGCCCGAGCCCCATGGGCTGACGATCGGCCCGGACGGAGCCATCTGGGTAGCCCTGGAAGCAGGAGCCCTGGCCCGTGTAGAGGTCCCCTAGTCCGGCCGTTCCCCACCCACCTCTGAGGGAGCGGCTGGCCTGCGTCCCCGGCCCCCAGCCCGACCGTTCCCCCATCCACTCCTGAGGAGGAGCTGATCCGCGTCCCCGTCCCCAAGCCCAAGCCGCTCCCCCACCCGCGTCTGAAAGGGCGCTGGATCGTGTCCCTGTCTCCAACCCAACCGGTCTCCCCACCAACGCCAGGGGAAGTACTGGTCTGCGTCCCTGGCCTCAGCCCGATCAAGCCTCGGGGACCCCTGAGCTGCATCCGCACGGACGGAAACCGACTGGGGACGCTGAGACGTACTCGAAGGTTGCGGACACGCCGCCGAGTGGTGACGATCCGGGCGATGCGCTCACCGTCCGCTGGGCCGTGGCTGCCGGGCCCGGGGATGTGGGCGGGTCGGCCGGTGGGAGGGACGGATGCGTCACCGCGTTACCGTGCGAAACCCGGGCCCCGGGGTGGCATGGCCCGAGGGAGGCGGAGTTGACTAGGGGCATGCATGCCATCGTCATCTCCGCCCAGGGCGGTCCAGAGGTTCTCGAATACGTCGAGCGTCCCGACCCGGTACCCGGTGAGGGGGAGCTCGTGGTCGACGTCGCCGCCAGTGGCGTCAACTTCATCGACATCTACCAGCGCTCCGGCGCGTACCCGCTCGATCTGCCCACCGTCATCGGCGGCGAGGGCGCGGGAGCGGTGTCGGCCGTGGGGGTAGGCGTGCAGGGTGTCGCCGTGGGGGACACGGTGGCGTGGGCGAGCGTGCTCGGCAGCTACGCCGAGAAGGTCGTGGTGCCCGCCGATCGGGCGGTGCCGGTGCCCGACGGCGTGTCGGCCGAGGTGGCGGCCGCGACGGTGTTGCAGGGCATGACGGCCCACTATCTGACGCACTCCACGTACGAGGTGAAGGAGGGCGACCAGGTCCTCGTCCACGCGGGCGCGGGCGGCATGGGGCAGTTGCTCATCCAGTTGGCCAAGCTCAAGGGCGCCAAGGTCTACAGCACGGTCTCCACCAGCGAGAAGGAGAAGCTCGCCAGGCAGGCCGGGGCTGACGAGGTGCTGGGGTACGACGA
The DNA here is from genome assembly GCF_040649735.1 of Nonomuraea sp. NPDC048892. Lineage (NCBI taxonomy): Bacteria > Bacillati > Actinomycetota > Actinomycetes > Streptosporangiales > Streptosporangiaceae > Nonomuraea > Nonomuraea sp. NPDC048892. The sequence goes on along the minus strand of NZ_JBEZFZ010000005.1, from coordinate 254,115 downwards.
CTTCGCCGACGCCCTGCGCGGCAAGATGCATGTGGTGTACGACGGCGTCGGCAAGACCACGTTCGAGGGCGGGCTGGAGGTGCTGCGCCCCCGTGGCCTCATGGCCCTGTACGGCGCCGCCAGCGGACCCGCCCCGCTGATGGACCCCCAGGTGCTCCAGAGGAAGGGCTCGCTCTTCCTGACCAGGCCCACGCTCGGTCACTACATCGCCGACCGCGAGGAGTTGCTCCAGCGCGCCTCCGACCTGTTCGGCTGGATCGCGGCGGGCCAGTTGGCGATCAACATCTCCCGCCGCTACCCGCTGGCCGACGTGGGGCAGGCTCACGAGGACCTCGCCGCTCGCCGCACCACCGGAAAGTTGCTGCTCATCCCCTGACGCCGGCCCGCGCCGCGAGGCTGTCAGCACTGCTGGCGGCCTCGCAGCCGGCCCACGGTGTGCTTGTGCCCGGGCAGGGATGAATGACCTGGTTCGACCAGGTCTGCGCACGCCTCTGACGCGGTGGCCTGGCCACCGGCGCCACATACCTGGTCTGAGCCGACCAGGGATGCGCATGCTTCCGTGGCGTTCCGCGCTGAGGTGAGACGGCGTGCTTGATCCGGAGGGCCGCGCGCTTGCTCTCAGCGGCCGGGCGCGGCAAAGCGAAGGCCACAAAGCAGGCGTCACAGAGCTGAGGCCATGAGTCACGGATCGGGGGTCCGGGTCCAGGTCCCGATCGGTAGCCGTGTCCAACGCCGCAGCCGAGTCCGGGTTGGGAACCGGGTTCGGGTCCAGGCCGGGAGCCGGGTCCAGGCCGGGTCAGGAGCCAGGTCCGGAACCGAGCCCAGGTCCGGAACCGGGTCGGGTTGTTCGCCGTCGTGGTCGCAACCCGCATCGCCGACTCCCCGCTCGGCGCCCGGCCCCGACGCGGCCCCTCGTCCTGCGTACGTTCCTGATGGCGCTGGACGCCTCTCACCCCAGGTGGGATACAGCCTGGCAGACCCATCTGGGGCGTATGCGCCGCCGTCGGGCCGTCAACGCTACTGACAGCCTCGCGACCGGACCTCGTCCTGCCCCAGGTTGGTCATACAGCTCGGCACGCCCACCTGGGAGATACGCGACGCCAGTAGGTGTCATGGGTTCTGGCGTGGGGTGGGGCGGGGGAAGGTGGTGGGCCAGCCTAGGAGGCGGGCGCCGAGTACGGCCGTTTCCAGGGTGAAGCGTTGTGTGGGCTCGTCCGGGGAGAAGCCGGTCAGGCGGCGGATGCGTTCCAGTCGGTACGTGATCGCCCGCGGGCTCACCCGGAGCCGCCTGGCCGCGGCCGTCTGGTTGCCCTGTGAGGCGAAGATCGCCTCCAGCGTCTCCAGCAGCGGCTCATGGCCGCCCCGCGCCTCCAGGAGCGGGTTGAGCACGCTGGTCACCAGGTCTTCGATGGCGCTTCTGTCGCGTAGCAGTACGGGGAAGACCAGGAGGTCGGCCGCCTTGACGACGTCGGGTTTGAGTCCGAGGCCGTCGGCCAGCTCAAGGGCCTGGGCCGCCTCCCGGTAGGAGGCCACCACTCCCCCGGGGCCCCGGTGCGGGCGGCCCACGCCGACGCGCCAACCGGCCGGGAAGCGGGCGCGCACGTGATGGGTGAACTCGCCGACGGCGGCCGGGAGCATCGCCGGGGCGACGCACACGAGCAGCCCGTCGCGTACGGCCACGAGCACGTTGTGGGAGCCGAACCTGGCGATCAGGTCCCGTTCGATCCTGTCCTGGTCGCCGTCGCGCATGCCGCGGGCCACCGCCACCACGTACGACTCGGCCAGCCGCAGCCCGAAGTGCTCGGCCCGCTCCGCCAGCCGCTCGGCCCGGCCCTGGAGCAGGTCGTCCACGAACTCCCTGCGCGCGTCCTCCTCGGCGCGCAAGGCCATCTGCTGCGCCCGCTCGTACCCCTCCATGAGCGCCGCGACGGCCTTGCGGAGTGCGGGCAGTACGCCGGGCAGACCTTCGCCGGCGGAGAGGGCGGCGTCCACGAGGGCCCTCAGCGGGACGCCCTCCTCGGCCGCCCTGGTGCCGGCGGCGCGGTAGGCGTCCATGGCCTGCCTGTCGGGTAATCGGCCGGTGGCCGCATGGTCCGCCAGCCGCTGCCGGTGCCCGCCGAGCAGTTCCGCGGCCCCGCCTCCCACCGTCCTGTCCACATGGGGCTCCTCAGGCAGATCCGCCCTCACCGATCCGTCTGCCCCGAGGTCGTCACACCCCTCCGCCCGAAGCTCGCCGGGCCTCTCCGTCTGAAGGTCGCCATGTTTCTCTCCCCGCAGGTCACCGGGCCCCTCCGCCCGCAGGTCACCGGGTCCCTCTGCCCGTAGGTCGGTGTGCGGGTCCGTGGGAGGAAGACCCGCAGGCACGTCCGCCGACAGGCCCTCACGCGAGTTCGCCGGCATGTCGGCGGGAACATCCGTCCGAAGACCGGAGGGCGGGCCGACATCCGGAGGCAGGCCAGCGGACGGGTCTGCGTGCGACCGCAGGTCAGCGGGCGAGTCAGCATCCGACCGCGGACCAGCAGGCGGGTCGGCCACCGGCCGCAGAGCGGAAGGCAGGCCGGTGTCCGGAGGCGAGCCGGCAGACGGGTCAGCCTCCGGCCCCGGACCGGCAGGCGGGTCGGCGTCCGGCCGCGGGTCGGAGGGTGGGTCTGGGGGGAGGGTGGGGCGGGGCATCAGACTCCTACGTCACGCCTGTCGAAGGCGAGTACCGCGGTGAGCGCGAGCACCACCGTCGCCCCCGCCAGCACAAGGTAGTCCCCCACCGGCAACCCCTCGTAGAGGGGCCGCCCCGCGGAGTAGTAGTAGAACGGTGAAACCCACTTCAACCAGGCGATGGACTCCACTGACCGCCCGATGGTGGTGACCGCGTACCCGGCCACCACCCACACCCCCACCACGGAGGTGGCGACGATCCGGCGGCCGGTGGCGGCGCCGACGGTCAGGGCGACGGTGCCGTAGAAGAGGGCGATCAGCAGGACGCCGGTGTGCCCGGCGAGGATTCGGCCGAACGGGACCCCGGCGGAGACGAGCGCGACCATCCCGGCGGCGACCAGCAGCGTCACGGCGGCCAGCAGGAGCAGGCCGAGGACCAGCGCGGCGAACCTGGCGAGCACGAGCCGCCGCCGGTCCACCGGCAGGGTGACGATCAGCTCCAGGGTCCCCGTCTCCTCCGGCGTCGCCAGCGCCCGGTTGGCCAGCAGGGTCGCGCACGCGATGCACAGCATGGGAACGAACAGCTGGTAGACGACCGTCTGCAGAAAGCCGGCGCCGGAGGTCATGTCCTCAAGCCCGCCCATGAGGTCGCGCAGCGGGCCGGGGAACTTGCTCAGCATCGCGGGCCCGTACAGGTCGGGGCTCTGCTTGATGCTGCCGAAGACGGACAGGTACATGACGATGAAGGCACTGACGCCGGCGGTCCACCAGGTGAGCGCCCATCGGAAGTCACGCAGGCTGCGGGCGATCATGGTGTGCCTCCTCGTTGCCGTAGTAGGTCAGGAAGATCTCCTCCAGGTCCGGCTCCGCGCTGACCAGGTGCACGACGGTGAATCCGGCCGCCGCCTTGATCAGCGCGTCGGGCCGGCCGTCGATGGTGCAGCTCAGGCCGGCGCCCTCGACGCGCAGGTCCCGTACGCCGGGCAGGTCGGCGAAGGCGTCGCGCGGCACGGGCGACTCGAAGTGCAGCTCGACCCGGCGGACCGCCTTCTCGCGCAGGACGGCGACGTTCTCCACGGCCACCAGCCGGCCGGCGCGGACGATGCCGACCCGGTCGGAGACGTTCTCCACCTCGGCCAGCACGTGGGAGGACATGAGCACGGTCCGCCCGGAGGTGCGCACCTCGCGCACCAGCGCCAGGAACTCCTGCTGCACCAGCGGGTCGAGCCCGGCGGTGGGCTCGTCGAGGATGACGAACTCCGGTTCGTGCATGAACGCCTGGATCAGCCCGATCTTCTGCTTGTTGCCCTTGGACAGCCTGCGCATCGGCACCGACAGGTCGGCGTCGAAGCGTTCGGCCAGGGCCTCGATGCGGGAGGCCGGCACGCCGCCTCGGGCGCGGCCGAGGAAGCGCAGGTAGTCGATGGCCCGGTCGCGTTCCTCCAGCACCAGGTCTCCGGGCAGGTAGCCCATCCTGGCGCGGGTCGCGGGCTCGCGCGGATCGGCGCCGAGCACGCGTACGGTGCCCCTGGTGGGCCTGATCACGTCCAGCAGCAGCCGGATCGTCGTCGTCTTTCCCGCGCCGTTGGGGCCGAGGTAGCCGAAGATCTCGCCCGGCTGGATGTCGAGCGTGAGATCCTCCAGGCCCCGGCGTTTGCCGTAATACTTGGTCAGCCCTTCGGTCTGCACCACTGCTGTCATGGCCGAATCGTCGCGCCTCGCCGGGCGGCACGTCACGGGGCGGGCCCGGCAGGTTGTGGCCGGCTTGGCTTCCGGAACCCGGCAAGGAGAGGGTGAGTCGCGTGGAGACCGCGTTCGTGCTCGGTGGCGGCGGCGTGCTCGGCGCGCACGAGGTCGGCATGCTGCGGGCGCTCGACGAGGCGGGCATCCGTCCCGACCTGGTGGTGGGCACGTCCGTCGGAGCACTGAACGGGGCGGTCGTGGCCGCCGCGCCGGGCGAGGCGGCCGACGTGCTGGCGGGCCTGTGGAGCTCCGACATCGTCCGTACGGCCTTCGCCGGCTCGTGGGTGGCCCGGCTGTCGACGCTGGCCAGGACGGGCACCCATCTGCACCCGATCGGCCCGTTGCGCGAGGTGCTGACCGAGACGTTGCGGGTCTCCCTGATCGAGGAGCTGGAGGTGCCGTTCCAGTGCGTGGCGGCCTCGGTCGAGCGCGCGGCGGCCCACTGGTTCACCGGCGGGCCGCTGGTGGAGGCGGTGCTGGCGTCGTGCGCGGTGCCGGGGCTGCTGCCGCCGGTCGTGATCGGCGGTGAGCACTTCTACGACGGCGGCCTGGTGCACAGCATCCCGATCGGGCGGGCCGTGCTGCTCGGGGCCAGGCGCGTCTTCGTGCTGCACGTCGGCAGGATCGAGCAGCCGCTGTCGCCGCCCAGGCGGTTCTGGGAGGTGGGCATGGTGGCGTTCGAGATCGCCCGCCGGCACCGGTTCGCCGAGGACCTGGCCACGCTGCCGCCGGGCGTCGAGGTGCACGTGCTGCCGACCGGGATGACCGAGCCGCTGTCGCCGCTGCGTTACCGCGACGTGTCGCAGATCGCGGCCTCGATCGAGCGCGCCTATCAGGCGTCTTCCCGCTATCTGCGCGACGGTGGAGACTGGGAGTAGACCTCTGAGGGAGGCCGCGTTGCTTCCACCACGTATTCTGCGCAGGCTCGTGCTGGCTCCTCTGGTCATCGTGATGACCCTGTTCATGCTGGTGACGCTGCCGTTCTGGCTCGTCGTCACGGCCGCCGCCTCGTTGCGGCTGCCACCGCCGCAGCGCAGGGGGCCGAGATTCGTCTGGTTCGGGATCGTCTGGCTGACGCTGGAGTCGGCGGTGCTGATCGCCTGCCTGTGGTTGTGGCTGGCGGGCGGGGCGCGCAGGCAGGAGCGGCACTACGCGCTGATCGGGTGGTTCCTGGCGAAGGTGTACGCCGCCGCGGTGCGGATCTTCCGGCTGACCCTGGACATCGAGGAGCCCGAGCCGACGCCGGAGGAGCGGGCGGCCCGGCTGACGCGGCCGGTCATCGTGCTGTCACGGCACGCGGGGCCGGGCGACTCGTTCCTGCTCATCTACCACCTGCTGACGCTCTACCACCGGCGACCCCGCATCGTCATGAAGGCCGCGCTCCAGTACGACCCCTCGCTCGACGTCGTCATCAACCGGCTGCCGAACGCGTTCGTCCCCCGAGGCTCCGCCGCACAGAGCCGGGTCGTCGAGGAGATCCGCCGCCTTGCCGCGACGATGGGCGACCAGGACGCCCTGGTGATCTTCCCCGAGGGCGGCAACTTCACCCCGCGCCGCCGCCGGCTGGCGATCAGGCGGCTGGAGGAGAAGGGCCTATCCGCGCAGGCTGATCGGGCGCGCGGCATGGACCACCTGCTCCCGCCCCGCCCGAACGGCGCCATCGCGGCGATCGAGGCGTGCCCGGGGGCCGACGTCATCTTCGTCGCGCACACCGGCCTGGACGACCTGATCACGCTCGGGGACGTCTGGCGCAAACTCCCCCTACGCGCTCATATCACCGCGAAATGGTGGCGGGTGCCCGCCGCCGAGGTGCCCACGGAGCGCGAGGCCAGGATCGGCTGGCTGTACGACCACTGGGAGCGGATCGACGCCTGGATCAGCGCCCAGCGCCAGGCCAGAACCCCCGACCGGGCCGAACACGGCTGAGCGCGGTCACCGGGGTTCGCCCATCTGGGATCCCGGTGGCAGGAGCGGAAGGCCGGGTGGCGGACCGTGCTGGATGAGGTGGAGCAGGGCGCCGGTGTCCAGGTGCTGTTCGACCAGGTCTCCGAGCGCGTCGAGCCGCTCCTCGCGCAGCGCGGCGAAGTCGGTGCCCGGATCCGGGACGAAGTCCCGCCCCGCCCGCGCGGCCACGTCCGTCAGGAACGCGCGCCTGAAGCCGTCGTTCTCCAGGGCGCCGTGCCAGGTGGTGCCCCAGACGTTCTCCTGGTGGCAGCCGTCGAGGAAGGGCTCGCCGCCTTCCACCGTGGCCACCCCGTGGTGGATCTCGTACGCACGCACCGGCTCCCCGTACGCCTCCCCTTCGGGTCTGGCCAGCCGCTTCTCCCGCTCGAACGTGATCCGTACCGGCAGCAGGCCCATCCCTGCGACCCGGCCCGCGCCCGACTCCACCTCGTCCACGATCTCCCTGCCGAGCATCTGGAACCCGCCGCAGATGCCCAGCACGGGCCCGCCGCGCTCGCGCAGGGCCGCCGCCAGGCCGCGCTCGCGCAGCCAGGCCAGGTCGTCGACGGTGGCCCGGGAGCCGGGCAGCACGACGAGGTCGGCGTCGTCCAGTTCGGCCGGATCGCTCACGAAACGCACCAGGACGCCCGGCTCGGCGGCCAGCGCGTCCACGTCGGTGAAGTTCGAGATCCTGGGCAGCCGCACGACCGCCGCCCGCAGGGTCTGCCGCCCGTAAGGGGGCCGCGCGGCGACCTGGCGGCCGTCGAGGGCCAGTGAGTCCTCGACGTCCAGCCAGGGTCCTTCGAGCCAGGGCAGCACGCCGTACACCTCGCGCCCGGTCAGCCGCCCGAGCATGTCGAGACCGGGTTGCAGCAGTTCCTTCGCGCCCCTGAACTTGTTCACCACGAAACCGGAGACGAGGGCCTGGTCGGCGGCGTCCAGCAGGCTCAGCGTGCCGTAGAAGGCGGCGAACACGCCTCCTCTGTCGATGTCGCCGACCACGAGCACGGGCATGTCCGCGGCCCTGGCCAGGCCCATGTTGGCGATGTCCGTGCGGCGCAGGTTGATCTCCGCCGGGCTGCCCGCGCCCTCGCACACCACCACGTCGTACTGCTCGCGCAGCCGGTGCAGGGCCTCCAGGGCCGTCGTGCGCAGCATGTCCTTCAGCGCGCCATACTCCATGGCGTCCACGTCCGCCACCGGGCGGCCCATGAGCACGACCTGGCTGCGGCGGTCGCTGCCCGGCTTGAGCAGAACGGGGTTCATGTCGGCGACGGGCTCCAGGCCCGCCGCCCGCGCCTGGGCGGCCTGGGCGCGGCCGATCTCGGCGCCGTCGGCGGTGACGTACGAGTTGAGTGACATGTTCTGCGCCTTGAAGGGCGCGACCCGGACGCCCTGGCGGGCCAGCCAGCGGCAGATGCCGGCCGTCACCACGCTTTTACCCGCGTCGGACGTGGTACCCGCGACCAGTAGTGCCCCCTTGACCATGGGACCACCGTATCGAAGGAGTGAGTCACGAAATTTCGCGGCAATCACCCATTTACGAACGCTGTGACTTCTGTCACTCTGACTAGAACATCGCCCTAGAACAGAATTCTAGTTTTCCCTACTGGAAAGGGTGGGCATGGTCGGGACGTTCGGTTCTCCGCGTGCTGGCTTGATCGACGCGCGATCCCGCGCACCATTCGGATGGGCGCCCCTCGTGGTGCTCTTCATCGTCGGACTAGTGGACCGGATCGAGCACAACCTCCTGTCCGGGGTGCTTCCGCTCATCCAGCGGGAATGGGGCTTCAGCGACACCGCGGCCGGCTCCATCCCGACCGCCGCCGCGCTGGCCGCGGCCGTCGTGGCCCTGCCCGCCGGTTATCTGGCCGACCGCTTCAGCCGTACGCGCATCATCGCGATCGTCGTCTTCTGCTGGGCCATCGCCACGCTCGGCTCGGGCCTGGCCACCGGCTTCGCCCTGTTCTACCTGATGCGGGTGTTCCTGGCGGCGGCCGAGAACATCGACAACCCGGCCGCGGGCAGCCTGCTGGCCGACTACTACCCGCCCGCCAGCCGGGCCAAGGCGTACGGGCTCACCCGCGTCACCACCTACCTGGGCGGCGTCGGCACCCTGCTCGGCGGCGTACTGGCCGGGAGTTTCGGATGGCGTGCCGCGTTCCTCATCATGGTCGTGCCCGGCGTGCTCACGGCGCTGCTCGTCTGGTTCCTGCGCGAGCCGCGCCGCGGCGAGCTCGACCGGCTGGTGGCGAGCGGCGAATCGCCCCCGGCGGACCCTCCCGCGGCCGAGGCCAAGCCGCCGTTCTGGGCCCAGTTCCGCCAGGTGGTGGCGATCCCGACGCTGATCTTCGTCTGCGTCGGCCTGGCCCTGCTCAGCCTGGGCCTGGCCGGCGTCTTCTACTGGCTGCCCACGCTCATGGTGCGTACGTTCGGCGTCGGTGTGGCCACGGCCGGCTCGCTCAGCGGCCTCATCACCGTCGCGGGGACCCTCACCGGCACCCTCGTCGGCTCGTGGCTGGGCCGGAAATGGCACGGCACCCGCAAGGGCGGCCGGCTGCTCGCCGGTGGCGGCGGCATCACGGCGGGCTCCGTGGTCCTCGCCGTCGCGCTGTCCATGGACTCGATCGGCGCTCTCACGGCACTGGTGCTGCTCGCCTGCTCGCTGATGTCGATCGCGATCCCCAACATGACCGCGTGCCTGGCGGACGTGGTGTCCGCCGGCACCCGCGGGCTCGGCTTCGCCGTCCTGCAACTGCTGCTCACGGCGGGGGCCGCGTTCGGCTCGCTGGTCGTCGGCATCGCCTCCGACCGGTTCGGCTCGCTGTTGTCCGGGATGTACGTCCTGATCGTCCCCATGGTCGTGGGCGGGCTGCTCACGCTCGGGGCCAGGGCGTCGTTCGAACGGGACGCGAACAAGGTCCTGGAGGACGCGCGCCGCTGACGTGATGGGCCGCTCATCCGGGACGGGCGGACCGGAGGCCTGCCGGGACGCTTACCGGGGCGCTTGTCGGGGCGCTGCTGACGTGCGGGAACGGTGTCGGTGGTGTGGCCACCGGCACTGTCGCCCCGCCGTCAGCGGTCCCGCGGCTCTACGCGCGTTGGAGGCTCAGCCCTGCGGCGGCGTGCGCCGCTCGCGCTCCTCCTGGGTCTCCTGGCCCGCCGGCTGCTGACCGGGCTGCTGCTGACCGGACTGCTGGCCGCCGCCCCCGCCGTAACGCTCCTGCACGGCGTCGGCGCCCTTGCTGATCTGGTCGTCGTACTTGTGCCCGGTACGTTCCTTCGCGTACTCCTCGGCGCGGTCCAGCATCTGGTCTGCCTGCTTGGAGTGCCCCCGGGCCAGGTTCTCGGCTTTCTTCAGCCACTCCGCTATGCGGCTCATGACCGTATCCCCCTCCTTTGTCCTGTCTCTCGGCCCCCTACCCCGGCTGCCGCGGATGATGTACCACCCGCCGGCCCCGCGTGAGCAGCCACAACACCCACGCCTGCACCAAGCCGGCCCCCACGAGCAGCGCGAGATACAGCTCCGACGGCAGCACATCGGCCACCGGGAGCAACATGATGAGCCACGAGCTCGGGGCCGTGACCATGAAGAGGTAGATGCCCTCAAGCCCCTGGCTGTCCGCCGCCAGCCGGGTACTGATCTCGACGTAGGCGGCGACCCCCAGGACGAGCAGCGCGTACGCCCCCGCGATCGCCAGACCGCGCCGCCACCGGTCGTAGCGCGACACGTACTCTCTCAGCGAACTCATTCCCCCAGCCTGTCAGGGGCGGGCCCGCGCCGGCCTGAGCATTCGTCCCCAGGCCCGCTGAGTACGCCGGCTCATCTTCGCCAGGGCGCTTGAGTCTCCAGTGAGGGGAGGCGCGAGAGTGGGGGCATGGACGGGGACACGCTCTACTCGATCGGCGACCTGGCCCGGCGGACCGGGCTCACGGTCAAGACCATTCGGTTCTACTCCGATCAGGGCATCGTGCCGCCCGCCGGCCGCAGCCCGGCCGGCTACCGCCGCTACGACCCGACCGCCCTCGCCCGCCTCGACCTCGTACGAACGCTGCGCGACCTCGGGCTCGACCTGGCCACCGTGCGCGCTGTCGTGGACCGGGAGATCTCCCTGGCCGAGGTCGCGTCCGCGCACGCGGCGGCCCTGGAGACCCAGATCCGCACGCTGCGCCTGCGCCAGGCCGTGCTGACGGCCGTGGCCAGGCGCGGCTCCACCCCTGAGGAGATGGAACTGATGCACGAACTCGCCCGACTGTCGCAGGCCGAGCGGCGCCGCCTGATCGGCGACTTCCTCGCCGCCACCTTCGGCGACCTGGACGGGGATCCGGCCTTGGCCGGCGTCATGACGTCGATGACGCCCGAGTTGCCGGAGGATCCCGAGGCCGAGCAGGTGGAGGCGTGGGTGGAACTGGCCGAACTCTCCCGCGACCCGGCCTTCCGCGCCTCGTTCCGCCGCCTGGCCGAACATCTGGCCGATCACCTGTCCGATCATCGGGCCGATCATCGGGCCGGACGCGGACGGGGTGGGGCGCAGGTCGCCGTCGTGCGGCCGGATGCGGCGGCCATGGTCCGGGATCGGGCCGCGCCCGCGCTCGCCGCCGGCATCGACCCGGCCTCCGCCGAGGCCGAGCCGTACGTGGCGGCGCTGCTCACCGCGACGGGACTCGGCGGCGCGACCCTGCTGGACCGGCTGGAGGCGGCCGCGGATCCACGCAGGGAGCGGTACGCCGAACTGCTGGCCGTGATCAACGGCTGGCCACCACCGGAGAGCCTGGCCCCGGCCCTCACCTGGTTCATCACAGCACTACGCACCCACCTGCCCGACCGGGACGCCCCGCTGAGTCAGCCCGCGCCGAAACCCGTCCGCCAGGTGGGATGACGAGGGCGCCAGCCGCGTGAGCGGGCCAAGGTGTTGTCGGCGCCGCGTTGCCAGGCCAGCCGCCCCGCCGTCGGAGCGGGGGCGGGTGCGTCCACGGCGGCGGCGAGCGCCGGCAGCCACTCGCGGGCGGGCGCGGGTTCGTCGTCCACGATGTTGACCGGGCCCGACGGCCAGTCGAGTGCGGCGACGGCGGCCAGGGCCGCGTCCTCGACGTGGACGAAGGACGACACCGCGTCGTTCGCGACCAGGTCGCCGAGCATCCGCGCGGCGGGGTCGCCGGTTTCTCCGCGCAGCACGTCGGCGACCGGCCCGCCCGGCCGGTACCAGGTGCCGGGGCCGTAGAAGAGGCCGTAGCGCAGGATGACGTACCGGTCGAGCTCGGAGACGGCGTCTTCGAGCGCGCGCACCGCGGCGATCATGCCGACCCTGGGCTCGGGCGCCTGCTCGTCCAGAGGGGTGGCCTCGGTGGCGGGGGCGTCGCCGGGCTCGTACACCCAGGAGATCGACTGCGCCACGATGCGCGGCACGCCGGCGTGCCGGGCGGCGTCCACCAGGTTGCGGGTGCCGATCCTGCGGATGCGGCCGTTGTCGGCCGGGTTGCCGTCGCTCAGCGCGGTGAGCTGGTGGATGATCGCTTCGGGCGCGGCGGCGGCGACCGTCCGTTGGACGGCGTCGGCGTCGTAGACGTCGAGGCGCACGCCGGACGCCCCCTGGCTGTCCAGCAGGGCCAGCCCCGCCTGTGTCCGGCTGGTCGCGGTGACCTCGTGACCGGCGGCAACGAGCGCCGGGACGAGGTACCGGCCGACGGCGCCGGTGCCGCCCGCGACGAAGATGCGCATGTGGGTACTCCTGTCAGTCCGATACCTGTTCTGCCGCCGTCGAGGCGCCGGCGACGGTGATCGCCGCCCAGCCCCGAGCGGCGCCTACCATACGCCCATGACCACGCACGGATTCACGATCACCGCCGAAGGTCCGTTCGACTTCGCCGACTCCCTGCGCTTCGTGGAGGACTGGCCTGCCACCAGCGCGCTGCCGCCCTCAGACGGCCGGGCGCTGCGTTTCGCCTACTGCGCGGAGTCGGACTGGCGGCCGATCGGGGTGAGCGTGACGGGGGCGCCAGGCGGGGTGGAGGTGGCGACGACGCGGGCGGCGGGGCCGGGCATCAGGGGCGAGGTGGCGCGGATCCTCTCCCTCGACGTGGACGGCGCCGGATTCGCCAAGCTGGGCGAGGCCGACCCGGTGCTCGGCGACCTCCAGCGGCTGCGGCCGGGGCTGCGGCCTGTGTGCTTCTGGAGCCCGTGGGAGGCGGCGTGCTGGGCGGTGATCGTGCAGCGCTCGTCGATGCTGGTCGCGTCCCGGATCAAGCAGCGCATCGCGGAGCGGTACGGCGCGCGGGTCGAGGTGGACGGGCAGCCGATCGCGGCCTTCCCACCGCCTGTCTCGCTGCTGGACGCGGGCGGTCTCGGGCTGCCCGCGCAGAAGGAGGAGTGGGTACGCGGGCTGGCCAGGGCGGCGCTCGACGGGCTGCTCACCACGGAGCACCTGCGCTCGCTCACGCCCGAGGAGGCGCTGGCCGAGCTGCGTGGGCTGCCCGGAGTGGGGCCGTTCTCGGCGGGGCTGATCCTGATCAGGGGCGCGGGGGCGCCGGACGCGTTCCCTGGCGACGAGCCGCGGCTGTTCGCGATCCTGCGTGAGGCGTACGGGCTGGCGGAGGACGCCCCGCCGTCGGCGTACCGGAGGCTGGCGGACTCGTGGCGGCCCTACCGCTCGTGGGCGTCGTTCCTGTTCCGGGCGACCGCGTACGGCGTCATGAACGACGGCGAGCCACGCGATCGGACCCCTACCCAGGCATCCTGAGGCGACGCCGACCGGCACCATCGGTCCGCGCCACTGAACCGGAACCACCGGTCCGCGCCGCTGAGCCGGGCCCCTGAGCCTGGCCGCCGGGCGGCGTCGGCTGGTCTAGCCGGTTCGGCCCGCCGGCCTGCGGTGCACGCCCACCAGGTGACCGTTGTGGCGGATCTGGGCCTCGTCGTAGGGGCACACCGGACGGGTCACGTACGTCTCCGCGATGCTGTCGGCCTCGCCCCTGCCCACGCCCCAGCCGATCGTGTGCCAGCGCGGCCTGCCGTCCTCGCTCGTGGTGTCCAGGACGGCGATCTCGAACAGCGCGGCGGCGGCGGGAGGTGTGCAGCGGACGTGCGCGGGCGAGCCGCCCGCGGTGGTGCGCTCATGCCGGTCGCCGGATCCCCGCTGGTCCATGTGGATCTCCCTTCGATGTCGCACATTCCCGGTCCGGGAGATGCATTCCCGATCTCCGGCGGGTCAGTCATCCCGCAGGCGGCGGCCCTCGCGAACGTCATGGACGGGCATGCGTTGCGCCAGCACTCGCCGTTCCGCCCGCCGTGGCGTGGCGACCGGGGCTAAGAACAGGGCGGTGGGATCGAATGAGACGCCGCGGCCCGGCCGGGTGGCGCCGTGGTCGGCGTGGCGAGCACAGTCGTGGTCAGCGTGGCGAGCACAGTCGTGGTCAGCGTGGCGGGCAGGGCGGGCGTGGCTGGTTCTGGTGGCGCTGGGCTATGCGGTCGTCCAGCTCGTCGCGGTCGCTCCCGGGATGGGCCTGGGCTGGGACGAGGTCGTCTACGTCAGCCAGGTCGACCCGCGCGTGCCGGCGGCCGAGTTCATCGCGCCGCGCGCCAGGGGGATCACGCTGCTGGTCGCCCCCGTGGTGCTGGTCACCTCGTCCACCGAGGCGCTGCGGGTCTATCTGTGCGTGCTGTCCGCTCTGGGGCTGTACGCGTCGTTCGGCGTCTGGCTACGGGTGCGTCCCGGCCCCGTGGTGCCGGTCGCCGCCCTGCTGTTCGCGTCCACGTGGCTCGCGCTGTTCTACGGGAACGAGGCCATGCCGAACCTGTGGGTGGCCTTCGGCGCGGTGGCCGCCACGGGGTTCTTCCTGCGCTGCGTACGTCCGGAGGCGGGACTCGGGCCGGCGGCCGGGCTGGCGCTGAGCGTGGCGGCCGTGGCGCTGCTGCGCCCGCCGGACAACGTCTGGCTCGTGCTCCCGCTCGCGCTCGCCCTGGCCAGGCCCGGATGGAGGTGCCGGCGGGCCGGGGTCGCCCTCGTGGCCGGACTGGCCGTGGGCTGGGCGGACTGGATCGTCGAGGCGTACGTGCGCTTCGGCGGCCTGGCGGCGCGCTGGCACGCGGCCGGTGCGGCGAACGAGACCGGCCTGCACGTTTCGCTCCTCGATCACGTCAGGGCGCTCGACGGGCCGCTGCTGTGCCGCCCTCCCGCGGACTGCGGGCCCGTCGTGACGCCGTGGCTGGTCTGGTTGATCGCGGTTCCCGTCCTGGCCCTGCTCGGCCTGTACGCCGCCCGCCGACACGACCGATCACCCACGGCCCGGCGCCACGATCACCCGGCCGAGGTCCCATGCCGCGATCAGCCGGCCGCGACCCTGCGCCCCAGCGACCCGCGTGTGCCCAGCGGTGTACCCTGCGGCGTGCCCAGCTTGCCGGGGTTCGTGCTGGCCGCCGGCTGCGGGTTGGCCATGGCCGTGCCGTACGCCTTCCTCGTCGGGTACGCGGCGCCCCGCTTCCTGCTGCCCGCGTACGCGCTGCTGGCCCTGCCCGTCGCGCACGCCGTGTGGTCGCCCGGCCGGCGCCCCGCCCTGGCCGGGCTCGTGGCCGCCGGTGTGGTGGCCCAGGTCGTCCTTCAGGGGATCACGCTGGAGAAGGTCGTCACGGGCGGGCTGGCCAGGCGCGGGGACGACGTCCGGGTGGCCCGCGCCCTGCTGGCCATGGACGTCAGGCCGCCCTGCCTGGTCTACGGCGAGCACGCGGTGATGATCGCCTACCGGATGGGCTGCCACGGCTACCCGGTCCTGAGCTGGCCGCAGGAGGCGCCGGCCCAGGTGCGCGGGGCGCCGGGCACGGGCACGCGGGTGGTGGCCGTGGACCGGGGAGGCCCGACGCCCGCGCCGTTCCTGCGGCCCTGGGAGGCGGCCGGGATGCCGGGCCGCTGGCACGCCTACCAGCTGCGTTGAACGGCGGCCGGCCCGCCGGGAGCGCTGGGTCCTCGTCAGCAGGCGGCCGGCTCTCCCCGACCGCTCAGCCGCCAAAACCGGTCACCTTCAAAAAGCCCGGTCACCCGCGAAGGCCGGTCAGTCCTCCGAGATCGGGATCCGGAGGACGAACCTGGCGCCGACGTCGGAGTCCTCCAGGGTCAGCGTGCCGAGGTGGATCGAGGCGATCTCGCGGGCGATGGCCAGCCCGAGCCCCGTGCCGCCGGCGTCGCGGCTGCGGGAGGCGTCGAGGCGGGTGAAGCGCTGGAAGACGATCTCACGCTGGTCCGGCGCGATGCCGGCGCCGTCGTCGACCACCTCGATCACGGCGTCGTCGCCTTCCTGCCGGGCGGTCACGACGATCTTCGACTCGGCGTGCCGTTCGGCGTTGTCGAGCAGGTTCGTCAGCAGGCGGGCCAGCTGGAGCCGGTCGCCCATGACGCGCAGGCCCGGCTGCAGCGTGGTGACGATCTGCTTGTGGCGCGGCCTCGCGGTCTCGGCGGCGATCAGCTCGCTCAGGTCGAGGGGCTCACGGTTGTCGGCGGCACCGGCGTCCAGCTTGGTCAGCGTGAGCAGGTCGGTCACGATGGCCTGGAGCCGGTCCAGGCTGGCCAGCACCGCGGCGCCCGTCTCCCGCCAGTCGGTGTCGTCGGGATGGAGCAGGGCGTCCTCGATCTGGGCGCGCATCGCCGTGATCGGGCTGCGCAGGTCGTGCGAGGCGTCGGCGGCGAACCTGCGCTGCCGTTCCATCAGTACCCGCTGCTGCTCCAGGGCCGACTCCAGCCGGCCCAGCATCTCGTTCGCGGTCTCCGACAGGGCCTTGATCTCGTCGTCGGACTCCGGCACGGGCACACGCATGCCGCCGCCGCCCGCGCTGATCTCGGCGAGCTTCCTGGTGATGTCGCCGACGGGCGCGAGCGTCTGGGCCACGACGCGCGAGACGCCGAACCAGGTCAGCGCGACCAGCGCCACCGCCAGGCCGATCTGGAACATGAGCACCTGCGGGCTCACGTACCAGGGGACGGCCGGGCCGAAGCCGTAGATCTTCCACTCCCCGTCCGGCTGGTACGCGATCAGCACCACCGCGATCTGGCACTGGTGGTCGAAGGCGGGCAGGTCGCACAGCACGGCGTAGTCGTTGGTCTGGCGCAGGTGGGGGATCTCGGCGGTCACCCGGGGCTGGCCGGCCAGGTTGGGGGTCCAGGCGACCGGCTCGCCCTGCGGGTTGAGTACCTGGAGGCCGTCGAGTCCAGCCGGGTCCAGCACCTGAGGCAGGTTGCCACGCTTGATCATGAGCAGCACCGTGATGGTCTTGCCCCTGATGTCGTGCGCCCTGGCGGCCGAGGCCTCATTGCGGATGCCGTACAAGACGGACGCGCTGACGACGATGTACAGCAGCAGCATCGCTATGCCGGCGAACATCGCCAGCCGTGTCCGCAGCGAGCGGCCCAACCGTGTGCTCACGCAGTCTCCCCCGAGGGTCAGCAGAACACAGTCGTCGCCTTCGCCGCTAACCTCGGGAGATTCCCCGACAAATCCGTTTCAGCACCCATAACGGTACATAGTCGCCGCAGGACCCCGGGCGGTGAGCACCCGCTCTGTCCGCGACTCAGCCCGCGGGCGCGGGGCCGACCGACTGGCCCGGCTCCAGGGCGCACGGGATCAGGACGTGCGGCGGCGCGTCCTGGACGCCTTCGAGCTGGTCGATCAGGGCGTCGGCGGCCAGGCGCCCCAGCTCGGGGGCAGGCGCCGCCATGACGGTCAGGGCCGGCTCGATCATCTCGCCCAGCTCGCGCGTGGTGGCCGCCGAGATGATGGACAGGTCCTCGGGGACGCGCCGCCCGAGCGCCCGCGACCCCTTGACCAGCCCCGCCGAGGCGCCCTCGTTGACCAGGATCACGGCCGTCGAGTCGGGGAAGTCCGCGCCGAGCACGCTCGCGGCCTCACGGCCCCCGGCGGACGTGCCCTCCACCGCGACGATGGCGGGCGGGGCCCCGAGCGGCGCGATGGCGTCGAGGTAGGCGGACTCGACCCGCGTGATCCGGCCTGGCTCGTGGCCGGCCTGCGCCTTCGTGCGCTGCGTGACCAGCGCGATGCGCTCGTGGCCGAAGGAGCGCAGGTGCGCGACCGCCCGCTCGATCGTGGTGGCGAAGTCGATGTCGACGTACGGCAGGTCGTCCTTCTCGGTACGGCCGATCAGCGCGAACGGCACCCCCGACGCCAGCAGCCGCTCGACCCGAGGGTCGCGGATCCGCACCTCCATGAGCAGCACGCCGTCCACGAGCCCGCCGGCCAGCAGGTGGGACATCTGCTCGTCGTCGTTGACCGGCCACAGCACCAGGTCGTAGCCGCGCTCGCGCGCCCCGTGGGCCGCCCCCATGACGAACTGGATCACCGTGGCGTTGGGCCGGGACTCCAGATCGGGGTGGAGCAGGGCGAGGATGCGTGTGCGCGAGCTGGCCAGGGCGCGGGCGACGACGTTGCGCCGGTAGTTGAGCTCCTGGATGGCCGCCTCGATGCGGGCGCGCGTCTCAGGGGAGACCCGTTTGCTGCCGTTGACGACGAACGAGACCGTGGCGATCGAGACGTTGGCCCGCTCGGCGACGTCGCGCATCGTGACCATCGAGGCCGCCTCCCCATCAGGCGCGGGCGTGCGAAGCACTGGCGACTATATCGCCCCGGGGGCTTCCATAAACGCTTGACTTGTTATTGACATCACCAACAGAACGGCGCAACATACTGCACAAGTGAGCATGGTAAAGCGCTTTGATAAATCAACGCCGACCGGCCGCGCGTGGCTCCGTACCGAAATCGCCGAACCCGCTGATCGAACGCCGAGGAAAGGACTGTCGTGGGAGCCATTCACGTCACGGTGTGGGGTGAGAACCGGCACGAGCAGGTCGAGCCGAAGGTCGCCGAGATCTATCCGGACGGCATGCACAACGCGATCCGGCGCGGCATCGAGGCCCGCCTGGACGGGCGGGCCACCGTGGGCACAGCCACGCTCGACGAGCCCGAGCACGGCCTGACCGAGGAGGTGCTGGCCGGCACCGACGTGCTCACCTGGTGGGGGCACGCCGCGCACGGCGAGGTGGCCGACGAGGTGGTGGATCGGGTGCACCGGCACGTGCTGTCGGGCATGGGGCTGCTGGTGCTGCACTCGGGCCACTTTTCGAAGATCTTCACCAGGCTCATGGGCACCACGTGCTCGCTGCGCTGGCGCAGCGAGAATGACCGCGAGCTGGTCTGGACGGTCGCTCCCACCCATCCCATCGCGCGCGGCATTCCCCACCCCATCGTGATCCCCGCCCAGGAGATGTACGGCGAGCAGTTCGACATTCCCGTGCCCGACGAGCTCGTCTTCATCAGCTCGTTCACCGGCGGCGAGGTGTTCCGCAGCGGCTGCACCTTCAGCCGCGGCAACGGCAGGATCTTCTACTTCAGCCCCGGCGACCAGGACTTTCCCGTTTACCACCATCCGGACGTGCTCCAGGTCATCGCGAACGGCGTCGAGTGGGCGGCCGGCGACCGGTCCAGGCGCGAGCTACCCGCGGTGCGGCGTCACGACACCGGCGACTTCTTCCCCAGCACGGCCCCGTGAAGCGGGCCCAGTGAGCGGGCTCCGCGTCGTCCAGGTCGGGGCGGGCGCGATGGGGCTGGCCTGGCTGCGTACGCTGGCCGCCTCCCCCGACGTCGAGGTGGTCGGGGTCGCGGACCTCGACGTGGCGCGGGCGGAGCAGGCCGTGCGCTCGGTCGGCGGCGGCGCCGAGGTGGGCGCCTCGCTCGGCACCCTGCTGGCGGCCACCCGGCCGGACGCCGTCGTGAACGTCACCGTCCCCGAGGCCCACACCGAGGTCAGCGTCGAGGCGCTGTTCGCCGGCGTCCCCGTCCTGTGCGAGAAGCCGGCCGCGCCGACGCTGGCCGAGGCGCTCGTGCAGGCCGCGGCCGCGCAGGCGTCCGGGCGGCTGCTGATGATCAGCCAGTCGCGCCGCTACTACGCCGCGCTGGCCGCCTACCGGGAGCGGATCGCCGCGCTCGGGCCTCCCGGCCTGCTCACCACCGGCTTCTACCGCGCCCCGAGGTTCGGCGGCTTCCGCGCCGAGATGCCGCAGCCGCTGCTGGTGGACATGGCCATCCACGCCTTCGACGCGGCCCGCTACCTGCTCGGGACGGAGCCGGTCTCGGTCGTGTGCGAGAGCTGGAACCCGTCATGGAGCTGGTATCGAGGGGACGCCTCCGCGACGGCGACGTTCCGCTTCGACGGCGGTGCCCGCTACGTCTACAGCGGAAGCTGGTGCGCGGACGGGCTGGAGACGTCGTGGAACGGCGAGTGGCGCGCGGTCGGCGCCGGCGGGAGCGCGACGTGGGACGGCGTGGACCGGGTCACCTCCAGCCTGGACGGCGCCGCCGACGTGCCGCCCGGCGCCGGCGAGGAGATCGCGGGGGCGCTGGCGGAGTTCGTCGCGGCGCTGCGGAGCGGGGTGGAGCCGTCCGGGTCCATCGCCCGCAACCTGGGCAGCCTGGCGATGGTCGAGGCGGCGGTCCGCTCGGCCGAGTCGGGCGGCGCCCGGGTCGAGCTCGCGGACCTGCTGGAACGTGCGTACCGCGACGCGCTGGCGTTGCCCGTCCGGCGGGAGGTTCGCGAGCGGCTGGTGTCCTGGGGAACGGCCGCGCCGGCCCGCGCACCCGCCGGGACGGGCTGACCGCCGCCCGCGCGCCTGCCAAAACGAGGCGGGCGCGCAGGGAGCGGTCAGTAGGTGCGGCGGTCAGTGGGTGCGGCGGTCGATGAGCATGTCGTCGTCGGGCAGGCTGGCCGCCTCCGGCAGCCGCCGCGCCTGCGGCACGTCCGCCCAGCGCAGCAGCGTGGCGGTGGCCGCCTGCCGGTCCGCCTCGGTCAGCCGCGCGATGCTCGCCCCGTGGTTGGAGCCGGGCGCGACGTAGAGGTAGGAGTCACGCCGGCTCGGGGTGAACCGCTCCGCGCTCCACGGGTCGTTCTGCCCGTAGACGAAGAGCATGCGCTCCGACCGGGTGCGCACCCAGTGGTCCACGTCGAGCATCGGGCGCGGGTCGTGCCGGGAGCGCAGCTCGGCGGGCAGCACCGAGTTGGGGTGGTAGAGGCCGCGGTGGCGGGTCAGCCCGCGCAGGTGCGCGAACTTCAGGTCGGGCCAGCCGAGCTGGGTGGACGCCTGGTAGTAGTACGGCCAGTAGTACTCCAGGCCCTGGTCGGTGTAGAAGCCGAAGAAGGTGACGGCGTCGATCCAGGTGTACAGCTCCTCGTCCGTGGCGCTCGCGGGCGGCACGGCGGCGCAGTCCGCCTCGGACATGTACTGCCAGAAGGCCCACGCCGTGTCGAGGATCGTCATCTCGAACGAGCGGTCGGCGCTACCGAGCGTCCTCGTGAACGTGTAGCCGTTACGCGCGGCGTCGGCCTCCAGCAGCGCCACCATGCGGTCGCGGCGCTTGAGCGCCTCGCGCTGCACGGTCCGCAGCGCGGCGCGGCAGGCGGGGGTGCCGACGCGGTCGAAGAAGCGGTCGTAGGTCTGGTCCGCCTGGTTCACCGGGTCGTCGGGCGCGACGTAGGCCACCACGCCGTCCACGTCGGCGGGGTAGAAGCGGCGGTGGTAGACCGACGTCATGCCGCCCTTGCTGGCTCCGGTCTGGATCCATTTGCCGGAGTAGACGGTCTTGAGCGCCTGGACGATCCGGTGCTCGTCGGTCGCCTCCTGCCAGATCGTCAGGTCGTCCCAGTCGGCGGGCGACGGACGGGAGGGGCTGAAGAAGCGGTGCTCGACGGAGACCTGGTTGCCGTCCAGCAGCCGGGTCGGCTCGGTACGGGAGGCCGTGGGGGTGGCGGGCAGCCCGTATCCCCCGGTGTAGAGCACCACGGGCGCGTCGGCCGAGCGGTGCAGCAGGGTGAGCCGCTGCTGGAAGGTCCCCTTGCCGGGGTGGCGGTGGTCGGCCGGCTGGGTGAAGGTCATGACGAAGAACCGGTAGCCGGTCGGCTGGGTCTCCGACACCACGGTGAGCCCTGGGATGGCCTTGAGCCTGTCCAGCAGGTCGTCCTGCGCCGCGGCAGGAGGGGCGTTGAGCGTGAGGGCCGTCAGGACGGCCATCGCGGCCGCCAGCGCGGCCAGGAACCGGGATCGCACGGTATGCCGCTCCTTGGAGGGGGAGGAGGACCAGTACCGCCCGACCGTATACCGATCATCCCCCACCCGAACAGCCTCCTGCCGCCCCGCGCGTGCGCCGCGTTCAGCGCGGAGGGCCGTTCAGCGCAGGAAGCCGTTCAGCGCAGGGAGCCGTTCAGCGCAGGGAGCCGTTCAGCGCAGGGAGCCGTTCAGCGCAGGGAGCCGTTCAGCGCAGGGAGCCGTTCAGCGCAGGGAGCCGTTCAGC